>NZ_JBEEWH010000003.1:298616-434104 GCF_040140305.1 Proteus sp. fly-1008
TTTTATTTTATATTAATCTTGTGGGGGAGCGATCCCCCACAATTTCCTGCCTTCATTATTGGGTTTGAATCTAAGCACCCTAACTTATAATAAGAGGTAACAGATTATTGTTACCTCTTATTATTATATTAAATATAAAAAAAACCGACCTCTATTTTGGTCGGCTCCTAGATAGGAAAATTAGGAAAATATTGCGCGGAAGGCATGTAAAGCGCAAGAAAAACAACAAAATGTCAATATCAAAGCTCTAGCAATTTACAAAAGGTTTAAAACTTCACTTCCTGCTAATAAATAAGCACCAGCACCATAATCCATATTATGTTCAAACTTCACGTCACGAGGGTTAAATGCTGGAAGTTGAACCCAACCTATCATGCCATTGTCATGAATACAGGTTTGTAATGCCGACCATGCTTTATTTAAAGCAGGAAAATAAATTTCATTCTCTAATACTCCCTGATTAATTCCCCATGCTAGTCCATAACAAAATAGTGCTGTTGCTGAACTTTCTGGTGCAGGAAAATTATCAGGATCGAGTAAACTTGTTCGCCAAAAACCATCTTCATGTTGATAATCTAGAATGGATGTCGCTAATTCTTTAAACAGTGCGATATAACGCTCACGACCATGATAATCATCAGGCATATATTGAAGAATGCGAGGTATTGAAGCTAAAACCCAGCCAATGCCACGGCTCCAAAAAACTTTTTCACCATTGGCTTCACGTAATTCATTTCCTTGACCATCAGGAATATAACGATGATCGCGAAAAATAAGCCCTGTTTCAGGATCACGCAAATGGTCTATCGCATCCCAATAAGCTGTGTGCATATAATCTAAATAACGTCGCTCATGGGTAATTTCAGCAAGTGCAGCAAATCCCGGAGGTGCCATAAAGAGCGCATCACACCACCACCAATCCTCACGACCAAGTTTTGGCTCATTAAGCATAATATCAAACGCTTTGATTGTTGGTTCAACCACTTCAAATTGTTCGAAAAGTGGACTGATAGCTAGATAAGCTTGTGCACAAACATGATCATCTGCAAAACGTGCGTTGGGACCTGTTCTAAATCCAGTATGTAAAGTGTAATTCAGCACACCATTGAGATACTCTTCATCTTGTGTTACTTGCCATGCTGCACTAACACAACTCCATAAAACACCACGTTCCCAATCGGTATCTTTAATAAAACGGGTTTTACCACTACGGCGACGAACACTGCGAACTTGATTAGCCGATTGATAACGATACACTCGCTTCATGTTTTGTAATACAAGCCCTCTTTGCAAAGTATCTGTATTAGCGTGTTCCATCCTATTTCTCCATAAAATTAACGAGCTAACCAACCACCATCAACCGCAATGGTATACCCAGTAACATAATCGCTCGCTTTGGATGCTAAGAAAATTGCTGGGCCTGCAACATCTTCGGAAGTTCCCCATCGTCCTGCTGGAATACGTTCTAAAATAGCTGCATTACGTGCTTCATCAGCACGAAGCGCGCTAGTGTTATCTGTTGCCATATAACCCGGAGCAATTGCATTAACATTAATATTGTATTGAGATAATTCCGTTGCCAATGCACGGGTTAACCCCATAACTGCGGATTTACTTGCTGTGTAGGAAGGAACTCGAATACCGCCTTGATAAGAGAGCATAGAAGCAATATTAATTATCTTTCCACCTTCACCTTGTTTCACAAATTGGCGAGCTACTTTTTGGGATAAAAAAAACAATGTTTTCTGATTAATATCAATCACATCGTCCCAATCTTTTTCACTAAATTCTAATAGATCTTCTCGACGAATAATCCCTGCATTATTCACCAAAATATCAATACGCCCCATAACAGAAACGGCTTCATCTACCAGCGCTTGTAACCCATCTTGTTTCATTAAATTTTGTGTAATGTAATGAAAACGACGACCCAAAGCCTCTACTTGCTGGCGAGTTTCAGGTGCATCTTGAATACCCACACCCACAATATCTGCACCCGCTTTGGCTAAACCAATAGCCATACCTTGACCTAAACCTGTATTACAACCTGTAACAATAGCAATCTTGCCATTTAAATCGAATAAATTCATAGCGGTAACCTCTCAGGTGTGGCTTTATTGCCACACCTTTTTTATTAGTAGGGTAAGAAGAAAATGTGACTATTTATGGTTACTTCAGATCTTTCATTGCCACATGATCCATATCGTGGAAGACCTGATTTTCACCAACCATTCCCCAAATAAAGGTATAAGATGCAGAGCCCACACCTGAGTGAATTGACCAGCTAGGACTGATAACAGCTTGTTCATTGCGAACAACCAAATGACGAGTTTCCGTTGGTTCTCCCATATAATGGAATACTACGTTGTCATCTTTCATATCAAAATAGAGGTACACTTCCATGCGACGCTCATGAGTATGGCATGGCATGGTATTCCATAAACTACCTGGCTCAAGCATCGTCATGCCCATTGATAATTGACAGGTTGGTAACACTGAAGGGTGTAAGAATTTATAGATAGTACGAACGTTACAGTTTTCTGTATTACCAATTTTTTCTGGTGATGCTTGTTGTTGCGTTATTTTGCGTGTTGGATAAGTATGATGAGCCGGCGCACAGTTCATATAAAAACGAGCCGGAGCTTCCATATTATTACTCATAAATTCAACACTTTTAGCGCCCATTCCGATATAAATGGCTTCACGAGGACCAATATCAAACACTTCACCATCAACAACTACTTTACCAGCGCCACCAATATTAATGGCACCTAGCTCACGTCGTTCTAAAAAGAAATCAACGCCTAAGGCTTTACCCGCCATTAATGCTAAAGGCTGCGTTGTAGGAACAATACCGCCAACAATAATACGGTCTATATGGCTATAAGTGAGATTCATTTCCCCTTCACAGAATAGGTTCTCTATCAGGAACTCCTTGCGAAGTCCTTCTGTATCAAGCCTTTTAGCATGTTCACTATGAATTGGCTGACGAATTTCCATTATAAATACCTCATTTTTACTGATGGGTGCATAACTGAAAAGCTATACATTTTCCCCGGATACAGAGTAAATATGATTTCCTCTGATGAATGTATCGGTGAGATGAAAACATTCATCCACCACAGCAAAGCTGGCTTGTTGCCCTACTTTGATATAACCCAATTTATCGCCGATACCGAGATACTCCGCAGGGATCGCAGTCGCCATTTGTACAGCTTCCCACTCAGGTATGTGCGCAAGTTTCACCATATTTCGCAATGCACTATCTAAGCTACAGGTACTCCCAGCCAAAGAGCCATCGGCTGTTTTAGCTTGACCTTGAGTAACACTCACTGTTTGTGCACCTAGCGTATAATCACCATCAGGCAATCCCCCGGCACGCATGCAATCTGTAATTAAAGCGAGTTGTTGATAACCTTTCATGCGATACGCTAATTGCATCATCACGGGATGAACGTGAATGCCATCGGCAATCAATTCCGCTAATACATTGTGATATAACACTGCACCACAACATCCCGGTTCACGGTGATGAAGCCCCGTCATACCGTTATACAAATGCACACCACAATCAGCACCATGCAAAAACGCATCTGAAGTTTGCTCGTAAGTTGCCGCTGTATGCGCCACACTTGGCTTAATACCTCGATTGACCAACCAATCAATCGCATCTATTGAACCTTGTGCTTCTGGCGCAACAGCGACACGCAATAATGTGTCACCTGCACTTTCGAGCAGTGTTTCTAACTCTGATATTGTCGGTGCTTTAAGATATTTCACAGGATGAGAGCCGCGATGACGCTCAGTAAAATAAGGCCCTTCCAAAAAGCTCCCAAGTAACAACGCACCGGATGTTTGTGGCTTTGATAAGAACTCACGTACTTGTGATAATGCGAGGCGAATATCATCTATAGGTGCAGTAACCGTTGTACCAACCCACGCAACAACACCTGTTTTCACTAAAGCATCAGCAATGGTTTGCAACCCTTGTTCAGTCGCATCCATGACATCCGCACCTTCACGACCATGAATATGGATATCCACAAAACCGGGTAATAATGATTTCCCTTTTAGTCGAATAATGGGGCAATCTGTTGGTGCTTGCGAGGTGATCGATTCAATGACATCGCCCCTAACACAGACATAATAGAGATAACGAATTCCTTCAGGCGTAAACGTTCTATCTGCCAAAATCGCATATCGCTGACTCATAAGCCGTCTTCTTCATCAGCATTATTACTGTCTATTTGTGCTAATTGCTCACGAATATCTTGAATACTGTCTTGACCTATTTCGCGTAATGTTTGCACTAACTCTGATGTTGAACACCCTTCTCGTTCAAAAGCTGCATTAACAATCATCGGTAAATTCACACCCGCTAATACCTCAACAGCAGGGTTTTGCATCATAATGGCCATTGCTCGATTACAAGGGGTTCCACCGGGTAAATCTGTTAAGAACAGATATTGCTGACATGACATTGAGTTAATCGCCTCACGCATTTTTTCTTCAAGTTCATCAGGAGAAATTGACTCAACAAAATCGATAAATGCGATATCGTCTTGCTCGCCAGCAATCGCTTTTACGGCTGATGCCATACCAGAAGCAAAATTAAGATGTCCTGAAACAATAAGACCTATCATGAGTGACTCCTTGCGGGCAGCAGAAGACCCTCCTGCCCGTTTATAGCAAGTTAATAATGTATTTCGATTGACAATAACGACGGTGGTAAAGGCTCTCTGTTATAAGAATCCTAATACGTGGCCGACAACGCCAAATGCAAGAGTTGAGAAAATTAATACCGGAGGTTTACCCCAAAAACCGGTGCTTTTTACCATTTTGTACATCAGGAAAACTAAGCACAGAGGCAATAAATTCGGCATGATTTTGTCAAAGAGCGCGCTTTGCAATTCGACCACCTTTCCTCCCAGCTCTAACGAGGCGGTGGTTTGCACCTTGATAAAGGTCGCGGAGAGCGCCCCAATAACAAAGATCCCCATAATATTGGCGGCTTTGGCTAGTTTTTCAGTGGCATCACTCATATTGACCATCGCGGCGGTTCCCGCGCGATACCCCATAAACATCAGCCCGAAATACACTAAAAAGTGCACTATTTGATATAAAAAGAAGAAAACAAAAGGTCCCGCAATCGAACCTTCCATTGCAATGGATGCACCCAATGCTAATGTCAGTGGCATTAAGGTCATATGATCGATAGCATCGCCAATGCCTCCTGTTGGCCCCATTCCTGCAACTTTCATCACGTTAACAGTTGATGGTTTTTCTTTGTTTTCTTCCATTGCAACGGCTGTACCTAATAAAAAGGTAAACAGTTTAGGACTGGCATTAAAGAATTGCAGATGGTTTTTCAGTGATGTTGCATAATCGCGTTTATTATTCCCATGGATCTTCTTTAATGCTGGAATAATTGAGAAGGCAAATCCACCACCTTGCATACGTTCAAAGTTAAAGTTACCTTCCATAAATAACCCTCGGAACGCACACTTCCAAAGATCACCTTTAGTGATAACTTTTCTGACCGTAGTATCTTGGTACTCATCAATACCATCAATCAAAGAACCCGTTTCTGGTTTATCCTGTGTTTTCAATGCAGTGCTGTTATCAGATACCATCTTCGAAATCCTCATTTTGCTGACTTGTATTTTTGTTGTTACCACTAAAGAAGAAGTAGAGTGCAGCAGCTGATGCGCCTAAAATAGCAACCGCCATAATTGGGAGTTTTAAATAAGTTGTCATGACGAAACCAATAAAGAACACACCTGCAACTTCTTTTGACCACATGATTTTCAACAACATTGCAAAACCAATAGCCGGAACCATCTTCGCACCAATACCGAGGCCTTCAAGCAACACTTTCGGGGTATTATCATCAATCCACTGAGCTGCATGTTCACCGAAATAGACCGTTACGAAGGCAACTAATGCATAGAGTAATGAACGTACTATAATCGTGATAATCAGTAACCGAGACACACCACCCGCATCGGCTCTTTCTGCGTATCTATCGGCTTTTCCCATAGTGAACGCCGTCATTGCAAAGAAGCCAATCACCAACATTTGCATTAACACAGCAATTGGCATACCAATACCCATAGCAACTTCAGGTGATTGATTTGTCATTACCGCAAAAGCAACCGCAGCAATAGTGCCTAAAGTTACATCTGGTGGCTGAGCACCGGCGTTAGGAACAAGCCCTAACCAAGCAAGTTCTAATGTTGCGCCTGCAATCAATCCAACCTGCATATCGCCCATAATCAGGCCGACAACAGGTCCTGTAATTAATGGACGATGGATATTTAATGCAACGTCATACTTATCTATACCGCAAAAGAAGGCCCATAAAGCCACTAAAGAAGCTTCAAAAATCATAAATAATCCTCAAACCTGCTAATGCAGGTTTTTTTTACTCAGGAATTTATCAAGCAGATGCGAGTGTTAATACATCAACAGGAGTCTGATCGGGAGTGTTTTGAATTGTGCAAGTTACCCCATTTGCAACAAGGCGTTTAAACGCATCAATATCGGTTTCATCAACGGATACTGTTTTTGCAATTTGACGTTTCCCTTCATGAAAATGCATATTGCCAATATTACAGTGAGTAATGGGCACACCACCTTCCACTAAACGGGCAACATCTTTTGGGTTATTACACAACACAAAAATTTTCTGGCGAGGTGATGCTTTACTAATAACATCAATGGTTTTTTGAATAGAGAAGAAGCGAACAGCATATTCGCCCCCTGCTGATGCTTTCATTCCAGCTTGCATAAATGCGGCATTTGGGCCTTCTGCTGCGTCATCATTAGCCACTAAAATCAGGTTTGCTTCTGTATGTTTTCCCCATGTAATGCGGATTTGACCATGGAGTAAACGTTCGTCAATGCGGGTCCAGACAATATTCGGTGTGTTCATGATTAGCTCTCTTATTATATTTTATTAATTTAAAGCAGACTGTGTGTCGTCTTTTTTGTATGAGAACGGATAAATAGTGACGCCTTGTACAACGCGGTTGATTTCTCCTGTTGGAGACGGGTTATCAGGCGTATTCCCTAGTGCAATGGAACTGTGAAATGCGAATGATTGCGCCAACATCAAGTAAGGGAACAATAGCGCCACATCTGAACAGTTCTCTAACGCAGGAATATAAACAAAACTCTCTGGCGAAAAAGCTTTATCATTTCGTGCGGTGATCGCGATCACCTTGCCTGATGCATTATCGTGAATAACCTCTCGTAATAAGTCAGTCTCGTATTGACGTGTATAAGGATCATTTGAGAAGAACATCACCACTAAAGTTTCTTTATTTACAATAGACTTAGGTCCATGTCGAAAGCCTAATGGAGTATCAAAGCTCGCTACCACCTTACCGGCTGTAAGCTCTAACATTTTCAGTGCAGCTTCTTGCGCTAAACCTTGCAATCCACCGCTTCCTAAATAAATAACC
Organism: Proteus sp. fly-1008; assembly: GCF_040140305.1. Taxonomy (NCBI): domain Bacteria; kingdom Pseudomonadati; phylum Pseudomonadota; class Gammaproteobacteria; order Enterobacterales; family Morganellaceae; genus Proteus; species Proteus sp. fly-1008. The sequence goes on from NZ_JBEEWH010000003.1 coordinate 306,083, forward strand.
CGTTTAAACTTACCCGCGTATTTATCTCGAATAATTTGATTCGCTTTATTAAACTGCGCTTTATAGTGACTAAAAAAAGGTGCGATAGAATCACTAAAGACGTTATCCCCTAAAAAAATAGTCACTGCAGCCATCATCATGGATGAAAAGCTAGAGGTCATCGCTAAAGAACGGTCATTGGATTCTTCAGGCATCAACAATGCCAATGCACTACTGTTGTTTTGGCAATACTGATAAAGCTTGCCATTTGCATTACATGTCAGCACTAAGTGATGACATTGAGATAGGCATTCAGTCGCAATATCTAACGCTGCCACACTTTCAGGACTATTCCCTGAGCGAGCAAAAGAGATTAATAACGTTGGGATGTCTTCTGCTAAATATTCTTGTGGATCAGCCACTAAATCGGTTGTTGCAATCGCATCTACTCGGCGTTTTGTATGACCACTTAAAATAGGGGCTAATGCTTTTCCAGCAAATGCGGATGTACCTGCACCTGTTAAAATAATTCGCGCATGAGTCTCTGCGAGCGCTTTATCTAAAAAAGCTTCAATATCAGCACGTTTCTCTTTTACTGATTGCCACGTTTTCTTCCAACATTCTGGTTGTTGCTCAATTTCTTTCGCAGTCCAAAATGCATTCAGTTGCTCTAATTTAGCGATCTGATAGCTTAAATATTCCATGGTTTCCCTCAATTAATGGACATAGCACGCATCGGCATACACCGATAACACATCACGAATTTTCGCAATAACAAAAGATTCAGGGGAGCCGTCAATCATGCCTTCTCTAAATTGGGTAAATTGATAAGGGAGGTATTGGCTTAGTAACGGCAATGGAATTGGTTTAACGGATAAGTTATCCATTAGCGTATCGATAGCAGCATTAATTTCAGCATCAGGCCAGTAATAACGGATACGATCACTAAAACTATACACTCGAGCAAAGGCTTGTTGTTGCTCATCACCGTGATAATATTTTTGCCAAAATCCAGGCTCACGGCACATCAGTTGTTCCATTTTTTCACGCAATTTAGAACACTGTTCTTGAGGGAATAATGTTTCTTCAATGGCGCAAAGTGCATATAATCCTTCGCGCATTGCAAAGGTTAATGCGGGTCCTACTTTTAAAATGGCAAAATGATCATGAACGAGTTGTTTATAAGCCGCTTGGGTTTGATAGTCCGTAGAATGGGCTTCAAAAACTAGATGAGAATAATCGTTCACGACTTGGCTTAATGATTGTGCTTCTTCGGATTGGTAATCAATAATCCCTGTATGATCGAACTCAACGCCGGGTTGAACCACCAAACCAATAACACGTTCCCAACAATCACCTACACCAGCATGTTGAAAAGCTTGGCGATGGCATTCTAAGGTTTTACGTGCAGCATCAGGTGAAGTAACTTCAACAGTATCAAGCTCTTCAGCGGCACCGCCCGGCACTGGCACTTCGGTACCAACCACATAGACAATATCACTATAACCAAAAGTCTCTTTTGCTGTCTGTTCTGCAATAACAGCAAGACGTGCAGCACGGGATGCCACAATTTCATCAGTTAAAGGAACAGGATCGTCAGCACAAGACATACTGCAATCAAGGTGGATTTTTTTGAAACCAGCGGCAACATAATGTGCAATCAACACATCTGCATTCGCCATCGCTTCTTCAGCGTTTAGATGCTGCCAACGATTAGGCCCTAAATGGTCACCACCAAGAATAAGTTTCTCGATAGAAAAACCGACATTTTCAGCCTGTTCGATAACATATTGGTAGAAGTCAGCGGGAGTCATTCCCGTATAACCACCAAACTGATCAACCTGATTAGAGGTGGCTTCAATTAGCAGAAAGGAATCATTATCCAGCGCTTGTAATAGAGCTGCTTCTATTACTAAAGGATGGGCAGAACAAACAGAATAAATACCATTCTGTTTGCCTGATTTGTGTTGCTGAACAATCTTTTCTAAAGGATGCATTAAATACTAACTCCATAATCAACACCGGCGGTGTTGCTAATGGAGTTAGCAAATTACGATGCCTTATCGTCGACGATAATCACTTCGATTTTGTGATCTTTCAGTTCCTGAATATATTCTTCAGGGATACCTGAGTCGGTCACTAATATATCAATATCACCAAATTCTCTGATCATATGACAGCTGCGTTTACTGAATTTCGTAGAATCTGCAACCGCAATAATCGTTTCTGAGATATCACACATTAAACGGTTAAGGCTGGCTTCCTGTTCATTGTGTGTAGTAATACCAACACGTAAATCGAATCCGTCAACACCTAGAAAAACCTTATCAAAACGGTAATTTCTAAGACTATTTTCAGCTTGTGAGCCTGAAAAAGACAACGCACTTTTTCGCAATACACCACCGGTCATTAATACTTCCACACCTGAGGTATTTGCTAACTCCATTGCGACATCCAGACCGTTAGTCATGACCACTACATTTTCGCGCGACTTTAAATGTGTCGCGATTTCGCGAGTAGTTGTCCCCGAGTCAAGAATGACGGTGTCTCCATCCTTTATCAGCGTTGCGGCAGCTTTCCCGATTAATGTTTTTATGCCCGCGTTTTGTCCACGTTTTTCGTGGATACTCAATTCGGCAATAAATCCTGTGTTAGGAATTGCTGCACCATGAGAGCGAACGATATAACCATTTTTCTCAAGAAAACTTAGATCGCTGCGGATAGTGACACTTGAGACTTTAAATAATTCAGCGAGATCTTCGACTCTGGCTTTACCTTGCTGGTTTACCATATCGAGGATTTCCATACGCCTCTCAACTGCCGCTTTCACTTTCGTCTCCTTACGAAACCAAAAGACTTTCTTTCGATTGGTTTCGAATGTAGTTTACTACGCCAATTTTAACCGACAATGCAAAAAAACAAAACTTTTGATCTCTTTCACAAAGTTTCGATTCATCATCGAATGCTTACGATTATTTTCGTGTCATTTCAATAATAGCCTTCAGGCCATCAGTTTCCAATAAATAAAATGATATAACGCAACACTATACTTATGATTACAACACATACAACTAGGTAAAACACAATAATATAGATTTAATTTCGTCTTATCTCACAAGATACAGATTAAAACTTCATGACATTCATTTATTTTCGAAAAACAAATCAAAATAAATAGCTCAAATAGTCAATAGAATATGAAATAGTATCGAATCGAAAGTATTTTCATCGAAAATAACAGTATTTAACTTTCGAAAAAATCTTTCATTTGCTTTCGTTATTTCGTATTTGTGATTTTAATCTCTTTTGTTTTGATAAATTTTACGTAATGTAACAGGATAAAAAAGAAACTCAGGAAATGACTAATGGCATTAAATCAACCTGCTTATTTTCATATGATGGCAAAACCTACAAGCTACCACTGTAATATTAAGTGTGAATACTGCTTTTATCTGGAAAAAGAAAATATTTTTCCAGATGAAAAAAAAGAGACAGGCCATACTGTGATGCCAGATGGTGTGCTTCGTCGTTATATTAAAGATTATATTCAATCACACAGCGGTGATCAGGTTGATTTTTCTTGGCAAGGTGGAGAGCCAACACTTGCAGGATTGGATTTCTTTGAACAAGTTGTCAAATACCAAAAACAATTTGCCAACGGTAAGACAATTACAAATAGTGTACAAACCAATGCAATTGCCATTAATCGCCAATGGGCACAATTCTTTGCTGATAATCATTTTCTATTAGGCGTTTCAATTGATGGTATTGAAGCTGTTCATGATAAATATCGTATTTCTGTCAATGGAAGCCCTACTTTTGAACGAGTAAAACGTGCAATTAAATTACTCAATGAATATGGCGTCGAATTTAATACACTCACTGTCGTTAATGACCAAAACTGGAATAAAGGAAAAGAAACTTATCAAGCCTTAAAAGAATTAGGTTCTACTTTCTTTCAATTTATTCCCATCGTCGAAGTCGATAGACGCTTTCCTCATACTCATGGAGGACATTATGCACCGGGCCCTAATGCACAATTAGCGCCTTTTTCTGTTCCAGCAGAAGGCTATGGACAATTTATGGCTGAAGTATTTGATGAATGGGTACGGCAAGGCGATATCGGGAAAATATATATCCGCTTATTTGATAGTTTATTAGGCACATGGATGGGATATCCTGCATCAACCTGTATTCAATCTAAAACCTGTGGTCAAGCATTGATCATTGAAGCCAATGGCGATGTTTACTCTTGCGATCACTATGTCTATCCCGCCAATAATTTGGGCAATATTCATCAAAACAGCCTTGCTCATATAGTCACATCAAAACAGCAACAGCGCTTTGGCCAAAATAAATATGATAAACAAACAAGCCTTTGCAAACAGTGTGAAGTGCAAAGCTTATGTTATGGCGGTTGCCCTAAACATCGCATTATTGCTATTGAAGGCGAAAAATATCGCCATAACTACCTATGTCGCTCTTATAAAAAAATATTTCACCATACCGCGATAGGCATGCAATTAATGCAACAAGCTATTTCACGTGGGGGCCTTGCTAGTGATGCACTTCCTGCGATGAAAAAAAACTACTTAAAGTAACTCTTTTTATTTTATCTTGTTTATTCTGGAGACAATCCGTGATCTTACCTTCTGTTAAAAAAAGCTTACTCGCTGGGCTGATTGCTACGTCATGTTTAAGTATTCCAATCACTGCCAATGCAGGTGGTACACCTGAAAAGCCGAATATTTTGCTGATAGTGATGGATGATTTAGGTACAGGGCAACTTGATTTTGTACTGGATACCTTAAATGCCGATGAATTAGCACAAAGACCAACACCGTCGCGTTATGAAGGCGATATCAATAAGATGGTTGAAGCTGCACGCATTGCAATGCCAAATGTCAGTCAAATGGCTACAAATGGTGCCAAAATGACCAATGCATTTGTTGCTCATCCTGTTTGTGGACCATCTCGAGCTGGTATTTTTACGGGGCGTTCTCCTGCAAGCTTTGGTACTTATAGCAATGATGATGCTATTTTAGGTATTCCTAAAGATATAAAACTATTGCCTTCACTTTTTCAAGAAAATGGCTATGCCACAGCCAGTATTGGAAAATGGCACAATGCAAAAGTGATCCACAAACCGAAAATTAATGAAAGTAAGCAAACTCGTGATTATCACGACAACATGATCTCAACACCAGAAGTAGGTTACGCGCCCCATGAACGAGGTTTTGATTATGACTTTAGCTATTACGCATCGGGTGTGGCTTTATGGAATTCGCCTGCATTTTGGCGTAATGGTGTCAATGTTCCCGCGCCAGGTTATACCACGCATCTGTTAACGGATGAGACCTTAAAATTTATTGATGAGCACAAAGATAAACCATTCTTTATTAATCTCTCCTATAGCGTTCCTCATATTCCGTTAGAACAAGCCTCACCCGCTAAATATATGGAGAAATTTGATACTGGCAATGTTGAAGCAGATAAATACTTTGCTGCCTTAAATGCAGCCGATGAAGGCATTGGTCAAATAATTGCAAAATTAAAAGCAAATGGTGAATTAGAAAATACACTTATCTTTTTCTTATCCGACAATGGCGCAGTTAATGAATCACCAATGCCAATGAATGCAATGGATAGAGGCTTTAAAGGACAAATGTTTAATGGTGGGGTCAGAGTGCCTTTTATTGCTTATCAACCTGGCACTATTCCAGCTGGTACAAAAAGTGATGAGATGATCTCCGCACTTGATATTTTACCGACTGCGCTACAAACAGCAGGTATTGCTATTCCTGACAATCTAAATATTGAAGGGAAAAACATCATGCCTTTACTCAAAGGTGAAACAACAAAATCCCCTCACAACTATCTTTATTGGGCAGGTCCTGGCACTAAACATTACAGTGAAGAAAACCAAGAGTTTTGGCACGGATATCACCAATGGATAACCTATCAACGTAAAACACCGCCTATAAATCCTAATTTAGAAAAACTCTCTAAAGGTGCTTGGGCTGTGCGTGATGGTGAATGGGCACTCTATTTTTATGATGACGGGAAAAATCAGCCTCAACTTTTTAACGATAAAAACGATCCGGCTGAATCAATCGATCTTGCTAAACAAAATCCACAAAAAGTGACAGAGCTAAAAAATGCGTATTACCAGTGGATCAAAGATAAGCCAAAGCCCGTTCTTTGGGGACAAGATCACTATCAAATATTAGTGGATTCTGCAAAACCTTAATATTCAACTTCCGTTTTGTTTCGCAAGGATGCGTCTTTTTTCTGAGATACGAAAATGGCTATTAAAATTGCATCTTCAGTACGTCCAAAACTCCCTTATGAGCACCCAAACGTAGAAATCTATCAACGCTTATTTAAGGAAAATATTATTCGACGATTAGTCAGAAAATCAGCTTATCGTCGCTATGATAAAACGATCACTCACTTTTTTAATGATGAAAATCAGTCACTTTTCTCTTTATGTGAAATGTTGACACAGTATGTCACTCAGGCTTTTCATCATTATCAAGTCTGGGGTTACTCCCATGCTTATTATCCCGGCAGTCCTGGACAACAAACCGCCAGAACAGATGCCCTTGAAGGAGTGAGTCGAGTTCTTCCTTTATTGGCGGCATGGATTGTCAGTAGCAAAAAAAGCACCTTAATGGGATTAAATCAGCAAGTATTTAATTTACCATTAATGATCAAACAAAGTTTTATTCATGGCACTGATCCGCTTCATAAAGGCTATTGGGGAAAACTTGAAAATTACGATCAAAGAATTTGTGAGGCAGCGGATTTAGCGCTCACTCTCTGGATAAGCCGTGAATGGGTTTGGGATACATTAACACCTGCTACACAACAACAAATTATTGTTTGGTTTGAACAAGTTAATCACTGTGAAATTGTTGATAATAATTGGCATTTCTTCCCTCTTACCGTCCAGTTTGTGATTAAAGCACTCACAGGAAAAGACACGATTACCCATTGGCGTTATGAACGATTAAAAGAATTTTATGTTGGTAATGGATGGTTTCGTGATGGTGCAAAAGGTAATTATGATTACTACAATGCGTGGGGTTTTTACTATTCACTGTATTGGTTAGCACAAATTGACCCTCAATTCGATACGGCATTTATTACTCAATCACTTAACACCTTTAATCAACATTACCTTTATTTTATGACCCCAAAAGGTATTCCTTTTTTTGGTCGTAGCGCCTGCTACCGCCTTGCGGTTTCTGTGCCATTATTAGCGGGTGTCGATTTGCATTGCCCTTCAGTCAAAGTAGGCGAGGCAAAACGCGCCTTTGAAAGTAGCCTACGTTATTTTATTTCTCAAGGCGCATTAAAAAATGGTGCGCCAACTCAAGGTTTATTTAATCACGATCCCCGTTTAGTTGATAACTACAGCGGTCCTGCTAGTAGTTTTTGGTCATTACGTGCCGTCATTATCGCGCTTTATTGTGCCGATCGAATCAATTTATGGCAAACACCTTCACTTCCTTTACCCATAGAAAAAGATAACTTTCGTTTCGAAATTCCTGCAATTCAAGCTTTAGTAACTGGAGTGAAAGCAACGCAAGAGGTAACCGTCATTTTTTGCGAAGATTATACGACTCAGCAAACCCCATTAACTCGCCGTTTAGAAAACCAAACCTTAGCACAAAAAGTCGCGGAAACCGTGATAGGACAGTCTAGACGACCGAAAAATAATTTATTACGCAAAGGGATCACCAGTTATAGCTCGAAAATGGCACATTTTTTCTAATCACCTTTCATTTGCTTTCAGTGCGAAGGGAATAAAAATGTGATTTAGATCTTTTACCTTTCTATTTCTTTCGTTTATTATGATTCGTAATTAAACGAAAGATGAGAGGCAAACATGTATCTGGTTTCTACCCGTAATATGCTCAATAAAGCACAGCGTGAAAATTATGCTGTGCCTGCTTTTAATATTCACAACTTGGAAACTATCCAAGTTGTGATGGAGACGGCTGCTGAAATGGCATCCCCCGTTATTTTAGCAGGTACACCAAGTACGTTTGCTTATGCAGGTAGTGATTATTTGATCTCTATTTGTCAGCAAGCCGCAGAACAATACCGAATTCCCGTTGCACTACATTTAGATCATCATGAAGACATTCCTGATATTTGCCATAAAGTCACTTCAGGCGTGCGATCAGCCATGATCGATGCCTCTCATTTTCATTTTGAAGAAAACATTCGTATCGTCAAAGAAGTTGTTAACTTCTGCCATCATTGGGATTGCACTGTAGAGGCTGAATTAGGTCGCCTTGGTGGACAGGAAGATGATCTTATCGTTGATGCTAAAGATGCCCTATTCACCGATCCTGATTCGGCAGTACAATTTATTAAAGCAACTGGCATTGATTCATTAGCTGTGGCGATCGGCACCGCACATGGCATGTATAAACATGAACCTCATCTTGATTTTGATCGTTTAGAAATTATCCGCCAAAAGACTGATATTCCGTTAGTTCTCCATGGTGCATCGGGGATCCCTGATGATGATGTGCGCCGTTGTATTGATTTAGGTATTTGCAAGGTCAATGTTGCAACTGAACTAAAAATTGCTTTTTCCAACGCGATTAAGCAGTACTTTTTAGATAACCCTGATGCAAGTGATCCTCGCCATTACCTTGTACCGGGCAAAGCCGCAATGAAAGCGGTGGTTGCAGATAAAATTCGTGTCTGTAAAAGTGATGGGAAACTGTGAAAACAAATAAAACTGTCGCCATTATTGGCGAATGTATGATAGAGCTTAGTGGCCAACCATTCTTACCACAACAACAGCGCTTTGGCGGTGATACGCTAAATACAGCACTGTACTTAGCGCGACTTATCCCTACATTACATCCGTACTATATGACAGGTTTAGGCTCTGATACTTACAGTACCTTAATGAAAAAAGCATGGGAAGAAGAAGGAATTAACTGCCAGTCTGTTATTACTATTCCTGAAAAACTTCCCGGCCTATATGCCATTGAAATTGATCCTTGCGGTGAGCGTAGTTTTCACTATTGGCGTAATGATGCGGCCGCACGTTATATTGCAACAGATAGCCGCTTTACAACACATCTCAATGCACTACCTAATAATAGTGTGATTTACCTCAGCGGAATTTCTCTTGCTATTTTAACGCCAAAAGGGAAAGAGTCTCTACTCACACAATTAATCCACCTTAAACAGCATGGGATCACCTTAATTGTGGATTCAAATTATCGACCTCGTTTATGGGATTCAATACCTCATGCGCAAGAGTGGTTTGAAAAACTGTACAGACTTAGCGATATCGCTTTAGTTACGGGGGATGATGAAAAAATGCTTTGGCAACAACCCATTTTGACAGAACAAAGCATTGCACAACGCCTTCATCAATGGGGTAATCAAAACGTGATTGTTAAACTCGGTGCTCATGGTGCTTTCTGGTCTGATGGCATAGATACGGGCTATATCGCTCCAAAACCGATTGATTCTGTTGTTGATACTACCGCTGCGGGCGACTCGTTTAATGCTGGTTTTATTGCCGCTTGGCTACAAAACAATCACTTACCAACTTGCTGTTTATGGGGAAATACATTAGCTGGACTCGTTATTCAACATCACGGCGCCATCATCCCTCATAAAGTCACCGATTCATTCTATACATTAATCAAGGATAACCATGACACAGTCAATTGTTGATACACTTTCCTCACTGAAAGTGATCCCCGTGATCCAAATTAATCGCGCTGAAGATGCAATCTGGCTGGGTGAAATTCTAACCCAAAATCAATTACCTGTTGCTGAAATCACTTTTCGTACACCTGTGGCAGCTAAAGCTATTAAGCTAATGCATGAGCATTTTCCTGAGCTTATTTTATGCGCAGGAACAGTATTAACGGCACAACAAGCAGATATGGCAAAAGAAGCAGGAGCAAGCTTCGTCATTTCTCCAGGTTATAACCCAAATACAGTTGATTATTGCCTGAATAATGGAATCGACATTGTGCCGGGAATTAACAATCCAAGCCAGATAGAAGTTGCCCTTGAAAGAGGCCTAACTTTAGTTAAATTCTTCCCTGCAGAAGCCTCTGGCGGTGTAAAAATGCTAAAAGCACTTGCGGCACCTTACGCACAAGTGCAATTTATGCCAACTGGTGGCATTAGCTTAAATAATGTCAGTGATTATCTCGCTATTCCACAAGTGGTGGCATGTGGCGGTAGTTGGATTGCAACTACCAAAGCGATTGATAAACAAGATAAGCAAACCATTGTTAATCAGATTCAAAGTATCCATTCATTACTAAATATCAATAAAGGATAAATAAAATGAAACAGGTTGCCGTTTTATTAGCAGACGGGTTCGAAGAAGGTGAAGCCGTTGTTTTTATTGATATCATGCGCCGTCTTGATATTCATGTTGATGTGCTTTCTTGCATGGATACGTTAGTATTAAATACTTATTTTGAAACTAAAATCAGTGCGGATTTTCTATTAACAGAAAAGCTGACACACAATTATGACGCAATAATGATGCCTGGTGGTCCTAAAGGTACCGATCGTTTATGTGCTAACGAACAAGTTATTCAATTTATTAAACGCCATATTGCTGAAGATAAATACATTTGTTCGCTATGCTCTTCTGGGGCAAAAGTATTAGCTGCACATCATCTTCTTGAAGGCCGTAACTACAGTACAGGTGATAAATTGGCTGATAAATATGATGATGGCAATTATCTTGATCAAGATGTCGTTGTCGATGGAAAATTTATCAGTGCAAAAGGATTAGGTGTAAGTTTTGAATTTGCGTTTACTGTAGCTCGCCATTTATTAAGCGACAATACAGAAAAAGTAGACTGGCAAGCTAATCATATTTATTTCAAACACTGGCCGTTAGATTACCTAAAATAGCTAACTTAATTATTATTAACGATATAAAGGGGATTTACTCCCCTTTATATTTTCATTTTTAATAATGATAAATCAATATACAAAAATTATTTTTGTTTAAATGCATGAGGCTCAGAGTAGTGCCACAATTTATCCCAATACTCTTTAATAAAGGTGCTAACAGCCTCTTCACCTTCAACAAGATAGTTAAATTCTGACAAATATCCTGGGTACATATTATCTGAACCAACAATATACAATTCATCATCGATAATAGTCACTTTTGCATGATTCCCTGGTGCTGGCGCAACTTTAGAATAAATACCACTCGCATTAACCAATGACCAGAACGGATGTCCAATATCACCTTTTTTAGGGGGATCTTCGCTCAGAGGTGCTTCTTTTAGTGTGGCTGTATAAGATGATTCATCTGCATCAGGCCATTTATAAGTTTTACCTTCCGTTTGTAGTGCTTTTGGTACTTTATCGGTAAAAAAGAATGGTGCAATTTTAATACGACGTAGTGCTGACTCACGAATTTTATCGGGATCAGAAATAACAGCATCGGTCTCGATATCATGTGTCAGATAATATTTAAATAATTCAAATGTTCTTTGTGCACCAGAGCCAAATGAATATTGATCGCCATTCGCACCCGCAGCTGCATCTAATGGTGAAACAACAATTTCAACTTCTAATTCTGGATTTTTTAATAACGCTTCAATGATCCAATGGCAAACTGAGTGATCTTTCCATTTTTTCTTCCATGCGCTCACAACATCTTGCTGAGACATACGAATTTTTTTCTTCGCATTTTTTATAAGGTATTCCTTCATTTTTTCGGAACCTTTCTTATAATCAGTGCGCATATCAGCTCCTTCCCAATATTTTCCTACTGAAAAAATACGGTCAGTTTTAAAAAAGCCTTCATCTGGCGATTTAGCTAAGCTTTCTTCATTTATCTTTTTAATTTCTTTTAGAATACTTTTTTTCGTTAATGGATCGGCAATGTGATAACTTGCTTTTTTAGCAACCCATTTGTTTTTTTTACTATCAAAATATTCTTTTGTAATTAAATCCTTACCCACATCCCACATATTATTTAAAAATAGCTGTGAATGAAGTGCAGACTCACCAATAACTTTAACTGAAACATCATGAACCGGTGGATAGCTTTTAAAAAGATCCATATTTAAATTATGACCACCAACAAAAGCTTCACTACCATCGACAGCAATAATCTTTGTATGATTCCATGTCATTCGTGTATCTAATTCAGAAATAAAATCTTCTGGTAGCACTTTTTTTTCTAAAGAAACTTTTAAGCCATCAATAATACGATAAAAACGACCAATCCAAATATCTGGAATACATTCCCAATATTTCCCACGCTCTTTAATCAATTCAATAAGATCTTTTTTCAATGCCAGATATTCAGGTGCTCCACTAAAATAATATTTCACACCGTTTAATAAAACGGTTGGTGTTTGTGCAAATAAAAATCGAATTTGCGTACGTTCTTTACGCCCTTTCTTTTCAGAAAAAGATTTATCAATTGCAGTAAGAATAATTTTACGCCACTCCTCATCAGGAGCATTAAGCGATGAAATATCACAGCGATACAACATTTTATCTAAGATAGATGTAATAGCCTGTTCAAACTCAGCCTCACGTTCTATCGCTTTTGGCATAATTTCTTTACCAAATGGCATTCCCCATACATGAGGAGTATCAAAAATCTTCACATAATTATTTTCTGATGTTTCATTGAAGAAGCCTTTTAATTCTGTTTTTAATCCATCAATAAGTTTCATAATATTCCTTTATTTTATATACAGGACAACTATATTATTTAAATAAAAATTTAAATAATTAGATTTTTAATTAAGATAGATGAAATATTTTCATTCCTATAAAGCATTTTTATCACACATATGACAACTTGATATAATTTCAATTATTTCCACATAATACTCACTCTCTTTTCTTATTAAAAACAAAAAACCAACCCCTTATATTTTAGGTGTTATTAATAATAAATAAATTATTATTAATAATAGTGGTTTAATAATAAATAACTGTTGTTATCAAACTAAAAAATAGTTACATCTATATTTATTGACCTATCAATCACTCCTTATTAATTATTATTTATTAGCTCACTCTCTTTTATAAATAATATTTAACAGGTATAGCTTTATTATTTTTATCAGGAGGAAATATGAGTTTTGCAAATAGAGTTAAATCAAGAAGAGATACCTTAGGACTTACTAAGACTGACATTCCCCAAAGTCCCCCTAATAATAACTAACTCTGTTATTGGGGGAGTTATCTCAAAAACAGTTTTATCTGTTTAATACTTTCGTTATAGATTTTGAGATAAATAATCTTGAATCTAATTATTGTCTAGACTTTACCTTCACGTATTTTTTCTTCTGTTTGATAATAATGCCTATGAACAGAAAATAGCTAAATATCATGTAATATACTGTCATTATCCTCTATATCCCATCAAGTATCATTATCGGCATACGCATAGTTATCACTCTCTTCAATGTTTTTTCATTACTAATTAATGTCTGACCAATTAGATCCAAAGTGATTTAGCTCATATCTCTCCATGACTTAACTTACATTCTTGTTTCTCCATCCTTAATTACTAACTTAATAAAACTAAAAAAAAGGTTATAATATACAGAGTAAATTATTAAACATATATTCTATGTACAAATACTGAGTAACGGTGTTCTTTACAACCCATAACAGAATAAAATAAAAAGTTAATCAATAAAGACTATATAATAATTTAAAATTAAAATGATAATAGAAATATAAAACCAATAAAGTATTTACTCATTTTTATTGTTACATTTTATTTTTTAGAGATACCTCTTAAATTCATTAAGATAAATTGATTTATTTAAAATTATTTAATATAAACAACCATACCTTAAGTTAAATTTCTTGGTAGTGAATTTACTTATTATGACCACTCTCAAGAGATCCTTTATTCGTTTTAATACAAGGATTTTATTATGTCAGATAGTTTTCAAAATGAAGTTCCTAAAGCGCGGGTAAATATAAAACTCGACTTACACACAGGTGGTGCACAGAAAAAAGTTGAATTACCTTTAAAACTATTGGCCATTGGTGACTACAGTAACGGAAAAGATAAACGTGTTCTTTCAGAAAGAGAGAAGGTCAATATTAATAAAAATAATTTCAATAGTGTTCTTACTGAATTTTCCCCATCGATCAGTCTTACCGTAAAAAATACATTAACGAATGATGGCAACGAAGAAAATATTAATCTGTCATTTAAAGAAATGGCTGATTTTGAGCCAGAACAAGTTGCTCGCCAAATACCGCAACTTCGCGCCATGCTAGCAATGCGTAATCTCTTGCGTGACTTGAAATCTAACCTCCTCGATAACATCACTTTTCGCCGTGAACTCGAAAATATCCTTAAAGATCCTGCATTAAGTGATGAATTACGCGAAGAACTCTCTCAACTCGCTCCGAAAAAAGATTAATTGGGTTTTATCATTACAGGATTATGCTTATGTCAGTGAATAGCGAAAGTATTTCAAAGAGTACAACAACTGTACTTGATGAACCGACCAATAGCGGTGTTTACGCCTCTCTCTTTGAGAAAATCAATCTCACACCCGTTTCTCAGGTGAGCGATATTAATATCTTCCAAGACAATAGTGCTCTGGCTGATACAACTGCAAATGAACGCGTTACAGTTGCGGTTCAAGTTTTTCTCGAACGGCTGAAATCTTCAGGCCAAAAGGTTGAACGTTTAGATAGAAATCTACTCGATCACCATATTGCAGATTTAGATAGACAAATTAGCGAACAACTTGATGAAGTCATGCATCATGCTGATTTCCAAAAAATAGAATCAGCATGGCGTGGACTAAAATTCTTAGTGGATCGCACTGATTTTCGCCAAAATGTGAAAATCGAATTACTCGATGTAGCTAAAGACGATTTACGCCAAGATTTTGAAGATTGCCCTGAAACTATTCAAAGTGGTCTTTATCACCATACTTATATCGAAGAGTATGATACTCCTGGTGGTGAACCTATTGCAGCCATTGTCTCTAATTATGAGTTTGATCGTAGCCCACAAGATATTGCGTTATTACGTAATATTGCAAAAATTTCAGCGTCCGCACATATGCCATTTGTTGGCTCTGTTGGCCCTGCATTTTTTGGTAAAGACTCTATGGAAGAAGTCGCCGCCATAAAAGATATCAGCAACTATTTTGACCGTGCTGAATACATCAAATGGAAATCTTTCCGCGACTCTGACGATGCCCGCTATATTGGCTTAACAATGCCTCGTGTTTTAGGTCGCCTTCCTTATGGCCCTGATACCGTTCCTGTACGTAGTTTTAATTATATTGAAGAAGTAAAAGGCCCAGATCATGAGAAATATTTGTGGACAAATGCAACCTTTGCTTTTGCCGCCAATATGGTGAAAAGCTTCATTAATAACGGTTGGTGTGTTCAAATTCGAGGCCCTCAGGCTGGCGGAGCGGTAAAAGATTTACCTATTCATCTTTATGATTTAGGAACAGGAAGTCAGGTAAAAATTCCATCTGAAGTGATGATCCCTGAAACACGAGAATTTGAGTTTGCTAACCTCGGTTTTATTCCATTGTCTTACTACAAAAACCGCGATTATTCTTGTTTCTTCTCTGCAAATTCTGCGCAGAAACCCGCGATTTATGATACCGCTGATGCAACGGCAAACAGTCGTATCAATGCGCGTTTACCTTATATTTTTCTCCTTTCACGCATCGCACATTATCTGAAATTAATTCAGCGTGAAAATATTGGTACCACGAAAGATCGTCGCTTATTAGAACTCGAATTAAATAATTGGGTTCGTAGCTTAGTCACTGAAATGACTGACCCAAGTGATGATTTACAAGCTTCTCACCCACTTCGTGATGCCAAAGTCGTTGTAGAAGATATTGAAGATAATCCAGGATTTTTCAGAGTGAAACTGTATGCCGTTCCTCACTTCCAAGTAGAAGGAATGGATGTAGATCTCTCGTTAGTATCTCAAATGCCAAAAGCGAAAGCATAAGGTGAAGCACGGATGAAAATATACCGCCCCCTCTGGAGTGATGGGGCCTTTTTGGCTCCTCAGCAATTTCAACAACAAGCAAGATGGGATAGCTATCTCATTAGCACTATCGCCAATATGACGATAGCATCAACATGGGGCGTGATTTGTGCTGAATTTGATGAAAGTGCTTTAACTATTTCACGCCTTAGCGCACAAAAATTAATTGTGCGTTTTCCTGATGGAACTCTGATCGATACGACACTTGCTGATAATTTACCGCCAGTCAATGAACTCAGCCATTATTCCCAACATCAAACACTTGATATCGTATTAGCTCTACCTTTATTGCAAGCCAATGGTGGCAATCTAATGCAAGAGGGTCGCTCTGATAGACCGCAACAATTCTATCAGGAGTGGATGAAAGTCCAAGATTTAATTGGTCAAGAACAAACGGATATTGCCGTATTACGCCACAGTATTACTTTACGCTATGCTCATGAAGAAAACAGCGCCTATATGACTTGCCCTGTTGCTCGGTTAATTCGTAACACTCAAGGCGCATGGGAACTCGATCAACACTTTATTCCCCCGTTGCTCAGTTGTAATGCAAGCGTTGAATTAACTACATTATTTTCAGAGTTTATGCATCGTTTAGTAGCGAAACGTCGTCGCTTAATGACGATGCGCCGCGAAAATAATGAGCAAATGGCTGATTTTGCTGTTGCTGATGTGTCACTCTTTTGGCTACTAAATGCAATTAACAGTGCGGAACCTGTATTAAGTGAATTACTATCATCAATGGGGCGTCACCCGGAGCTTCTTTATCGTGAATTAGTGCGTTTAGCGGGGGCGCTACTGACATTTTCACTTGATCATGAAAATGGCGATATTCCACTTTATCAACATTCATCCCCTGAACAGGTTTTTCCACCTTTATTTGGCTTACTTAATACCCTGTTAGAAGCGAGTTTACCTTCACGCGTAATTAGTATTGCTCTTGATAAAGAAGGGCCATTCTGGCGTGGTGAGTTGCATGATCCTCGCCTACGCGAAGATGCTGATTTCTATCTTTCAGTACGTTCTGCATTACCTGCTCACTTGTTGATCACTCAATTTCCATTGCTTTGTAAAGCAGGTAGTAATGACGATGTTGCCAGTGTCGTTAACGTGGCACTTAACGGTATTCCATTACAA
Source organism: Proteus sp. fly-1008 (assembly GCF_040140305.1). Classification (NCBI taxonomy): domain Bacteria; kingdom Pseudomonadati; phylum Pseudomonadota; class Gammaproteobacteria; order Enterobacterales; family Morganellaceae; genus Proteus; species Proteus sp. fly-1008. The sequence goes on from NZ_JBEEWH010000003.1 coordinate 323,247, forward strand.
CCATTAACGCATGTTCCTGCCGCTATCCCTCTACGTTTAGAAAACCACTATTTTGCTCTTGAACTCAATAATTCAGCGGGCCAAGCCATGCTGTCTTCAGGTCATTGCGCCTTTTATGTACCAGGAACATTAGGTGAAATTCAACTCGAACTTTTTGCGGTACTTCGCTCATGATGACTCATTCAAGAACAATTAAAAATAACCTTATTGATAGCCTTTTTGCTGATACTTGGTTAATGGTATGTCAGTTACGCCAAGGCGCCGAAATCTCCGATGGCAAAACGTTTTACCGACGCGTTTGCGAACATATTGACAAAACACGCCAAAATCTTACTGAAAAAGGTTACTCACCATCCGCCATTGAAAACATGCTCTACGCACAATGTGCTTTAATTGATGAAAGCGTGATGAATAGAACCACTCGTGATGATGGTTACTTACAGTGGATACAATCTCCATTACAAGCCAAATATTTCAATACGTTAGAAGCAGGAGATAAACTTTGGGATAGATTGCGTAATCTATTAAATGAACCTGCACCAAATCATGATGTGCTTATCTGTTTTCATCGTGTTATTACGCTTGGTTTTGTCGGCAAATATCGCCAAACCGATGCTCCAGAGCGGGAGCAAATAATTGAGTTACTTAATACCCAACTTCCCACTTATGCCCTATCAAGTGATTTACCTTTAGTAATAAAACCCAAAAACCGAATGAATCGTCGCCACCTATATTGGTTAGGGTGGTTAGGCGGATTTATCGTGATTGCAGCATTGTGGTGGGGCTTTTCTGTGTCATTAGAACATTTACTTCAACAATGGGTAATTCAAGGACAGTGATGCAAAAAAATAGAATAAAACAGTGTGTTACATTGTTTTCAGCAAGCTTACTATTATGGTTAATTTGGGGATTTTGGTCTTTTGGTAAAGAGATCTCTTTTTTCCTGACGGCATTTATTTGTATCGTCACACTCTCTTTATGTATTTGGTTTCTCCGACAACAAAAAAGCATACCTTATCTTAAAGATACTCAAACAAACCAACTTCCTCCTGAAAATTACCAAGGTGATGTTGTTATTGTTTGTGGTCAATCACTAGCTCTTTTTGAAGAAAATCAAACTTATCGAGAAACAGCTAAAGGCTGGTATATCTGTGCGTCATCACCAATTGATTTGATTAACATTACTCAGCATATTAGTGATGTTTCTCCTACTCAATTTAACCGTTTATCACTGTTATATTCTCTCTTACCGGAACAACTATCACACATAGATGAAGTTACCCAAGAGACACTAAATTGGCGTAGAGCTATTAATGAATGTAATAAGAAAGCGGGTAAATCACTGCCATTTTGGGTGACTCTCTATCTTAATTCACCCATTGATTATCTAAACTCACATCTTGATGACACTACACCATGGATCATTCATTTAAAAGATCAGCAAGAATTACTCGTTGTTTCTGATAACTTAGCAACACAGCCTATTTCAAAATGGTTATCACGAAACACTAAGCACGTTGAACATCAACTCACTATGGCACTCTGGATTGATCAATTACTTGCTTGGTTAAAAAATACGTTTATTCCCCTGCTTACAGTTGCTCAATCTGGTGCTCCAAGCCTTATTCCTGTAGCTTGGGCAATACAATTCACTACTGTATCCACTGTTTCAAATAGCTGCTGGGCTCAGTTTATTCATCATAAAACTACATTATTCCCATCTATTACTAAAGCACCCAATCAAAGTGAAGAATTGCCATTACCTGATCTCCTGATTAATAAATTCACCCACGATGTCAACTTACTGCAAATAGAAACCACCTTTGGTGTTGTTGGCATGATCTGTGGATTATTTCTTATTGGAGCAATATCAGGAAGTTATCATCATAACAAACAGCTAATTTATGATATAGGTAATGATATTCATCACTTTAAAAGTCTTACCGATGAAAACTTAGAGCCTAAAAAAGTAGCTTATAAACAGTTACTTTCAGATGCAGCTTTTCTCTCCCATTGGCAACGAGAAGGTATTCCTGCTCGCTACTCTTTAGCATTATACCAAGGTAATAATATACTGCCTTACTTGCATGCTTTACTCAGTTCATGGTCCCCACCACTACCACCAGCTCCCATTATCGTACAAGAAGTCCCTGAAATGGTGACTTTAGATAGCCTTACTCTCTTTGCTTCTGGTCAATATGAATTAAAAAATGAAGCCACCAAAGTCCTTGTTGATGCACTTATCAATATCAAAGCGAAGCCGGGTTGGTTAATTGTCATTTCAGGATATACCGACAATACCGGTAACTCTGATTTAAACCAAAAACTCTCGCTCAAAAGAGCTGAAGCTGTACGCGACTGGATGATCAAAACTAGTGATATCGCACCATCTTGCTTTGCAGTGCAAGGATATGGTCAACATCAACCTGTTGCAGATAACTCAACACTCGACGGGCGTGCCCGTAATCGTCGAGTTGAAATTCGCCTGATACCTCAAGCCGATGCTTGTCAGGTATTAGCTGATGACCTTACGCCACTGAAGGATGGTGGCAACTAAACCTTAGAAAGGAGATGTAATTATGGCTATTCCTGTATACCTCTGGTTAAAAGATGACGGTAATGCTGATATCAAAGGCTCTGTGAATGTTCAAGATCGTGAAGGCAGTATTGAAGTCGTCGCTCAAGATCACAACTTGTACATTCCAACAGATAACAATACTGGCAAATTAACCGGTACACGTATCCATACTCCATTTATCTTCGTTAAAGAAATCGATGCCTCTAGCCCGTATTTGTACAAGGCAGTTACAACGGGACAAACCTTGAAAAAGGCAGAATTTAAGTGGTATCGCATCGATGACGCAGGTCAAGAAGTTGAATATTTCAACACCACACTTGAAAACGTCAAAGTCGTAAAAGTGGCTCCTAAGATGCACAACATCAAAGATCCAACCAAAGAGAAACACAATCACCTTGAAGAAGTTGAATTGCGTTACGAAAAAATCACTTGGACTTACAAAGACGGAAATATCATTCATTCAGATTCATGGAATGAACGCGCTACTGCGTAACACTAAAAAAACAGGCGGTTAACCGCCTGTTTTTAAAAACATTTAAATTAAAACACCATTACCTAATTACACCCTAAATAATTCAAAGCACGACGAGCAATACTCTGAATAGCTCAAAGTACGTCTAAATAGTTCAAGGTGTAGCTAGGCGACAAATGAATGAGTCACTAGGAGCATACATAAGTATGTGACTAGTGCGAGTGAGTGCAGTCAACAACGCTACAACTTGAAATATGACGAGTAACGCTACAACTCGAAATATGACGAGTAAGAAATGACCTTATGAGCCTCGGTCTATGGCTAAGGGCGGTAGCGTACCTAAACCCCCTCAATAGGAACTTCAATACTGGGAAAAAATATGGAAAATCAATCTGTCATGCTATTACGTCGCTTAAATCCTTATTGTGCAAAAGCGCTGGAAGCTGCGGCCTCATTATGCCAAACCCGTGCCCATGCAGAAGTGACTATTGAACACTGGTTATTAAAAATTCTCGAACTCGGTGAAAGTGACATTACTGTATTAGCCCGTCGTTATGAATGGGATTTAACGGCACTTTGGCAAAGCTTACTTGATGCAATTGATAAATTACCTCGCTCTATACATAGCCGACCTCAATTATCCAAGCCCTTACTAGAATTAATCAAAAATGCTTGGGTTATTGCATCTCTTGATGAAGATATAGAACACATTCGCAGTGTACATCTCTTGCATTCCATGACAAAACAGCCAGCATTAATTCAACTTGATGCACTCTGGCCTTTAATGACATTGGGGGAGACACAACTACAACGATTAAGACCTCTACTTGATGCTCAATCTGATGAAAGGCCAGAAATTCAGCAATTGGCTTCTTATAATCATTTACCTAAAGCCCCGCTTGCGCCAAATAATGAAGCCACCACAACATCTTCAACAGCAGATAGTGCCATTATTGGCGATACATTAAGTGATGCCCTTCTTGCTGTCTTAAATAAATTCACTCTTGATATAACAGAAAAAGCGCGCCTTGGTGAAATTGATCCCGTATTTGGTCGAGATGACGAAATTCGCCAAATGGTTGATATTCTCTCTCGTCGGCGTAAAAACAACCCTATTCTTGTTGGTGAACCGGGTGTCGGTAAAACCGCACTGGTTGAAGGATTAGCATTACGTATTGCTGAAAAAAATGTCCCTATCAGCTTACAAACCACCTCATTACGCACCCTCGATTTAGGTTTATTACAAGCAGGAGCTGGCGTAAAAGGTGAATTTGAGCAACGACTAAAAAATGTTATTGATGCCGTTCAACAATCACCCACGCCAATACTGCTTTTTATCGATGAAGCTCATACCATTATTGGTGCAGGTAACCAAGCCGGTGGTGCCGATGCCGCTAATTTATTAAAACCAGCATTAGCACGTGGTGAATTACGTACCATCGCAGCAACCACTTGGTCAGAATACAAACAATATTTTGAACGTGATGCGGCATTAGAACGTCGTTTCCAAATCGTAAAAGTTGACGAGCCGGATGATGAAAAAGCTTTTTTAATGTTACGAGGACTTAAATCCCGTTATGCTAAATATCATGGTGTACATATTACCGATGATGCAGTAAAAGCAGCCGTCACCTTATCTCGCCGTTATTTAACTGGTCGCCAACTTCCTGATAAAGCCGTTGATTTACTTGATACTGCCAGTGCGCGTATTCGGATGAGTTTAGATACCTTACCTGAAGAACTCACTCGCATTAAAGCCAAGCGTCATGCACTCGAACTAGAACAAAAAGCGATTTTTGATGATATCACTATTGGTAATTTAGCGAATCAAATCAAACTACCCGATTTATCTACTCAAGATGCCCAGCTTGCTATTCAACTCGAAACATTAAAACAACGATTTGAACAAGAAAAAAAGATTATCTATGAGTTAATTGAAAGTCGTCGAGATCCTGAAAATGCAGAGCTTTCAGCACAACTTCAGCAACAACTTATTCAGTTACAACAAGACGCTCCATTATTAAATCCCGATGTTGATGTTCGTACTGTAGCAACTGTTATTGCTGATTGGACTGGCGTTCCGCTTTCAAGCCTACTTAAAGATGAACAAATTGGCCTGTTAGAGCTAGAAAGTAACTTATCAAAATATGTCGTTGGTCAAGACAGTGCCTTACTCGCGTTAGCCCAACGTTTACGTGCATCCAGAACAGGATTAGTGTCTGAAAATGGCCCTCAAGGCGTATTTTTATTAGTGGGTCCAAGTGGTGTCGGTAAAACAGAAACTGCGCTTGCGTTAGCCGAATGCTTATTTGGTGGTCAAAAGTCTTTAATCACTATCAATATGTCTGAATATCAGGAAGCACATACTGTCAGCCAATTAAAGGGGTCACCTCCGGGTTATGTGGGATATGGTCAAGGTGGTGTATTAACTGAAGCTGTAAGAAAACGCCCTTATAGCATTGTGTTATTAGATGAAGTTGAAAAAGCCCATCGTGATGTTCTCAATCTTTTCTATCAAGTATTTGATAGAGGCTTTATGCGTGATGGTGAGGGGCGAGAAATTGATTTTCGAAATACCGTTATTTTAATGACTGCAAATTTAGGCAGTGATTATTTAATGCAACAACTGGAAGAGTCACCATTAAGTACCGATAGCGATTTACAAGAAACACTTCGCCCTATTTTACGTGATCATTTTCAACCCGCATTATTGGCTCGATTCCAAACATTAATTTACCGTCCTCTTGATGCAACAGCACTACGTATTATTGTTGAGATGAAATTAAAAAATGTGATCAAGCGACTTTACACTCACTATCGATTAACGGGAATTGTTGAAGAAACCCTCTACGACACCATTGTAGATGCCTGTTTATTACCAGACACCGGTGCACGAAATATCGATAGTCTGCTTAATCAACAAATACTCCCTATTCTTAGCCAACAACTTCTTTTACGCCAAGCCAATGCAGAGAAATCACAGTATGTCATTTTGGGCTATAACGATGAAGATGGAATAACGCTGAGCTTTAGTGATGAGTTGCAGCATTGATTAATGCATATCATTAAGGAATAGGGAAATCTAAGCATGCCTATAAAATTAACCCGTAAAAAAGTTATTGTCGTTGGGGCTATTCTGGCCATTATCGTCGTGAGCTCACTGCTTTTCCCCCAAAAAAAACCACAAGATGACTACCTAGCTGGAAATTTACACGGCTTTAACCATGTCAAAGGCACCTCCGTTAACTGGTTTAAAGTCAATGGCTATTATGGCAAAGGCGGGGGCGGAACCTGTTGCATTGTTGTGCCCGCCAAGTGGACACCGAATCAATGGGTCAACGTGGAATGGGAAGTCGATCCTGATGCTTATTCAGGTAATATTCCTGAGTTTAATGATCCTACTTACGATGACTACATGAAACAACATAGGGCTAATTATCGTCGTTATAGCAAAATGGTAGAAATCCCCGAATATGATGACCCTTGTGATGTCAAAGTGCATTTTCTTCCCTGCCAAGAAGTTCGGATCACCTTGTCTTGTAAATCATGGGGGCACCCTGACTACCCTGTCAATGAACCTGATGATATGGAGGAGCCTGCAGTATGCTCGAAAAATTAACCCGTAAAAAAGTTATTGTCGTTGGGGCTATTCTGGCCATTATCGTCGTGAGTTCACTGTTTTTCCCCCAAAAAAAACCACAAGATGACTACCTAGCTGGAAATTTACACGGCTTTAACCATGTCAAAGGCACCTCCGTTAACTGGTTTAAAGTCAATGGCTATTATGGCAAAGGCGGGGGCGGAACCTGTTGCATTGTTGTGCCCGCCAAGTGGACGCCGAATCAATGGGTCAACGTGGAATGGGAAGTCGATCCTGATGCTTACCCCGGTGATATTCCTGAGTTTAATGATCCTACTTACGATGACTATATGAGGTTACATGAAGCCAATTATCGTCGTTATAGCAAAATGGTAGAAATCCCTGAATATGACGACCCCTGTGATGTCAAAGTGCATTTTCTTCCCTGCCAAGAAGTTCGGATCACCTTGTCTTGTTATTCTCCGGGGCATCCTAATTATCCTATTTCGGTTCCAACAAAAATGGAGGAGCCAGAAATATGTCCAAGCAAGTAAACTCCATCTTTATTGAAACGATAGAAACCGAAGCCACTAAAGCTATTTCAACCATAAGATCCCAAGGTGATCCTTGTTGGGCTCCACCTCTATTTCCTAAAAAAGGACGCCTAGCGCTCACAAAAGAACAAATCAGTACTAATCATGAAAAACTAACGAATAAAGAAATAGAATATTATCAAAACGCTAAAAAACAAAAAAAAGCACTATGTTGTAAAACTTTACACGTAAGTTTGTTTTTTGATGGCACAAATAATAACAATTATAATGATACTGAAGCATCAATTCCGCCTCATCCCTCTAATGTTGCTAAGCTTTATCATGCCTCTTCTCCTGAAAAGAATGAAGTTAAGAATCAAGGTTTTTATAGTTATTATATTTCTGGTGTTGGTACCCCTTTCCCAGATATTGGTACAGATGAGTATTATTCCGATGGGTTAATTTTTGCAACCGGTGGTGAAGCCAGAATAAGTTGGGGATTAATTCAAGTTTGTGATGCCATTTATCATGCAGTAACAGGTGATGGGCTCTCTTTATCAGATAAACGAGCCTTACTTAAAGAAATGAGTACAGATTTAAATTTTGAATCAATGACAAATACCGATCTAGACTCTACTGATGCTTTTTATGGCACTGCAGGAGCTGCTACTATGGGGATCTTAGGGTTAATCGTTGGATCCGCATACAGTAAATTCAATAAAACCTATAATCCCGTCAAACCGTTAAACGATTTTCTTAAGCCTTTAAAATGGAAAATATCTAAAGTAAAACCGCATATTGTCGCTTTAAAAATCTATGCTTATGGATTTTCTCGAGGTGCAGCAGAAGCACGCACTTTTGTTTACTGGCTTAATCAATTTTTAAATTATCATTTTGAAGAATTACCCCACGCATGGAAAAAACCGTGTCCTTTGGGAACCATTTATAGTTTACCTGTTTCCGTTGAATTTTTAGGTTTATTTGACACTGTTGCCGCAGTGGGATTAGCTAATGTTGTCCCTGGCGCTACAGGGCATAATGGTTGGGCAAGTGGTACACAGCAGTTGCCAAAGTCATCACTTGTCAAAAATATTTGCCATCTTGTTGCTGCCCATGAACAAAGACAATGTTTTACTGTTGACTCAATTCGGACACCCGAAGGTCATTATCCCCCTAATTCTGTTGAAGTTATTTACCCAGGAGTACACTCTGATATTGGTGGAGGTTATCCAGCCGGCGACCAAGGTAAAGCAAGAAACCAGCATAAAGAATTATTATCACAAATTACATTACATGATATGTATGCAGCAGCAATCGATGCTGGAGCACCATTACTTTTTTCCTCAAAGAGTATTGATCTAGTTCCTAACATAAAAAAAGAATATTCTTTTTTAGTTATGGGTGATGAGTTACTCGATGAATTTGCAATATCAGAAGATTTAGTAGATAAATTTAACTCTTGGCGAACCTATACTCTACCTGAACAATCTGCCTTATCACATAATACGACTGATAATACCTCATGTTTTATGCCTCCGCGTTTTGCGGCGAGTACTTTAGAATATGCGATGGAAATTCAGCTTATTTTAATCACAGCGTGGAGAATTGGTCGCTATGGTACAGAACAAAGTGACGAAATTAATTTAACGCATCAATCATTTTTTAAAAATGCACCACAACATTCTGATATTTTAGCTCAACCTTATGAAGCTGAATTTTCAAAACAAGCAACTACCACATTAGCATTAGAATATGAGAAAAAAATACAGGATATTGCTGAAAAAGCATCAATAAGAAACGAGGAAAAAAAAGAAATAACCGACCTTTCCAATTGGAAACCAAGCGATAAAAATATGGGACCACCACTTTTTGATGCAACAAATGCCAGAGGGCAATTATGGGAGGCATCTTTAGAATTTAAATTTGAACTAGAAGATTTAAAAGGAATATCCAGACCTACACCACTAATAAAAATAAACCAAAAATCAAAAATAGAATGTCAACAAGAAGCACAATGGTTTAAAAAAGTACATGGTGAAGGATCATCAATATATCAAACACAATTAGAAAACTGTAAAAATAATCCTGAAGTTACTTTTCCACCTGATGTTATATCAAAAGCAAATTTACTAAAAGCATTTCAATCTGCTGATAAGCTTGTTTACATAGCTACAACTCAAGATGAAAGGCAAGAGTATTTAAGTTTAAAAGCTATGAGCAGTACCATATTTAAAAAAATAATGTCTTTATCGATGAGAAAAATAACTCAAGACATAGACCTTAAAAATGTTATTAGTTTACTTGATGATCAAATACATGATTCTCGTGCATGGTTTATGCACTCAGAGAGTGGACTTCGAGAGCCTTTTAGTAGTTACTTTTTATCAAGAATGATCTACTTTGGCCATAGATCAAATAAATCTATGCAATTAATTATGCAACCTGAAGAAACATCTAATTATTTAGATACAATAAAATTACTAGGCATAGCATATAAACCTTTATACGGAATTATATTTTTAGATTTATCGACAGGAAAAGAAATTCCTATAGATATGGCTCAACTTCCCCCTCCAACATATTATTTAGCTGATCAAATATCAGAGCTTATTAAGAAACAAAAAAAAGAAGAATTAAATAATACTATGCAAGATTTACAAGTAATCATTGAAAAATAATATCTACAATTATTAAACGTTATTATATCAATTAAAACTCTTTCAAAAGGATAAACATAGAAAGTTTGTTCATAATAAACAGACGGGATATGTTTATATAACTCAGCTATGAACTTGAAAAAAACAGCTCAGACTCTACTTAATGGACAAAATCGCTATCATCTTAATGTACAAGGTTGTGATATTTTATTTGATGTAGAACACTTCACCGGACGCGAAGCAATAAGTGATACCTATCATTATCAAATAATGTTTACTTGCCAAGCTCAGGATTTACAACCGCAACAACTGTTGCGCCGTAGTGCAACGCTATCTTTTACACCACCGTTAAATAGCCTGACTGATTTAGCTACACAAGAACCCATCACCAAGCAAGTTCATGGTGTTGTCACCCAATTTCGGCGTCTATCAGGTTCGGTTGATGAAGCGCGTTATCAACTCGTGATTGAGCCTGTTTTTGCATTATTACGCCATCAAATCCGTACACATCGTTTCTTCCTCAACCAGTCGGTGCCCGATGTTGTCAGCCAAATTTTACGTGAGCATAATTTCAAAGATTGGGAGTTTGAATTTACACTTAAAAATGAATATCCCAAGCGTGAGCAAATCAACCAATACAATGAAAGTGATCGCCAATTTATAGAACGACTATTAAGTGAAGTCGGTATTTTTTATTCGTTCTATTTACAAGACCAAACACAAACCGAAGTGATCCGTTTTGCTGATCGCCAAAGTGCTTATACCTTTGATAAAACTCTGCCTTTAAACAGCCCATCAGGTATGAATGATAATCACCAAGAAAGCGTATGGGGATTATCATTACATCATCAAGTAGTTGAACAAAATGTATTCACCAAAGACTATAACCACCGCCAATCACAAGACACCTTGATTTCAGCAGTAACGGATATGACCCGTGGTGAAGGGGATGATATTCATTATGGTGAAGTTTATCATTACCAAGCAAGACACCTTACTCGTGGTGATAAAATCACACCAGAAGCCGAAACCGCAAACTTTTGGGCACGGCTTGATCATGAACGTTTTCTAACTCGTCAAACGCGCTTAAAAGGCGAAAGTAATGCGGATTTTTTATCACCGCTACAAGTGCTTTCCATCACTGACAGCACAATACCTTCATCGTTGCCGTCTGTGTTTCAGTCACCGATTTTAATTACCCGCGTACGCTTTAGTGGTGGTCGAGAAAAAGCACTACAAGTACGATTTAATGCTATTCCTTATAGTGAAACACTTTGTTGGCGCCCTATTGTTAAACCCCGCCCCATGATTACAGGCACACTGACTGCACGTATTACTAGTGCTAAAGATAACGATATTTACGCACACCAAAATGAAGACGGCTTTTATTGGGTAAAATTTGATGCCGATCGTGATGAAAAACCGATGGGCTATGAAAGTATGCCAGTACGTTTGGCAAAACCTTATGCCGGCGATACCTATGGGATGCATTTTCCGTTAATTCAAGGCACAGAAGTGGCTATCGCCTTTCATGAAGGCGATCCTGATAGACCTTATATCGCCCATGCATTACATGATTCACGCCATCCCGATCATGTAACGGATAGAAATAACACTCGTAATGTTATTCGTACTCCGGCTAATAATAAGCTACGTATGGAAGATAAACGCGGGCAAGAACATATCAAAATCAGCACTGAATACGGGGGCAAATCTCAGTTAAACTTAGGGCATATTGTTGATGCCAATCGTGATAAACGTGGCGAAGGCTTTGAATTACGCACTGATAGTTGGGGAGCAATAAGAGCGGGTAAAGGATTATTTATTAGTGCAGATAATCAAACCAAAGCCGGTGGTGAAGTGCTGGCAATGGAACCTGCAATATCGTTAATAAAAGGTGCAATAAGTCAACTAGATGATTGCAGAGAAATTACTCAAGCACACCACAATCTCCAACCAGAAAAAGAAGAGTTAGATAATCTTTTAAAAAATACAGATAAACTAGCATCCCCTTCTATTCTAATGCATGCACCAGAAGGAATAGGCATTGTTACCAATGAAACATTACTTATGCAAAGTGTTGAAGCACTCTATGCTCAAACGAAAGGTGAAATGCACTTATCTAGTACAGAGAATATAGCTGTCAATGCTTATAAAAAAATTTCGATGCTATCTCAAAAAGAAGGAATACGCATTGTCTCAGGAAAAGGGCCTTTTGAATTAGAATCGCATGGCGATATCTTTGAAGCGACAGCACTTAAAGATATTACCGTTCAATCAACTCAAGGTCATATTCAATTAACTGCTAAAAATGGAATTACTTTAGGTTGTGGCGGTGGATATATAAAAATAATGCCTGATGGGCAAATTGAAATCCACTCACCAAGCCGATTAAGTCTAAAAGGACAACACATTTGGAGTGAGCCGGCGAGTGAAGATTTTCCATTGCCTGACCTTCCTCAATCTGTTTGTAAAGAGTGTTTAAAGAAAGCACAAGAAAATGCTATGGGAGTCGCCATTCGTGAATAATACATTGCAAGCCCCCTCAAAAGAAATAACAACGCAGTGGATAAATCAATTAAAATTGATCTCAGAAAAAACGCATCTAGATTATATTGATATTATTATTGATCAAGCGGGGATAGAGAACCCTATTGTTCCAGCGTTAATAAAAATGGATAATGACATTAGATGGTTTTCTCTTTTCACTAATATGCCAGAAGAAGGTTTTTTGGAACAAGCCCCCCTGCTTATTCGTATTGAGTGGAATAAAAGTACACACTTAATTTTGTTAGAAGCGTTGTTTGAATTACTTTATTCAGAGCCTAGATTATTAATAACATCATCCCCTCTTTCATTTAATATGTTATCTACTTTTTTACTTTCTCTTGCAGAAGTAGAATGGGGATTTAAATCTTGTTTACTTCGTTTTTATGATACACGAGTATTTCCAACATTAATAAAAGATATTCTTACCCCTGAACAACAAAAAAGATTTACTGATATTACATTTATTTGGGGCTGGCTAGATAGAGATAATGATATGAGTTGGTTATTAGGTAGCTATCACCCAGAAATTGAGGATAAGTCTTTTTCAATAATACAATTTAACGATGAACAAATTAATAAAATTGGCTGTATTAGTGATGCTGAAGAACTAAGGTCATATTCTGAATTTAATAACACATCAATAACTCAAGAAGAAAACTTTAATCGCTTATATCACCTTGCTATTCAAGCTAATAACAGCGATTACTTAGGCACTACAGAGGAATATATTCGCAAACACTCTTTTAATAATTAAATTATTCATATTACTATTTTTTAAATTCATACTTAGATAGAACATAAAATGAAAAAAATAATTAGAGTTGGAGATACCTTAAATCCTTATGGTGGAAAAGTGATGACCGGAAGATACTTAGCATATGGGAAACCTGTCGCTTGTATTGGTGATACTGTTATTTGTAATAAACATGGTAAAAATAAAATTATTGAAGGAGCAACAAACTCAATAATAAATAAAAAAGCAATTGCATTAGATGGACATCATTGCGCTTGTGGCTGTACTTTAGTAAGTTCCCTTTCTGATATAAATATTAAATCATAAACTAATTATTTATATTTCATCATTATTTTATAATAAATAAAGTAGGTAATATGATTAAATTAAAACTAATATTATTAATTCTAGCCTATTCCTTTTTCCTTTCTGGTTGCGCCAATGCGGGCTCTTGGGGGGCAAAACCGAAAAACCCGATGTTAGGGGCCGGGCTTCAAGGCTATAACCACACTCAATTTGAAATTTCAGGTTTTTCAATTAATGAAGGTTACGGCAGTATTGGCGGCACGGTCTGTTGTGTGATGCTCCCCGAAAAATGGCGCCCTAATTTAATCGCACATATTCAATGGAAAAAGGTCGATACCACAAAATTCCCACCAGCACCTAAATTTAGCCAAGTCGAAGCCTATAACCGCTGGGAAAAAGAATTAGACCGTTATACGACTTATCACGAAGCCTGGGTGCCGATCCCGCAATATGACGAACCATGTAGCGTTAAAGTCCATTTTTTGCCTTGCGACGAAGTCAAAATCACCACGTCTTGCAAAGGATATGGCCATCCTGAATACCCGATTAATGAGCCTCATAATTTGAAGGAGCCCGCCGTATGTCCCCAAAAATAACCTTTTGGCGAATTTTCCCCAAGCTTGTCTCACTCTTAATTATCTCTTTTTTCCTTTCTGGTTGCGCCAATGCGGGCTCTTGGGGGGCAAAACCGAAAAACCCGATGTTAGGGACCGGGCTTCAAGGCTATAACCACACTCAATTTGAAATTTCAGGTTTTTCAATTAATGAAGGTTACGGCAGTATTGGCGGCACGGTCTGTTGTGTGATGCTCCCCGAAAAATGGCGCCCTAATTTAATCGCACATATTCAATGGAAAAAGGTCGATACCACAAAATTCCCACCAGCACCTAAATTTAGTCAAGTCGAAGCCTATAAACGCTGGAAACAACAACTCCGCGATAATACCTCGACCCACGAAGCTTGGGTGCCTATTCCGCAATATGACGAACCTTGTAGTGTTAAAGTCCATTTTTTACCTTGTGACGAAGTGAAAATTACCACGTCCTGTTATAGCTATCACGATCCTGAATACCCAATCACTGAACCAATGAAAATGAAGGAGCCCGCCGTATGTCCCCAAAAATAACCTTTTGGCGAATTTTCCCCAAGCTTGTCTCACTCTTAATTATCTCTTTTTTCCTTTCTGGTTGCGCCAATACCGGCTCTTGGGGTACGAAACCCCAAAACCCGATGTTAGGAGCAGGGCTTCAAGGCTATAACCACACTCAATACAGTATCACTGGTTTTTCGATCAATGAAGGTTACGGTAGTATTGGTGGCACCGTCTGCTGTGTAATGATCCCTGAAAAATGGCACCCTAATTTAATCGCACATATTCAATGGAATAAAGTAGATAAAAATAATTTACCCTTCCCGGCACCTAACTTTAACGAAGTAGAAGCCTATCGTCAGTGGAAGCAAAAGCTACACGATAATACCTCAAGCCACGAAGCCTGGGTGCCTATTCCACAATATGATAAAGAAGTGTGTGGTGTCGATGTCCACTTTTTACCTTGTAATGAGGTGAAAATTACCACCTCTTGCTATAGCTATGGTGATCCTGAATACCCAATTAATGAGCCTCATAATATGAAGGAGCCAGCCGTATGTTCGAAGAAATAAAAGCAGATCCAGTTTGGGTGCCTAATCATTTCCCAGATGATGGGCGACTAGAACTAACGCAACAACAAATAGAGAATAATTATAAAATACGAGAAGAAGAGAAACGAAATCATAATTCCAGCCTTGCTGGCGTAAAAAATAACTGCTGTCGTAATTTACATATCAGTTTCTTTTTTGATGGCACCAATAATAATCGAGATAAAGATATGAAGGCTAAGCCTAAAACAGCCACCAATATTACTCGATTATTTGAAGCCACCAATGAAGATGAAAACAATCCTAATAAAAAAGAAAGAGAATATTTTAAATATTATATGCCTGGTGTCGGCACAGCCTTTCCTGAAATAGCAGAATATAATTTCACTAATACGGGGTTAATATTTGCAACAGGTGGTGAGAATCGTATTAACTGGGCTTTATTAATGCTAGCCAATACATTAAGCGTAGCTTCTGGCAATAAGAGATTAAATATATCTGAATGTAGAACACATTTAAACGATATGGCGACCCCCACATACCTTCCTATTAGTGGTAAAGGGCGTCGCCGTGCCGTTATCCATTCTTTAATTAATAAAAAAGAGATTATTGAAGGGTTGCAACTTAAACCTAAAACATTAGCGATTAAACTTTATGTTTATGGTTTCTCTCGTGGTGCGGCGGAAGCAAGAACCTTTGTTAATTGGGTGACTCAATTATTTGATACCCCAAAAGATGCAGATAAACCTATTCAGCAATTATGTGGTATTGACGTAAAAGTCGAATTTATCGGCATTTTAGATACCGTACCCTCTGTGGGTATAGTGCACTTAGCGCCCTTCTTTTCGGGCCATATGGATTGGGCAAATGACACTCAACAACTCCCTAATGAAAGACTATTTCCTCGTTTTATTAAATGTTGTCGTCATTTTATTTCTGCCCATGAACAACGTTTTTGTTTTCCATTAGACACAATAAGGCGTCCTTATGTTTGGGATAATAAAGATAACAAACATGGTTATTATCCTAAAATATCTGATATTGAAGAAGTGGTTTACCCTGGTGTTCACTCTGATATTGGAGGGGGATATTTGGTCGGTGATCAGGGTAAGGCATTTGAAGATCCTTCCATGTTAGTTTCACAAATCGTCTTACATGATCTCTACCTTTCAGCATTTCAAGCTGGCTCCCCCCTTAATATAGCGGTTCGATCTCCATTAACAATTTCAAAAAAGAATATGAGTGAACCAGTAGAACCAGAAATTCTCAATTTATTTGAAATAAACCCAACCTTAATTCAACGCTTTAATGCTTGGCGAAAAATCACCTTAGGGTTACCACCTGTCTCTACCACCAATTTCTCAGGAAGATTCAATGCTTGCCGTGCAAATATGTCATTAGAAAAAATAGTGGAATTACAAATGGCATGGATGACGGCTTGGCGTATTGATAGATATGCCGATATGAATCTCTTTAATCAAGATTTTTATAAAAATGCATTACAACATAAAACTGAACAGATCAAAGAAGATAAAGAAACATGGGAAACTACTAAAGGTGATATAAAAAAAGCACAAAACGAAAAAATAAAAAATGGTACAGACACCCTTTCACTAGGAGATCTTGTAGGGCCTCGTATTTATGAACCCATGCTAGGTAAAACACAATTAAGAGAAGCAGCTGAAGAGTTTAAAGCTGACTATTATAATGGGCGAAGAGAAATTCGAAATTGGAAACAGTTTTCTGTCGATAATTTATTAAATAATATAATGTGCTTATTAAATACTGATGATGAAAAAACTGAATATTTTTATATGAAAAAAAGTGGTGATGATATTTATCAAAAAGGTGAAGGGTTTCCTCTATTTAAAGAAAACAATACGCCTGATCCTGATGAATTATTAACAAGAGATTTATTTGATAATCAATTTCATGATTCTCGAGCTTGGTTTATGCATGATGCATTACAATCTAGAGAACCTTGGGCAAGTTATTTTAGTTATAGAATGATCTATGCAGGTAGCGAAACTAATAAATTTTTATCCCCTGTTGCAATTGCCGGAAAAATCATTGGTGTTGCCACATTTATTGGCGGTATGGCGTATGTAGTTAAACAAAAGAATATTAAAAATGCATTAGGTGCTTTTGCCGGCACATTAGGCGTTATGTCAATGGAATATGAAGTGGTAAATGCGGTAACTGGATTAGCATTACCTATTAATCCAGAGGATGTTAAACCGACTAAAAATGCAGGGCCTGTACAATCAATTGCTGTAGCCCAATCAGTTATTGAGCAAACACAAGGTGTTATTAATAGTTTGACTCAAGTTATTGATACAAAAAAAATCTTACAGATTGCTTAAATTATTATTAACAATCCTATTTATTTAAATTCGGTCTTTAAAAAATCAGGAGATTTTTCGTGAGATACCCTCCGCGTTACCCTGAATTTTCACAAGATAAACCAATAAATTGGAAAAAGTTATTAAAATGGATGCTTATCCTTATTGGTTTATCTTTATTTTTTACCAATGTTATTTCATCAAACAGTAAAGTAGAAAATAAATATTTTATTTTAATATCCAGCATTTTCATTCCCATTTTTGTTTCATCATTTTTATTTTTACTTTATCTTTTTTTAAAAACATTAAATAATCACAACAATAACTTATTTAAAAAACAATTCGATGATGATAATAAAAAATGGTGGTTATACCATAGTGCTTCAATCCCCATAAAAGACGCAATTATTATCGGCTCTCTTGGTGAGAATCAACATAAATGGCATCAAGTTTTAAAAATTAGACCTGTTTCACCACTTCCTATAATAGAAGATGGTCAAGAGCGCATTCCTTGCTCTGCACTTATCGGAAATAAAAAAAATAGAGAAGAAATGATGGCTAAATTACTAGCAGATCATTTTATAAATGGAGAAGAAAACAACATAGACAATATTAAAATCGATAATATTTATTGGAAAGGAAGTCAATCCAGCCTAAATGAATTTATTGAGCATCTAAAAAGTCACCATATTTTACCACCACTAAAAACTATATTTATTGACTCAGTAAACACATTAGATACCATTATTGATAATTATTATCTTCACTATAAAGCTAAGTATTATAATCTTGTTGGTGGTTCTAATATTTTTGATGACATCAATACAGGTAGATTGGCTGAAACCGGTTTTTTATGGACAATATTTCCAAATAAAGATGCTTACTATTTACATCGTTGTGAAGTATCAAATAATGAAAACACTAATGAGTTAGCATCTCAAATAATGAAATATTCAGGGATAGAAAACTCACCAGAAGTAAATATATCGATTGATACTCAAGCATCTTATTCTTTTTTATCAACACAACTCTATTCAGCCGATAATATCGTACAAGATTACTTTGGTAACAGTAGTTGCTCATCACCATTTTTAGCTATTTCATTTTCTGTTCTACATTGTATGAATAACGACATTAGTAGCTGTGGATGGATTTCAGGATATTATAACGATCAATATATAGCAGGGGTTATTCATAAAGATGAAAATCAATGATAAGCTTTCTTCAACTCGGGATTTATTTATTATTTATACTGTTATTCTTACAATATCCCTTTTTACATTAAGTATACTTTATTATCTTTTTGGTAATAAGATCTTAGAAACAGATTACTCCCCTAAAGAAATTATATTTTTTACTTTTTCCAGTTGGATAGCTTTATTATTAGCTTTTCCATTTTTTATTTATGGATGGAAGAAAGTTATTCCATTACTCAGTAAACCTTTCTTATATAATACAAAAACATTACCAGAAATAAACAAAAAAAATAATTCATTTATTGATGATATATTTAAACAATATGGTCATCGTAATTCAAAAAATTTAATACGCATACTCCTTATCGGCACGCCCCTTTCTGTCGAAAAACTCACTCCCAATCTAACAACGGACATCTGGCAAGAAAACAACGGCACGTTACTTATCTATGGGGGCGATATTAATCAAAGTATGGATGAAAATTTAATTCAAGATTTAAAACAACTGCGCCGACGTCGTCCGCTTGATGCGGTTATTTGGGTCTCTGAGAACAGCTTATCGCAACAACCGTTGGGTCATTCTTTATTTAATCACTTAAACCCAGCCAATACAGACACCGCAAGCCGTTATTTCCACCAGCTCTTTCGTCAATTACGCTGGCAAGCGCCTATTTGGCTTTGGAATATCAGTAATAATGGAGATATGACCACGGAAGAGGCACCAACAGTACTTTACTCTGCACCATTAAATGCCACTTCAGAAATACTCTCAAACGATATGAATAAGCTGTTACCTGCTCTTATTGAGCAAGGCACACTCGCTGTATTACACAATCAAGCACACACTTATTTATTGGCTTTAGCCCGCTTTTTACAGCATGAAGGCGGTGAAAAACTCGCCAATAACTTGGCGCCACTTTTATCTGGTTATCGCTCGTTACCGTTTGCTGGCATGCTCTTTAGTACACCCACTTACAATAACGTGTCTGCAACTTCATCACAAAATAATCAATGGATTTTAAATCACCATTGGAAAGCACTCCTCACGGCAAATTCACAGCTGCCCTATCCGTTAAAAGCCTCGCCGTTAGGTTTAAATTCAAAACGTATTTTGCAATATACCGTTGCAACCGCCATGACGCTGTGGGGCATTGGTATGGTGGTCTCTTACTTTATGAATCGCCAATTAATTACCCAAAGCCACCAACAAGCGCAGTTGGCAACAGACAATCATCAATCTGAATTTGCCCGTTTGCAGGCACAATATGGCTTACAACAAACCTTGGGGTTATTGAGTTATAGAGAACAGACTGCGGTGCCATTTTGGTTACGCTTTGGCTTAAGTAGCAACAATCAATTGCTCAGTCATTTATGGCCGGTTTATAGCCAAGCAATGTTGCCATTATTACGTGATTCGACCCAACAACGTCTCGAAAATTATCTTCACGCATTTATGCAGCTCCCTCCTGAAAGTGCTGAACGAATTGAAGGCGCTCAATCTGCTTATCAAACACTGAAAGCCTATTTGATGATGAGTGATCCGTCCCGTATTGATCCGGCTTTCTTCACTGAAAGTGCATTGAATATCTGGCCTGAATATCACGGATTAAAAGACGGTGAATGGCAAACATTAGGCACAGAACTATTCACTTTCTATGCTTCTCAGTTACCGTATCACGATGAGTGGAAAATCAAGCCTAATCGCACTTTAGTTGCCGGAAGCCGTACTATTCTTATTCGTCAAATTGGTCAACGTAATGGCGAGTCTGCGCTTTACCAAAAAATCTTACAACAAGCACAACACAACTTTGCGGATATGACCTTGGATGATATGACGGGGGATACCGATGTCAGTTTCTTATTAAGCTCAACAGAAACTATACCCGGTATTTTTACCCGTAAAGCGTGGGAAGACTCTATTGAGCCGGCGATTAAAAAAGCCGTTTATGAAAGACGAGAAGAAATAGATTGGGTATTAAGTGACACACAAAAAGAGACGGGTATTGATATCTCACCGGAAAAACTGCAACAAAATCTCACCGAGCGCTATTTTAATGATTTTTCGGGCAGTTGGTTAAGCTTTCTCAATGGCTTACAGTGGCGAGAAACACAAAGCCTCTCCGATACGATTGATCAACTCACATTAATGAGTGATGTCAGACAATCCCCCATTATTGCCTTAATGAATACACTCTCTTATCAAGGTAAAACCGGTCGTCAGCAAGAAAAGCTAGCAGACTCTTTTGTGAATTCTGCCAAAGATCTATTAAACAAAGAACAGCAACCAGTTATTAGTCAAAAGGCGGAATTCACAGGGCCACTTGAGCCTGTTTTTGCACCAATACTGGCTTTTACTGATCCGCAATCTTCCGCACAAAACAGCGATACATTGAGCTTACAAGCCTATCTCACACGTGTAACGCGAGTGCGCTTAAAACTCCAGCAAGTAGTGAATGCGCCCGATCCCCAAGCGATGTCTCAAGCCTTAGCCCGAAGTGTTTTTGAAGGGAAAACGGTCGATTTATCCGAAACACAAGATTATGGCAGCTTAATCGCAGCAAGCTTTGGGCAAGAATGGAGTGGCTTTGGGCAAACACTGCTTGTACAACCCCTGTCTCAGGCATGGCAACAGTTATTAGCGCCGACCTCACAAGGTATCAATACCCAATGGCGAAATGCCGTTGTGAATGATTGGAATAGGGCATTTGGGGGGCGTTATCCCCTCAAAAATACACAAAGTGAAATCTCATTACCTTTAATGGCGCAATATCTACGCCCTGATAATGGCCGTATTCAACGCTTCCTTGAAACCCATCTTAACGGTGTTTTACATAAAGAAGGAACGCACTGGGTACCCGATACCACCAATGCCCAAGGCTTAACCTTTAACCCTGAGTTCTTAAAAGCCTTAGATAAATTAAGCTATTTAGGGGATGTGGTTTTTGCGAATGGTGAAGCGCGCCTTTATTTTGAATTACGTCCGGGTACATCACCCAATATAATGCAAACCCACTTAATGATAGATAAACAGTCCCTTATCTATGATAACCAACAACCGCAATGGCAACGCTTCGTTTGGCCAGCGGATACTGTCGCCTCAGGTGCATCACTCAGTTGGATCACCACCAATACAGGTACACGTATTTATGGCGATTATCGTGGCGTCTGGGGCATTATTCGTTTATTGGAAGATGCCAATATAGCCCCTTATGCCGGCAGCACCAGTAGTTACTCTGTCAGTTGGAAAACCTTAAATGGGCAATCCCTCAACTACACTTTAAGGACAGAAATGGGCGATGGCCCCATCGCGCTATTGCAACTACGCAATTTTGTTTTACCCGAAAAGATCTTTTTGGATTAAATAAAAATCACATTCCCGACTATCTTAAAAGGAAATATGCTCACTATGTCCTTATTGGATACCTTAATTTCATCATGCTTTGCTGATGATACAAACAAAGTGCAACAACTTGCTCAACAACAAATCGCTTTATGGGATCGTTGGCTATTACCCATTACGCCTAATCAACCTGTAGGTGATGATCCCTGCTATGAAGATGACTTTGAACGCATGAAAGAAGAAGTCAATAAACTCTCTGGTGCCGATACTGAACTAATTTGCTTACTTGCTGAAAATTTACTGCTCAACGCCTGTAAAGATGTGCGCGTTGTAACTTATTATATTTGGGCTCGCTTGCACAAAGAAGGTGAACATGGATTTGCGGATTCGTTGGGACTTTTGGCTGGATTGCTCACTCGCTATCACGATACGTTATTACCTAGCCGAGCCACCAGTAGAAAATCTGCCTTAGAGTGGTTATCAGGACAACGTGTTTTAGATAGCTTATCGCTTTATCCCGAAGTCGATCATAATGAATTTTCTCGTATTATCGCGCTATTAGCGATAATTGAAACAGAACTTACAACATGGAATGAAGCTGAACGACCTCAACTTGCTGGATTACATCAAGCACTCGAAAAACGCCTTGCTCAGTCTGGTGGCACAAGCTCATTAGTACCACAAAATATCAGCAGAAATGAATCCTCTTATAACTCGTCTTCAACGCCCTCTTCTTTATCACAAAGTACGCCAATAGAAACAATACAATCAGGTCGCGAATTATTAGATCAATCCAAAGTGCTTGCTAACTACTTACGAAATCAACCTAGTGGCTGGTTAGCAGGACATAGATTAATGAAAGTAGTGAGATGGGATACGCTTCATCAACTTCCACCACAAGATCAGCAAGGTTGCACTCGCCTTTCCCCCCCAAGAACGGATGCAAGAGCCCAACTTAAACGCCTCTATTTACAACAAAGTTGGGGAGAACTTGCAGAACAAGCTGACAAGCTTTTTGCTGAAGGTGTTAACCATTTTTGGTTAGATGTGCAATGGTATTTATATCAAGCACTCAGCAAATCTCCTGCTCCTTGGAATGCATGGTCTGATGTTATAAAAAACGATTTAAAACAATTTCTTACTCGCCTCCCTGATTTAGAAAAACTGTCATGGGAAGATGGAACTCCCTTTGCTGATGAAGTAACCTTAAGTTGGATAAAACAGCATGTTATGGAAGAGAATTTTGATGCCATACAGGGCTTATCGTGTTCATCATCTCACCAATCCGAAGATGAGCCTATATTGGCACTAGAGCCTGAAGCCATGACTCAAGCAGACAATGAAGGCATTGAGATTGCCTTAAAATGGCTACAACATCGTCCTGATATCAACACACCAAGACAAAAATGGCTATTAAGCCTCGTTATGGCAAGAGTAGCAGAACAATTTGCTCGCCAGGATCTGGCATTAAATTTATTACGAGAACTCGATAAAAAAGCACTTTCGATGCCATTAACACAATGGGAGCCTAACTATATTTTTGAAGTAAAAGCACGACAACTCCACCTTTATAGAGCCAAAATTCAACGTAATACTTCAGATAAAAACCGCATTGAACAACAAATGGAACTGTTACTCAGTGAATTAACGGCTATCGATCCTGTACGCTCTTCAATTTTATATTCTTAATATTTTACTCAACAAATCAAGGTATCAAATTAATGGATGATTTAACCCTTCGCTATTTTGATGCGGAAATGCGCTATCTTAAAGAAGCAGCAAAAGAGTTTGCACAAGCACATCCCGATAGAGCCGCAATGCTCGATTTAGATAAAGTAGGTACACCCGATCCTTTTGTTGAACGCTTATTTGAAGGCTTTGCTTTTTCAATGGGGCAATTAAGACAAAAAATTGATGATGATTTACCTGAATTAACAGAAGGCCTTGTTAGTTTATTGTGGCCTCATTATTTACAAACAATTCCTTCATTATCAATCATTGAATTAACACCAGATATTCAAAAAATGAAAATGACAGATAAAATATCGGCTCAATTTGAGGTACTTTCTCGTCCTATTGGTCCGAAAAAAACAATTTGTCACTATCGAACAACGCAAGATTTAACACTTAATCCAATAAGAATAGAAACCGTTAATTTAACGGCCGAGCCAGATGGACGTTCAGTTATTCGGTTGAAATTTACATGTAGTGAAATGATTAATTGGCCTGAAGTTAACCTTCATAAACTTTCGTTTTATTTATCGGGTGATATTCCAACAACTAATGCACTGCATTTAGCATTAACCAAACAAGTTTCAAAAACCTATTTAAAACTCCCTCAATCAAAAGACAGAATAGCCGTGCCTCTCTCTTTTTCGCCGGGAGGATTTAAAAATACGGATGCCCTTTGGCCTAAAGGTGATACCACTTTTAGTGGCTATCAATTGCTGTTGGAATATTTTTCTTTTCGTGAAAAATTTATGTTTGTGTCGCTTAATGGATTAGGTGATATCCATTTTCCTGAAGAAACATCAAAATTTGAGTTAGATATTGTTCTAAATACTTTATGGGATAACTCGCTCACATTAAGTGAGGAAAATATCCGTTTACATTGTGTTCCTGTCATTAACCTTTTTAATATAGAAGCCGATCCCCTCACTGTTAATGGACTAGAAAGTGAATATTTATTACGCCCGCGTCGTATTCAAGATGGGCATACTGAAATTTATAGTGTTGATAGCGTACATGGTTCTCAACGGACAAATGAATCTATTTATGTGCCATTTACTAGCTTTCGTCATCGTGGTGGCATGTTACGCCATAATGCCCCTGAACGTTATTACCATACTCGAGTTAAACGTGGGGTAGCGGGACTTCATGATACTTGGCTTATTTTAGGTGGTGAAAAACAAAATCTTGATTTGGCTACCGAAACAGAAACACTTTCATTACAACTCACTGGAACTAATGGGCAATTACCTCGTAAAGCACTACAAAGCACATTGCTTGATAGAACAGAACAAACCTTACAAATTCCATTAACTGTACGTAATTTATGTAAACCCACTTTACCGCTTTATCCACCTTCAGAAGATCGCTTTCATTGGCGAGTGCTCAGCCACCTTGGTTCAAGTTTTCTTAATATGATGGACAATGCCGAAGTGCTTCGGGGTACGCTCGCACTCTATGACTGGCGAGATGATGATATGAATCATCGAAAACTCGATGCCATTATTCATGTTGAACACCATTTAATTGAGCGTTTTGAGAAAGGCTTTTTACAACGAGGCATTGATATTGAAGTGACATTAGACAGTAATGGTTTTAATGGTGAAGGGGATATGTATTTATTTGGTGAAATGCTTAATCGCTTTTTTGCACTTTATGCCGATGTTCATCTGTTTAATCAATTAACACTGATTATCTTACCAACAGGAAAACGTATTCAATGGAAAGAGATCCACAATCCACAGCTACCCCGTTAATTGAAGCTTTAGGCGAAAAATTACCTTATATAAATTTCTATCGCTTTTGCCAATTACTTGAAAAATCTAATGCTAAGTTCTATGAATTAGGACGTTCTCACGATCCTAAAGACGACCCTATTCGTTTTCGCCCTCATCGCGGTATGGGTTTTCCAGTGACTGAAATCAAAGGAATTGACTCCCTTGATAGATACCGTAAAAGTACAGTACCAAGCTTACGTACTACCTTTCTGGGGCTTTATGGTATCACCTCACCGCTTCCTACTTCTTATCTCGATGATATTGCACAATATCGAGATGGCACAGATCCACTAACTGATTTTTTAGATATTTTTAATCATCGACTGACTACACAATTTTATCGGATTTGGCGTAAATATTCTTATCCTGCGACTTTCGATGAAGGAGGCTGTGATAATACATCACAATACCTCTATGGTTTAATTGGTTTAGGTATTCCAGGTTGTGCTAATCAGGTGCAATCCCCCCTATCTCGCTTTTTAGCGCTATTAGGAATCTTACGCCTACCTACACGTACAGCGGAAGGAATTAGTGCATTAGTAAAATTATTAGCGCCATCAACAAAGGTCAATATTATTCCTCATGATCCACGAAGAATAGCACTAGAAGCTCCCACTGCAATGTCGTGTTCATCTCCTATTACATTAGAAAATAAACCCGTTTTGGGCAGTTATGCGATAGATGTAAATAGCCAAGTATTAATAAAGTTACATACTGAAAATAAAGATGAAGCAAAAGGCTGGCTACCTGATGGTAGTATTTATCAAGATTTTATGGCATTGCTTCGTGTTTATTTAGGTTCACGCGTTAATGCACGGTTGCGTTTAACACTACCAAGAGATTTATTACCTGATGCAACACTGAGCACCTCTAAAAGCCAAGGTGTGCAACTGGGTAGAACAGCAGTAATGCGACCTCATAACATTATTGAAAAACCGCCAATTAACTCTTTTATCACCATCGGCCTTGGTTTTTATCAATATCTAACACTCCGCACTCAACATTATAAAAGTGATGAATATGGCAATTATCAATTCTAAACCACAAATATTTCTCCCCCATACTTACCGGCTAGCACTATTACTTATTGGTGTTTTTACTCTTGCCGGATGTGGTCTAACACAAACTATTAGCGATGGTACTGTCTCTCTAACTAAATCTATTTTCTATAAGCAAATTAAAGTACTACATTTAGATTTTACTGCACGAGAAGCACTTAATACTGACGATAACGGTTCTTCGCTTTCCGTCATTGTTAGAGTATTCCAACTAAAATCTGCTGACACCTTTAATGATAGTGATTACCTATCACTGTTTAATCAAAATAACGATATTTTAAAATCTTCATTGCTAGCACAAAAAGACTTACGTATTCGTCCTGGAGAATCTATTTCTTTAGATATGCCAATGGAAAAAGAAACAGAATTTGTTGCAATAGCGGTAATGTTTCACACACCTGATGAAACTAAAAATAACTGGCGAATTGTTATTCCTAAAAATGAGCTCGATCCAAATAAAGCACGAAAAATTGAGCTTGCTGAAAATACACTAACATTACAACCTTTGGATAAAAAATAACGATGCCACAACCCTCTCTTTATGAAATGCTAACGGGGTATTTTTCTGGCGGATTGCCAGTTGATACCATCTCCGAAGAAAACCAAGTTATTCTGTCTGTTATGGATAATATTCGTCGAATATTAAACTCACGAGCAGGAACATTAAAACATTTACCTGATTATGGCTTACCTGATATGAGCAAACTTATTCAAGGATTACCAGGAAGCTCACATAAAGTAATGGCAATATTATCAAAAACATTACTCAAATATGAACCTAGAATAAAATCAGTAACACTAGGTATATTACCTGAGAATGAATTTGGAAAATTATGTTATTCTTTAGATATTGAATTACATGAAAGAGGACTTATACGTTATGGTACAGAGTTTTCTCCTGATGGACGAATATTTCTCCATCATTTAAAAAAACAATTTAACTTATCATAAACGTATTTCTATTCATTTTATTCTTAGCCTATTTTTCTTTGTTTTACTTTATTTTATAACATTTAGACCTTAAATTAACTTGAGGCTTCTATGAACTCTTATTTAGACTCACTTCCTATTGGAGGTGATCCTCGTGTATTTAATCAATTTCTTAATATTAAAGAAGAACTTGATAAACGTTTTCATCCAGCACGCCCTGATATTAACTGGCAATATATCCATGAATTGTGTGTTTCTTTATTTAATCAAAATGGGGTTGATCTTCAAACAGTTGCTTGGTTTGTTTTGTCTCGGCAGCACCAGTCTGGATTAGATGGTTTAAATGAAGGCCTTTATCTAACCCATAAGATATTAACTCAACATTGGCAAACAGTATGGCCTGTACAAACACATACTCGTGTTAATATTCTTTCTGTATTAAACCAACAATTAATTTCAGGTATTCGAGGAACAATATTTATTTATGCCGACTTACCTGTTCTTTATCAAATTGAAGAATTATTAAAAAACATTAATCATCACCTTCAAACATTAGAAATTAAACATCTTGTCCAGTTTGATTACTTACAAAATTTAATTATCACCCAAGCGAGACAACTAGAAAATGCAGATACATTAGATAATAATTTTTATTCTCCTGATTTATCGCCTGTTATTAATGCAGAGGAAAACAATCAATCTCAAAGTACTAAATCAGTATTATCACCCCTCCCTCATTTAACTAAAAATACCATACCACCTAAAACCTACATCTCCCCATCGATTGCATTACAGACGTCAGCAAAAAAAAACAACCACCGAGAATTATGGAAAGGTATTTTAATTGGTACATTAACCAGTAGTTTGGTTTTTATTATCTTATTTTATTTTTGGTTATCTGAATTAAAAAGTAACAATCTAGCAGATGCTTTTCCTTATATTCCAACCATTAATGCACATGCAGGCTCTCTTATTGAACAACAACCTGCAAGTGGCAGAAATATAACACAGACACTCAATTCAGAGCAGATTAATGTGATACAACAGCGTTTAAATGAGCTCGCATTACTTTCTCCCACATGGGCCCAGAGTTATGGGCTTGAAGTTATCAGTTATTTGAATGAGCAGTATCAAGACAATCCAGAACTTTTATCATTTACACAGCTTTGGAAAAATAATCTAAAAATAAATGCCACTACAGATGAACAACTCAATCAATGGTCTAAAGGTATGACCGAACTGGATGGGTTAAGTAAAAGATTAGATAGCTTCGATGGTAATCCTAAAAACTATATTACAGGCTCTGAATTAAAATCTATTATTTTTAAAGCTCGCCAGCATTTCAATCAAGCTAAACCTTTAGAAGAAGAGTTACGCTTACTTGAAAAACAACCAACACCAAATTCAATTCCAGACTATGAGTATCAACGAATAGACAATCATTTTAAACAACTATTAAATCGATATTCGTTATTACAGTCTAAATAAGGAAACAATATGTACGTTATAAGAAATTTAATACTTATTGTCATTGTTAATTTATTAAATGGCTGTATTATGGGTTCACCTTATGGCGGACTTATCTTTGTTGGTCCAATAGATTTAATTAAAATAACCTTAGAATCCAAAGATGAAAGAAAAATCCCATCTCAAAATACTCAATCAAACCCTGTTATTTATTATAATAATAAACCAAGAACAGTAACGGTTGCAGATATCACATTAAATCAAGAAGATATATTCTCATCTAAAAATAATATTGGCTCAATAGACTTTATATTTCCTGATGAAGATGAATATAAGATTATATTAGAGCTTAATTATCAAAATGACAAATATCAGGTACTAGAATCGAAAATAAATTTATTTATGAACAATAGAGAAAATAAATTACCATTAATTGATTATAGTAAAAGAGATATTCGCTATCCTGATTATAAATTATCCTATGTTGATCTTTATATTTTTAGCAAAAAGAACACTTTTAAACTAAAAATAACCCTTATTAACTCTCAATCAGAAAAAAACCACAGCCAAAATGAAGATATAATAATTGAAAACGAACACTCTATATTGAAATCAAAAATAATAATAGATGAAAAAGATTATAAAATTGACAAAGCCACCTATTATTAATTTAAGAATTAATAATATCATAATCACACTGTTTTTTATAATGATAGCAATATCCATTAAAAAGTAACTAGTTATTACAAAACAGTCTTTAAATTAAAAATAAAAAAATAAGAAAATGATAGAATCACGATATTAAATTATAAGTATACATCATAATAAAACCATCATATAAAGATAAAAAAATAATTATCCTTATTATATTCAAAAAAACAAGTAAAATCACGTATATTTAATCAATATAATAACAAATCAATTAATAAGATTTATCTTCATTACAAATACGTATTAACAAAGCTCACCTTACTTACATTTTGTTTCAAATCACAACACTAATAAATATTAATTTTTAATAAACTAATTTAAATCAGTTTTGTTAATTATTTATATTTTAAGGTGTTTAAATGAATATGAAAATGTTTGTTATTTCATTAGCATTAGTTTCTTTTAGTGCACAAGCATTGATTATTAATGAAAATAACCCACCAGAATATCAATCTTTTAAATCAAATTATTCTGATATGGTTGAATTAGCTAATAAATCACGGTTACCACATCGGGTATTTTATACTTCGCCAAGTACAGGTAGAAATGCGCTATGGTTTGATGCTGTTAAACACGGTGATTTAAATGAAGTAAAAAAGATGCTTGCCAATGGTCAAGATATTGAAGCAAAAGATACAGGAAGCTTAAACCAAACAGCACTAGGCTGGGCTGCATTTATTGGTGATGAAGAAATGGTGGATTATCTTATTTCTCAAGGTGCTAACCTTTGGGCTACAGATAAAGGAGATGTCTATAATGTCTTTAAATCTGCCGTATTAGGCAATAATGTTAATGTCGTTAAAAAAATTCACGCCTTAATGAGAAGTGATATTGAGATCAATAATCAAAGAGTAGAAAGTGATGGTGAAACCTTTATTATGATTGCTGCAAGCAATAATCGCATTGATACGGTTAAATATCTTCTTTCTAAAGGTGCTGATGTTAACCTTGTCACAACAACACAGGATAAGTCATTATTTTCTTACGATCAAAGTGCATTGAGCTATGCTTGCCAAAATGATCTTAAAGATATGCAGAAACTACTAATTAAAAATGGTGCTATTAATCATAGAACAAATACAACGTCCTGCCATTAAATACATAAATGCCATCTCATTATAAGATGGCATTTATGCTATTATTTATAAAATGTTAAGAAGTATAAATTTAATAAAAAAACTAAAAATACAGTTTTATATATTCATCTTAATTTTATATCAATAAAAATATGATAATACTATTTCTTTAAACTACTTTTTTCTTTCTAAATATTACGATCTCACTAGGTTGTGTTATCGATTCTCTATCTTCAAAAATCATAAAATCTGTTTTTTTAGCCTCTAAAATAAGGCTTTGAGGTGTAACCCCCAGTACAAAAGAAATAGTAATTAATTGATCTACCGTTATTTTTAAATGCCCTCCTTCTAATTGAGAATAATGTAATATGCTTATTCCCAACCTTTCAGACATTTCATTCTCTGTTATTTTCAATTGTCTTCTTATCATTTTTATTCTATTTCCAAGTTTGGTGTTAATCATCCCATTGTTCTCCTTCTTTTATTAGATGATCATATCGAAAAAACACCGAATTACAGTTTAAAAACGATCAAATCATAAACTGAAAATACTTAACCATTTTTTATTGAACACTCGTAACAGTACTTACTTTCACGAACTCTGTTAATAAGGTTATTCCGATATTTTAACTTTAAAATAATTTACATTTCTATATGTTATTTTAAAATAAATCAAATTTAGATTAATACTATAGTATTAAACACTTGATATAGAGTAATCAAAAGAAAGGCACAATAGTTGTGATTGAAGCTATCTGCTATTTTATTATTAAATAATGATTAATTTATATAATATATATGCGAGAGATATAAGATTAGTAATTTAACTAACGAAAGAAATTTAGAAAGGTTTAAAATATTACGCTAGCTTATTTTATTTAATAGGCGACTTTAAAATAAAATCGCCTACAATGTTATTTTTTATTTAATTCAACTTCATTTTCATATAAGCGTATTTTTACAGGTTCACCTTCTGTATCTTTAAATACCAAACGTAATTTAACTGCAGTTTTACTTGGGATATTGACATCTTCTTGAATACCATCTAAATAAGCAACAAAGTCGTCAGCATCTATCGCATAAATATTTTTTTTCTCACTTAAGTTAGTTAAGCGAATGAGAGAGTCAGAATTATTTTTAACCGCAAGCGTAACTAGGTAGCTGTTTTCACCTGTAGATCCTACTGAAAGTGATCTGATCGTTGTATACTTATTTAAGTTTTCTTTATCATAAATGATGATAGCACCATCAATACTACTACCTGATTTACGGCCTTCATCAACACCATCTTTCAAGCCAGATAAAGCGTCTTTACTCATAGTCGTAATACTGGAGGTTAATCCTTTTACACCATCTTTAATCATACTTGTATCTTGTGATTCAGTCGCAAATACACTGGATGAAACCAACAACACCATGCTAGCTAAGAGCGTTTTTTTCATTATTTTATCCTTTACCTAATAAAGTTGAGATCAAAGTTCTCGAAAGCAAATGAATCAATATATATCCTAATTAATCATTAAAAAACACAAGTTTTATCCTAATGTTAATATAATTCCGAATAAAAAAATTAGCTTTATTCTATTTAAAAAGATAAATAATATTTATAGTCTTAAATAGATTATAAAAAAGATATTATAAAAATAAAAAAACACTATTATTATTTATTCTAAATAAAAATTATATATTGTGTTTATTATTTTCAAACTACTATGCACATTATTAAATATTAAAAAATATCTATACATATCAATACATTAAAAATCGAAATAAAACTTCCCGCCTGATTTACTGTAAATGTGAGCACATCGCTATTGATCTTTTAAATTATAGATTAAAATTTTTAAAGTAAATGTTAATAGGGCATATTTTGAATATATTTACACATATATAGTAATGAAAGCCGTTGATGTGTTTAGTTTTATGTTTGGGAATTTAGTCATTAATTATTAAAGGTGAGGATAATGGAAAGTTTTAAATTGAAGCTAAAAAATCACATGGATCATGTTAAGAATGTAGGGCAACACTGCTCAACAGAAGAAACGACTAAACAAGCACTAATATTGCCATTCTTAGATATCCTTGGTTTTAATCCTTATGATCCTCAAAAAGTTAAAGCAGAATATGGTGCTGATTTTCCAGGAGTTAAAGCGAATGAGCGAGTTGACTATGCCTTATTCTGCCAAGATGTTCCCGTCATGTTTATTGAAGCAAAAGGATATTCAGAAAAACTTGATAACCATTGTCCTCAGTTGTCACGATATTTTAACTCTACACCAGAAGTGACAATATCAGCGATAACTAATGGACTTGAATGGCGTTTTTTTACTGATTTAAAACAGAAAAATGTAATGGACCCAACCCCTTTCTTAAGAATAAGAATGGATGAGGTAAGTGATTCAGATGCCAGTCAATTATTTAGATTTAGACATGATAAATTTAAACCGGAAGCACTAAGAACCTTAGCTGAAGAAAGTGTTTATTTATCGGCTTTTACAAAAACAATTAGCTCAAGTTTACGAGATGTAGATAATGAATTTGTAAGATATGTTGCTAGCCGCTCTAATGTTGAAAGACAATTAAACCAAAGATTCATAGACTCCATAACACCATTGGTAAAGCAAGCAGTCGAACGCTCTGTTAGTGCGATGGTTGTATCTGGGTTATCCAATAAAGCAATGACTTTTGATGATCCAACTGAAGTTAAAGAAGATAATACTGCCAATATTAAAACGACTGAAATTGTAGATATCATCGATCCAAACAACCCTAATATTATTACAACAAAAAATGAATTAATGTTATTTGAAAAAATAAAACTGATTATTGGCAATGATGATATTCAGTATAAAGATACCGAATCATATTTTGGTATATTATATCAAGGTAAAACAAATAGATGGATTGTTAGGTTTTATGATAAAAACAATCCTTATATTATAGTTCCAATTGAAATTACTAATATTTTAGAAAATGAAATATCTAGAGCTGGATTATCATTGGTTAATAATAGAATAAATATTAATGAGCCAGAAGATATATTAAGAATAACAGGAATTATTTTAGATTCATTTGAATATGTAAAAAATGATGATAATTTTAGAAAAAAAACCAGCTAACATAAGCCCTCTATAATGAGGGCTTTCTTTTATTTCTATTTAATTAAAATCTATAAAGACTAAATGGTTTTGGATCTAAAACAGGTTTTTTACCAAGTAATAAATCAGCTGTTAATTCTGCTGATACAGGGCTTTCTGTCATACCCCAACCTGTTGCTGTATTAATCACTAAGCCAGGGTACTCTTTAACTTCTGAGATAATTGGGTTCTCATCTGGTGCGATAGCCATTGCACCACTCCATTGATCAATTAATTTCGATTCTTTAAAGGCTGGGAATTCTGCTTTTAATTTTTCTAATGATGCATTTAGCTCAGGTAAATCCGGCAGTGCTGTCATATTTCTAAATTGCTCAAACGGAGAAACTTCATCTAAGTTCCAATGCGTTGATTGCATAAATGAATTGATTAATTGTTCATTTAAAGAAATATGCACTGGGAAATCAGGCAGTGCTAATAATGGCAAATATTTATAACCATAAGTGAAAGATTCTTTCACTACTGGTGCCACAATAACACGAGGAGAAGTTGCATAAGTACCATCAGCTTGCTCACGGAAGAAAATACCGCCCGGTAAAGCGACGTTACCACCCGGTGCCGTTGGTGAACCACTAATTAACTGTTGAGACTGATATGCAGGTAATGTTGGAACATCAACATTAAGATTTTGCATAAATAGACGAGACCAAACACCACCAGCAACAACAACTTGAGAAGTTTTGATTGCGCCTTTCTCTGTTACAACGTCAGAAATCACACCAGCTTGTGTTTCTAAGCCACGAGCCGCACATTGGGTGTAAATTCGAACGCCCATTTTTTTGGCGTATTCTGCCATAACGAATGTTGCCACTTCAGGATCGAAACTTCCTGAATCTTCTTCAAATCCTGCAATTTTCCAATCGGTTGTCGCACCACGAAGACGCTGTTTTAATTCAGCGCCTTCAATAATTTTGGTTTTAAATGGAATATCTGAGCCAACATTTTTACTTCTCTCGTCAATCCATTTTCTTACGTTTACTAAATCTTCTTCATCAAGAGGAACTTCTACACGGCCTTGTGTACGATAAGTGGTATCAACACCGACTTTCGCATTCATTTCACGCCAGCGATGCTTGCCTAAATGGTGTAATAAGAACGTTTCATCAGGCATTTTATAGCTAATTGCTTGACCGTAGAATCGTGAAGATTGCTCACCGGCGATATTACCTTTTTCTACAATCACAACAGATAAGCCACGTTCTACAAGATTAATGGCGGTCATAATACCGAGAATACCCGCACCAATAACAACAACATCAGCTTGTTTTGGTAAAGCCCCTTCCGTACCTTCAACAAAACCATGTCTTGGTGTACCCGGAACAAAGCGCCCTTCGCGAGTTAACATTGGTGTTAAAATACCCGCACCAGCCGCTACAGCTACGACTGTTCCACCAATGATAAATTTTCTTCTAGATATCGCCATTTTACTCGTTCCTTTTACTCAATGAATTATTAGCATTAAAACAATAACGTTATCTTATTTCATTTGTAAACTATTAGTAAAGTATTTGTAAATCTTTTCGTCTGTTTTTTTCTTAAAAATCCGTACTATTTAATTTACTTATGCAAAGAAGGGGATTAATCATCATTTTGTTTTTTATCGATTATTTAAGCGCATTAAGTAAAACGAAATGATATTCAGCTAGTTTTTTTCTTGGTTTCTTCGTCGAAATATAAAATTTTTCACTATTAAAGATCTACGACCAATTTGTTAAGCGTGGGCTTATGACACATTCAAATTGCAAATAGATAAGCTAAATCAAATAAATTGATTAACAAATAATCCACAAGATAACTAATGTTATTAAGACAATAAATTGAGCACATAAGAAGGAGATAAGAATAAGAAACATAACAATGGACTAGTTATTTGATGGTGATTCAGAGGAAAATAAGGAGATAGTTAAAATGACCACACTTAAGATTATATTTATCTCTATACATAACCAAATTTTAAGTGTTCATTTTTAAACCAATAGTGCAAAAAATCTTTTTTTGATTATTTTTATCAAAGTAGCTTAATTTTTTCTTTATAAATCAACGCCGTTACAATTTGAAACAAAATACACATTTTGTTACATATTAAAAATCCATGTACATTAGAACAGACTGGCTTTAGCGAGATTTCGGACATTTACGAAAGTGAATCGTATAAGTAAATACACTTATTATAATAAACGAAAGCAGTAAATATCGTATGAACAATTATTTTACGCTAAGTCACTTATCCTACGAGGATACAACGCCCTTTCTCTCTGCCCCTTTCTTTACTTCCTTCCAAAATTACTTAAGCTACTCTTATCAAATCGCAGTGCGCACTGGCTGATTTTTATCGAAAGGACTTCAACAAAATGATTTTGTTGAGAAACGATTACTCACTGTAAATTAAGGACTTGCCATGCCAACTCCATGCTATATCTCTATCGAAGGGAAAACTCAAGGTAACATCACTGCGGGTGCATTTACTGCGGGATCCGTCGGTAATATTTATGTTCAAGGGCACGAAGATGAAATGCTGGTGCAAGCATTTTCTCACGTAGTGACAGTGCCGACTGATCCACAATCCGGTCAGCCTTCAGGCCAACGTGCCCATAAACCATTCCGTTTCACTGTGGCGTTAAATAAAGCGGTTCCTCTGCTGTATAACGCATTAGCCTCAGGCGAAATGCTGCCAAAAACCACATTAAAATGGTATCGCACTTCGGTTGAAGGGAAACAAGAGCATTTCTTCACCACCACATTAACCGATGCGACTATCGTCAACATCGATTGCCAAATGCCTCACTGTCAAGATCCAGCAAAATCAGACTTCACACAGTTAATCGAAGTCTCCCTTTCTTATCGAAAAATTGATTGGGAACACACGGTTGCAGGCACGTCTGGCTCTGACGACTGGCGCGCTCCTCTTGAAGGTTAATCCTTTTTTTCACCTGCACACCAAGGTGTGTGGGTGTTTCTTTGCGTTTTCTTAATGGACAAAACAAGCGGTAGCTTGCTCAGTGGATATTGGAGCGAATGATGTTTGCGAAAGATAAAAAAAATAATTCAACCTCTCAACTTGGTGGATTAAAGAAGAAAGCGCTCGATAAAGCGCAAGAATTAGCCATTGCTAAAGCAACATCAACACTTTCGGCCTCCACTCAGCAAGCCCTCACCACAGCAAAAACTGCACAACAAGGGCTTTTGCAAGCCACATCAATGGCCTCTCAAACCTCAGCGCTTATTCCTGGCAGCGGTTTTGCCAGTGGAATAAATAATGACGATGTACCAGGGCTCACCTTCTCTGAAGGATTAGCGAAAAATAAAGCGTATGCACAACTGTTAGATTCGCTATTAGGCGCAGTATCGCCTTCTGGTTTGGTCTTCACCTGCCAAATTGCTGGTTTACCGGAAAGCACTTTTCAAGTCACTGAATTTAATTTAAACGAAGGGTTATCACGTTTATTTTCGCTATCCATTAGCGCGGTCACTACCTTGCCTTTTATCGATTTTCAGTCGCTGTTAGGTGTGGCGTCCTCGTTAACCGTTAAACGCAACGGTAAAGAAGTCCGCACCGTGCGTGGAATATTAGCGGGCGCCGTGCAAGGGAATACTGATGGTGTAAAAACGTGGTATCACTTTGATATTCGCCCTGAAATGTGGGTAATGACGCTGAATCAAGACAGCCGTATTTTTCAGCATAAAAAAGTGCCTGAGATTTTAAAAACGCTGTTAGAAGAAGCCCATATCAAAGCAGACAGCAAATTTTACCGTGAAGATTTACACCAAAAACGCCCTTATATCACACAAAAACGGGAATCCGCCTATGCGTTTTGGTGCCGTTTAGCTTTTGAAGAAGGGATTAACTTTTGGTTTGAAGAGAACCAACTGTTTTATAGCGATGAACATATGGGGATGACGGCTGGCATTCACCTGACCTATAACCCGCAAGCGGAAAGTGATATTACCGACAGCACGGCAACCACATGGCAATACGGTGAATATCTCTGTGTTGATGAAACCATTCAAAAAGACAATAACTTTATCCGCCCTTCTTACCCGTTAGCCCATCAAGCCAAATTAGAAAAAGGCGGTCAGCATAGCGTGTTTGAAAGCTATGGACGCTTTCAAGAAGATGCACAAGCAGCACCTCTCACCGCCATACGTTTTGAACAACTGCGCAACGGCAGTCGAGTGGGACGCGCCAGCACCAACTGTTTTGCCTTAATGCCGGGCAAGATTTTCTCGCTAAGCAACCACCCTAATTTAATGATGAATGACAACTGGCAAGTCATTCAAGTTTCGCATCATGGTGTTCAGCCGTTAGCGGATAACGGTGGTGGCGAAGGGACTCAACTGTCTAATAGCGTCGAATTTATTCCCGGTACGCAAGAATGGCGTCCTCCACATCATTATAAACCCACTGCCGATGGCGATGAAGTTGCCACTGTGGTAGGTCCTCCGGGTGAAGAGATTTACGTCAACGAAGTGGGTGCGGTGAAGGTCTATTTTCATTGGGATCGCTATGGCAAACCCGATCACAGTGCCTCGTGTTGGGTGCGCGTGGCGATGGGTTGGAACGGCAATGGCTATGGTTTTTCTGCCGTACCGCGTATCGGGCAAGAGGTGATTGTCTCTTATTTAAATGGCGATATTGATAGACCGATTATCACGGGTTGCACCTATAACGGTCGCAACGCGCCACCGTTGAAATTTCCTGAAAATATGACTCGCACCACAATCAAAACCAAAACCCATAAGGGTGACGGTTTTAATGAACTGCGCTTTGAAGATGCCGGCGGTAAGCAGGAGATTTTTATTCATGCGCAGAAGGATATGAATACCACTGTTTTAAATGACCAATCTCTTACTGTTTTTCAAAATAAAACCAAGAACGTTGGTGGTAATGAAAGTAACACTATTGAAGGCGTTGAAAACACAAAAGTTGTTATAAAACAAGATATTGCAATAAAAGGAAACTCCTCTCTTTTAACCGGAGGATATCGTACCGATCAAGCAGTAGGGCAATATTTTATTGGTTCTGGTGAATGCATTCGTTTGGAATGTGGAGAAAGTGTATTAGAACTCAGCGCCTCTGGTGCCATTAATTTAAAAGGAAAATCTTTCAATATCACCGTTGATAATGGAGGGGAAATTAACACGATTGGAGGGGTCTTAGGGTTAAATCCAAGTACGCCATCACCTTGTGTCTCTGCTAATGGTATTGGTGATAAATCCAGTTTACAAACCGCTGTTAACAATATTTTTTCAAGTGAAGGGAAATAATCACTATGTACACAATCAATGAAGCACAATTTCTTATACCTTCCACCACTTGGAAAGACTCTAGTATGAATGTTTTCCGTGAACCTCACTCACAATGTTCATTAATTGTAGCAAGAAGTGAATTATCTAAAGGAAAAACATTTAAAGAAGAATTAAAAATACAATGTGAACAACTAAAACAAGTTGCCACTAATATAACAATATCTCCTTTTAATATTATTACTCTTAACGAAACTAATTATATTGAGGCATTAGAAACTAATATTTCTTTCTTACGTAGTGGTAGTAAATTTTATCAACGTCAACTTGCCATTTTATTAGCAGATAATAATCGCATTCTTTTATTTAGTTATACATCACCTCAACCTTTTAATGATGAGGATGAACAATATTGGGTAAAACTTAAAAACTCAATAGTACTAACGGATTAATCATTAAATAAAAAAGAAAGGATGCTTTTATGACTCTTCCTAACGCTGCCAGAGAGCACGATGAAATTATTCATACTAGTGTGTGGGCTGATATTGTTTCTATTGTTGCTGAAGGTGTTGTTTATGCTGCCGCAGGTGCTGCTGTTGCCGCAATTGCTGTAGTTGCAGCCCCTGCACTAGGACTTGTTAGCGCATCAGCGGCCACGGTAGCGACCGCTGTTGGTGGGAGTTGTATCGCTTCTGGTTTTATTGCCGGAGCTATCATTAGTGCAAGCAAATTAGGGGATTCTATTTCCCAAGGCTGCTCCAATTTTGCTAATGCAATTTTTCCACCTTCACCCGCAGGAAAAATTGCCACAGGCTCAAATAATGTTCTTATCAACGACAAACGAGCCGCTCGTGCTGCGGGTCGTTTACTCACAGAAACAGAAACGGCTAATATTCCTCCAGCAAAAGAACCTGATTCTTTTTTAGATTATGCCAGTATGGTGCTTAATACAGGTAAAACCTTCGTTTCTGAACTTATTCAACCCACAGTTGATGTACCGAAAGGTGCCACCACTGAAGCAGATAATGACCGTATCCTTTGTGATAAACATCCACCAATACAATATATGGCAGAAGGATCGGATAAAGTCTCGATCAACGACCTACCAGCAGTACGCGCTAATGACAGATCAACGTGTGAAGCAAAAGTTTCAGAAATTGTTTCAACTAATGTCGCCATCGGAGGGGGAAAGGTTGTTGTTCGTCCCATAAAAAGTGGCAAACTACCCGGTTTAGAATTGGTGTATATGGCAGCTTCAATGCTGAGAGGGAAACCTAAGACTATCTTCAAAAATATGCCTTGTATGCTAGCGATGTCAGGCATAGGTATGGGAATTGATAGGTTAACTAATGCTGTCAGTGCGGTCTTCAATCCTGTTCATGCGGCAACGGGGGCGAAGATTTTATATGAAGATGAACTCGACTTTACTCTTCCGTCTAGATATTCGTTTATTTGGCAAAGAATTTATAATAGCCGTAATAAAAATAATGGGTTATTTGGACAAGGTTGGAGTACCGCGTTTGAAACCTGTGTTATACGAGAAAATAAAGGCTATTGTTACCATGATATGGGTGGACGAGAGCTACGTTTTTCATCCATTGAGCCTGAAATTCAATATTTCAGTCCTTCTGAAGGTCTGATTATTGCCGCTAATGAAAAAGGCTATCTTACTCTTGGTGATAGTGATGGCTCTTGTTGGCGCTTATTTGGTCCTTTAACTGAAAATAGTACAACGCTTTCTTTATTATCCATTAGTGATGAATATGGTAATGGATTATTACTACATTATGATGAACAACAAAAGCTAAGTTCAATCACAGATACAGCAGAATCGCTTCTGGTTATTTTTCAATACCAAGATCCTTTACATTCTCAGCGTATTACCCATATTTATGAACAAAATAATGAAAGTGAAAATATTTGCTTAGCAACTTACCATTACAATAAACAAGGTCAACTCACCAAAGTTATTGATGCGAGCAATATTATTACCAGAGAATATCGCTACAATGACCACAATTTATTAATACAACATGCCAAACCACAAGGGTTAGTTTGTGATTATCAATGGGATAAATTTGATGATTGGCGCGTTGTTGACTATAAAACAAACGCAGGCGAACACTGCGTTATTGATTATCAAATCGATAGCAAAACCACAAAAGTCACTCATATTAATGGTCTATCCCATACCCATATTTGGAATGAGCAATTTTTAGTCACAGAGTATATCGATGAAGCCAATAATACATGGCAATATCAATGGAACGAGCTTGGGTTACTCAGCAAAACCATTTCACCATTAAATGAACAATGGCAATACCATTATGATGAAAACGGGTGTTTAACAGAAGAAACAGATCCCCATGGTAAGACGACGCTGACATCATGGTTATCTACTCGTGACTTAATTAGTAGTGTCACCTTACCTAGCGGTAGCAAAACCTCTTTTCATTATGATATTCATCATGGGGTAATTGCTGAAACTGATGCGTTAAACCAAACAACCATATTTGAACGAGATATTTTTGGTCAAGTTATAACTCAAATTGATGCTAATAATGGAAAGGTTCATATAGCCTATAATGCGCGTGGTCAAATGACGTGTTACCAAGATTGCTCCAATAAAATTACCCATTATCGCTATAACTCTCGCTACCAACTTATTGAAACAGAAGATGCTGAACACGGATCTTCTTATATCGAATATGATATTGCAGGTCGCCCACAGTCAATTACACGCGCTGAAGGTTGGTGCCATCAATTTTATTGGGACAATTGTGGACGACTTTATCAATTTAAAGAAGCTGATGGTTCTATCTCTCGTTATCAATGGAATGATTACGGGTTACTTTATAAGTCCATTAATCCTAAACAAGGTTCCATCGTTCGTCACTATGATGAACGCGGTCGATTACTCTCGTTATACAATGAAAATAATGAACCTTATCACTTTATCTGGGGTGAAAATAACCGCCTACTTTCTGAAATAGGTTTAGATGGTGTTGCAACCGAGTACCAATATGATGTGTGTGATCGCGTGATCCAACAAATATTCGCAGCTAATACACCACAAGCCTTTGCTCATTCTGCTCGTTATAATGCATTAAGCCAACTTATTACAAAACAAACACCTGATGGTATTACCTATTTTCAATATACTCTAGGTGGGCAGCTAACTCATTCTCGCTTTACATCACAAGGTAAATCACCCTATTCACAATTTGCCCATTTCGAGTACGACAAATTAGGGCAACTCACAAAAGAACATACTTTAAGCGGCAAAATTCACTATACCTATGATGTATTAGGTAATAAAACATCCACTATACTGCCTGACGGAAAAGTACTCAAAATACTTTATTATGGTAGTGGACATGCGCTACAAATTAATCTTGACGACACAGTTATTACTGAATTTACTCGTGATAATTTGCATCGAGAAATTAGTCGAACTCAAGGAAAAAGAGTCAATTGGCGCAGTTATGATCGCCTAGGTCGTTTAACTCGACAAGCTCAATATCATCAAGGGCAATATATACGCCCTATCAATGAAACTCGTTGGGATTATGATTTACGCCATAATTTAACCACCACACAAGAAGAAACAGCCCCTTATGGCTGGAAGCATTATCAATATGATGCGACCGATAACTTAACACAGCGTCAAAGTGATCGTTATTCGCCTGAAACTTATTATTACGATGCTGCGGCTAACTTATTACAAGAAAGAGCAACCTCCCCTTGTCAACATAATCGCCTTACTGAATATAAAGGCATTTATTATCAATATGATATTTATGGTAGGACGATTGAGAAACGCACCGATACTGGCTCTTGGACTTATTCCTATAATGCTGAGCATCGTTTAAAAACGGTACTTCATCATCCTGTTAATCCAGAAGAAAAACGATGTTTTGTCCAATTTGATTACGACCCACTAGGACGTCGTTTACATAAAACCGTCGAATATCTTCCTGCTCTGCAACTACCACACGCACAACAACGTTTACCTTTAAAGGCACACACTTGTGGTACAACGACCTTTTTATGGGAAGGCTTGCGATTATTAAGTGAATATCGACACGGCGTTGACATGCTCTATATCTATGAAGATGTGGGCAGTTACTCACCCTTAGCGTGCGTTGATACATTAAAAATAAACAAACTGTTTTTTATTTTCATTGTCAACCTAATGGTTCACCTGATGCGTTAGTTGATGACAACGGTGATATTCAATGGCAAGCTCGTTTTACCTCTTGGGGTAAAACAGAAATTGAATTAGGGGAGTTTCATTATTATCCCCAAAATCGTGATCAAAACTTACGTTTTCAGGGGCAATATCTCGATAGAGAAACAGGTTTACACTATAATACCTTTCGCTATTATGATCCTGATATTGGTCGATTTACTCAACATGACCCTATTGGGTTAGCTGGCGGGTTAAATCTGTATCAATATGCGCCTAATGGATTGGTGTGGGTAGATCCTTGGGGTTGGAAATGTGGTATTATAAAATATAATCATAAAACCAAGCCTAATAAAACAACAAATACAAGAGAGCTTAAGCGCCAAATAAGAGGGCAAATAAGGGCATTTAACAAAATATTAAAAACAGAAGGTATGATTGGGCTAAAAAAAAGAATTAATAACTATAGTGCTACTTTAGAGAAAGAAGGTAGAGACTATATTAGAACACTCAATTCTGCAGGCGATGGAAAAGTTTGGTTACATGAACCAGACATGCGAGTAGGCGGTTTGCCTAAAGATGTAACACGAGTGGGATTAAGTCGTGAAAACTCAATTATTGGAGGCAATGCACCTAGTATTGCTCGTCAAATAAATGATATGTCTGATGACATTATAAAATTAACATCAAAATTATCAATTAATTAGGCTATTTAATGAAAAGAAATGAAATTATTAAATCATTTAACCTATTG
This sequence comes from Proteus sp. fly-1008, assembly GCF_040140305.1. Taxonomy (NCBI): domain Bacteria; kingdom Pseudomonadati; phylum Pseudomonadota; class Gammaproteobacteria; order Enterobacterales; family Morganellaceae; genus Proteus; species Proteus sp. fly-1008. Next base: position 367,262 of record NZ_JBEEWH010000003.1, read on the forward strand.
AATAACAATGATAAGTTAAAATCTCTCCTTGATTTTAGCTCAACTTTAGATTTAGATTTAGCACTTTTTTTTATAAGTATAGCGATGGATAAGTCTGAAGATATAGATGTAAGAATTGAAGCTATAAAAATAGTTGGTCTATACAAAGGAAAGTATAATGATACAGAAATAAAAAAACAATTAACCTTACTTATCTTATCAACTAATGAAGATGAAGAAATTAAAATTTATTCTATAAATACGTTATCAATACTGGACATGGACGATGATACTCTCAGTCTTTCCCAAAAAATAATTATGGGTAATGATTATATCTTAGTAAAAGAAGCTGCATTCTCTTTAATTTCTTCACATAAAAAATTACCTTTAGCAAAAAATATTTTATCTTCCATGATTTCTCACAAAATATTTGGTAAATCAGCTCAAAGAGAATTAAAAAATTAATATAATACTTTTGCAATAAACTCATCGAAATAAAAAATGAAAAATACAAATCTCCTTATATTGGATATAATATTGTTGGTCACCCACTTTCGATTACACATGTTGAAGGTTGGTACCATCAATATTTAATCACCATAAAAAATAACGTATTATGGCTGGAAGTATTATCCAACTTCCACAAGAACAACAACGTTTATCTTTAAAAGCACACTTGTGGTACAACGACCTTTTTATGGGAAGGCTTGCGATTATTAAGTGAATATCGACACGGCGTTGACATGCTCTATATCTATGAAGATGTGGGCAGTTACTCACCCTTAGCGTGCGTTGATACATTAAAAATAAACAAACTGTTTTTTATTTTCATTGTCAACCTAATGGTTCACCTGATGCGTTAGTTGATGACAACGGTGATATTCAATGGCAAGCTCGTTTTACCTCTTGGGGTAAAACAGAAATTGAATTAGGGGAGTTTCATTATTATCCCCAAAATCGTGATCAAAACTTACGTTTTCAGGGGCAATATCTCGATAGAGAAACAGGTTTACACTATAATACCTTTCGCTATTATGATCCTGATATTGGTCGATTTACTCAACATGACCCTATTGGGTTAGCTGGCGGGTTAAATCTGTATCAATATGCGCCTAATGGATTGGTGTGGGTAGATCCTTGGGGTTGGGAAAAATGTCGTTTATATAAAGAAGATCTAGAAAAACTAGGACCCGCACCTGACGGAATGAAAAACTCACATAGACACCATAAAGTTCGAGAAAATGCACCTTCAAATTGGTCTAAAAAAAATCGAGATTATATACTTCAGCACAAGATGTTCTTAAATACTATGGCATTAATCTAAATACGGATTTAAGAAATTTCACTTGGGCTAGAAATGGTGGTGGTGCTCATACAATAAAAGCAGCACGGCATATTCACGAAAAAATAATAACTGCGGTACCTCAAGGAAAAAATGCTGTAAAGGAAGCTTTAAATGATTTAGGGAAAGAAATGATAAAAGGTAAGTTTTATGAAAGAAAATAACATAGATATATATCAAATAATAAAAGACGAAGATGTAGAAAAATTATCAGAATATCTAAAAGATTTAAACTTATCTGAAATTAAATTTGATAAATCACTATTACATAGATTTTCTGAAGAAGGTAAATATTTATTATGTGACTTCATAATAAAAAAAGGTTTCAATACCAATGTAATAGATAGTAGCTATCTAACACCACTTGTTGAGGTCGCATTTGAAGGATATATAAATATATTAGCTCTTTTGCTTAATAATAAAGCATGGGTTGATGGAGATCCTCGAGGGATCACAACACCATTAATTGAGGCATCATGTGGTGGTCATTTAGACATTGTCAAATTACTTATCAAATCTGGTGCAGATATTAACCGCTTACAGATGAATTTCAATCGTACGGCTTTAGATCTCGCTATATCCTATGGACATACCGATGTTGCTCAATATTTACAATCGATGGGAGGACGAAAAGCATTCGAAGAAATGCAAGCTGGCATCATTGAAGGTGATGGTATTCTCTCCCATATTTATAAAAATGTTGGCCCTATTCTGACTAATGAATATTATTCTGATAACATTAGATTAATGACATCATGGGTAGGAAATGGTAATTACCATAAATTATTTTTTACCTTCGGCAATTTTAAAAGATTACCTCACACTGAATTTTTAATCTGTTTGCCTTATAATTGGCCAATTAATCGGGCAATATTCCAAAGTGATTATAAAGATAATTTTCCAATGAAATTACTTTCCTCACTCTCTGAATATTATAAAAAAAGTGAAATTATTAAAGAAGGTTTTATTTTAGATAAAAATGACGAGCAATGGAAACACCTTCATTGGCCTGACGAAATCGATGCACTCGTTACTGTTAATTACGCTTTCGGCCATCAAGAAAAAGAAATATTTCTTCCTGAAGATGAAGAGGTTAATTTATTACTATTAATCCCAATGAAATATACTAAAGCAGGAAAACCAAGTGGGGAAAAATTAGAAAAATGGCTAAAAAGAAAAAGAACAGCATCATGGAAAAGTATTTCATTTAAAAGTGATTGGCTTTCAGAAAAATAGATTATTTCTTATTTAGAAGATAGGCATTGTATTAACAGTGCTTTTATAAGGATTAGTAATTAAGATATACGATAAAAACTACTAAGTAGTATAATAAAAAATGAGTGTTAATACACTATCTATAATATTCATAATTCAATAACTAAATAAAAATAAATACACTATTATTTCCCTTCTTTATTTTTAGATTATCCCTTTAAAGATAAACTCGTTCAGCGTGTGGATTACCTGTGGTCGGGCAACCAGATGGTGCAAGAAACCCCGATTTATGCCGATGGCACCCCCGCTTATGATTCACAAATTCAGTGGCTCTATCAACCCAATGAAATCACTCCCACCGCCCGTTATCAATGCGGAAAACTGCATTATGTGGTCACTGACCATCAAGGCACGCCACGCGAAATCTTTAGCGAAAAAGGCATTGTTAGCTGGGCTGGACGGTTAAATACCTGGGGACAAATGGCGTTTTGGCAATCTCATGAAGATCATGCCGATAACGACCCTGAATACACCGAATGTCATTTTCGGTTTGCCGGACAATATGAAGATAAAGAAAGTGGCTTGTATTACAATCGCTTTCGCTACTATGATAAGGACACTGGGCAATATATTTCACCAGACCCTATCGGATTATTAGGTGGCTTTAATCCGTATGGGTATGTGCATTGTCCAACGGGATGGGTTGATCCGTTTGGGTTGGCGGGTGAGAATTGTGATAAGTTGAAATGGGGAAACCCTAAAAGCAAACCAACTTATGGACATACATTTATTGATCATGGCCAAAAATTAAAACCTCTGCAACTTATGGATAGAGCCAGAGCTAAAAATCATCAGATAGGACAATATTTAGATGATAACGCGGCTGCTAATTTTATTTCTGATGTTGCTAAAAAAGGACCTGGTGTTCATGATGTTCCTTTGCCCAATAATATAAATGGTCGCGGTTATTTACCTAATGGAGTGGAAATAAAACCAGATATGGCCAGGGTAGTCGTAAAGCCTGATGGCTCGATTAGAACATCATTTCCATACAACTCATCTCATCCCAATTAAACGGAGACCCTTATTTATGAATATAAATCAATTAGCTATAGACTTGGAATTACCAGTAGGGGATGAATACACTCAAGATTGGAGCTATGAATTATCAGAATCATATCGTACAAAAGAATGGCTAAAAAAATATATTCAAGCATACTCGAATGATAAATATAATACATTTGAAAAGAATGAATTAATGGAATTGATGCTTGACATTGTAAATGATTTATTGATTCAAAATAATAAGAATGATGATTTGATAATAAAAGTTTTAACTTTATTATCTGATAATAATCGGATTCATTTACAACTAATAGAACACTGGTCTTTAGATGATGAGCCATTAGAAGACTGTTTTGAATTAACTCCAGAAATTAGAAAAATTAGAGATAGTGTATTCATTAAGTAATTAAGAATAGTCAGAAGATCTTAAAATCTTCTGACTGAACTGTCTTTAAAAATGGATCAATTTCCCTTTTAACTGCTGGCATATTCTGCCATCAGTCTCGTATCTTGCCATTGTTAGTGATGTTGCTTCATAGCTCTGATTCTTCACCGTAAAAAATGGTATTACCAATGGAATACCCTTAACCAACTTATCGCCTGTTTTAATCCCGAGGGAGAATGTTGGCGTTATACCTATGATGCTTTTGGGCGACGACTTAGTAAGCACAAAGTGGTCGATAATCGCCCTGCGCCACCTTTAAACTCGCCCTTTAAAGATAAACGCGTTCAGCGTGTCGATTACCTGTGGTCTGGCGACCAGATGGTGCAAGAAACGCCAGTTTATGCTGATGGTACACTGGCTTATGACGCTCAAATTCAGTGGCTCTATCAACCCAATGAAATCACCCCAACGGCACGTTATCAACGTGGAAAACTGCATTATGTCGTCACGGACCATCAAGGCACGCCACGCGAAATCTTTAGCGAAAAAGGCATTGTCAGCTGGGCAGGACGGTTAAATACGTGGGGGAAAATGGCGTTTTGGCAATCTCATAATGACACTAGCACGTTAAGCTTTTGGCAATGAGTACCTGAAAAATTAATGAATGGAATACAAAATAATCCGAAAGGAAAAGTCACTGAGGATCTAAAAAATGGTTTCACTTAGAGACTGGAATAAAACGCCCGATTGCAAGTCAACAAATGCATATCAGTGTCTCTTACGATCCGTGGAATTATTCAGGATCTATCGTCTGCCACTATCGTTCAAACTTCAATAATGATATCGAGTGGAAAGATTTCCATAAACGAAATAAAGAATAATAATAACGAATAAATTATCTTACCTTAAGTAAAATAACATTCCCTCTATAAGCTATAGATAAATAATATATTATTTTAATTTTTATCAATCATATTCAAATTGACATAAGATTTCCTTCTTGTTTTTATTAAATAATTTAACTTAATGCTGTTTTTTATATTATTTTTAATTTTAGGTTATAACAATAACGCTATGTAACATTATTATTATTTATAGTACCGTTCTATTTTTCATCAAAAAAATATTAATTTAAAAAAAATAAAAAAAATCAAATTACCACATTATAAACCAAATTACTGCTATATATCAGTAAGATATGTAGAGCTGAAATAAATAATTCATAATGAAATTTCTATTTTTCATATTTATAATTTAAATTAAATATAAATTAATTTATTCCTATCAAGTTGCATAATATGAGTAAAATAGATGAAAAAACTTACTTATAAAGTTAAATCATTATATTTAAATTAAATACGATACTAATTAAATGTAATGAAAAGTAAAAAACATTAAATATTTCTTATTGACTCAAGGACGGTTTTATATAAAACTAAATGTATATATTAGAAAAAATTACTTATTATTTTATTTTTAGTTATTATTTTATTTCTACCAGGAAAATTAAACTCATATAAGGTAATTATATTATTGCCTAGGATAGGTATTTCTTAATTTAAATTATTCATCAAGACGCTGAGTATTTAATTAAGAACTTAAGCTAAATAAGGAGCTTAGTTTAAATGAGTAAAAATACTCTTGGTAGTGTTGCCCCCAAAGAACGTATTAATATCAAATACATCCCAAATGATGGTGGTGTTCAATCTGAAGTCGAATTGCCTTTAAATATGCTTATTGTGGGTGATATAAAAGGAAAGGCGGAAGAAACACCTATTGAAGATCGTAAAACTATTTCTATTAATCAGAACAACTTTAATTCAGTTATGGAAAGCGCAGGTATTAACCTAAATATTGCGGTTCCAAATACCTTAGATGAAAAAAGTGAATCTGATCTTAATGTCAATTTAGAGATTAAATCACTACAAGATTTTTCTCCTGATAATATTGCACGCCAAGTTCCTGAGCTAAAAAAACTATTAGAACTAAGAGAAGCGCTCGTTGCGTTAAAAGGCCCTCTTGGCAATATCCCCGCTTTTAGAAAACGTCTGCAAGAACTTCTGGAAAATGAAGCGACGCGCGAACAATTATTGAAAGAACTTGATATTGCTAGCCAAAAATAATGTTTACAGAGGATGACCCTATGTCTTTAGTTAATGAAGCTCAACAAGAACAAGTGGCAATATCTGGCGGTTCTTTACTTGACGAAATTATGGCGCAATCAAGAATGTCGCCAGAAACGGAAGCCTATGATATTGCTAAACAAGGCGTTGCTGCTTTTATTAGTAATATTTTTGCTAATCCGTCAGAAGAAGAGTCTATTAATAAGCTTTTAATTGATAAAATGCTCGTTGAGCTGGACTCTCAATTAAGTGCCCAAGTTGACCAAATTTTACATGCACCAAAATTTCAAGAAATTGAGTCATCATGGCGTTCATTAAAATTACTCGTTGATCGTACTGACTTCCGTGAAAACATTAAAATCAATATTTTACATGCAACGAAAGAAGAACTATTAGAAGATTTTGAATTCTCACCAGAAATTGTTCAATCCGGTTTTTATCAACATGTTTACTCTTCTGGCTATGGCCAATTTGGTGGTGAACCTGTCGCGACAGTCATTGGTAACTATGCATTTAATAACACCACACCTGACTTAAAATTAATGCAATATGTTAGTGCTGTGGGTGCGATGGCTCATGCTCCCTTTATTTCATCCGTTTCACCTAATTTCTTAGGTATTAATAGCTATGCTGAACTGCCTGCTATTAAAGATCTTAAATCTGTTTTTGAAGGCCCTGCTCATACGAAATGGCGTTCATTACGCGAGTCTGAAGATGCTCGTTATTTAGGTTTAACAGCACCTCGTTTTTTAGTGCGCTTACCTTATTCGCCGACAGAGAATCCCATTAAATTATTTAATTACTCTGAAGATGTGAAGCAAGATCATGAGCATTATTTATGGGGCAATACCGCTTTCTTATTAGCAAGTTGTATTAATGACAGCTTTGCAAAATATCGCTGGTGCCCAAATATTATTGGCCCTCAAAGTGGCGGAACCGTAGGCGATTTACCTGTTCATAACTTTGAAGCGATGGGTGAATTACAAACTAAGATCCCAACAGAAGTTTTAGTTACTGATAGACGTGAATTTGAGTTAGCAGAAGAAGGTTTTATCACCTTAACTATGCGTAAAGGCAGCGATAATGCCGCTTTCTTCTCTGCAAACTCAGTACAAAAACCGAAAAACTACCCTAATACGCGTGAAGGAAAATTAGCAGAAACTAACTATAAGTTAGGAACACAACTTCCTTACATGTTTATTATCAATCGTTTAGCTCACTATATTAAAGTGCTACAACGCGAACAAATTGGCTCATGGAAAGAGCGTCAAGATCTTGAGCGGGAGCTTAATATCTGGCTAAAACAATATATTGCAGATCAGGAAAATCCACCAGCAGACGTTCGTAGTAGACGCCCTCTTCGCTCAGCACAAATCCAAGTTTTGGATGTTGATGGTGATCCGGGTTGGTATCAAGTGGCTATTCAAGTTCGCCCTCATTTTAAATATATGGGTGCAAACTTTGAATTATCTCTTGTTGGTCGCTTAGATAAGGAATAAGTGCGATGACAGCTCTGTATAACTTGGAAGATAATCCCACTTCCAGTTTATTTGAGCGCATACAAGGGAAGAGCGTAGGCTCTTCCCAACGCGCAAAAATCCAAGCGTTACTCATGTCAATTAAGCAAAATTTGAATCAGGTTTTAAATAGTAGACCTTTGGGTTGCCAAAGTACTCCCACTTTAGGCGTTCCTGATTTAAATGATGCGACATTAACAGGAGTCGATTTCAAGGTTCATTTATCCAATATTATTGCGAATTGCATTACCACTTATGAACCAAGAATAACTAATGTCACTGTTCATTTTATAGAAAATGAAGCAGAACCATTGTCACTGCAATTTAGTATTACTGCTTTTATTTTATTAGAAAATCAAAAGCAGCTTATTGAATTTAACGTGCAATTAGACAGTAACCGTAGATACCAATTGACGCAATTTTAATATGTCTTCAAATCACTATTTTGATAATGAATTAAGCTATCTCGATAAGCTTGAACTATATGTTGCAACTGAAAAACCGCAACTTATTAATCAAATATCTGAAAAAGTGCGTGATCCTGATGCAGCACGCCTTTTAGATGGTATTGCTTATTTATCAGGCAATTTGCGAGAACAAATAGATAGACAATTTCCTGAACTAACAAACAGTTTAGTGAATATGTTATGGCCTGCTTACGCTCGTCCATTTCCTAGTATGACGGTTATGGAATATCGCACAGAGCCATCTCAAGAATACGCTATTAAAATAACCAAAGGGCAACCGTTTATAAGCCACCCATTATATGTTCAAAATGACTTGGCTCAAAATGATGATGATAATTGGCATCAATGTCAATTTACACAATGTCGCAATTTATGGGTTCTACCAATACAAATAACACATATTACCCAAAATAAAGATACGCTGGATATTCATTTTTCTCTAAACCAATTACAGTCGCTAGCAGCAGTTGGCTTAGAGAAACTGTGTATTTACCTTAATGGGTTCTCTTATACAACGACCCAATTATTTTATTTATTAAATAGCAAAATCAAAAAAGCAAAAATAACCACAGTTAAACATCAAATTACATTAGAACATTTTTCTGTTGAGCCTATTGGCTTTCATGCCGAAGACTCCCTTTTGCCTTATCCTAAAAATAGCTATGAAGGATATCGCTTATTACAAGAGTATTTTTGTTTTCCTGAAGCATTTTTGTCTCTAGCCATAAAGGGATTAGACAATCTCCCTCCAGCCTTAAAATCAGATGCTTTTACATTATCAATTCAATTTGAATATGATATTCCAGAAGCAATGCTTATCACTGAAGAAAACATCAAAATTAATTGCGTACCTGCAGTTAATCTATTTAAATCTGAGAGTGAGGCGATTAATTTAACGGGAAAAGAAACGGAATATGTTCTGAATAAAAGCCATAAAAAACAAGATTGCTATGATATTTTTTCAATAAATACCATTCAAGGTTGGCGCTATATTCCTAATCAGAAGTCCTATATTACTCGTTACACTGCTTTTGAAAGCTTTCATCATCAAAATAATCAAGAGAACCCAGAAAGAACGGGCTATTATCGCTTAAAAATCGCACACCACAAATCACATTATGGTTATCAACATACCTTATCTTTTGTACGAAATAATGAAGAAAATTTACTCGACTGTGAAGAGAGTATTTCTGTCTCAATGAATTGCACTAATCGTACTTTAACCTCTTCATTGTCGTCCCATTCAATAAGGTTTGATGAGCATACCGCTATTTCTGGCATTTCATCTACTAGCAATATTATTAAACCAACAAAAGCGCTTTATCCTTTATTAGGAAATACGCTGTATTGGTCTGAATTGACTAATTTATCCATTAATTATCAATCTTTATTAAGTTTGACGGCACTTAAACAAATTTTACAGTTATATGATTTTAAAGCGACTTTTTATCAACAATCTGCACGTCAGTCCCAAAAGTATCTTGATGCAATCACTGATTTAAAAACAGAATCTATCGAATACTTATATAAAGGTTTGCCTGTCCGAGGCGTAAAAACAACATTATCAATACACCAAAATGCGTTTATTTCAGAAGGCGCCATGTATCTATTTTGTTCTGTATTAGCACAATTTTTTACTCTTTATACCAGCGTTAATATGTTTCATGAGTTGGAAGTGATTAATTTAGATAATAAGGAAGTTTATCTTTGGCCAGCGAAAATAAACCAGCAAATACTCAAATAACAGATATTGATAAAATACAAAGCTGGCTAAATAAAAAAGCGGGCAAATCTGTTACTGAATACAGTTTTTATCAATTAGTTGAGTTGCTTAATAAATTTCATACTCAAAAAACAGCATTCAATAATGAAAGCTTTATTCAGTTTAGATCAAGCGCTAATACGGCATTTCCAACTCGAGATGTTGTTTCCTTGCGCCAAGATGAACAAGGTCTGTTTGATTTAGAAGTTTCCTTTTTAGGATTACATGGTAGCCAATCACCATTACCAGGTTATTACCTTGATCATTTCGCATGGGAGGAAGCACAGCAAGCAAATCAATTAACGGATTATCTTAATTTATTTAATCATCGCTTAGTCACATTACTTCATCGTATATGGCGTAAATATCGCTATTACATTTGCTTTGAAGATGGTGGCCATGATGCATTTTCTCGTTATATGTTTTCACTTGTGGGGTTAGGTAGTGAAACCAATCGTGGCATGATGAATATCAACCACAGCAAAATGCTTGCTTATGCCGGATTACTTGCTAGCCCAAGTCGTTCTCCTGATGTTATTTGTAGCTTAATTTCTCACTGTTTTGATTTAGAGAAAGTTGAATTAATCGGATGGGAAATACGCAAAGTACCTATTCCAGAAGATCAACAAAATCGTTTAGGCATTGTTACTCGTCATTCAGGACAGAAATCTCGACCTAAAATGGTTTTAGGTGAGAATTTTAATATTGGCTCTCATATCTATGATTGCAATGGAAAATGCACTATTGAAATCAGTGAATTATCCATTGAACGCTATATGTCGTTTCTTCCCAATGGCAAAGATTTTTTGTCACTCATTACTTTTGTTTCTTACATCATGCACGAGCAACTTGCGTGGGATTTACGCCTACGTATTGCGGACAAACAAACGAATGGAGTTTGCCTAGGCAGAGCACAACACAACCAATTAGGTTGGCAAAGCTTTCTAGGAAAACCTGAAGCCAATCCCAGTATGACAATGACTATTTTGGAATAATATTTATGGATAATTATTTACCCACAATCTCTTTTCGCTTAATCAATAGTGAGCTGCTTGAAAGTGGCTATGTGCCGAATAGTCAATTTACTCAACTTGGTGGCACAATTGGTAGTAGTCAACAATCTCACTGGGTAATACAAGATACTCAATCTTCTATTGCTGCCACACAATGCGCTATTGTTTGGCAAGATAAGCAGTTTTGTTTAAAAACGCTTTCAGAACCTATTTATATTAATAATGCTCTGATCCCCATAGATATTGGCGCTGTTTGTTTATCTCAAAGCGATCAAGTCAAGATTGGTCAATTAGTCTTGTCTGTTAATATTAATTTAACGCAAAACGATAAATCGGATCTTATGGCAATGACACCACAATCTTTGATTGTGACTGATGATAATCCGTTAGATCCCTTACTACAAAAAAACACGTCCTCTGCTCATAAAGCAGAAAATTATATGCCTTTAGCCCCAACAGTTTCAGGTGCAATGACGCATGATCCATTAAAAGCCCTTGAAAGAGAAAGCCTTGAGCTTATTCAGTCATCTTATTCTAACTCACACCACCACTCGCTTTCTTCGCCTCATTCAGATAATCAGGGAGCTTTTATGGTTCAAGAATTTATGGATTTACCCGAAATGACATATCAGGATAATGAGATAAATGCAGACGTTGATTATGTTGCGATTAATCCATTAATGAAGGGGCTAGGTGTACACCTTAACTTGCAAAACTCTCAGCAAGCGAATGATTTTCTCATTGAATTAGGAAAAACAACACAATCAGCAATTAAAGGCTTATTGGCATTACAGCAGCAAGGTAATTTACAAGATAAACAACTGCGGCCAATCGAAGATAACCCTCTTCGTTTAAATAACCAATATGACCATGTAATGCGCTTAATGTTTACGGATGAACGTAGTCCAGTGCATTTATCTGCACCCTCAGCCGTGGCAGAAAGCCTACATAATGTGCAACTACATTATCATGCCAATCAAGAGGCGATTTCAGCTGCATTAGCTACCCTTTTAGATGCATTTTCTCCAGAGCATTTATTAAAACGCTTTTCTCATTATCGTCGTAGTTACGATAACAATCCAAATGACAGTGCTTGGGCTTGGGATATGTATACCAATTATTACAATGAGTTGGCATCATCCCGCCAAAAAGGTTTTGAAAAGCTGTTTTACGAGGTTTATACCCACGCTTATGACCGAGCCTTAAGAAAAGGGCTTGATGAGGTGTGATATGTCGATAAAAACACTCATGGCTTGTCTCTTTCTTATTTTTGTAAGCACTCAACTTAGTGGGTGTAGTGGCCCGATTGAAGCAATATCAAAAATAGGCAAAGTCATGTGGGACCCTTCAACGCCTGTAGGAGCCGAAAAAGAACAACCATCAGTCGTTGCATTCACATTATTAGCAGAGCCTGAAATTAATCCTAACGATCAAGGAGAGGCAACCCCTGTTCAATTACAAATTGTTTATATGAATGAAGATTCGATCTTTGCCTCTTTAGATCAAGACCAAATTATTGAAGAAGATTGTGATCTGAAAAAGCTATTAAAAAGAAATTATATCGATCATCAAGATTACACTCTTTTGCCTGATCAATATAAGCCTCTCGATCTCATTGAATTAGATAAAAAAAATAAATATATCGGGATCATTGCTTATTACTCTGATGTCAATATTACTCAATGGAAAAAAGTATTGAAAATCAATGGAATTGGTCGTCATTACAATCTACTAGTCCATATCAAAGAAAATGAAATTGAATTTAGAAAAGAAGAGGAACAATAACAGTGTCAACAAAAAATAAAGTGATATGGCATGAAGGGTTGTTTATTAAACCTCAACATTTTCAGCAACAGCAACGTTATCAAGATTATATTATTGAAACGCTGATAAAAACCTATCACGCTCATTACTATGGCCTAGGCCAACTAACGCTAAATACTGAATTATTAAGTCTTGGTCGTATTGGACTGAAAGAAGCCGCCGGCATTATGCCTGATGGCACGCTATTTTCTATTCCACAACAAGATAATCTTCCTTCACCTATTGATATTTCACAACTTCATGAAGGCAGTGACAATGTTGTCTATTTAGCATTGCCATTACAAAACAGCACAGTTAGTGAAATTTCTCATTCCCATAATGGCAATCATTTGTTAGCCCGTTATAGCGATGTGTTAACACAAGTACGTGATTTGCATACTGAGAATGGAGACATTAGCCAACTTAATATTGCGAAACTCAATCCTATCTTGAAATTAGGAAAAACAGAGTTAGACGCTTATGTAATGCTTCCGATTTGTAAAATAAGAGAAATCAGTGCTGATGGTAGTTTAATTCTCGATAAAAACTTCATTCCTACCTGCTTAAATTCAAGAATTTGCCCTATTTTATCGGAATTTTTAGCTGAAGTTGAAGGTGCATTATTTGAACGAGGCCGTCAAATAGCCGAACGAATAGGCTCCCCCGGTCAGCAAGGAATTGCCGATGTGGCTGAATTTATGATGTTACAGCTACTTAATCGCGCTTATCCTCAATTTTCACATTTATCTAAACAGACAGTGGTTCATCCAGAACAGCTTTTCAGGGAACTATTGCAATTTAGTGGCGAAATTCAAACATTTACTAATGGCTCTCGTTTACCTGATAAATTACCGATTTATCGACACTATGACTTGGCATCGGGCTTTTTACCTCTAATTAAATCTATTCGACAAGCGCTAAGTGTGGTTCTCACACCAAGAGCGGTGCCAATTCCATTGCAAAAACAAGAACATGGTATTCGTGTTGCAACAATTCATGACAGACAACTTCTGCAAAGTGCTGAATTTATTATTGCGGTACGCGCTCAGTTACCTCAAGAGCAATTGCGTCGCCAATTCGCGCAACAGGCAAAAGTCACATCAGTGAATCAAATTCGTGATTTAGTCAGTGTTCAAATGCCTGGTGTTGGTTTTATTGCTTTATCAACTGCACCTCGTCAATTGCCATATCACTCAGGCTATACCTATTTCCGCTTAGATCCTCAAGGTGAATCATGGGCTGATATACAGAAACACGGAAATATTGCATTCCACGTATCAGGACAATTCCCTGAACTTGATATTCAACTTTGGGCAATAAGAAGTGGAACTCAACATGAGTGATTTATCATTAATACAAGAACTTACTGAAAAAAAAGTGAGCCATAAATCATATCAATTACCATTACGCGGTAACAACATCAATCCAATGATTGATGCTGCGACACCATTGCTGGGTATGGTGATCAGAATGAAATCAATGTCAGCAACTCCGCTATCAGAAAAGCTTTTTCAACAAGTGGTCACTGACATTCAAGCCATTGAACAACAACTTCAAACTCACGGTTATGAGCCGGGCGCCATTGTTTCATTCCGCTATGTGTTATGCACATTTATTGATGAAGCAGCATTAGAGTTAGGCTGGGATCAAGATAACGATTGGGTAAAACAATCCCTGTTAGTTCATTTTCATAATGAATCATGGGGTGGTGAAAAGGTTTTCGTATTAATAGAACGCTTATTAGGTGAGCCTAAACGTTACCTTGATTTATTAGAGTTTATTTATCTCTGTTTATGCCTTGGTTATCGCGGTCGCTATAAAGTCAGCAATGGCTATGGAGATGACTTTAATAAATTACTTCGCCAACTTCAAAAACAGATCCAACAACTTAAAGGTGAGTCTCAACCCGTTGTTTTATACAAAGAAAATGGCACTAAATCACATCAATATCGTTTAGGACAACGCTTTGGTGTTCGTTATATCGCCATTGGCTCACTGATCTTCGCCACGATTATTTATGCAATTTATGCTTCTAGATTGAGACATCAAACTCTCAATATTTTGGAACAGCTTAATACACTTCTTAGCTAGGACGCCCTTATGATCCAGATTGATCTCTCAACATTAGTTAATAGACTTCACCCTATTGCTAAACACGCTTTAGAAAATGTGGCTGCGTTTTGTGTAAGTCACCAGCAACTTGAAATTACAGTAGACCAATTTTTACAACAACTGCTGGAAACACCACTAACGGATATCCGCACTATTTTTAATAAAGTTGATATCAATCCAACTGAATTAACAGCGCTTTTAGATCTTAACTCTGTACAGCACCAAAGCGTGACACAAAGTTATCCAAGCTTTTCCCCACTATTAGTGGAATGGCTTAAAGATAGTTGGTTATTGGCTTCAGCAGAGCTTAGTCATAACGAATTACGTTCAGGCGCGTTATTACTCACTTTATTACAAATGCCCCATCGTTATCTCTCAAAAGTGGTGGCGGAATTACTATCGCAAATTAATCGAGAACAACTCAAACTCAACTTTGATGAGTGGACGCTGACATCAGCAGAAGCACCAATAGCAGAAGCTAATAAATCATCCAATAGTCATGTTCAATCGGACTCTATGCTTGCGCGTTTTACACAAAATATGACGCAACAAGCAAGAGATAACCAGCTAGATCCGGTTTTATGTCGTGATCATGAAATTGACTTAATGATTGATATTCTCTGCCGTCGTCGTAAAAACAACCCCGTGGTTGTCGGTGAAGCGGGTGTCGGTAAAAGTGCCTTAATTGAAGGGTTAGCCTTACGTATTATCGCGGGTGAAATTCCTGAAAAACTCAAAGAATGTGAGTTATTAACGTTGGATTTAGGCGCTCTTCAAGCTGGTGCCGCCGTTAAAGGTGAATTTGAAAAACGCTTTAAAGGCATTATGCAAGAAGTGGCACAATCACCTACTCCTATTATCTTATTTATTGATGAAGCCCATACCTTGATTGGTGCTGGAAATCAGCAAGGAGGCTTAGATATCTCCAATTTGCTAAAACCTGCATTAGCCCGTGGTGAATTAAGTACCATTGCCGCAACCACATGGAGTGAGTATAAAAAATACTTTGAAAAAGATGCGGCATTAGCGCGCCGTTTCCAACTTGTTCAAGTCAAAGAACCCACCGCAGACGAAGCCATTATTATTATGCGTGGATTGCGCTCTATTTATGAAAAAGCACATCACGTTTTTATTGATGATGAAGCACTTTGTGCATCAGCACAATTAAGTGAACGCTATCTTTCAGGACGCCAACTTCCTGATAAAGCCATTGATGTACTTGATACTGCATGTGCTCGCGCAGCGATCAATCTTTCGACACCCCCTAAACAATTATCAGCCTTAAAAACACAACGTCACCAAACCAAGATGGAATTTGACGTATTAATGCGTGAACAGCAATTAGGTTTAAAAGATCACTCAGAACGTTTAGTGATATTAGAAACACAATCTGTTGATATAGATCCACAAATAGATATTTTGCAACAAGCGTGGGAAAAACAGAAAAATATTGTTCGTGAAATTATCGAATTACGTTCAACATTACTATCAACATTAGCTGAACCATTTGAAGAAGAAGCAAACAGTGACAGCACTGAAAATAATAATGATGAGCTGAAATCTCGATTAAACGCGCTAAATGAAGAGTTAAATGAATTACATCAACACTCTCTATTAGTCTCTCCTCATGTAGATAAAAAACAAATTGCTGCCGTGATTGCGGAATGGACAGGCGTACCTCTTAATCGCTTATCACAAGATGCATTACAAGTAGTGACAGAGCTACCAGCCTACCTTGAGCAAAGCATTAAAGGTCAATCACTTGCAATCAAACATCTTCATAAGCATTTATTAACAGCTCGTGCCGATTTACGCCGTTCAGGCCGGCCATTGGGGGCATTCTTATTAGCAGGACCAAGTGGCGTTGGTAAAACAGAAACCGTCATTCAAATTGCTCAGTTGATGTTTGGTGGAACACAATATCTCACCACGATCAACATGTCAGAGTTTCAAGAAAAACATACTGTTTCTCGCCTTATTGGTTCACCACCAGGTTATGTGGGTTATGGTGAAGGCGGAGTATTAACCGAAGCTATTCGCAAAAAGCCTTATTCCGTTGTCCTGCTGGACGAAGTAGAAAAAGCACACCCCGATGTTTTAAATCTTTTTTATCAAGCCTTTGATAAAGGAGAATTAGCCGACGGTGAAGGTCGTGTTATTGACTGTAAAAACGTTGCATTTTTCCTGACATCTAATTTAGGTGATCACGTCATTATGGCTAATGCTGACAAACCAGATGAATTACATGATGCACTCTATCCCGAATTAACTACCTTCTTTAAACCCGCACTTTTAGCGCGGATGGAAGTGATCCCATTCTTACCGTTAACGCAGGTTATTCTCAAAGAAATTATTACTCACAAACTAACTCGTTTGACCCAATTGCTTACACAACGTTTTCACGCAGAGATCAAGCTGGAAGAGACCGTTTCCGATGAAATATTACAACGTGCTTCACGAGCAGAAAATGGTGCAAGAATTTTAGAATCCATTATTGATGGTGCGTTATTACCCCCTCTTTCACTTCTTCTATTGCAACACAGTGCGAAAAATGAAGACATCAGGACGGTACGGTTATCAACACAAGATAACCAATTCATTGCAGAGGTCAATGTAGAACTATGAAGCACAGACTGAAAAATGCGCTCTCTCTCTTAACTTGTTTAGATGTGGACTCACTGACCAGCCAATTTCTTGAGCTGAGTATGCCTCGTAGTCCATTCAGCGCACTCATTGTTTCAATGATTAATAAATCAGAGAACCGCTTAGAGAGCTGGAGTATTGATCTTAGTGAAAAAGTAGAGAAAAAACATTTGGATGTCGATATTACAGAAGCAGATCACCCGTTGATCCAGCTTCTATCACAACCACAACCTATTCTCTGGAATGATTTAAAACAAGGCAGTTATATTAGCGATCATGCTTTACAGCAATTTATCGCCAAACAACCTGTGCATTGCGGACTGTTTAGTATTCCCTTTGTTGATCTTAATAATAAACCTTATGGGCTAATTATTATGTTAGGGGAAAATCTCGATGAAACGGTTTATGAGCAAGGTATTTTTTCTATTTACTGCAATGTATTTCATCATCAATTAAAAAGTATTTTAGCATTTTCTCAATCACAACAGAAAATTGCCGATCTGCAATATTTATTGAAATTACAACAAGAAAAAGAAGAGAAAATAAATAAAACCTTACTTTCATTATCCGTATCAAATTTAACTCCAACACAAATTCCAATTCATTCTTTTGCTGAGGTGAACGATCTTACTTTAGCCACAGAACGTTATGAAGCCTCAATTCTGCGTTACCAACAAGAAAACAACAATGACGATCTCAATTTAATCGCTGAAAACTTAAATATTTCAAAGCGATCACTTTTATATAAATTAAAAAAATATGGGTGTCTTAAATGACTTATTCACGACCAGTTTATTTCATTTTTCTCGCTCTCTTTTCAATAAGTCACGTTTTTGCACAAGAGCAAGAAAATAAAACCAACCATACTGAACTAGCTCTCTTTGAGTGTCGTGAAGAGACATCTCAACTTATTCGTTTATCTTGCTATGACCAAATTAACATTGGGAACAAACCAGTTTCTATTGTTGATGTAAGTGCGATGGGCAATATTTGGCGTTTAGCGGTAGAGCATGAAATGAAACGTGAAAATCACACCGCTGGGTTTATGGTCACTGTTCATAATAAAGGCACTTATCCCGTTATTATGACTATTCCAGCAATGGGATATTTGCCTCCTCGCCCCATTCTTATGTTGAGTTGTATCGATAACATCACCCGTATGCAAATTGCTCTAGCAAAAAAACAAACAGCAGGAAATATCCTACTAATAACAGATAAGACCCAATTAAGTAGTGAATGGTTTCTACGGGAAGATGGTTATCTGCTTGAGGCGAGTCGCGGGCTTTCTGGTATAGATGAAATCAAGCAACTGCTCTCTAGCACAAAATTAACTATCAAATTAGCAAATGATGAGCAACTAACCTTTAATATTTCAGGCATTAACGAAGAGATAAAACCTCTGCGTTCAGCCTGTCATTGGTGATAATAATGACAACAAAAACGCTCTGTACATGGAGAGAACAACTTTTAGCACCTTTGGATGAAGCCAAAGTGAGTAGCCAACTTGATGAAAATAGCCCTGATTGGGAATATATCGAAAGTGAAATGATAAAATTTGGCTCACTCAGCCACAGCACTTTAGATATTGATGATATTCAGCGTCGAGCATTACAACTCTTTGCCACACAAACTAAAGATTTTCGCTTGCTTGTACATTTTTTAAGGACGCTACAACACGCAGGTATTCCCGAAGAGCTTGTGATTGCATCAACAATTGCAAGTACCTATATGCAACATTATTGGGATACCAGTTATCCTAGTCACTCTCGGTTAAAACTTCGTTTAGCACAACAAATTCTTAAACGTTTTGAAACCGTAAAAAATAATTTTTGCCAGCAAGCCACGCCCGAACAGCGCGATGAGATCTTAGGTGAATTTGCTTATTTAGCACAATTTTGGCATTCCAGTCAGACTAATTTATCTACACAAGTGGATGAATTAAGCCGAGCGTATCAACATATAGAAAATATACAAGAATCGACTATTACGGTTGAAGAAAGTGTAAAAGCAGAACCAGTTAATGAAATAAAAAAAACACCTCAAACACCAGTAAGCGCAACTTCACAGACAGAGCAACCTCACGTTGAAATTAATCAAAGTGATGATCGCCAATGGAAGCAGACACTATTAAAAGTCGCTGGCATTCTTTGTGAACAAGCCCCTAATGATGCGGTTGGTTATCGTCTACGCCGATATGCTATCTGGCACAACATTCAAACACTTCCGATAAATGATAAGCAAGGCAAAACCCCCTTAGCCGCAGTAGCAATTGATAGAGTGACCGATTACAAAGCGCAACTCTCACAGCCGTCTATCTCACTACTCAATGATATTGAGCAAAGCTTAACGCTAGCGCCTTATTGGTTAGATGGGCATTTTATGGCTGCTCAAACCGCACAATTATTAGGGCTAATTGATGTTTCATCAGCAATTGCTCAAGAGCTTTCACTGTTTTTAATAAGATTACCTCAGCTTAATCATCTCTATTTCGCTGATATGACTCCTTTTATTTCAGAAGAAACTCATCAATGGCTGGGGAGTTTAGAAAATCAAGCTAACAATAAAGCAAGCCCTTCATTATCACTACACAATGAGCAACAAGAAATTATGGATTGCTTTGAACAAGAAGGTCTTAATGCCGCGTTATTAATGATTGATAACGCTATTTCAGTAACGACTGAACCCCGTCAACGGTTTTATCTACAGTTACTTTCTGCACAACTTTTTGAAGCATCAAAAATGAGTTCCATCGCAAATGTTTATTTTAATCAGCTTTATCATGATGCGCTTCGGTATTCATTATCAGAGTGGGAACCCAATTTATTAAATCAATTGGCATCAAAAATGGAACATCAACAGAACTCGTTTTCTCATAGGGAATAATAATGAATTGGTCATTTCTTTCTGGAAAAAAAATAGCAGATTTTATAAAAAAAATTTTCTTTTCTGATAAATCAAAAATTAAATCCCTATTTTTACTTTTAGTTGCTTTAATTCCTGCGTTGTTTGTTATTTGGATCTGGTGGTGGGGAGCAAACTATGAATTTAAAGGTGGCTATCCATTACGCTCACTTAGCGCACGTTGGTTAGCTACTGTTATCACTATTTTAGTGGTTGTCAGTTGGATTGGAATTGCAACATGGCTTCGGGTAAAAAAACTTGAAGGACTGAAATTAGAAGTAGAATTAGCCATTGTTGATCCTGTCCGTAATGATATTGAACACCAAACTCGTTATTTAAATTACTGGAAATCGCAGTTTATTAAACATCAAAATGGACACACTAATGCGCTTTATCAAAAGCCTTGGTATTTTGTTTTAGGTACTGACGAAAGTGGCAAAAATACCTTATTAAAAAATAGCCTAAATACCTTAGATATTGCGCCTATTGAAAATATTGTTAACGAACAGCAAAAACTGTCTTTACATATAAACATGCAACTCGCCGATCAAGCGATATTATTAATACCTGAAGGGAAGTTAATTACACAGCCTAATCTCATTTTAGAAAAACCAAAACTTTATCACCGACTATGGAATGAGTTACTAGGTTGGTTAAATGAACATCGTACACGTCAACCAATGAATGGCATTATTCTTACTATCGATTTATTACAACTTCTGACAAACGACAAAGAGAAAAATAGCCAATTTATTGCCTCATTGCATATGCGGTTACAAGAAATTCGCATCACATTTAATAGTCAATTACCTATTTATATCGTATTTACAAAACTCGATTTATTACAGGGATTTGATGCGATGTTCCAATCATTAGAAACGAAACAACGTGATGAAATTTTGGGTGTGACATTTCAATTAAATAACAAAAATAGCTGGGAAAAAGAGCTAAATACATTTTGGGACCAATGGGTAAGCCAAATGAATAGCGCCCTTCCTGAGATGATGATTAATCGTGTAGATGAAAGCCAACGCACTAAATTATTTAGCTTTATTAGACAAATTCAAGGATTGAAAAGTAACGTAATCAATCTAATTGATGCGCTAACATCTAGTGATAAGCAACAGGATATTCAATTACGTGGTGTGTATCTCACATCTGCAACACAAGTCGGGCAAGTTGATAATATCTTTAGCCAAACAGCATCGGTGCAATATCATTTACCAACAGCACCTTTAGCGACTTGGCCAATTGCTGAGACTCACAGCTATTTTACACAATCACTTTTTCAAGATGTTTTGCTATCAGAGCCCAATCTGGCTGCTGAAAGTCAATTTTGGCTTAAAAAGCATCGTAGAAGAGTTCTATTAGCTTCTGCTATCAGTTTTGTTGGTATTATCGCTTTGTGGAATGGCTGGAGCCACTATTACAGCAAGAACTATCAATCTGGTGAAAATGTACTTAATGAAGTTAAAGCCTTTCGCGCGTCGGATACCACAATAACAACAAATACCGCAGGAAAAGAGCAACTTGCTGTATTAAATCCATTATTAGATGCCACATTAGCTTACGGTAATTATCGTGAGAAAAATAACCTATTTTCTGATCTTGGGTTATATCAAGGAAAGAATGTCGGCCCTTACGTCGAAAATGTTTATCTTCAATTAATAACAGAACATTATTTGCCTTCAATAATGAATTCTTTACTTATTGAGTTAAATAAAGCAAAAGCTGGAAGCGAAGAAAAACTAGAGATATTACGCATTATGCGCATGCTTGAAGACAAAAGTGGACGCAATAATGAGATTGTTGAAAACTTTATGGCTAATTATTGGAGTCACTTATTTACGGGCCAGCGTGATATCCAATTTCAATTAATGTCACATTTGCAATACGCATTAAAACATACCGATTGGCAAGCTCAACGTAAAGCTGGAGAAACAACGGCAATTAATGCTTTTGCGCCCTTTACTCAATCTATTAATACAGCGCAAAAAGAGTTGAGCCGTCTACCTCTTTATCAACGTGTTTACCAAACATTACGCCTTAAAGCGAACCAAATGCTTTCATCGCCATTAAATATACGTCATCAAGTTGGCCCTAGTTTTGACAATATTTTTGCTGCCATAAATGAAGATAAACTTCAAATGCCTCAGCTTCTTACTCTGTATGGGTTAACAAACTACTTTACTCAACATAATGATGAGCTAGTGGATCTGACCTTTTTAGATGCATGGGTCTTGAATTTAAGTATAAATACTCAATATAGTGAAAATGATCGAAAAGAGATCCAACGCCAAATCACGGAACAATATCTTAATGATTATACAGCTCAATGGCGTGCCGCTATCAGTAACCTTGAAATAAGAGAGTTTGAATCACTACAAGATGAGATTAATGCATTAGAACAAATTATTAGTGGTGAGCAACCAATACGGCGAGCATTACAAGTATTAAGAGATAACACAACATTACCAAAAATAGATAGTTCACTGCCTATTGCTGACCAAAAAGCATTAATGGATGAATTAAAATACAAATTACTCATACGGTTAGATAAAGAATTTGCACCTCAAACTGAAATTCTTGTCAGCAATAATGGTGAGAATTTACAGAACCTCAATCAAAAATTAAATGAACTGCATCGTTATTTATTAGGTATTTATAATTCACCTGTACCAGGTAAAGCCGCATTAAAAGCGGTGACATCCCGTCTTGACGATAATAATCGTGACATTATCTTTGAATTATCTCAATCGGCTAAAACATTGCCTGAACCAATGAATCGTTGGGTAGGTCAATTAGCGGATCAAGCTTGGAATGTTGTGCAAAAAGAAGCAATTCGCTATATGGAAGTTGAGTGGAATGAAACCGTCGTTAAGCAATATCATACCTACATTATAGGTCGTTATCCGTTTAACACAGCTACTACACAAGATGTACCTTTAAGTGAGTTTGAACGCTTTTTTAAACCTAACGGTACATTAGATAGCTTCTACCAGCAAAATCTACGCCTTTTTGTTGAAAATAACTTAATTGAAAATAGCGATGGTCAGTCACTTATTCGTCCGGATGTATTAGAACAACTTGAAATAGCAAATCGAATTAGAAATACATTCTTCAATGCACAAGGCAATTTAGAAGCACAATTTGCCATTGAAGCACTATCACTAACAGGCAATAAGCGTCGTAGTATTTTAAATCTTGATGGTCAATTACTTGATTATTCACACGGCAGAAGCCATACCGTACATATGGTTTGGCCCAATTCAATGCGTTCAAATGTTGAAAGCAAACTCACCTTAGTACCCATTTCTGGCGATAAATCACCGCGCGCTATTTTATTTAGCGGTCCTTGGGCACAAATGCGACTGATTAATGGTGGCAGACTTACCAACATAAAACCACATTCTTTCGATGTGAAATTCACTCTTGATGGTGGTGATATGACATATCGGATCACAATCGATGAATCTAATAATCCTTTCTTTGGTGGATTATTTACGCGCTTCAAATTACCAGAAACCCTTTATTAACTGATTTCCCCTCATATTTATGGGGGGATAGGATATTTCATGAATACGCCAAAAGAAAAATTTGTGATAAAAATTGCGGGGTCTCCTTTAGATATCCCTGAATTTATCGCATTAAAAGCGGAATTTAATAAACTCAATCATCCTTCTCAGCCTGAGATCAGTTGGACACTTATTGAGTCTCTTTCATTAACGTTATTTAAAACTCACGGTATCGACTTGCAAAGTGGTGTTTATTATACGCTTGCTCGCCTTCATCTTAATGGGCTAAATGGTTTTACAGAAGGATGTGAATTGCTCGCCAATATTGTGGTGAGTCAATGGGATAATCTTTGGCCTTTCCAATCAAATCATCGATGTGATGTATTAAATTGGTTTAATACCAAAGCGGGTACTTTATTACGTCAATTAACCTTTTCCCCTTCTGATTTACGTTTAATTTATCGTTCAGAAAGAGCGCTACAATTAATTATTGATCAAATTACTCATACAGATTGGCCTAAATTACCAAAGCTAGAAAATTTACTCTGGTTTTTCCAAAATGCAGCAAAAACCTTAGAGCAAACAACAAAAAGTACAACACAAAAAAATAATAATGCCACGGTTAAGATCCCCCCTATTGTCTATATCAGCCCATCTGATGAACTGAAAGAAAATAACGTTTCTAAACCTAATCCTATCGCCGAAGTTGTTTTATATGACGATCCGCCTATTGAGAAAAAAACCATGAGTGCAAAAAAAGGCTTTTTTATTGGATTATTAAGCAGCAGTGCTATTTTTGTTGCTATTAGTGTGGCTATTTATCTACCAATGCAAAAAGAACTCTCCGCAATTACTGCTCAACCTGAAGGTGCTATTACACAGTGGTTATATCAACCTAATATCAGTTCATACGCAAATAATCTTATTTTAATGGAAAAACAGTCTCCTCTATTTGCACTAAGAAAATCGGAGCATATGTTGGATGTGGCTAAAAAGCTTTGGCCTAATAATGCTGATCAATCTTACGCAACACGACAATGGCAAAATACCCTCACTACACGATTAGAAAATGCACCTATTGACAGCAGTTGGTCTGATACCAATAAATTAATCCAACAACTTTCTGACAGAATTGTTCAACAAGAACGTAATCGAGGCAGTTTCACTCTTTCTTATTTAAAAACAGCTGTTTATGAAATACAAAAAAGTCATAACAAAGCTATTCCAATTGAAAATAAGCTGTATGAATTTTCACAGACAATAAATAAAGAGCAGATTATTTCACCCGCATTAATTAATAATCTTGATGCAGACGTTAATGGGTTATTAGCACGATATTATTTCCTTCAAAAAGAAGCGGAAGAATTAGGATTAAAACCTTACTCTTATTAAAAATAACAAAAAATCACAATAGATATTATTTATTATTAAAAGGCAGATATTACATTAACATGAGTGAAATTAAATATTTAAAAGAAAGGCAATACCTACAAAAACTGGCAAAATCCTACGCACAAAAAAAACCACACTTAGCAGAAGTCTTAGAACCAGACGATCCACAAACAGGTTATTTAATGGAGGGATTTGCTTTTCTTTCTGCTCATTTACAAGAAAAAATTGATGATGCATTTCCTGAAATTACACTTCCTTTATTACAACGATTAGGCTCTCAAGCAATTAAAGGTGTACCATCAACATCAATTATTCAAATTAGTTGTGAAAAAGAGATTAATTACAGTTATTTTATTCCTAAAAATAGTAGTGTATTAGGTGATAATAATGCATGTTTTTCAACTTGTCGTGATTTATATATTGAGCCTTATTCTCTTATTAAGAAGAAAGTGACACATCAACCCAATAAAAGCTGTATCTCTTTGACTTTTAAATATCTTGGTAATATTGAGCATACACAATCTTGCTCACTTAATTTATTTCTTAGTCCTATCAAAAATATTGCTGATATTTTATTGCTTGGACTAACTCAACATTTTGACTATATTGAATTAAAACACGCAGATAAAAATTATCATGGTGATAACGCAACATTTTGCTTTAATACTCAAATAGGTAAAAACTATCCTATTTTTTCGCAATCAGAAAATACCCCAAAAGCACCACAACAATTACTTGAAGGATTGTATCTTCCTCATGTTCATCACTTTATTAGCTTAGATATTCTAAATATTCTCAAGGAATTAGATTGGAAAAAAAGCACTATATTTACGATTAATATCTATTTAAATAAGCAAATTTCATTAACAAAAGAACAGTGTCAAAACTGTTTTTTACTTAATTGCGTTCCTACCGTTGATAAAGAGAAAGAACATACCGTTATTCTTGATTTCCAAGAGAATAAGTCATCTTATTTATTGCCAATCCCTGATAACCACTACCTTTCAAATTTATCTGAAATCATGCTATCACTTGAACCTCATGAAAAAGAACGAGGTATTTATTGTCATTTTTATTCAATAACAGAGTTAACCTCAGCATCTCGTCTACTACCTCAATATCAAAATTCTCTTTTTTACTCATTAACTATAGATAAAGATATTACTGGACGCACATTTTACATTATTCATTTTTATGATAACAAAGGTGAAGCACTTATCTCACCACCTAGTTTACATTTTTCTTGTACCTATATTGGCTTTGAAAAATATAAGGATAACCGTATTGGTGTATTAAATGCGCATAGTGAAAATATGCCTGATAATTTATTAATTAAAAATATCACACCATTATCAGAATGTTTCCCTCCTATTGTTGACGATAAATGTTATTGGCATTTATTATCACATTATAGTGCTAATGCATTTATGCTAATGTCTATTTCAACAATAAAAAATATGCTTAGTGACTATTTAATTTATGCAGAACTAGATAAACAGATCACAAGAAAAATAAAAAAATCATTAGAAGGATGTATTGATTTAAATAGTTATACTTATGATTACATTTTAAAAGGTAAGCCACACCGTTGCCTATCTTTAACCTTAACCATTGATATTGATTGTTTTGAAAATGAAGGAGATGCATTTATTTTCGTTTCGCATCTTTATCATTTTTTTCCATTTTGTTTGTCAGAGAATATGTTATTAGAAATGAAGGTTAAATTTAAAAATGATGATAAAATAAAATGGTTTTTATCACCATCCCCATTAAAGGGTTATAAGTCGTTATTGTGATAAAAAAGAGCCTTCAATAGGGCTCTTTTTTTAATCTTATTTTCCAAGTAAACAAAGAATATAATAAATTATCAGATCTATTTTTTATTGAAACTAATACATCTCTTTATTTCAACAATGATGTTATAAAAAACTTATTACTTTAATATAAATATAGTTTTAAAAAACCAATTAACAGAGTTTATAGTTGGACATAAAAAACATCAAAAATATAATTTTATAATAAAAATCCGAATCATTGAAAACTGGTTTATTAGGCATAGGCACAAAATACGTATATTTATTGATCCACCTCATCACCACAACTCTATAAAAGAGTAGTTTCACTTCTCATACCAAATTTTCTTAAATCATATTATTCTTATTTAACACTCTTATTTCGCCATTAACAAACAAAAAAACCATTAAATGCTGACATAATTTATCTAAATAGTTGATTTAGGTAAAACGGTTTAAATCTTTTAATAAGCAAATATTAATAGTTATTAGCTATCAATAACTGATTTTTGATCGCTAATATCGATCTTTAGGTATTTTTACGATACTATCTTTTAAAAAGGAGAAATAAATATGAACACAATTAGTATTGTGGTAGGTCAACGAATTAAGCAGAAAAGAAAACAATTAAAAATAAGTGGTGTTGAAATGGGCCGAAAAATTGGAATAAGCCAGCAACACTATTCACGTTTAGAAAATGGCCACATAAAAATAACGGTAGATCAATTAATTACCATAGCCCTAATATTAGGAGTTTCTCCACAAAGCTTATTGCTTCATTCTGAAGTAATGTCTCCCATGATAAATACATGGGCTCAAACAGCCTTATCATCAAGTGATATTGTTGTCTCAAGAAATAGAAAGCGTCGTAGTCTTAAATAAAAAATAAAGAAATTTGTCTAATATTAGCTGATTTAACATCTAAGCTATTTTAACAAATAAAAGCCTTAATTTTTACTTTCGTTATATTAAATAAAATATTATCCACTTACACAATCAATCGATTGATTTGTTGTTAAAATAAAAAATAAATTGTTAATTTTTTAGGAGTTAAATGTTTTAATAAAATTTCTGGTATAAAAGATAATTTTTTATTGGAATCTCCCACCAAATAAGCCGCTATTTCTTTTGATGATAAATTATCAAATTCTTCAATATTAAAATACTCATCCAGCCAACTAGAAATAAAAATAGCACAGTAACAATTAATAGTTTTTTACATCATCCCCTTTATCTTAATCATCAAAAACAGTAATAAATAAAAGTAAAAAAACAGATGTATTAATTACGCAATATAGATCTAATTAATTTTTACAATTTACTCTATTGATTTTATTACATTAAAAAGAAGAAGTAGTGTATTTTGAGACGATGCCATTAGCACCACATTTTTAAATAAATAGTTATATTACCTACTTAAATAGATGTTAATTTAATCTATACAAGAGATACGAAGCTAGGAAAGCATAGAAATGGTAAGAAGGTATGCTCATTTAGCACCAAATCTGACAGAACATGCACGTAAAATCGATGGCGTTTTTAATGATAACGACACAAATACGACACAAAGCAAAAACCAAGTTGGATTGAAATTAGCGTAAGGTGTTGATTTTAAATGGTACGCCCTACAGGATTCGAACCTGTGACCTACGGCTTAGAAGGGCGTTATATACTGATTTCATTGAGTTTTATATAATTTCATGAGATTTCATCTTTTTGATTTACAAGGATTTATATACCTTGCATGATTTCAGCTAGTTTCATATCATTTCTTCGTTACTTGACCCGTTACTTGACCCGCAATGGAAATTAGTTATGGCTAGCGTATTACTGACTGATAGTAAAATACGAGGACTGAAACCAAAGAAATCTGCGTATTATACTTGGCAAGCATCAGCGACTAGAGGCACCGGACGCCTTGGTGTAAAAACATATCCATCTGGAAGAAAAGTTTTCGTCTACCGCTACTTCAAAGATGGAAAAGAGAAATTTATATCGCTTGGTGATTACCCTAATTTATCACTAGCAGATGCTGCAGTAAAATCCGTAGCAGCTGCTACCGAATCATCATCCCCAGAGAGAATAAAATATGAACACGCCACAGTAAAACAGCTTTTTGATGATTACATTGAAGATCAAAAACGACAAGGCAAGCGTTCATATGATAAAACTCAAAACAGACTAAATCAGGTTCTAGATAGTAAGCATATTGATGCCTCTATGCCTGCAAAAGATGTGACTCCAGATCATATAAAAAGAATACTTTCTGAGTTTATCTCCCGAGGTGCTTTGGCAGGTTCGAACAAAGTAAGAGCAAATCTACATGCGGTATTCAACTTCGGTTTGTTTGCCGATAATGATCCAGCAAAAATAAACGAGCGCGTTATTTATGGATTGGAACGAAATCCTGTCACTGTGGTTCCTAGACAAAAAGGTGCAGATAAAGCGTTAGATAGATTTTTATCATGGGATGAGTTGAAGCTATTATTAGAGCTATTCAATAAGCCCACCATCGAATGCCCTATTAACTCAGATTATGCGCGTCTATTTCTATTTTGCGTTTATTCCGCAGGACAAAGGCCATGGGAAATTCTGGCCAATACTCGCGACAATTGGGATAAAAAGAACAATACATTAACGGTTCCACCTCATATTTCAAAAACAGGCGATTATCATGTCATTCCACTGGTACAGTCTGCTATTGATATTCTTAATATCCAAGAACTATTGTATCCAACATCAAATTATCTTTTCCCTGCTGATACTAAAGAAAGACACTTGCTAACGTCTGAATACGCTAAACAATTAAATAAATTTTGTAAGAAAAATGAGTTTGAGAAATTTACACCTAGAGATGTGAGAAGAACATTCAAAACATTGGCTGGAGAAATGGGAATAAGTTCTGAGTTAAGGGATATGGTGCAAAACCACAAAAGACCAGGAGTTTCTCAAAAGCATTATGATAGATATGATTATTTAAGAGAAAAACGAGAAACGCTTGATACATGGTGTGAAAAACTATCGTCTCTAAAAGAAGCATAGTATTTATATATCATTTAAATTCCTTATTGTCGGATAGATGTAACCCACAATAAGGAATGCTAAAAATGAGAATGGCTCTATATGCCTGTCATTGTCATAGAAATCAGTTATCAACATTGAACTCTACAAATAAAAGAACAAAAATTGAGCATTTTAGTACAAAGTAACGTACACTGAATCACGATATCCCTATAATGGGTGAAAGATATGAAAGCTTTTAATGTGATAAGAATGTTTCAAGACGCACTAGTAGAAGTTACCTGCCCAAGTTGTTCTTATGTTGCCAAACAAAACAAACATAAACTTAAGAAAAACCTAATCTTATTGTGTCCGAATTGCGGTTACATGTTTTATTTCAATAAAATATAAAACTAAACTCAATATGCCAGTTGTTGCCGTAGACGTTGAACGACAACAACCAGCACATTTGCGCGAGTATTTTAATGAACGATTAGCGTTTTATCGTGAGAGAAGCAAGAAACTGCCAGATGGTAATTCAGTGCAGTATTTGAAAACGGAGTAGCGCCGATGCTCGATTGGGCCAACTGAGTTATATAATCAATCAGTTATCAATTTTTGGTGTCTTATTGGTGTCCTGATTTTATATCACTTAAAAATACCAGAACTCAAATCAATAAAATGCTCTAATGACAACTTACCTTCAAACTTGTCTCCATATTCCCGATTCATTGTCTGCATGTCTAATTTGAATGATATATTCTTAAATTTACCTGATTTATTTATAGGAATTAATTTATTATCTAAAAAAAACTTAATAACTTTTTTATGCCCTTCAATGTCATCAATATTTAAGTAAAAACACGCAACTCCAGATTCAGCATTATTCGTATATTTACAATGCTCGACTACGCTATTTAAAATTGCTTTTTGACATATTTTATCTGTGAATTCCGCATCATTAAAAAAATACATCCACTTACCAATTTTGTCATTATTTGTGTTATTACTTTCATTTTTAGATGAAAAATAAACCCAAAAATCATTTTCTCTAATCTTCATAAAACACCTAACTTATACATGATAATATTTTAGTGTAGCACTCTAATTATTATATTAAACTTCCTCTTCTTGTTGTCTACGTTCCTCTTCCGCTTTCTGCGCTTCTTCCATCTTACGCATTCTCACGTTATAGATTGATTGCTCTGGCATCTGCACACGAACGGAAATAAAACGACCATCAGGGATATCAATTGGGTCGCCGTCATTATAGCCGTCAATATCATTTCGGGCGAATTTAGGTGCATTAGGATGAGTTCGGTGATACGTTTTGACGAGAATCGAACCGTCCTCATTAACTTCAGAATCCACCCAAATAAGTGGTTGTTTATTTACATCGAGTGGAATTTCAATACCGCCATCAACACCGCCCCAGCCTGCATCTGAGTTAAAGCCCAAAACGCCTTCGATAAGATATTCCCCCTGGGATACTCGAGTAACCGTAGCGCCTTCTGATTCATCGTTAGTGGTAAATGTGCCATCGGGGTTGATGTTAATAACTGGGGAGGCTTTTTTGATGAAGCCTTGTGGGTCAGTGGTTGTATTTTTACTAGTCCATGCATAATATTGTGATACTGTTCCATTCATATCCCAATGAACATTAAATGTAAAATCATTAAACGTGAACGCTCCCCAATGATTAGATCCTGCATAAAACCCAAGCATTCCAACCCCCCACCTTAAGTTACCACCTCCATAAGAGCGGATAAGCTGGGTTTTATCTATAGTTTTTGTTGGCTCAAGAGCATCAGCTAGAGTCGGTTCCCTATTGCCGATACCGTAGTCTCCAACAAGCATAAGAGTACCTGATTTTTTTGGTATCTGTATCCCGTTATAACCCGATGCAGAATTTAATTCTATATTGGTTCCACCTGCATTGCTGGTCGTTAATGATATTGATGTTTTACCATCCGCTGATTTTGAAGTTAGCTTCGTTGTTGCTTCTATCGCTGATATGAATGATTGTGTTTTTGATAAAGTTAAATCTGCTTTACTACTAATATCCCCTTGCATCTTCTTAATGCTATCGAGTGTGATAACTTCACCATTTGGCATCTCAATTTTTGTCTGCCCTGTTTCACTCATCCATGTATTCATTGCATCAAGGAAATATTGTGTGTATGCATTTATTGCAACCATGGTTCTTGCTGCATCACTATTATTATCTGGCTCAGTAATATGAATTGAGAATGTGGTGTTAGTTGCTGTGGCTAATGCAGGTTGTGCTAATACTAATTCAGTATCGGAATTAACGGATTTAATCATATACGGAATATTCGTGTTTCCCGATTTAATTAAAATCGTCATTCCAATATTAATGGCGGGATTATTATTTTTAAATTTAGTGCCAGTTCCGCGGACAATAGCAGACCCTGACACTGTGTTAACAGTGCCTGTTGTGTATATCATAATTGATTTATTCCATGGTTTAATTAAAAAATAACATCTTGATTATCTGGAAATACGATTATTCTGGCTCGCATAATAAAACGTGTCGTTTGATTGTCGAGTCGAGGGATTTTTATGCCTATACTGGCAACACCTTCACCCGGGCCTAATTCCAGCACAAACTCATTTACAGCATAAAAATCAGGCGATGCTAGCCCCTCCATGTTGTAGGTGTTAGGTTTGGGCTGAATGATCCCATCAATATAGATATCGGCTTCTCCTCCATTATAACCGTAGCCGGGTGCGCGGTATGCAAATGCCGCTCTGTTCTCTACCCTGACACCATTATTTGGTATTCTTTCGTATGGATTTAATGCACCTTGCACCCATATAAAACACTTTTGAGTTCTTCGTTTAACTTTAAATAATTCAACAATTTCACTATGAGGGAAAGAGAGACTACGATAAACATCTTGAGTAACTGTAACTATATTCCCTTCTAAGTTCTCAACATTTAACGTTCCGAGTATTTCACAACTCTTCTCAATAACAACATTTTTTAAACGTCCAGAAGTTGCCTCTATTTCCCCTCTTGCTTTTATATTCTGAAACTCAGCAAACCCATTTTTATTAATTATCCAACCTGATTTTCCCATCACATAATTATTTGATTGAATAACATTCCCTATTTTTGCGTTTGTAATAGAACCATCTTCAATAAATAAATCTCGAATAAACAATTGCCCATTTTTGGCATACATGAATAATTCCATCTTGCCATTTGCTGGGTTATACCAAGCAAAGTTATTCGCGTTATAACCAAAGAAACTTTCAAGCTTTCCATTCTTAACTTGAGCGCTGATCACTTGTCCTGCTGCGTTATATTTAACTTTGTCATGAATAATTGTGATATTAATTGAGTGCGTGACAACACCATCGCCTGTCTGACTAAATTCAGCCTGCATTTTCTGGTTAATCATGCCCTGCTGTTCACCGAATTGAGCTTGTACCTGCTCTTCAGATTTAGCCATTGCCTCATTTGTTTTACTAATAGCCTCCTTATTTGTCACAACATCCGCAGCTATACGCCCCATTTCCTTATCTGTGTTGCCTAACTTCTGATTAGTGTTAGCTAAATCTTGGTTAGTGCTATCAATGCGTTTATTTGTTGTGTCATTAGCCGTTTTTAACTCTGTGCGGATCTCCGTAGTTGTTTGACCGAACGCCTTATTTAGCTCAGTAATTGACGTTTGAGTTTCTTTAATTGCAGACGTGTTATCACCAACCGCAGAGTAAATTTCTTTGACTTCCTGCGCCCATGCTTCTTCTTGAGTTGCGTTAGCTTGCCATAGCTCACTAATGCCGGCCTGAGATTCGGCATGTTTCACTAACAGCTGTCTAAGATTACGATGGCTCGTATTACTTAAAATAATCGCTGTCTCAGCATTCCAATCAAGCTTTTTATCGAGCTCTTTAAACGCGTCCGTTTCTCTAACTGTGTTATCTAAATCATCAAATATGTCGTCTGGCAATGAAACTGGAATACCCGAAGCTTCCACAAACGATGATTTGCCATAGCTGTTGATTGTCCGAACATAAAAATAATACGTATGTCCTGCTTTTAAATTCTCTTGCGTCCAGAAGTTTCCTTGGCCAACTTTGTTTGTTTTGGTGATCACCTCATTTTCAGAGAGATTGGCGAGTTTTTTCTCGCTAAACCAAAACTCAAAGGTATAACCAAAGACAGTACTATCGCCTTGTCTTGGTGATGCCGTTAAACTGAACATACCTGGCGTTATTTCAACACTGATTGGTGCTGGCGGTGCCTGAATTGCAAAATCACTAATAGCAGGCGCAGACATAGCACCAGCGACATTAATTGCTCTCACTTCGACACGATAAGTGCCTCGAGTTAAACCGTTTATATCAACACGCTCCCCCGGTACCTGAATAGACTGTATAACCTTGCCATTCTGGAGAATATTAACTGTGTTATAACGAATATCAGATGCCACGTTCTGCCATGAGATATATCCCTGAACAATGTCTGTGACAGAAAGTGGAACAAAGGCCAGATTAATGGGTGCTGCTACACCACCTGTAGGTAGTTTAGTGAATGGAGGTCTAACAAAGGGTTTACCAATCACATCCTCATATAAATAAGCGCCATCTTCTTCTAATGTAAGAGAAACACCCTCTAAAGCATGAAAGGTCCATTCAGCAATACGAAACTCAAGCCCACTAATATTTAAAGAAGGTAAATCTAATAAAACAACTTCACCGGGGCGATACGCATAACCATCCAAATTCATTGTCAGTTGAACACGTCTACCGGCTTTCTTTTTGCGCAAGTATTGTCGTGCTAGTCGCTGTGCTTGATAAGGACTGGTAACAAAGCGGTAATCAACATTTTCCCTGATTTCTAAACCATCCTCTTCTATCCATTCATTGACAATAACAGGCGTAAAATCTGTCTTGGCATAGAGTTGCTCAGCGTCAATGAAAGTACCGTACACCGCATTAGTGGCATCTTTTAGCCCCGTTTCAGGAGTACAAGTTACGGTATCAATAAGTTGTGATTCTGTAATAGTTTTCAATGCTGGCCCATAATATGCACCAACTTGAATGCCGTGTTTTCCTGCTGTAAATGTAGGCTCCGCATTAATACATTTATGCATTGCTTCCAATACACTAGATGGGCTTTCATTTAGATCATAAGCACCGTTTAATGTGTATCGACGCTCAGAGCCATTTTCAGCATCACTTACGCTTTCATCACATAAATCTGCGGATTGCTTAAAGCTCTCAAAATCAATATCGCTATCAGGAACCTTTAAATAATCTCTATAATAATCAAGAATAACTAACGCGCCATTATTCGACCATTCTGTTTTCCCTGTACGTGGATCAAAGAGTTTTTTGCCCCAAATTTCACATTTCACATTGGGTAAACCATAAGGGAATTTCTCTTGGTCAAATGTGAGCGTCACCCGTAACCAAGCCATACCACGCCCAATCATATCCTCTTTCCATGACGGGCAGTTTTTTAGCATAAAGGGGTCAGCATCTTTCCTATCGTTATGTAGTTCCCACGAAGCTTTGTCACCAAAAGTCTCAATGAGGTCATCACCAAGCCAAATTTTTCCCACTCTATCGATAGAATGCCCAGCTAAAGCAAGCGCCAGTGTGATTTTTTCATTTTCCTCTTGTTCTCCTGGTTCTTCTTCAGCAAAGAAAAGTAATCCAGAAGCAACGGTTTTGCCAACAATGACCGTTTCTGACGCAGAAGGAGAACGTAACATTTGCTTTCGTTCGCTAGTGTCACGATAATTCATTGAGGGGATTTTCGGTTTGAATATTAAAGAGCCGGCAACTTGAACTACGATACCTGCCGACATTAATGCTATACCTAACGGCGCGGTGATCCCACCATTGAACAACCCTGCGATCATCAACCCAGCGCCAACCACTTTTGTAAGTAATCCACCACTACCGCCCATTATTCCACTCTCCACGCTTTGATAGGGTTAATTTGCACGGGTCTAACACCAATAGAAGTAACTCCCCAATAATTACCCGCCCATACTACGGCCATGCTGTCCCCATCATCACCCTTGAACATGACAAGATCCCCACGCTGTACAGAATCAACAGAAATAGATTTAAAGTAGTGGGAAACCGCTTTATCAAGTGAGCCAAATTTAGATTTAATAAGGTTGAAGGCTTCCGCTTTGGTTTTGTATTGCCCAAGAAAGAGTTTTATTGGCGAGAAAGCACATTGTGCGTAAATACATTCAGAGGCAAAAATACAACAGTCAAATTCACCCCATGAAAAAGGGCGACTCATGGCCGCCCTTATGGTTTCTGGTAACTGGAGTGTCCAGTTTGGTTGTTTCATTAAGACCTCTTAAAAAACAAAAAACCCACCGAAGTGGGTTTGTAAGAAAAGTAGAATACTATTAAAAACTTATATTTTTCTTAAATAATTCGTTAGCTATCTTCTTGTTTTTAGGTGGTAATAATGAGAATTTTTCATTTTTCAACATGGTAAATAAATCAATAGCCTCACTAATTTCATCACCTTGTGATTTTTGTCTTTCAATATATTTATTACCATATTTAGCAAATTTAATAATCATTGATTCATTTAACTTACCATCACTTGAAATAATATTATCTCCGATAACTTGTGCTTCACGAAAGTAATCAATGACCAATTTTTCTTTTTCTTCATTACTAAGTGTAATTGAAGATGACTCTAATAACGACGTTAGTAACTCAACTTGCCTGCGGTTTTTTTTATCAATAGCTTCTAATAATTCCACTACTCTATCGGCTCTAACACTGGCTCTATTTAAGAAAAACCAAAACACAATAGAGATTATTAAAAGAATGATGTACACAATAAAGAATGGATCCATGTCTTGTCCTAATTAATAAAATAAATGTTACTTATAAATGAATGCAGGCGCGTCTTTCTTACTACCCCAATAAATAGCCCGCTCAGCCATTTGAGCAACATACCGAAAGATGCGATCACCCTCCTTTCTTGATGACCATGATTCATCAGTGAACCTGTCAGGCAAACCGATTGACCATCGTTCAAATCGATTAGAAACATTAACACAAACAGCGTTCTCTTCACCAGAAACAACACTAATTGATGAGATCTGCCCGACAAACAATATTTCCGCTAATAGTGGCTTACCATCTTCTCCAATTGCCACCATCATTAATCGTACCTCTCTCCCTCGGCTTTGTTCATTCATCACCATACCGACAAGAGACTTGTCAAAACCAGCTAGTTTAAGCTGTAATTGAGGCGGACTTGTTGTCTTGTTTTCATTAAGTTGGCTGATTTCACCAAGACTTCCAACACCTAAATAAGTCTCTCCAGCAATCACAAGTTGACCAACGCCAGTATGCGCAGAAGTTATACCCGATTTTAAATCCAGTCGAGCTGCAAGCACGATATAAGCGCCTTCGTTGATTGCTTTAACCATGCTGTCAGAAAATGGATGATATTGCATTAATACAGTACCTCCTCAAAAGAAAGGGTAACATTAGAGTATCCTAGTCGGCGATGTTGAAACTTCCCTTGCTCATTGTCTGATAATCGAAAAACCCCAAAAGGGGCTTTAATGATCACCTCTTCGTTCAATGCAGGTGGAGTTCTGAGCATGGGAGAAATTGAAATGACAGCTCGTCCTTCGTTATCGCTAACAACATCGGCTACTACCATTTTCAACTCATTCCCAATCGTGAGGCGGTCACCCTGCTGTAAAACGCGCATATTTCGCTTCCAACCTGATGTTTGCAAAATACTACCAGACTGCCCCGCAGAGGAAATTTTAGGAGCGCCGTACCCTTCTTTCCCTTTTCTAATCCAGCTCGATATTCTCACTCTTCCTGACATACCATCAAGTGCGGCAACAAGAGCTTCAAGTTTACGTGATTTTTCTTCACTTAAATTACTAAACGTTAACTCACAGCGCCAACGGCTCCCCGGAAAACGAACTGTTTGACTACTGCCATTAAACGGAGAGGTGAACGTTTTACTATTACTGAGTAATTGCCAATCTTCATTAATAGGGCATACATCTTCTGGCCATGCTAAAATATTCATCTACACTCCTAACGTTCTACGTGCAGTTCCATTACTCTGAAAATCTTGCAATATAATTGCTCTTGCTTTTTGTGCGCCAGCTTCGGTGCCTTGCTCTGCCGCTTCTTTCATTGCTTGAGCAAGAACAGCATCACCATTACCTGTCACTGTAATTTGATTTACCACCGTGATATTAACTCCTAATGAAGATGATGTTGTGACTGGTGTTGACGGCACCTTTCCAGCCAATGAACCAACAAAACCACCAGAAGCATAGCCCTGTGTCGAATTCATCAAGCGATAAAGATTGCCGATTCCTAATTTTGCTGTCGCTTCTTTTGTGAAGACAAACTCACCACCATGAACAACGCCTTTTGGCTCAAACTTTCCACCATGCCCCGTATATCCACCATAAGCAAAAAGCCCTCCGGGTCCTCCACCAGCATCACCGCCAGAAGCGCCCCCCATAAAAAAGCTGGTTCCTGCTTCAATCGCTTTGAAAACCAGCATTTTCATCACCATACGAGTAATGTCAGATATCACAGCATTCGCAAAGTCTTTAAAATTGTCTTTACCAGTTAAAGCAAAATCAGCTAAAGAGTCAGACATATTATTCAAAGCATTAGCGGTTACATTTTTAACGTTTTCCATCACATTGGTAGCAGAATCACTAAAATCTGAAAGTCCCTGATTTAGCCCTTCGACTGGATCTAATTTCATTAACTCCCGTTTTTGTAATTCGGCATCAATTTTTTGCTTTGTAAGTTCAACATTGCGCTGTAAGTTTGCGAGTTCTTTATCTCCTAAATCAACTTTTGCTTGTTGATAAAGCAAATCAACCTGCCTCAAGGCATTTAATCGTTCCTGTTCCGCCCTTGATTTTCCTATTAGAGAGGTTTCAAACTGCATTTGCTCAACTTCTTTACCGCGATCATAAGCAAATTGCGCAACAGAATTAGCACGAGCCATATCATCAATGGCTTTAGCTTTCTCTTTAATAGTTTCGATTGCCTTTGGGTCAATCTTTAATATTTCGTCGAATTTTTCTTTATTCTTTTTGATATCGGCAAGTGCAGAATTATATTCATTAAATGAAGATGTGGTGCCATACAGTTGAATACTCTGTCCATCTGCAATTAATGAAGCTTGTTTTTCTTGTAAATCAGAAAGGAGTTTTGTGTACTGTTTGGCATAATCAATGCTTGATTTTGGCGTTTTAGGTGGTTTGATTTTTTTAGATTGTGAGGCAAGTTGTGCGTCAATTTCAGCCTGTAACGCTTTATCATAGCCTTGCATATCAGGCGTTACTTTTCTACTAGCGAGAACATCCTCAGCGTTCAGTTTAGCTAATGCTTCGCCAGTAGCCTTAGCTTTTTCAATAGCTCGGAGAGAGGCATCTATTGATTTTTGAGCATCAGCAGATACGATGATTAAAGAATTCGCTGAAAACTGTTGTTGCTCTTGAGTGGCTGAGCGAATAGATTGCGCTAAATTATCAAAAGCAGAACCTTGTAGATGAAGTTTACCAATTAATTCATCAGATCTAACCGATGCATCATAAATACGACTTGCATAAAGTGCATAGGCATTAGAAACCATTCCATTTTTTTGAACTTCAGCATCAAGCAATAATGCCATTTTTTTACGTATAACTTCTAATTCTCTATTCTTTGTTTCAAGATCAGCAGTTACTTGGATTTCGTCCTTCCTTGCCTTAACTGCTTCCGCTGAAAATGACTCGTAATCTCCTGTATAATAAAAAGAGATGCCTTTATTTGCTCCACCAAAATCTGATGATTTTTTTAAATCCTCTTGTTTTCTCTTTAGCTCTTCTATTTTTTCAATTTGTGCGTCAAAACTATCAAACAATTTACCTATTGACGCCTGACGCTCTGCGTCACTTAATTTCTTCAATGACTCTGTTGCAACGTCTAATGATTCGGCATACTCAAGAGCCTTTTGCCTTGATTGTTCAGCTTGCTGTTGCCACTCATAATAAGCCATTGCACCTGCTGTCAATAGGCCCGTCGCGATCCCTAATGGACCACCAAGAAAAGCAAGCGCCCCTCCAAATCCACGCCCTAATGTTGAACTGGCTCTTTGTGCTGCATTCAGTCGTTGTATTGCTAACGTTTCGGCATTTGTAGCCGATACAATAATTGAAGATTGCGCTTTCATTCGCATTCTAATACTACTGCGCTGAGCTTCTGTCTGAGCTAATTGAAGTTGTGCTTGCAAAGAACGCATCTCAACACGAGCCAATTCTAACTCTGCTGTCATTTTTGCTTGCGTCGCTTTAGCTGCAATCAGGTCTTGTTGGACTTTTAATTTTGTTGCTGTAGTTTGCGCATAAGTAGCTTGAGTCCATTTTGTTATTTTTATCACAATAGCCGTAACCGCTAATGCTTCTACTACTTTCATTACTTCAGAAAAATTATTAGATAATGCAGATAACCCCATATTTAATAATTGAGTTGCACCAGTACTTTGATTTGTTTCACCAACAAACCTCGTCATTGCAGACTGTAAATTAGTAAAGGATTGGCTAACAGTAGTAATGCTAGTGGCAAACTTTTGATCAACAGAGGCTTTCACTCGTTCTAATGATTCAATAATTTTATCTATCGAGGTTTCACCATCTTGAGCTTTTTGTTTTAACTCTCCCATACTGATCCCCATGCCTTCGGCAATAGCTTGTGCTAAACCGGGGATTTGTTCGATAACAGAGTTTAAATCTTGCCCACGTAACCGACCTGCCGCCAATGCTTGACCAAATTGTGTTAAACCCGTTGCTGCAGCTGCTGCGCTGGTTCCAGAAAGAGAGACGGCTTTAGATACCGTTTCAGTCAGTTCAGCGACTTTTTGCTGGTTAATACCTAATCGTTCTGCATTATCAGAAAAACGCTGATAAACCTGTGCCGTAGCATCCAAAGATTGGTAAGTTTTTTGAGCGATGGTATAGACGTCATTGGTTGCTTTATTTAATTCTTGAGTGCTTTTTGTAACTAACTTCAATCTGTTTTGTAAGTCCGTCCAACCATCGGCATAACTGATCACCTGATGAACAGAAAGTGCGCCTGTCACTACTTTAGCAAAGTTAGCAAATGACGAGGCTGATTTTGCTGTTTGTGATGCCATGCGTTCTTGTTGAACAGTAATAGACTGCAGGCTCACACGAACACTTTGATTAAATCGTTCTGTTTGATGCTGACTACGGTTAATCGCATTGGTGAAACTAGCCGTGTTCAGCGTTAAGTCAATATTTAATGTTCCCAATGCGCCTGCCATAGAAACTCCTTAAAACGATAAAATAAAAGCCCCACTAAGGGGCTAACGATGAGCTAAAACATTCTGAGTCACGCTATCCCACTCTTCAGCTTCTGTGGGCTTTTTCTGCCACATGGGCATGAAGTCAGTTAGTTGAGGCGGGGTAGATTTCGGATCGCAATTCGCTATTGCTAAAAGATGAGCCACTTGTGCTATTCGGTAATCCTCTCGCCATAAACCAAAGGGCTGTTTGCGATAAAAGGCTTCGTATTCACACAAATGGCTTTCTGGCATTTGTTCTATTTCAGAAAGGGTTTTACCTAATGCCAACGACAATATTATTTGGAATTGTCGTCGGTCTGTGAGTTTTTTTCGTTACCTGCCTCCGCATTAAAAACAGCATTAGAGAACCCTTGCCCTAAGCGATTAAGGCCTTTTAGGTCCTCTTCATTTTCAGCATCAAAAAGTAACTCTCCTTTTTCATCACAGAGTTTAAAGGCCAGCATACGTGCCACATCAAACTCGTCATAAACACGGTTCACTGCTTCATTGAATTGATCCGAATCCTCTTCGTCTAAATAAATATCTTGCTCTTCTGCAAGCTTAATCTTTATTTGACGTAATTTTCGCTGAATGTAATTCATGGTGCCAACATCCAGTTCTTTAACATAAAAGGTATTATCTAGATAAGTAAAAGGAGTAATTTTAAGTGCTTGATTTAACACCAACTCACGTAATAATGCGCTTGACATAGTGCCCCTTATTTCGTTTTGCTAAGATTAGTTTTTTGTACAGAAGCTAAAGGAACATTTAAATAGTCACGACCAGACAATTTAATCGACACACCTGAGTCCATCATCTGTCCAACGCTCCCCTCAATGTTCATCCCTGTTTCTATTGAGCCGAAGTAGAACATGGCGCCTTCATCGCGAGTGAGCACCATTTTTACAGCAAATTTTTCTTTGCTATTTTCATACTTACGTAATAATCGCTGAACAGCGCTAGAGCTATACTGCAAGAAGAACGTTAATTTAATTGAGCCGTATTCAGTGTCACCCGACTCATATTCTTTGCCGTCACTACAAATTGTCGTCACATCAATTTGTTCAGTTGTTGAGCCATCTTTACTGAAGCTTTTTACGGCACAGAAATTATTTGACCATTGAATTCGTTGTGCTTTTGCTTCGGTGAAATCGGTGGGTAATGTTTTCTCGCTCCAATCCACTTCATCACACAACGTCACCTTATCACCTTCAACACTGGCGACAGGAAAACGCCCATCGAGTTCGCCTAAACCTGATAACACAATCATGTCATCAGCTTTTAATTTACTTCCTTCAATGGTGAGCGTGGCAGGAGAGAGTGTCGCAGCAGTAATGCTAACCTCTTCACCTAATCCTGTTTGAACAAACAGCTTCGTGCCAAGGAAGGGAGTTGCTTTATGACTTTTTTGCTTTGCCATATCAATATCCTATTTATCTGATGAGATAATAAATTCCAGAATGAGCCGATGTAATTTGACATCGGGTTCGTATTCGAAAAACGTGTTAATGCGTTGAGAAAAAGGAATGCTTTCAGTCATAACTGAGTTTATTTTCTTACGCATTACGGTGAGGTTTTTTGGGTTAGAGTCGTACACATCGAGCTGGACGCGATAATCATCAAGATCCATCTCAGCAAGCGCGTTATTCGGTGTGATACTGGAAAATTGGATCACTATAGCGGGGTAAACCAATTTACCTTCAGGCAATACCTGAAAAAAAACCCTTTCATCGACTAGCGGTGAAAGGGCTTCCTTTAATTGATAAATCATATTATTACCTTGTTTTCTCAATTTCCTCTTTTAACGTTTGAACAATCACTTTTGCGGTGGCTTCTTTTTTAGCTTCAAAACCCGGTCTCATAAAAGGTTGAGCCGGCATCTTTGAAGTACCAAACTCAACAAACCACCAATAAAAGGGATCATTCGGGTTC
Organism: Proteus sp. fly-1008; assembly: GCF_040140305.1. Classification (NCBI taxonomy): domain Bacteria; kingdom Pseudomonadati; phylum Pseudomonadota; class Gammaproteobacteria; order Enterobacterales; family Morganellaceae; genus Proteus; species Proteus sp. fly-1008. Next base: position 410,583 of record NZ_JBEEWH010000003.1, read on the forward strand.
AATGCTGCACTTTTTCCTGTCGCTTGTTTGAATGCAGTGATTTTTTTACCCGGTAAAGACTTTACCCAGATACGTGTTTTTGTTTGCCCGTTACGCTGTACCTTTGTTTTAGAGCGAACGTTACGTTTAATTGTCCCCTTGCGTCGATGTGGAACCTCTTCTTTTAAAATAGGGACACGGCTCTTAATTTCCTTTTTTAATGTCGATGCCCCTGCATTCATTGCTTTGCGGGCGCTACGGTTTCTAACTTTGCGCGCAACTTCTTGCATTTTTCGTTGTATTTCAGGCAATCCACTGATTTTAATCTCACCCATCATTAACTCCTTCCTTGCACATCAGTTGTAGTTCTCGATGTTGTTCTTTCGGATCAATAATTGAGATGATATCGAATACCCTTTCACCATAAACGACACGCATTGACGTGTTTATTCCTGACACATAACGAATAAGAATACGTGTGCTGGCTTCACTTTGAACTTGCTGTGCCTGAAAGTATTCACGCCCCTGATAAGGTGCAATAGAGGCGCGTACCTTAGGCAAGAAATCCGCCCAAATTACTTCATTACCGCTAATGGCATCGGGTGCTAATGTTGGTTTTTGTATTTTTATATTATGACGTAATCGACCAGGATTCATTCAGCACCTCGCCAATTCCGATATTGAAATAACAACCGTTCTACCGCTTTATTTTCATATAATTGAATTTCACTTTGACTAGTTCTATGTTCAAACATATCTCCGAGCACTAAGAGCATGGCCGACTTAACTGGATGAGGAATATCTTCAGGTAATTTCCATGCTGGCTCATCACACCATCTCAAACAATAATCGAGAGCACTTTGAGCATAGAATGTAATTTGTTCATCGCGATCATTATCGTCATACTCAATATGTTGTTTTAACAATGGAAGTGAGACTACATCTAAGATATCCATAAGCAATATTAGGGAGAGTTGCCTCCCCCTGCCTGTTATTTATTTTGTTGACTTACCTTCCGCTGTTGCAAAAGAGCCTTTGATAAGTGCTTGTGGGCGATAGTGTGCTAATGCTAGACGTTCTTCACATAAGATAGTCAGCATATTTTTCACAAAGTTATCGCGATCTTCACGACTCACTTCAATGGTTGCATCCATACGATCCCAAACTTGTGAGGCCAAATCGAATGCACCAACAGTAAATTCACCTTGTGTTTGTGCTTTTGTTGGTACAACTGGTAATCCCCACATGACATTTGAAGTAAATGCCTGAGGGCCACCAAAAATATAACGCCCTTCTTTATCTTTCATTAATGCAATGGTATGCCAGTCACGCGGGTTTAAAATAATTCCTGATGCACTAAACTCAGATTCTGTTACCTGATAAATAGCGTGGGCGATTAAGTCAGCTTGCGTGTCCCCAGTGGCATTTAGCGTGATGTCGTACGCAGTTGCGACTTGGTTAACACCTGTCAGGTTATCAGCTGAACCATCACCATTAAGTAGTTGATTTTCTTCAACTAATGCTAAACCGTATAATAAACGAGTGTTCAGGTAAGACTGCAGTTGTGCCGCATCGTCCATAACTTGGCGTGACGCTTGGATCCAGTGCGCGATAGTGATCACGTTAGTGGTTTGCTTTTCAAAAGTCAGGTCAGATTCAGGCTTTTGAGCCTTTTCTTTCACAGGAGCAGCGTTATTGGTAAATAGTTTTTCGCGAACATATTCTAGTGAATTACTAGAAATACGACCTTGCGCTAATAAATCACGAACAACGAGACGACGCATACCGGGCATAATAATACCTGGTACTTGCATAGGTTGAATTAATGCACCAGCTGATCCAGAGTCACTACCGAGTGATTTATTAAACGTTTTAACATCATAGGCTCCAGTACTGCCATTCCATGATTTAATCAGCTCTTCTGATGCTCGTTCTGAAAAGTCCTTCTTAACAGTAGGATCATCAGCGCCTGTCGCACTTTTTTGCTCTAAATCAAACAAGCGTTCGCCCGCTTTTTTTAGTTCTTCTTGCACTGTTGACAAATCAGTTTGTAATTGTTTTGAAACAACCCCTGTTGTTTCAATTTCTTTCTTCTGAGCATCGAACAACTCTTGTACTTTCTTTTGTGAGTCTTCGATGGCTTTTTGAATTTGGGTTAAATCAGACATAATTTATCCTTTCAGATTAAATGAATTAATTTGGTTAATAATGGAATCTACTTGAGATTTTTGAGTGCCATCGGACTCACTCCGAATAGCTGATTTGAAGCGGGAGATGAAGCCAATCGCTTCTGATTTTGACAGGCCTACTGACTCTCTCAGCCAATCTTCAATATCACGAATAGTGGATAGGCCATCGACACTTTTTAGTGACGAAACTTGAGCCTGTTCATTTGCAGGGAAAGTACAAATACTGATTTCCCGTAGCATAGAAATATTTTTAAAAATACGTCCAGAGGAAGTCACATCAAAATCCTCACGAACGCAACCAAAACCAACTGACATACCTTCCACGGTACCGTGTTTCATTGCTGCTTTTAAATCTTGAGCGCCACTATGACCAGGCGTGAGTTGCCCTCGAACAAGCAATCCTTTTGAGTCCTCTTCCATGTGTTCCCATTTACCTACTGGTAACTCCCATGCTCGATGGTTATAGAACATAGCTACTTTGCGTTTCTGATTTGCTAAAACCCCCTTAAAAGCACCGGGCAAAATAATGTCTCCATCTGAATCGGTATTACTGAATACAGATGCATACCCTTCAAAAATGCCTTGGGTTCCATCACCGGTGAATTTAATCTCTGCATCATCAAAGGCGAGTGTTTTTCTAATGTCGGACATTTTGCCCCCATAAATAATTAAGCCCCACTTTCGTGAGGCTCTTTGCTAAGTTGATTTATTGGTAAATATTGCGCTTGTCGGTATGCAACATCCCCTCCTTCAAGTGGCGGGTAGTTATCGAGCCGTCTCATTTCATTAATAGTTCTTAGACCTGATTCTCCCATCGCTTTCATGAAGGTCGCGCGAGAAGCAGAATCCCCTCTCAATAGCCCATCAAGATTGTGCTCTGCATGGTATTTACCAATATCACTCGGTTTTAAAAGCCATCTTGAAACACAATTTTCCCATCGAGAGATATAGGGTTGTAAGGTATATTGAAGAAACCCTAAGTTTTGCTGTTCAATGCCAGTTCCCCAACTCGTTGACTTTTCAACATCACCGACTAAATGAGGGGGAACACCAAAGAAACGAGCTAACTCACTGACTTGAAACTTACGCGATGCCATTGTTTCTGCATCTTGAGGGCTAACACCAATATCTTCGGCTTTAAGCCCTCCCTCCAATATCCACAATCGTTTTTTAACGGGACCACCTGCGATTTCTTTGAAATTCTCTTCAAGTTGGCCACGTTGCTCTTTATTTAATACCTTATCACCCGTTGTCAGGATTTTAGGGGACTTCGCTCCATTGGCATAAAATTCACGCTGTTGATCTTCCATCGCAACTGCCGTACTTGCTGTCTTACACGCATACGCAATGGGTGACAACCCTACCAACCCATTAAAACCAAACCCTTTTAAGTGAAAAATTTCGTGTTGTTTAAATTTCGCAAATTCATGATCTCGCTGATATTTATAAATAACATTTTTCCCCTCCATGCGGACATCCATATTGGCAGACAACAAAGGAAGCAAACTGATCACGTCACCAAATTTATTTCGCTCAATCAGTGCGTAAGCATTACCATAAAAGCAAAGTTGCATGGTCATTGCCTCTCGAAATTCCTGAGCAGTCATATATTGATTGGGTGAATATCGCAGTAATCGAGCCAATGGGTTACTTAAATCAACTTTACTTCTATTTCCTTGCTTATCCGTTTCAAAAACATCCAATGGCAAGCAGGCAGTTAACGTCGAAATCAAACTAACACAACGCCAAACCGTTGATATTTGTAATATTCTCTCATCATTTACAGAGGAATCACCAAGTGATCCTTGTGCAGAAATAACGCCTGATTGTGAACCTTGTTCAGGTGTTACTAGCCTTCCACCAACAAAGAAAGAAGCCAGACGCGCAAACCAACCATGATTAGTGCGCAAATCTATTGAATATTGTTTATCTGTCATCACATACTCAGAGGGTTAGAGAAAAAATCATCAAGGTTACCATCATCAGTAACCTCACCTTCAGCAGTACCAATTGCCATGGCTGATGCAACAACACCATCAATTCGTCCGGTACTTTTCTTTTTAGCAAAAATACGATTTTCTTTTTGATCAGCTTCTAAAACAGCAGAAGCTGCATTCCACCTCAAACAAGGATTCGCATGAATGACAATTTCTTCATCATCGATAAGTTCTTCAAATAATTCTATTGAGTGAGGCATCCATAATCCTGAGTCCTTAGCTTTGTAATATCCCTGCCCATGAGGAATAAGAGGCACAGTAACTGAAGCTTCATCTAGCTCAGGCTCAAGATATTTAATGCGATATTGGTCAAATCCAATTGCAAGCAAATTAACGTGGTGAGTTATTTCAGAGAGACGCTCTGCAACAAATTCATATTTAACTGCTTTACCCGGTGTTGTATGAACAAAGCCTTGTCTAACCCATGCATCATAAGGAACCCGGTCAGTTTTAGCTCTTTCCACTAAAGTGTCTTTGGGTGTCCAAAATTCAACATATAAGTGTTTGATGCGAGGAAAATAGAGCGCGAGCGCAGTTAAGTCTCGTGTTCCTGATAAGTCTAATCCGCCATAGCATTCTTCACCTTGTAGATCTTCCAAAGTAAAGAGTTTCTCTCTATTCATCCATGTGTCACCATTGATCCACGGATTATCTGCATCTACCCATTGGCAAAAGTTAAGACGCCGAACAATACTTTCTTTTGCTGGCATGCCTTGGGCTTGTGTGACTTGCTCACGTAAATAGCGATCCGTGAAGGTATAACCTAGAGAAGGATTTGCTTTTCCCCAACACGATTCATCTTTAAACGGGTCGTCGCCTTCATCAAGAGAACAGATATAAGAAAAGAAACTGTCATCTTCAATGGTGCTTTCAGCAACTTTTCGTCCGTACTCATGGTAGTCATAACATACGCTTGTTTTATCATGACCACTGTTTGTGATCATGAATATTAATGCTTGTCGCCGACCTTTTGTACCGGCACGCATCATTTCAACAGCAGTGTTATTGCGATGTTCATGAATTTCGTCGATAAGGGCGCAGTGTGGACGAGGGCCTGATTGCCCATCATCAGAACTAATTGGCCTAAAGAATGAGCCTGTCTTTAAAAAAGCCAAATTCCACTCTTTACCTGCACCGCCTGATTTAGTAATACGCTGACTAAGTGCTGGTGACTGATCAACCATTGCCACTGCATCACGAAATAAAATCATAGCCTGGTCTTTCTTTGTTGCTGCAGCATAAACTTCGGCGCGAGGTTCACCATCAGCAACTAAACAATAAAGGCCAACCCCACCAGCTAATGGAGACTTGCCTGAGCCTTTTCCTGACTCAACATACGCCATGCGAAATCGACGTGTACCATCTTCCATTTTCCACCCAAAGATGGAGCCGATGACAAAACATTGCCAAGGCAATAGGATAAATGGCTTCCCTTCATGCTCACCACCATTAAGCTTTAACACCTTGGCAAAGAATCCAATAGCGCGCTGTACAGCATCAACATCCCAGACTAAACCACGCTTTTTAGCTTCATTTAGATCTTTGAGATGCCTTGCGCAAGAATTTCTGATGTCAGGACCAGCCAGTATCTTTCCACTATTAACGTCTTGAGCATATTGAGTTGCAGGATCAACCGAAGTATTGGTTGAGTGGGTCTTCCTCTTCTTCTCCACCATCTACTTTCACCTTTGAGCGAGATGCTGGCGTTAAACCAAACTCGACTAAATAACTTTTGAAACGTCGATCCGCATCAGCCAGCATCGCCACTGCGGGATTCGCTTTAATTAAAAAATCCCCTAATTGGGTTTTTGTTGTATATGTTCGACCTTCAATGGCGATGGTGTCTCGCAACTGAAGAATATCGGCATAAATATCACACAGCCTTTCTAACGCAAATACGTCAGCAATAGTCAGAACGCCCATCCCATCCAACAATAGCGTTAACTTTACCCATGCCATTTTTCCCCAGTCCGTCAAATGTTCAGGTGGGCTTGGAATTTCACGTTTAGGTTGTGGTTCTTTATCGTTAAGTTTTCTTTTCCCCGGATTACCGGTGACCACCTTCAAGTGGGTCGGTTTCGGGCGTCGTCCTGCCATCGGAACCTCCCAGAAAAAAACTTTTCATTTCGCGGTTGTGCACACAAATGACGGGGCTAGGTAATCCAAACAAAAGGATTTGAACTTTTTACCCGCCCCCACCGTTATAATTACAATTGATATTACTTTACTTATTCCAGTGAGAGTTAGGATCAAGGGGAATGCCGTCAGCATTACAACCAACAACTTTTCCACTCTTTTCCATTCGCTGTTTTGTTGAGTTGTGGTGAAGGTCACATAAGCTTTGAAAGTTCTTCTTATCCCAGAATAGGGCTTGTGCTTTTGTGATAAGGACCTTATCACCAGATTGGATCGCATCTCTAAGTCGATGAGGAATAATATGGTCAACAACTGTGGCTGCAGTAATACGTCCTTGCTCTTTGCACATAACACAGAGTGGATGCTCATTAAGAAAAGCTAATCGCGCCTTTGCCCATCGACCACCATAGACATTACGTTTTTTCATTTCTTATCTCTGACTGCACCACGTTTTGTTATTTAACTCACTCACAGCTTGTGCCCACGCTTGATGCTGAGTTTCCATTACTCTTTTTAACTCAGTGATAGCAATATCTTGACTATTAGCTCGCATGCGTAAATCCGCCAACTCAGCCTTAGTATCCTGTTCTAACTTATAACTGACAGCCACATCTTTTAGTTCTGCGGAATTAACAAAGGTATCTTTGATAAATAACTTACCAGCAAACTGTGGTGTTGATTTAGGCTTTACCCCTACATCTTGCATCAGTTGTTTAATGCGAGTGAGTTGTTCTTCTAACTTATCTAGCTCACTTGTATCTACTGAGACTTTTAATTGAATAGTGTTATCTGACATATCTATCTCCAATAAAAAAACCACCAGTTATTAACTGATGGCTATCGATACAAACTCTATCAACGCCACTCAATGAATGACGTTTGTAGAATTAAATATGTTTATGTCTCTCCATAATAAGAAACGGTGATAATGCGACGAATTAAAAAGCCTCACTATTAAGTGAGGCTGTATTTATTTGAATAGATAGGGTTTTATAAACTAAAATTCATTAGCGTATGGGAATTCAATACCTTGAACCATTTTAATCATATAATCTTCATCTTGCGCTACATCCATAGGATATGCTGAAGTATCGTCTGTTGACCAATCGTCTCTCGTGGAATTAATCACAGGAATAAAGTTATACAAAAATAATTTATTCTCCAAACAAAAAACCACGAAATAATTGTCTCGACCTAAAATAGGATCTTGTTGCCAATGACCAACAGGACCAACAGACTTTGGAAATGAACGTCGAATAACAGAAATAAGTAAAGCACCTTGATAATATTCTCCAAGCGGAGTACGTACCATCCCCTTAATTTGGTCTGACGTTAATTCAACATACTCTTGTGTATCTTTTCCATCATTTTTAATAGTTAACATATTCACTACTCCTTTAGTGTTTATTATGAAGTTATCTTAACCTCACACTTTCATACCTTTAATCACTTAAAGGTACTGTTTAAATATACATTACTTATTGTTTATTGATCTAAGAACTGTCCCAATAGTAAATAATCTTCGTCATGCTTTTTTTCTAAAAAATAGCGTTGATTATTAATAGATTGCCTTAGTAGATATTGGTAACTTATTGTTTTCACGCATACTAGTGAAAGCCCTGTGGGAGCCCAAACTCACAGGGTTATTTTTATATTGCGTTTTTTATTTAGGTAAGAAATAGGTTAATCAGAATTATCAATCTGGTATATATACTTACTTAAGCTATAGTAAGCAAGTATCGCTATACTTTGATTAATATCTTGCTAGTTTGCCCATGCACCCATGCTGGGCTTTTTTTAGTTCACACACTCCGTTTTAATGTAATCCTGCAATCCCAATATTACTTGCTCTGATTCTGCAATTCGCTCTCAGAATAACCAATAATTTCTGATTGTGGTGTTAGTAGGTCTGATGGTGGTTGCATCATCACGTATCACTACGCTACCTTAATCACTTACGGCTTCCCCGTCAGCCTGATGAAATCAACCATCCTTTCTACAGATACAAAAACACCAGCTATTAACTAGTGGCTATGAACCTTTACAAATATAAAATGGCTATTATTTAAGCAACGGAGTACGGTTGATGTTCCAGTGAAGAGCGACCTGTTCACTTGGGCAAAATAATAAGATCCATGTTATCTAAAACATTCAGACCCCCATTAAACCCGCGGGTCTATTTTTTTACTTTCTTCGCTTCAATTTCCCGTATTGCTTTTAATTGCTCATTAGCTTTTTCTATTGTCGATAACAAGGAAGGTATCCATAATACCACTTGGCAATATGTTAAAGTTCGGACGGTAGAGGCACTAACACTGGTTGAGTCAATGTCTTGGGTATCTCTATACATTGACCGTAACTCATAGGTGTGCTTGAGCACCCCATCAGTAATATGTTGAGGAACAAGCAAATCACAAGTCGGCTCTTTTTTAAGGATCGTTCTATATTCAATGATTTTCTCCTGTGATTTTGCATCTACCTGAATGCCATAGCGGTAGGTTGTAGTCGCTATTTGATTAAATCTATTAAATTGAAATATCTGATCACTTAACAGCTTTGAGTAACTATTATTTTCTTTTGTTAATTGCTTATTCTCTACTATTAAATTATCTCTTTGAGTAATGATATCTTGTATGATGTTGGCAATATAACCACCAGCGACAATTCCTACCATTACAATGACAATGTAAAGTTTCCAATGTTTCATAATTAGTACCGATGATGTGAGAGAGCTATCTGACAACGCTTGTCTAAGCTTGCTTTATCGTTAATACATGAATTATCAATTGAGAGATAAATGCCACCAGCGACTGTGATGAGTAATGCGAGGATAAAGCTGATAATGATGATTAAAGATTTCCATGACATAGTGCTGACTCCGCATCTCTACGACTGACTAGCCCTCGCCATACCTTTCCACCTGCATAAACCCATCGTTTCATTTCTTCACAAGCGCCATACTGATCGCCTGCGTTTAATTTCTTTAGCAACGTAGAACGTGCAAAAGCTGTGGTACCCACATTAAAGGCAAAAGAATATAGAGACGCTTTTGTTTTATCATCCAGCGGTACTTTAATCAGGGTATCAACTTGCTGCTGCGTTCTAATAAAGTCTTTCTGCAGTAATTCGTCACACTCTTGCTGTGTATATGTCTTACCTTGAATGATGTCATTTCCAGTGTGGCCATAACAAACCGTCAGAATTCCAGCAACATCATGGTATGGCTCATAACGCACTCCCTCAAAATAACCAATCACGGTTAGCGCGATGCTTACCGCACCAGCACTCGCGACTACTGTCACTTTCTGTTTTAGGTTCATTAAATATCCTTTTTAGCTTTAGTCAGCATCTCGCCAACTATCTTTTCTATGCTTTGCGGATCACTAGAACAATTACGGTGAACTAATTCAGCAAATAACGCTGTTCGTTTTCGTTGTTCTCGCTGTGTCATAAAATAAGTTGCTAATCCAAGGAGCATGCTGAATCCCATCCCTATTACAAATCCCCATTCATAAAGTGAGAGACTTGCAAAAAAGGCAGTTAAGCCAGCTGTTCCGTAGGTAGCATTGGTCAATTTTTCCATGCGCATAGTCACCCCCTACGGAGTGTCCGAGTTTAGTTAAAGAGATACAGATACACAGTTTTTATGTGAAGTAATCAGTATGTGATTGATACTATGATCTACGTATATAAAAAAAGGCCGCACGTGGCGACCTTTTAAATGAGATACTTTAGCTTATTCTGGCTTCAATCTTTCTGCATTAGCAATATACAATGCAATAACTAGAATAAGGATTGTTCCTGAATATACGATAAGTAATTGCGGATTTTTATGTTCAACAACAATAAGTCTAATTACAGCTGTGATAGCGATATAAATAAAATATTGTAATGGAAAGTGATAATTTGATTGAAAGTATTTAATAATTAAGGCAATAAACTCAAAATAAAGAAAGTAAATGATAAGCCCATCAACTAATAAATAAATTGAAACTGGATCACTAACTGTAAACAACAAATTAGCAAGAATAATAGTTTCTTTAACTAAAAAAATTATTAAAATAATTGCAAGCAATATCAGGCCAACACTACTAATCCATTGTAAAACTCGACTAATTACTTTTGTTTGATTTAGTCCTGTCATAATAACTCCTAAGAGTTTATGCCCCTAATATCAAGTTTTCTATAGATTAAAATAAAAAATAGATGAGAAGCTTTATATTTAATTGGGCCGCCATCAAGGTATCGAACATCGACTTTTAGTTTAAATAAAACTAAATACTCTCCCAGTTAAGCTAATGGCGGAATGAATTTACCTGAACCAACGAACTATCATAAATGCAACTAAGAGCAATAAAGCAATGATAATTACATTCCGTAAAAAAGCGGGGATTAGATGTAATAGCGCAGACCAATTCATAGGCATCTCCTTAGGAAATCATTCCTTTAGATACCACATCTATTTTCGATAAAAACTTGCAAATGCAAGGTTTGCTGTTGATAGCAATGAGGTATGTTTACTCTTCTAAGTTTACCACACACTAATGAATATGTACGTTTTAAAATATAAAGGGATCATCTTTAAATTTAAGCAACAAAAAAACCCCGCCAAAACGAGGTTTTATATATTCAACTATTTAACGCTTAACTCATTTGAGCAGCCATCACAGCCTTACAAAAAATACATTTTGCACCGTGTGGATTGTTCACTGTAACATCAAATTGTGATGTTCTATATTGTGAACCGCTACAACAAGGACATTTAAAATAGAGGCGAATAGTAATAGCGCCTTTAGAGAGCCACCACGTTGCCTGCTGCTGGACCTTTCATACCATTTTCAATGGTAAATGAAACTTCTTGGCCTTCCATCAGGGATTTGAAGTCATCACTCTGAATTGCAGAGTAATGTACAAATACATCTTTACTTCCATCTTTAGGAGTGATGAAACCAAAACCTTTATCATCGTTAAACCATTTTACTGAACCAGTCATTGTATTAGACATAGAATTTCCTTTAATTTCTTTAATTTGCCATAAGGCATATGAGGGTTTGTTTTTTATTTTTACTTATGGGAATTAATTAGAAGGAATTCGCAATGAAGTGGTATCGAGGATAACGCTAAACGGTGAACAACTTTAAACTGACTAACATAAATAGGCCTGTACTTCCAAACCAGTGATGTTATTAAGCCATAGATAAACTCAGATAGCAAACTTTATTTTATATATAAAAACCCCGCCGAAGCGAGGTTCATAAGTTGGTTGACCTTGATGTCAGTCTTATCACAATATCATCATTTTTACGTACGTAAAGTTTTTATATGATTTTTTCTACGTATCGATCCATCTCTAATGGAACATTTAGCATCATTAACATACCTTCTATTATTCCTTCTGCCTTTTGTAATTTTTTACCTATATGCCCATCAGAACAATTGTGCTTGTTAGCAAGTTGCATAAATGTCATTCCGAATAAGTAATAATCAAGCAATAGATCATGCATATCACTATTCTTTTTATTTAATTGCGCCATGCAACTAGAAATAATTATTGCATCGTCTTCACAGCATTGAGGACGAGCTTTAACCTTGCTTGGTATTAATCCACTAAATCCCGCAGCAATCGAATACCATTGAACCGACTCTGTATTATCTGCCGACCATGTACCCCATCTTTCTAATACCTGTTGTATATCACGCATTACGCCACTTCCTTATGTTGTCTTGAAAATACTAACTCTCTTACCTCACAAGCTTCTGTTAGCATGTCATTAAAATCACCATTATCAGGCCATCTCACACTGACCGTTTCTACATCATTATTAGAAAGTAGGTTTTTATGTGCGCACTCCATAGCTGCAGAATGACCTGCCGCATTCCAATCCATATCTGTAAAGATAACAAGGTGGATAACACCTTTTGGTGCTTTGAACTTTTTCATGAAGTTAGTATTGATGACCGACCAAGTATTTACACCATAGAGTTGCTTACAGGAAAGTGCCGTCTCGATACCTTCAGCTATGCCAAGTGTGGTATCAACAGAAAACATTCTTATCGCGACAGATTCTGCATACTCTAAATAATTGTCATCCTGCACTGCAGTCATTTTCTTCACAACATCAAGAGGTGCTTTTTTATCTCCTTGTAAATATGTTCTGTGTAAATAACAAAGTTGTCCTTTTGCATCTGTGGCTAGTGACCAAATAGCTTGAAATTTGTCAGAACTATTACGAACAGGTTGATGATCACAATAACGGACATTATCCGCTGGTAATTCAAAAACTCCTCGGTTCTGTAAATACTGCATGGCAGGTGTATTTTTCAGTATGGGTAATTTTGAATAACAGGCGGTGATACGCTGAAATAAATTCCCTTTTGGTTTCTCTTTTGTTGTTGGTATTTCTTTTTCTCGGTGATTACCAATCAACACATCAATTTCATCTGCTAATGTTTTAAAGTCTTTACCTTGTGTTCTTTCTAACAATTGAAAGCCATTACCCGAACTACACGTACAAATGTAAGTTCCTCGCCCGTCTTTATCGTCAATACGAAACTTTCCTTTTTGCCCGCAGATAGGGCACTTTCCTTTAAAGTGCTTACGCCCCGTTATAGGAGGTAACCCATAATGTGCAAATATTTTTGCCCATAGCCCTTTTACGGCATCAATTGTATTCACAGTAAACCTCCTTGCTGTGGCTGGTGGCTAATTTGGGTACGTAGATTTTGAATATTGACTTGCGCCTTCTTGCGAGATTTAGCAAAGGCAATTTGTTTATATTTAATGAAGTTGCTCACTTCAGGTGTGATTTCTTGTGGCGTGTTGTGAAAACCTTGTGGCCATACACCAAATTTATCTTTGAAGGTATTGGAGACCCAACCATCACTGATGGGCTTGCCCTGTGTCGCACGTTGATTCTGGTAGTATTTCAATTGAGACCACCAGCTTTGCTTATCTTCTCTGGTGTAAGTGCGCTCTTTTTTATTCAGTTTTTTTATGTTTCGGCTGGTATCAACATCGATATCTTCACCCACTAAAGGTTTAAACCCACATTTAGGGCAAACATAAACACCTGCAGGTTTCATGTAATGGCAAGAGGAACATTCTTTCGGTTTCTTCTCTCGTTTTTCTTGCTCTCTGCTAGACGAAGATTCACTCATACCGTCGTTTTTGGTAGGCAGTTCGTCAGATTCAATATCATCGGGATAACCTAAGCGGTGAACAGAACCGGAGTGATCGAAAATAAGGCAAGCCTCTTTTCCTGGTGCGGTACGCAATCCTCTTCCAATCGCCTGACACCAACGAATTTCTGATTTAGTTGGACGAGCGTAAATAATACAGCGGACATCACTATCAAAGCCGGCAATCAATGTTCCCACACTTACAAGCACCTTGGTCGCACCTTGCTCAAACCTGTGAATAATAATTTGACGCTCATCATGTGGCGTATCTGCGGTGATCACCTCAGCATTGACGCCTGCACGATTAAATTCGACGGTGACAAAATTGGCATGACTGACCGTGACACAAAAGCAAATCGTAGGTAGGTTTCGACCATTCACCAGCCAGTTATCAACAATATCCCCCACCAAATCTGCACCACTCATGATTTCAGCAATTTCAGCTTCTTTGTAATCACTACCGAACTCTGAGTTGCTGGACGATTTCACTTTTGACAGATCCGGTTTAGTCGGCGCATAGAATTCGTATGAGCTTAAATCACCACGTTTGATTAACTCTTTCATGGTGGTGGGCTTGATTAGTGTTTCGTAGTAATGACCAAGGAATGGCGCAAAAGGTGTACCGGACAAACCAATTACTTTGAATTCACTTTCACTGATCACTTCTAATATTTTCTTACGGCGTAGATGCGCCTCATCGATAATGAGTAAATCAATATTGTCTGGAAAATCTCTACGAATAACGGTGTCTGCTGACGCTATCTGAATAAAACGAGTCGGATCGTAATTAGGATGATTACGCCATACATAGCTAATTTCTTCGGCTGGTAAGCCATACTCAATAAAACGACTGGCTGTTTGATCAATCAAAATTGTGTAAGGAACAAGAAACATCACTCTCATTCCACGCTGAACATGTCCATCAGTAATAAACGCAGCTAATGCCGTTTTTCCGCTTCCTGTTGGGCTATAAATCATGAATGTTCTATTTTGCTTCCATGCCTGACGTAACATCGTCAATCCGCGTTCCTGTGCAAAATTTGGTGTGATTGTTAACATCGGTTTCCTCATTTGATAATTAGCGCTGCCAAAGGAAGGGATTTATTTTTATTTCTTTGGACGTCTAAACGGCTATTGCTTTTTAACTCCTATAGAGATCTATATTTAAGATCTACTCACTCCCTTGGCTGTGCCTTCCCTAACACCCCTTTCAAAGATCACCCCCCTTTCCCCCCTAGAAAGTTTTCCCCTCTTCCCCAGAAAACAATCTAGACGGCTAAACGTCTTAACTTCCAACATCTCCTAAATCCAATCACTGTCAAATCGATAACGGCTTTGCTGTATAACCTTGCATTGCTCTCTGATAACGCTTTATGAACTCTCTTAATCTCACGTTAGCCTCATGACGAGCTTTGTTGTCTTTACGGTAGGGAACTTGTTCTCGTTCCCATTCCGTTTGATACACTTCTGAATATTTAACTAATGCCTTTTGCCTCATGCTTGGGCTTAACTTCGTGAGTTGTTCCTGAATCCACTTAGCATCATCAGGAAAGTAGTGATCAGGCATCGGCATATTGATTTGGTGCATGAGTTTCCCTTTCTGGTTTATTAGGAAAAACTTTAATTTCCTCGGCTCCCACCACTTCTCCATCAACATGAATAACAAAAATATTTCTTTTGTTTTTTAATGCTTTATTTATTGCACTTTGCTGAATACCAAATAAGTCAGCTACTTTTTTTTGCCCCAACTTTGAAACCAAAACCGATAATGGTATTTTTTCCATAAATGCTCCTCCTGAATTTATTATTACCGCTAATGATAATTAAATCAACACCGGAGGTGATTGTTTTTATCTCCGGAGGTGATATTATTAATTTATGAAAAAGAAACCTTTGACTGATGAACAAAAAGCAGACGCAATTCGCCTCAAATCCATATTTGAATCTAAGAAAAAAAACTTGGGATTATCACAAGAAGTTCTTGGGGAAATGTTGGGGATGGGGCAAAGCGCTGTTGCGCAAATATTGAATGGCGTTAATGCTATTAATCATGAGCATGTTGCAAAACTTGCAAAAATACTTGACGTTTCGGTAGAAGAAATAAGCCCATTTCTTGCAAAAGAAATTAGGGAGGTTTACCAACCTGTTTTATCTCACACAACACAAAGCTCTCAAAGTTTTCATCAATACCCATTGTTCACAAAAGTTCAGGCTGGTGCCTTCTCGACAGAATTTAATTCATACACAAAACAAGACGCAGTGTCGTGGATACCAACAGCCAAGAAAGCCAGCGAACGTTCTTTCTGGCTAGAGGTTGAAGGTCAATCAATGACCGCACCACCGGGAGGTAAGCCAAGTTTTCCAGAAGGAATGCTTATCTTGGTTGATCCTGAGGAAGAAGTAGAGTTCGGTGACTTCTGCGTTGCTCGTTTACTAAATGATGAGTTCACATTCAAACGACTGATTAGAGATGGTGGAGTTGAGTACCTAGAGCCATTAAACCCTCGTTTTGACCTGATCCCTATTAACGGGAACTGCACAATCATAGGTAAGGTAATCAAGTCACAATGGCCTGACGACACGTTTTAGGAGGAAATATGGCGTTTAACAATATTGAGATAGCAAATATTAGACGGTGTATGGAATTTTTCATGGAAAAACGCCGCCCAGCAGAGCACCTAAGGGATGAATTAGATTTACAGTATCGTATCGAGGACGACTCAGTAATTATCTTTGAAATTAGGCAACTAATATGGAGTGATGGCAGAGTAGAAGAACCTATAGCAAAAATCACACATAATAAATATTCGAATTCATGGTCTCTGCTTTGGATGGATAAAAATAGTAACTGGCACAACTGCGATGAAAAAATGTTAGGTAGTTTCTCTGACGCTATTAAGCTCGTCGAAGATGATGTACAAGGCTGCTTCTTTGGGTGACGACACGTTTTAGGGTGAGCCCCATTAAAATAAATAAGGATATCAATTGGATAACAATAAACTAGCAGTAATCAATCCCCAAGGGGAATTAGAATTATTTCCAGTGAAAGAAGTTGAGTTCGATGGTATCCAGATGGGAATAATGAATGATGGCACTCCGTATTTAACATTGAGAGGGCTTTCTAGATTATGTGGAGTAGATCATAGAGCTCTTGGTAGGTTAACAACCAACTGGCTTGAAGAAAGAACGAAACCGAGAGGAAAGAAAATTGACTCAATCCTTAGAGGAAAAGGGTTAACGCTCTCTAGCCTATATACTGTTCTTAATAATAATACCGGTGAAGTATATGCATACTCCGATCGCGTATGCATGGCCATATTGGAGTATTACGCCCTTGATGCAGATTCATCTGCATTTGATAATTCTGTAGCTAAGAAAAGATATAGAGACTTAGCCGAATATAGCTTAAGACGCTTTATTTTCCTCAATCTTGGTATTGACCCAGAAAACCCATTACGTAGTGCATGGAAGTGCTTTCAAGAGAGATTGCAGCTAAATGCAAATATACCATTCGGGTATTTTTCTATTTTTAGCGAAATGGCAGATCTAACACTGCGGATGATCAATACAGGGTTCAACCTTGGGCCAGCCTCAATACCTGATATAAGCATTGGAATAACCTGGGGAAAACACTGGGTAAAAAATGACTTATGCAGTAAATACGGAGAAAGGACAAAGCACCCGCACCATTATCCTGATTGGTTCCCTCAACACAAAGCAGGGGCTATAGAAGCGTGGATATATCCAGATGACGCATTAGGTGAGTTTAGGCGCTGGTTACAGAAAATATATTTACCACAAAAATTCCCTGCATACATAGAAAGCAAAATAAAAGATGGAGCAATACCGAAGGTGAATGCAGGAAATTTACTGACGCAAGTAAAAAAACCAGAGCTGCCAAACAAACACTAACCTCCCAGCCCTCCTCGCGAGGGCTTTTTTATGCTAAAAATATATTATTCACAATAGCCATTCGCATCTGTAAGGACAGAATAATGAAAAAATTAACAGTTTTGGCAGCTACCATTATACTCGCTGGGTGCTCTACTACGGGAAATAAACAGGTAGGAATGGCAAACCCTGCCTCTGTGTACTGCGGTGAAATAAGCGGAAAGCTGGAAATAGTTAACACAGATAAAGGTCAAGTAGGATACTGTACATTACCTTCTGGTGAAAGAATTGAAGAGTGGACTTTGTATCGAAGAGATCATAAGTAATACCCTATAGCCCCTAACGGGGCTTTTTTGTCCCCTCTCCCCTCCAAAGAAGTGATCTGCATTCCAATCTGAGATTTATTTGAAAATAAATTCCTTTTAAATTCAATAAAATAACTTGCGGTAATGATAATTAATCACCCGCGGTGTTGACAACAAAATCACTAGCGGTGATACTTAATTGTAAATGATAACTGATAGAATTAATGAAGGATCATATATGACCAGTATATATTCTACCGCAATCCCTAATTTGCCGAAACCTGACATGCATACAGCCATAATGTTACCTATGTTCTTGTTTCGTTTCTGGACTAAAACTGAGCATCCAGAGAAAAAAGAAGTTATGGCCACCAGCGCTGAACAAGCTAAAGAGTTACTTGGTGGTAATGTAGTTTTCTCTGCACAATTTCCTTGCGAGGCTTAATTATGGCTCACGAACTCAATTTAGAAGCTGTTGCAAAAAAAAGCGACCAACTAAACGCCCTTTTATTCCAGCTCAACGCTGAGCGCATATCGGGTCAGCCTGAGATAGAAAGCTTAATTGGACTAGCTTACGAATTATCAGGTGATATTTCAGTCTGGTTAATTGAAGAAAATGCACAGAGAGATAATGATCATGGCAAAAGAAATAATTAATGTAGATAGCGGGAAAATGCTTGATACATTACATCGAGTAAAAGCATTCTTAATTTCAGCTCAGTTTCTTTCTCGTAATAGCGAAGAGCGAGCAATTCAACTTAGCTTATTATCTCAAGCAGAAGATGAAATCGATGAGGTTTTAAATGATGAATAACACTAAGTTAAAAGAATCCGCTTGTGATGAATTACTTTATGCAACTTCTATTTTAAATCTCATTATCAATGATAACGTAACACCTAGCGATAATATGTTTAATGCGATTGAATCAGCAGTAGCCAATATAGAAAGAGCTAAAGAAAGTGTATCGAATATTAATACTGATAAATCACCAAAGCCTATCGGTGAAATTAAAATCAGTGATAACGATACAATTGAAACGGCTGTCGGGTGCATTTTAAATACATTAGAAACTGCAATTAATTTAAAAGTCTCTGAAGAAAGCGGTCACATTAAAAATTACGATATTCAAATTACAAATTTAATCCAGTCAGCCAAATTAAATTTAGAAACTGTTTATGAAAAAGTAAGTTTCACGGAGGCTTAATGAATATTGATGACTTAGTTACTCTTCCTGATTTAAGTAAATTAACAGAAGGTGAACTGGGTAACTTAAGAGGTAATTTAGATTTAGCTATCGATTCACTTGTTACAGGAATGAATATATTCGGTGAGTTTATGTTTTGGGCTGATGCTAATGAAAATTATCCCGATGGTAAAGATCATCTTGGGGATGTGGGATTATTTGTAAGTCAGCTATCGTCATTTATATCAATATTAAATGACAGACTTGGTGGAATTGAATACGAAATATCAAATCGAAAAATAAAAGGAACAAGAAAATGAGCAGACAACACGAAGCTATTGAGAAAGCAACTGACAATCAAATTACTATTGCTATGCGCCCTGTTTATATTATTTCAGGTGCTAATCGTGCTTACTTAAGTGAGCGTTCAGCATTAAATAAGCTAGCAAATATCCTCACCGAGCGTGAACTTCATAAGGAAGGCATTGAGACTAACTATGAAGGTGAACAATGCGAACTTGAAAATGGCACAATCGCTTTTAAGCGTGGCGAACCTACCGAACACTTTATGGATCGCAAGGAAGCTAAACTAACCGAACTCCAAGAGCGATTAAAGCAAGAGCGTAATATTGAACGATTACAAAAAGAATATGCTAAAGCTGTCGCTAAATATGATGATGCAGAAAAAGAAGCTGATAGACTATATTACGAATTAAATAATGCTTTAACCAATAAATAAATCATCCACTAAATAAAAATTAATTATAGCGTTCATGCTAGGGATTGCTGCGCTCTAAATCAGGAGTAAGCAACATGGATAAAGTTAATTTACTTGAAGTAAGAAGAAAGCGTTTTATCAACTCAGTGCTTATTTATATTAAACAAAATGGAAAGAAAGCTGAGTTTAAATCAAAGTTAAATAATAAAACTGTTATTACAGAAATTAGCTTTGAAAATTTAAATAATTTCTTCCGTGATGTCTATGAAGAAAAAGATTGCCGTCAACGTTGTAAGTGGAGTGATAAAGATATCTACAATACTTATGAATGGTTATATAACTTAAATGGCTCGATTTCTGATATGGGTAAATTCATGATTGATTATATTGTTGAGTATTTACCTCCTTACTTAAATGGAGAGGAATATAAATATCATGACGTATTCTGAATTCATGAAAAAAGGTAAGCAATTAGAGGGGAAAGGATTTTATAGACGCGCACTAGAGCAATATAACCAAGCTTTTATTATCGCAGATCCACCAGCTAAAGGCGCAATGAGTTATCAACAAAAAAATAAGTAATCAATCATCTAAGCGTTGTTTAGATAAAGCCAAAATTAAAATACCGGGTGGCATGTTATGAATAGTAAAAAAATGACAACAAATGAAATCATCGAATATTTAAAAGAAAAAGGTTTCCCTGCTTCCTTATTAGATAAAGAAGCTATTAAGTCAAATCGTAAATTAACACCAGAAGAACAAGAGATATTTGTTAAGCACATTGTTGATAATTTAAGAACGATTGTAGCAAATAAATATTTAATCTCCTGTGTAACGCGATTCGGTCCTGGTCTTAATGAGCAGTTTTCATTTAGACACAAAAATATTGTTGTCGATTTGGATTTAAAAATTATCGAGAAGCTACTCATTGTAAAAGTTGAGTCAGTCATTCTCGATCAGTCAGGCGATGGCGTATTCGCCCTGTTCCGTTTTTACGAAGGTAACAAAACAAAAGGCGAAGAAGGTGATAAATGGATGCAAGACATGCTTGATCAACTACTCATCAATAGCGCCACTTTGCTTATCTCACAAGGTAAAAGTCAATTAATACACTAAGGATAGTCAATATGAATAATTTAATTAGCACCAATGCGTCAATGACCTCTAAAGAGATCGCCGAATTAGTTGGTAGCCGTGAAGATAGTGTTAAAAGAACTATCGAACGGTTGGCAGAGAAAAATGTTATATCCGAACCACCAACGGTGGATGGGATTAAAGCAGCAAACGGAACCACTCCACTACATTATGTTTTCACAGGTGAAAAAGGTAAACGAGACAGTATCATTGTCGTTGCGCAACTGTCCCCAGAGTTTACAGCTCGGTTAGTTGATCGCTGGAAAGAACTTGAAGATGAACGAGTCAAACCAAAATCACAAGCAGAAATTATTGCTGCTATGGCGCTGGCTAACTTAGAAAGCGAACGCCGTATATCTCATGTAGAGCAAAAAGTTGAACAAGTGAATGAAGTCGTTGAGCAAATAAAACAAGGAACGATCCCTGTAGGTTGGATTGGGTACTCTCTGGCGAGAACTAAATCAGGTATGACGGTGGATAAATGCAAAACACTCACCAAACAGTTCAATGTTCGCAAAAATAAAATAACTATTCTTACGCCCGAAGGTATGCCTAGGCCTATGGCCATTATTCATGAAGCTGATTTTATATCTGCATTCAAGGCAATGATGAGTGAAGCCGAAAAACGTGGCACTCGCTGGCATCATCCTAAAATGGGATTGTTTCAGGCAATTGGCTGGGAGGGTAAATAATGGCTTATTTTACTGATACTAGTAATGGCGTTATTTCTGATGATGGTGCTTTAATATCTTACTCTGAAGCTGTAACAGCCCTTGAATCAGGTCAATACGATAAAGAGTTATTGAAAGGTTTATATTTAGCCGCTGCAGTAATGGGTAAGTTAGCTGATGAACCTGAAACATTAACACCTGAACAGAGAATTTCTGTCTGGCGCTGGGTGGTAGCAACTTGCTTTATTCGTGAACTACAAGAAAAGAATGGCACCACTGAAATTCGTAATGAAGAAGGCGGTGTTGATCTTGCCACTAGTTACAGTAACGGAGAAAACGCTTTAACCATTTACCCAGCTTCTTTGCGCCTTTGTCTTGCAAGCCATTTTGAAAGCATTCTTATCGAAGAGTTAGGGGGTATCTATAAAGATTATTGTCCTGACTTCATCATAAAAGCCTATATCGGCTTTCTGGACATCTCCCTTGAACACGGTCCTCGCCTATCAGAAAAAGGACGTGAAGGGCTCTGTATTCTTCATGATGATTATATTCGCGAGTTAGAAGCTAATAACGGATTTCTAGCTATGCCAACTATGCACTAAGGACGGTAAAAAATGACAACTAAATTACCTTACATCGAGACAAGCCAATTAAGAGCTGCACTTACATTATTAAAAATGAGTGATGATGTTCGTCTTGTTACTAACTGTGTACATATCAACGCTGAACATATCGAAGTGTCTAATGGGCATGTAGTATTACGCATGAAACACAACTCTGAATTCAGTGATGATATTGTTATTCAATTTGATGAAGCAATTCCTAGCGATGCTGAATATACACATATTAAATCATATGACGATGGTTCTTATGTCGCTATTCATTATAAGCAAGAGAAGGATGAAAATTTCTATCCCTACTATAAAACAAAACTCACTTTAATCAAAGATAAGTACCCGTCATTTAATCGTCTTTTTGAGCAGGAATTTATTAAAGGTGAAGCACCTTTATTGCAGTCCATGTATTTAGCCTTGCCTTATCTACTATTTGGCCGTGTTATTACGGGAATGCTGAAAACAAAAGATAGCAAAAGTGTGCTTTTCGATTTTTCACTTCTGACAAAAAAATCATTTGGTGATCCTAAATTACTTGTATTAGCAGTGGCTGATAATGCTTTTGATATTGCTGATAAAGTTTACAGCTTAATTAAGGATGATGATTAATGACAACTTTAGATTTCAATCTCGTTAGTGTCATCAAAAATGCAGGTAGTGATCCCGGTGATATAACTGATGCAGTCTGGAAAGCCGGTTATCGTAAAACAGATTTTACCACTGAGCAGATCATTGATATTGCAGTAAGCATGACGGGTGATTCTATTTGTTTAAAATTACCCCATGACACCTTACCTAAGACTTTAGATGACATCAGTAAATATCATTTAAACGATATCATTTTTGATGCCCATTGGGATAACCCACCAGCGACTATCGCACAGTGCATTATGGAGAACGGGTATAGGGAAGGAAATAAAAAATGACAACTGTGACTCGATACATTAAGTGGAAGGAAATGATCCAGTTAACTGGCAAAAGCAAACCTACAATTTGGAGAATGTACGCAAAACGAAATGAGTTTCCCAGACCAGAAAGAACAAAAGGTGGTACGTTTTTAGGCTGGCCAGAACATGTCTATGAAGAGTGGGTTAGAAGTGAAAAACTGTAATGCTAACTTGACCCGTTACTTGACCCGCATCTCTTGCGGGTTTCTTTTTAAAATCTTGTAACTCATTGATTTTAAATGGTACGCCCTACAGGATTCGAACCTGTGACCTACGGCTTAGAAGAGCGTAGAATTATTCTTTAATATCAACTAAATACAGTCTCAACAAGCGTTCACACGCCCCACCTTACCTAAAGTTACTTGAAGTTGCCTTATGCTACTTCATGTTGCTTGTCCCAAATTCGTCCCATCAATTCTCCCACTCTGCTATACTCTCCAAAAACTAACCGGATCTGCTATGAACCTCGCAAACCTAACTCAAGAAGAAAAAGGCAAAATCAATGTCGATTTATCCGCAAGTGGTGTCGCATATAAAGAACGACTCAATATGCCAGTTGTTGCGTCCGAAGTTGAACG
>NZ_JBEEWH010000004.1:0-339778 GCF_040140305.1 Proteus sp. fly-1008
TTACAGCAATCACTTGAATACCTAAATTGTGGCAGGGTTGATGATGGGCGGATAGTTGCTGAAATCGTCGAGCGAGAGTTAGGCAAGCTAGTCAACAAACAGAAAACCAAATAGGCCCTAGTGGCCTTTTTTATTGGGTGGAATATGAAAAATAATGACAACTTAGAAAACGATACCGATATCGCTATTGGATTGATTCCAGTATCTGATAATGGTCGTATTACCGCTTTCACATCAGATGGAAAGCCTATCCGAGGATTAGTCTGTTGTAATGTCGATAGTGATCATGGTGATTTAGTAAGAATGACATTAACAGTGGAAGTTACCAATCGAGATGGGAAGCTTGCAATATGTAACTTCAAAAAAGATGAAATTGAAGAAATAAGAGCAAACTTCTTAATGAAATAAACACCTGCATGCACTTTTCGCTTATTAGATAAGGTGGTGATTATGGGCAAAACACGAACATTTGATTGCAAAGTTACATTACGCCGTTATATGAAACCAGTGCTAATCATCGCTGCGTTAACTAATTGGCGATGACTTACGGGCTTATGCTTTAAGGTTGAAGTTGTACATCAAGGTCAAGAAGTGGAGTTGAGTAGTGAATAAATATCACGTAATAGCAACTAAGAAAGACGGTACAACCTACGAAGGCATGATGACCACTAAAGAGCCTCGTGTAACTAATGGTTTAATCGGTATCGCATCACTCGATGGATCATGGGTATACATATCACCTGATGAGATTAGTGATATTAAATATGTGCCAGTAGTTGAACAGTAAATATTAAGGAAATGGTATGGGACAACAATCTAAACAGGTTGGTTGCCCTAGCAAGCTGACTAATGAGCTAATCGCTAAGGCAAAGGAATACCTGTACGGCGGTTACAAAGAAAATGAAGGTCAGGTTATACCTAGTATTGCAGGTTTGGCGTGTTATTTGGGAATAGCTCGTTCAACTGTTTATGAGTACGGAAAGCAAGATAGTGATCTAGGTCGTGAGTTTTCGGACACGTTAGACGGAATTATGGCTTTTCAGGAAATGAAGCTAATTAATAGCGGATTGACTGGTGACTTTAACGCAACAATCACAAAACTAATGCTGGCTAATCACGGATACTCTGAGAAGCAAGAAGTTGATCACACCTCATCTGATAATTCGATGTCACCAACAAAAATAGTTCTGGTTGCCGGAGGTAACAATGACGGTAGCGAGGATTGAAATACCACCTAAACTAATTCCAGTTTTTGAAGGTGATTATCGCTATCGATGTTCGCATGGTGGACGAGGATCTGCAAAGACAAGAACATTTGCATTAATGACGGCAATTCGTGGTTACATGGCCGCAATGAATGGTCAATCTGGCGTGATACTTTGTGCTCGTGAATACATGAACTCGTTAGAAGAATCATCAATGGAAGAGGTAAAGCAGGCAATACGCTCTGTGCCTTGGTTGAATGACTTCTATGAACTCGGTGAGAAGTATATCCGCACAAAATGTCGTTCTGTTAATTATGTGTTTGCAGGGTTACGACACAACTTAGATAGCATTAAGTCTAAGGCGAGAATATTAATTGCTTGGGTTGATGAAGCTGAATCAGTATCAGAAATAGCATGGACTAAATTAACACCCACTGTTCGTGAGGCTGGATCTGAAATATGGGTGACATGGAACCCAGAAAGAGACGGTAGCGCTACTGATAAACGATTTAGAAAGAATCCTCCTGATAATGCCGTTGTTGTTGAGATGAACTACGGAGATAACCCGTGGTTTCCATCAGTGCTTGAAGAAGAACGATTAAGCGATCAGGAAAGATTGGAC
The DNA here is from genome assembly GCF_040140305.1 of Proteus sp. fly-1008. Classification (NCBI taxonomy): domain Bacteria; kingdom Pseudomonadati; phylum Pseudomonadota; class Gammaproteobacteria; order Enterobacterales; family Morganellaceae; genus Proteus; species Proteus sp. fly-1008. The sequence goes on from NZ_JBEEWH010000004.1 coordinate 1,828, forward strand.
TCTGCTACTTACGCATGGATTTGGGAAGGCGCTTATCTTGAAAACTCCGATAAGCAGGTATTAGCCAATAAATACGTTGTTAAATCGTTCCCTGATGACTTATGGCAGAAAGCAGACAGATTACTATTCGGTGCTGACTTCGGTTTTGCAAAAGACCCAAATACATTGCTACGTCAGTTCATTTTAAACGACTGCCTGTACATCGAGTATGAGGTATATGGTGTAGGCGTTGAACTTGATTATATGCCAGCGTTTTACGACAAGATACCTGAGTCTCGCAAGTGGCCGATTAAAGCAGACTCCGCACGACCCGAAACAATCAGTTACCTAAAACGCCAAGGTTTCAATATCTCTGCCGCTAAAAAATGGCAGGGTAGCGTAGAAGATGGCATTACACATCTACGCGGATTCAAGCAAATAATCATCCATCCTCGCTGTAAAGAAACAGCAAAAGAAGCCCGTCTTTACTCGTATAAAACAGACCGGATCACAGGTGAGGTTCTTCCCGTTATTGAGGACAAGAACAACCACTGCTGGGATGCGGTTAGATATGGGCTTGATGGGTATATCACACAAAAATCAAATGCAGGCCTATTGGTTCCAAAACGATTACTGAGGCGATAATGCAAGAAAACATGAAACTAGCCGTCAATCACATGGTGAGTGATGCGATAGCTCGTGCCCGTATGGCTTTGGTTAATCCAACCATGGGGCTTGATGCAAAGCGATCATCTGCTTGGTGTGAGTACGGATTTAAACAAGATTTAACCTTTGAGGATTTATATAAGCTATTTCGCCGTGGTGGGATTGCCTTTGGTGGAGTAACAAAACTCGTAGGTAATTGCTGGAAAACATCACCTCAAGTGATTGAGGGTGACAAAGCAGATAAATACAAGAAAGAAACCTCTTGGGAAGCTTCATTTAAAAAGTACGTGAACAAGCGTATTTGGAAAGCTTTCAAAGAAGCAGATCAGAAGCGCCTTGTCGGTCGTTATGCAGGCTTAATTCTTCATATCAATGATAGTGGAAAGTGGAATGAGCCTGTCACGAAATCAAAGTTACTTAAAAAAGCCACTCCAGCTTGGGCGAATGCAATTAAGCCTACTGATTGGGTGACTGATATTAATTCTCCTAACTACGGTCAGCCTAGTATGTGGCAGTACACGGAGACGCTACCGAATGGCGGAACGAGAAATATCAATATCCATCCTGATAGGATTTTCATTTTAGGTGACTATTCAGTTGACGCTATCGGCTTTCTTGAACCTGCCTATAACGCCTTTGTAAGCCTTGAAAAGGTTGAGGGTGGTTCTGGTGAATCATTCCTTAAAAACGCAGCAAGACAGCTAAATATCAACTACGACAAAGAGTCTAGGTTAGATGAAATAGCACGGATGTACGGCGTTGATGTCTCTGGTTTGCAGGAAATATATAACGAAGTTGCCAGAGAAATTAACATCGGTAACGATTCGGTTCTTGTTACTCAAGGGGCTAACGTTTCACCACTGGTTAGTGCTGTATCAGATCCGACACCAACCTATATGGTTAACCTACAAACCGCATCAGCCGCAATGGATATTCCATCAAAAATACTTGTTGGCATGCAGACTGGCGAAAGAGCTAGCACGGAAGACCAGAAATATTTCAATGCACGATGCCAATCACGCAGAGAAAGCGAACTGTCATTTGAGATAGAGGACTTCATCGACCATCTAATTAACATCAAGGTGCTAGAGCCTATCGGTGAGAAAACGGTTGTTTGGGATGATTTGAACGAGCAATCAGCTATTGAGAAGCTCGATAGTGCTGAGAAGATGAGCCGAATTAATCAAACGGCTCTCGCTACTAGTGAGCCGGTGTTTAGTGTAGAAGAAATTAGGACGGCGGCTGGCTATGAAAATGATAGTGAAGAGCCATTAGGTGAAACTGATGAAGATACAGAAGATAAGGACGGCGATAAGACCTGGAACTAAAGCTGATCCAACATCAGTTGATAAACTAGAGCGTGGCGCAATGAGAGAGTTTGCGAAACGTATTCTGAGAATATCAAAAGGCTATATTCAACTTCTTAACAGGATCCCCTCTGAGCCAGTCGTCAATAGAAAATACCAATTCGATTTAGATCCTAACTATCTATCAATACTGTTGAGAGATGGTGAGCTAATGGTTGATGAGGTGCTTTTGAATGGTGGCGAGTTCGGTAACTTTCTTTTCCTCGAATACGTCAGTACAGCATACGAGAGAGGAACAGCGCAGCAGTATGCAAACTTAGCACAGCAATCAACTGTCTACGCAGCAACTCAACAAAGTGTTGCAACGATACTGATGAGTGAACCATATCAGTTAAGAATGGCTCTAGTTCGCGCTCGTGTGTTTGAGGAGATGAAAGGGTTGTCAGGTCAGGTTAAAGCTGACATGGCTCGCATTCTTACGGATGGTATCGCGAGAGGTTTAAATCCTCGTGAAGTGGCGAGAAACCTAACTAATCAAGCTGGCATTGAAACTCGCCGAGCGAATCGGATAGCAAGGACAGAGATAACAAGCGCATTACGTAGAGCGCGATTAGATGAAGCTGACGAAGCAAAGGAAATCCTTAACCTTGAAACTCGTGAAATTCATATCTCTGCACTAAGCCCAACGACAAGATCTAATCATGCCGCTAGGCACGGGAAGATGTTTACGTCTGATGAACAACGTGATTGGTGGGCTCGTGATGCTAATTCAATTAACTGTAAATGCTCAACTGTAACCGTTCTTGTTGATAAAGACGGCAAGCCTTACAACAAAACTCTCATCAATAAACTGTTAGAGGAAAAAGAAGCCATGAATAAACGTGGTTATCAATGGGCGGAGGAATAACTGATGCCAATTCAAGTAAACGTCACGACAAAAGTTAATAGCGCATCTATTCGGCGTGAAACATACAACGGTCGTGAGCACATTATTATCCCAAGTTACACGCTACCTGCAAATGTCATTATGAATGGCGAGTTTTACCCAGAAGCGGAAATCAAAGCTAACTACAAAAGCATGGAGGGCACGATAGCGCCATTAGGTCATCCAACGATTGAAGGTCATTTCGTTTCTGCTTTTTCACCGGAAGGGCTTAACCAGGGGTTTGTTGGTGCGTGGAATAGAAACGTAACTTTAAAAGGTAATCGCGTTTATTCCGAAAAATGGGTTGATGTTGAAAAAGCTATGGAGTCATCTGGCGGTCAGCGACTCATGGCTAAGCTGGTAGCCTTGGAAAAAGGCGAATCGTCAGATCCTATCTGGTCAAGCGTGGCAGTATTCAGGGAGCGCACAGAAGCACCAAAAGAACTGCAAGAGCAGGGCGCACAGTGGGTGGTAAAGATACACTCTATTGATCATGATGCCATTTTGTTAGATGAGCCACCTGCTGCTGGGCCAGATAAAGGCGTCGGCTTAATGGTTAACGCAGATCAAGCCGTTTCACTAAAACCAAACTCTGGCGCTCTTATCGGTGAATCTTACAGAGAAAAAGAGAACAGAATTGAACAAGCAGTGAAAGATAAATTCGTTCTTGCCAAGGATGATTACGCTTGGGTTGCTGATTTCACAGACTCGCAACTCGTAATTATTAAAAATGGCGGTAAGGCCGAGGTATTTGGCTACACGGACGAAGGCGGAAAGATACTAATCGATGACTCTGGGACTCAGGTGGCTAGACAGGAGTCATGGGTAGTTATTGCTGCCAATAAATTTAAATCATTATTCAGTAAACCGCAGGCAAGCCCTGCAATCAATAACAGCACGGAGGGCGACATGCCTTTAACTCAAGAAGAAAAGAAAGAACTCGTAGGTGATATCACTCAGGCATTAGCAGCGAACCTTGCCGAGCAACTAAAGCCAATTAACGAAAAGGTTGATGCGTTACAGGTTAACCACAAAAAGCTGGAAGAATCATTAACCGCAAATCAACGCGCAGAAGAAACAGAAATGCGTAAAGCAGTTGCCGAAAAATACGGTGAAGTGGTGGCTAACTCACTACAAGGCCAAGCGCTGATCGACATGCATAAACAAATTGGTGACGCAGCAAGCTTGGCTGGCAACTCAGGCGCAAAACAAGAGCAAACTGGCGCACCAGACTATGCGGAATACTTTGGAGGTGCTAAATAATGGCTACTAGTCGCTATCGCCGTGTAAACCTTGACGGCAAATCAATCACAGAAACTCGTGCAGCAAAAGCAGTTACGTTGCCAGGTACTTTTGTTGTTATTAACGCAGATAATGAGTTCGCTCAAGCCACTGCATTATCCGGTCGCATTTATGTAGCCAATCCAGCATATCACCAAGGGCTATCTATTCGTGATGGCATTCCTGCTGGTGATTCTCTAGTTGGTGAGTATGTAGAAGAAGGTCGAGAGCTGGCTGTATTGGTTCCTGCTGGAACTTATAAAAAAGACTCTCCGATCAAACTTGGTGCTGATGGTAAAGGCGCTCTTGCATCCGCTGATACGGAATCAGTAATTGGCTACTCTCAAGATGAAGTTACGCTAAAAGATGATGATTTCATTCGTGTTCGCTTTCGTGTTGGCACTGTGGCTGCTGCGTAATTAAAAGGAAAAAACTATGTTTTATACTGCTGAAACTTTAGCAACAAATAGCCGACTGCAACGCCAGTGGGATAGCCTATGGGCTACACGTAATATTTATAACACGCAACATAACTTGATGATTAACCAATATCAAAGCGTTATGGATGGTGAAACTTTAGCGGCAAACCAGTCAGGTGGTTTTTCTAAAGACTTTTGGAAAGAAGTTGATAACAACATCATTCAGTTGCGTGACCAAGAGACAGGCATGGAAATCGTCAATGATTTAATGGGCCTGCAAACAGTGTTAGCAATTGGTAAGACAGCAAAACTGTATAACGTGGTTGGCGATATTGCTGATGACGTATCAATCAGTATTGACGGTCAAGCGCCATACTCTCATGATCACACTGATTATGGTTCTGACGGCGACCCAATCCCAGTATTTACCGCTGGCTTTGGTGTTAACTGGCGTCATGCGGCTGGCTTAAGCACAGTTGGTATTGATCTTGTTCTTGATTCTCAAACTGCAAAAATGCGTCAATTCAATAAGAAAGTAGTTAACTACTTCTTAAATGGTGATGCATCTATTAGTGTTGAGGGATACAAAGGCCAAGGCCTGAAAAATCACCGCAACACAGCGAAAATCGATCTAGGTACTTCTGGTGCTAATATCGATTTAACCACAGCTGATTTGCCTGCATTGTTAGCGTTCTTTGGTTTTGGTGGTGCGTTCGGTCAGACTGCATTCAACAACAAAGTAGACGCCTACGATGTTATGTGGGTGAGTTACGAAGCATGGGGTAACTTAATTAAGCCTGTGGTTGTTTCTGTCGGTGCTGGTGCTGGTAATAGCGTGGTAAATGGTCGCATTATCGATACATTACTACCGTATGCTGGCGTGAAAGAAATTCGCCCTACTTATGCGCTTAAAGGCTCTGAGTTTATCGCTTATCAACGCCGTAAAGATGTAGTGACTCCGTTAGTTGGTATGGCAACAGGTGTTGTTCCTAAACCCCGCTTTATGCCACAGGAAAACTACAACTTCCAAATCATGAGCGCAGCAGGTCTGCAAATTACTCGTGACGGTGACGGAAAGTCAGGTGTGGTTTACGGTGCTAAACTGAGCTAAGGATCTGCAATGACAAAGTACGAGGTTATTATCCCTTGGCATGGTGTCGAAAAGGGTCAGGTGGTTGAGTTAGAAAATCTTCATCCAGCCTTTAAGGCTAATGTTAGAGCATTATCTAATGATGCCGCTGAGTTGGTCCCAGCCACACCAAAAGCCAAGTCTAAAAAAGACAAAGACGAATAGCCGCGAAAGCGGTTTTTTTATGCCCTCGAATTCGGGGGCTTTGCTTTGTGAGGTAATCATGATCACAAAAGAGCAAGCAAAAGAGTACCTGACAGGGCAGGGAATAGAATTACCTGATTTTATTCTCGAAGCACTTATTGAGCAGGTAGGCAGTATTCAGGAATGTCTTGATAAACACTATCCATCAGCAACCGCACTGTTAATCCAGATGTACTTACTATCACTTATGGCGCTTGGTCAAGGTGATAAGTATATCAGCTCACAAACAGCACCTAATGGCGCATCACGCTCATTTCGATATCAATCGTTTGGTGATAGATGGAAATCGGCTGCGTCACTACTGCGTGGTTTAGATAAGCACGGTTGTGCTAATGGGTTAATACCAGACGATCCAACTCAAACTGCTCATGCTGGTTTGTGGATAGCGAAAGGTGGCTGTATGTGTAGGGGGGCGTAATGAGTTCAGTTGCGAATTGGGCTTACACCTCGTGGGCTACTTTATGGCGACCAAACGGAAAAGATAAATACGGCAAAGTTACATTCTCAGAGCCGGTTCATTTTCTTTGTGGCTATGGTAGTGAGCTTAAATCTGGAAAGTTGGATGTTGGCTCTGAAATCACCATTAAGTTGGTTTTCTGGACTGAGTATGCTGATGCTAAAAAAGGTGACTTTATCGCTATTGGTAAGCACTCAGGCGATCCGTTATCTGTCGGTGCTGATGAAATAAAATTCATCAAACGCGATGAAGACCTATTTGAGCATATTGCAGATGACTACACTCTGATAACGGCGGTGTGATATGGGCGCAAAAGTAAGGGGTATTTCTCAGGCTAACGCAAACCTTAGAGCGCTTGTTGGTGATATACAGGGCAAGAAAGTGATGAGAGCTATTCAGTCGGCTTTGTTGATTGGTAGTGCTCAGGCGGCTATATACACACCTATTGATACATCAACACTTATCAACTCCCAATTCAGGGAAGTCACAGTTAATGGCACTAGAGTAACCGGTCGCGTCGGATATACAGCAAACTACGCGGTTTATGTTCATGATCCAAGAATTAAGCAAAACTTTAGGCGTTCAAGTGCTCGTAAAGAGTTCTTATCTCGTGGTTTTGAAGATGAACGCAAGGCTATTGATGACGCGGTGAGACGGGAGCTTCAAATATGATACACGAGAAGTTTGAGCGCTACTTAAACAGAGGTAATTTACTCGATGGTTTCATCGTTCAATATCTGACGTGGAATGAGCAACCAGACGAAAAGACTCAGCAATATGCTGTTATTCAGCCTGATGATGGTAGCGGACGATTTGCTGATTTGGGTGCTGATGATTTCGTGACGCTTGTTCTTGTGTCTGCACAGCATGATCCTGAGCCTGCACTGATAAGAGCTAATGAAATTCTAAAATTTGTTGCTAACAACTCGTTAGATTGCGAACTCAATTCAATCTACAACTTAGGTGGCCTACCAAGGCCCATACCAACAGAAGAAGGGCGGTTTATCCTTAAGCTTTCTTTCCGCTGTACATCTTAAATTAAACACATCTCAACAGGTCGCTTATGCGGCCTTTTTTATTTGCAAATAAAGAGGTTATAACATGTCACAATGTCCTGACAAAAAAGGGTTGGTGATGGGTAATGCGGGAATTATCCGTATTGCAAAAGGATGCCCTGACCAAGTACCAGCACAAGATCAGTTCTTACGTTTAGGTGCGTTAACAAGCAAGTCATTCGATTTTGGTATGGAGACGGTAACGTCTAATGCTGATGATATCAAAGGGTTAACAGAATCAATCGTCACTGGTGCTGATTTCACCATTAGTTTTGATGGTGAATTGAAGAAGGCTGGCGTAACTGGATCTACTTCTGCTTTCGATATTGCAAAAGAAATTCTTGATGAAATCAAAGCTGGTCGCCAACCAGATTATTGGATTCAACTTGATATGAAAGGTGATGGTTCTGATGTTGTTCAGGGCTATATGTTATTTACATCATGGTCTATGGAGTTTCCAACAAAAGAAATTTCCACTTACTCAGGTGAATTGAAAGTTGCCGATGCAGAAACGGTTGAGTGGCTACAAGAAGAAATCGTTGTTGAGAGTGTCGCAGTAGAACCAGCTACTCTGTCTGTAAAAGTGGGTGAAACTAAGACATTTACTGTCAAATTTACCCCAACCGATGCGACGAACAAAAACTATACTGCCGTAAGCGATAATCCGAACTTTGCAACAGTTACCCAGCTTGTGAATGTGGTCACTGTGCGTGGTGTTGCCGAAGGTACTGCAAATATCACTGTCACATCTGAAGATGGCAGTAAAACAGCAAAATGCGTGGTCAATGTTACTGCTGCTTAATATTACAAAGGGTGCTTTCGAGTGCCCTTGATAATATTCAGGAGGGATTATGACGCCTATTTTAGAAATCGGGGAGATGGTTATCTCTACTGATAAAAAGGATTACTTATTTAGACCATCGTTCATCAATATCACAAAAATTGGTGAGCCTAAACAGATTGTGAAATCCTACGGTCAATTAAATGGTGCCGAGGTGCAAGAGTTAATTACTCGTGCCGTAATGAGCTACAGGGTTATTCCTGAGTGGTTAATAAAGGCCATTAGCAAGCCAACATACGGACGCAATATCCTACAAACTGCAATGATGGTTATGCAGGCGTGCTGTGATGATGATTGTTCAGAAATTATTGGTGAATGGAGATCGGGTAAGCGAGGTATTGTCTATAAAAACGGTAAGATGCCAATCGCTGACATTATCGTCATTGCTCGAGAATTATTCACTCACGGAATTATCGGTAAAGCTAAGATCCGCAAACTTCAACGCAATGAGGGCAAAAACGAATTCTCAGATGAGTTTATGGCAATTGATTACATTAGTTCTGCTCGTGCGCACTTTGGAATGAATCGTGATGAAGCCGAACAGTTAACCATGACTGAATTTCAGATGATGCTCAAAGCTAAATATCCAGATGAGAAAGGATTCACTAAAGAAGAATACGACAACATCATGAAGCAAGATGACAAGCGTAATGATGAGCTGATCAGTGGTAAGCGTCGACTAGTTAGCAGGAAACGTAAATGAGTTAGTTTGCTTCCTTTTGCATCACCATCTATATAACATAATAACAAATTAACTAACGAGGATGGTGTTGTGAGGAAAATAGTATTAATAACCTTATCAATAATTTTTTGCGCATTCACATTCAATGCTAACGCTCTAGAAAAAAAACGTGATTTAACTAATGAAGAAAAAATAAAAGTAGAGGAAGCTGTAAAGAAAACATTAAAGGATCCTGATAGCGCTAAATTTAGGCATAGCAAACTTATTTTAATGGATGGAAGTGCAACTAGTCCATACTGTGGAATGGTTAACGCGAAAAACTCATATGGTGGATACACTGGTTATTCTATTTTCTTTGTTGGGGTAACGACAAATAAGAGTGGTGAGAGGGTTGTTATGTATCTAGGTCCAAATGATGAATCAGATACAGAACAGAGAGCAATGATTAATGTATGCGCTAAGTATGGTTATTAACCATAACGCATAACAACAAAATAACCCTGCCAATCGGCGGGGTTTTTTATTTTAAGGAGCCGATAAATGGCAAATGTAGGCGAAATCGTTTATCAAGTTCAAATGGATGTTCGGCAATTGCTTACATCGCAACAGCAGTTAGAGCAACGCCTTAATCGAATGGATAGCAGCTTTAACAGAACGTCTCAGTCGGTAAATAACACAGAACGTTCAATGCAGTCTCTATCTAAAGTTGCGGCGGCTCTGACTGGTTATTTGTCGGCTTCAATGGTTGCTAGTTACTCAGAGGCATGGACTGAATTAAACAACAAACTATCAAACTCAGTTCGCGCAAGTGAGTCACTGATTGATGTCACTCAACGAGTATTTGATATCTCTCAAGCAACGCGATCTAGTCTCGATGCCACTGCTACACTCTACGCACGACTTGAACGAGGAACGAGAGAATACAACACATCAGCGGCAGACCTAGCAAAATTAACATCCATTATCAACCAAGGCTTTATCGTCTCTGGTGCTACTGCGCAGGAAGCAGAAAATGCCATTATTCAGCTATCACAGGGTATCGCGTCAGGTGTTCTACGTGGTGAAGAATTTAACTCGGTAGCAGAACAAGGTAGCCGCTTAATGGTTGCACTTGCTGACTCGATGGGGGTTGGAATTGGTCAGCTTCGTAAGATGGCAGCAGAAGGCAAGCTAACCACTGATGTTGTTGTGAATGGTTTGCTGTCTCAGGGGGACTCGATAGGCAAAGAGTTCGCAAAAACTACTCGAACAATGTCACAGGCTTTCCAAGAGGCTGGTAGCAACTTAACTAAGTTTCTCGGTGAGAATACGACAATAAAGGCATCTATTAATGTATTCAGTGATGCTGTAATTACCGTTAGTCAAAATTTATCAGAAATGGGTGCTATTTTAACGGCGGTTGCTGCGGTAATAGGATCAAGATATGTTGGCGCTTTAGCTATGGCTAGCGTAGCGCAGATAAAAAAAGCTAGAGATACAATAACGGCTGTCATGGCAACTAGACAGGCAACCATAGCTGAAAGAGATGCGGCTGCAGTTCTTGCAAGGAAGGCTTTAGCAGATAAAGAGGCAGCCGCCTTCGCGCTAAAAAGAGCGAGAGATCAGCATCAGCTAACTATCGGAACAAATGCTGAGGCGACAGCATTGGCTAACGTTACTAGATTAAGAACTGCCTATACAAATGCCGCTATCGCATCAACACAAGCAAATCAGGCATTGAGTGCATCCCAAGCAAGAGTTGCGGCAACCGCTTTGACCATGTCAAATGCAATGAAGGCGCTTAATGCAGCGTCTGCCCCTCTTGGCGGTCCCATGGGTGCTTTAATGCTTATTGGTGCTGCTGTTTACTATGTAATAGATGCAATGAAAAGCGCCAAGCAAGCAGCTAGAGATTATAGTAATGAACTGCCAGATCTAATTGAAAGATTGAAGGAGCTAAACAAGGTACAGCTTGACGCAGCAAGGGTTAAAACCACTCAAAATATAAATCAGACGAAAAATGACATATCTGATTTAAAAGATGAGGTTGAGTCATTAACTAATCAGTTAAGCATACAGAAAAAACTTAATGAGTCTGGAGTTTGGAGACCTGACTCTGCAAGAGAAAAGGAAAGGGAATTAACTGATAGTTTAGCTATTGCAAAAGCAAATCTTGATAGTAAGACAACTCAACTTTCTTATTCTGAAAATGCGTTATTGCAAATAGATAAGCAAATAAATAAAGCTATATCAGATCAGATGGAAGAAGCTAGAAAGCTTCACGACGAACTTGGAAATGGTGTTCAGAAAGTGCAAATGCTATCTGATGCACAAGACTTCTTCGCTAAAAAATTAGGCATATCCACCCAAGCTATTAAAGACTTTAATGCTGAGAAGATTTCTGTTCAGTGGTCGGATAAGGGGCTTGATTTAAGAAAAACGCTGGAGCGAGAAACTAAGCTAGCAAACGCAAAAAGCGAAGTTGATAAAAGGTTACTTCAAGTTAAATTCTATGCTGAGGATAATGACTTATCAGAACAAGAAGTTCTTTCGTTAAATCAAGTGGCAATAGCTGCGCAAGAAGCAAGAGATGCTGAGTCAGAGAGAAATAGAACAACCAAGGAGTCAACTAAGTCAACAGACGCAGCATACGAAGCACTAAAGCGCCAAAGAGAAGAAATTGAGCTTTTAAACAAAGGTTACAAAGACGGCTCTCTTGAAATGGCTAAGTATGATGCGGTTAAATCTCTTGGTGACACTGCAACATCAAGTCAAATTGAAACCGCAAAGCAGTTAGCAGAAGAAAAGTACAATATACAAAGAGTAGCTAAAAACAAGGAGCTTGCTCTTGAGATTGACACGATAAGAAAGTTAGATGAAGAGAGAAAATCAAGATTAAACACACTGGATGAGTTACTAGCTAGTGAGGATATATCTTTTGAACTTCATCAAATAAAGCGCCTTGAAATAGCAAACGAGTATTCTCGCAAAATAGCAGAAGAAAACGCCAAGCTTTCAGCCAATCCAATTGAAGATAATAGGGCTCAGTTCGATCCTATTCAGCAATTAAAAAATGAGAACGCTAAAAAACTAGCGCTCATGGATAAGTATTATGCTGATGAAATGGCAATCATTAATCAAGCGTATGCAAATCAACAGATCTCACACGAGCAATTTACGACTGCCAAACAAATCACTGATGCACAATACCTTCAAATAAGAACAGCCCAGGAACGTCAATTCAATGAACAGCAAACTGCTGCACAGTGGCAGATGTTAAGTCAGCAAAGCTTAGGTTTTGACATGCTTACATCTGCTGTTGATGCAATGGCTGGAAGCGCATCTAACGCTATTACTGGATTATTGACTGGTACCATGACTGCCGCCGATGCAATGCGATCACTAGGTAACACAATACTAAACAGTGTTGTTAATTCCATCGTTCAGACTGGTGTTGAAATGCTGAAGAACTTCATCATTGGTAAAACAATGGGCGCTGCCGCCGCAGCAGCATCTATGGGTGAAGCTGCAATAGTTGCTTCCGCATGGGCTCCCGCTGCTGCTTTTGTTTCTCTAGCTACAATGGGTGCTAATGCCGCGCCAGCTAACGCAAGCTTAGTTGGTACCACTGGACTTGCTTCAACACTGGCAATTGCTGGCGCCCGTAAAAATGGCGGACCTGTTGATGCTGGTTCAATGTATCGAGTTGGTGAGGGTGGAAAACCTGAGATATTCAAGGCTAATAACGGTCGTCAATACATGATCCCCGGTGACAATGGAAAGGTTATTTCCAATAAAGATATGCAGGGTGGCGGTATGAATGTGAATGTTGTTTTTAATGACTATTCATCTGGTGGCCACAAGTTTGATGCGCAGACATCACAAGATGGAAACACGCTAACTATTCAGGCATTCATTATGGATATGGATAATAAAGGCCCTATGCTTCAATCCATCACAAGAAACACATCGGCAACAGCGAGAGCAAGAGGTTGATATATGGTTATTAATTACCCTGATTGGCTTCCTCTGGCGCAGAAAGCCGATAAAAGCATGACGCTAGATACTGGATTTTTGACTGATCAACCACAGGTTGGTGCGCGTATATTTCAGAAGCTCACTGATGACTTAAAAACTGTATGGAGTGTGAATTGGATATTTACACTTCAACAGGAGCGAGCGTTTGCCCAATGGTTGCGAAGTCCTAACTATCTTGATAATTGCAATCGCTGGTTCAGGATGAAAATTAATCTTGGTGGTAGTGGGTTACAGGAGCAGGAATTGCATTTTGTTTCATATCCAGTACAAACCAGTATTAATGGATCTTCTGTAACATGGACTGGTCAAGTTATTAGCAATAAACTTTATAATTCAGATGATGAATTCGACGATATTATTGTTGAGTTTCCGCCATCATTTGGAAGTTGGCTTGATATTATCGTCACTGAGACTCTACCTAAGCATAAGGAGTTGTAATGACTACACTAAGAGAGTATCGGGTGCAAAGGCCAAACAGAATACTTTATGAGACGCTGCAATTTAGTCATCCGTCATTTGGCGATATCTATCTCGTGTCTTATCAGGTATTCCCAAAGGTTCTAGGTGGTGTTGAATATCAACCTTGTAATTTCGAACTATCTGACAGTCAGCAAAGCAGAACGCCCATCATTGACGCTAGTGTTAAATTCAGCCGTGTCGCACAAGACTTTAAGCAGAAACTTAAACTATGGAAATCATTCAATAGAATGACACCCATAGAGGCCACCTATCGCTTATTTGACGAGAAAGATAAAGGCACAGCAATTACTCGATGGAAATTATTTGTGAAAGATGTGTCGATGGATCATGAAAGTGTCACTGTCACGCTATCTATGAGCAACCCATTGAATAAAAACATCGGGCGCATTTATGAGCCGCAAGAATGGCCTGGCTTGGAGGCTGTATGACAACTCAGGAATTCATCGATAAAGTTATCGGAAAGCCTTGGAAAAACAGGTCTTGTACATTTGATGCTATGGACTGTTGGGGGCTCGTCGTTCTCTATTATCGTCATGTGCTAGGTATTGAGATCCACCATGACGCTGGATATGAGTCGGAAATTGATTTTGTGACTTGCTATAAAAATGAAGTTGAGTTTTGGGAGAAAGTAAATCAACCAGAAAATAACGGAATATTTATAGGATATATAGGCTCAAAACCCGCTCATATTGGCTTGATTATCGATGGTAATGCATTACATAGTCGTGGTGAAAGCGGCTCTGTGAGAATGGATAGGCTGATTATTCTTGAGAGAAAGTTCACCAAGTTGGAGTTTATGAAATATGCCAATAATTGAAATTCAGCGTGTCGCTGGAGTGCCGAAAGAGAGAGTCGAGATAAAATCCGGCTCTCTTTTTTTTGATTGGTTAAAAGAGCAAAACTTTCATCATGACGTTGATATCTATGTTAATGGTGTAAAACTTAACGATGATGATAGGCTTGATTTTATTGTTAGTGAATTTCATCACATTCAAATATTCGACCAACCGAAAGGGATTATTGGCGACATTCTTAATCCAGTATTTAAGTTTGTTTCTAAGATATTTTCATTCTTAGCGCCCAAAGCGCCCTCATTTAGCGCGGCGGATGTAAATGCAAAGGAAAGCCCTAATAATCGTTTAACAGGTCAAACTAATATAGCGAGAACATATCAGGCTAGACCTGAAATTCACGGACAAGTTAGAGCCTTTCCCGATCTCATTCAGCAATCAATGTTTGAATACATCGACAATAAAAAGATGGTTACTGAATGGATGAACTTTGGTATTGGTTACTACACCATAGAAAATGTGAAATATTCAGAGTCTGAATTAATCGCTCTTGATGGTGCTAGTTATCAGATATTCCAACCGGGTGAAGTAATCCCCCAAATATTCGAGGGTTTCGAGTTCCCTGATGTTGATGGGCAAGAAATACCGGGTCCGAATGAAAGTGACGAAATTCCACAATATGAGGCCACTGCTAATAATGTTATTTCTGGTGAAATTAAAGGTGGTGAGGCGGCCATAAAGATAGGGAAGCAAGATGAGTTTCGATATTTTATGGATATCGTAAAGCCTAGATCAGTAAGCCTTGTTGTTAATGTGACTTATGATACTCCACAAGGTTCGGTTACAAAGGATATTAAGGTTGATGCTTATCTATCAGATGCGAAAGAAAGTGATGACGGGGCAATTATCTCACCAAAATATTACTACGAATTCTTTTTCACTAATCTAACCGGTGGTGATTTAGCGACTCTACCGCCTAATGCAATTGTTAACACATCCAAGTTCATTCTCTATGATAATCAATTCCTGACAGTAGGACCTTTCTTTTCCCCCTTAGATGGTGGTGAGTTATGGGTGCATTTAAACGCCCAGCTTGGTGATGGAGATTGGGCTAGCGCAAGAATTGAGTTCTGGAAGGTTGATGAGAATAACAATGAAATAACTGGAACAAGAGAGTCATTCAATAGAGGATTCCCATCTGCACCAAAAACAAAAACATACTATCTAACGGAAAAGTTCAAGCCGTTGGCTGGATATGGAAGGTATGCGCTTCAATTAACTCGATTAGAAAACAGTAATGATCACAGCATTCTTAAGCTAGAGGAAGTCTTTATTGTTAGAGAGAGGATTAACGAAGTACATGAAGAAGATACTCTTGTTAAAGTAACAGTGAGGGCAACAGAAGCACCAACAGGAGCAAGGGAGCGTAAATATAACGCACTAGCCACGCGCCATGTTATTAGCTACGACATGAATAGCCGTAGCGTTGATTATACATTAAGACCATCACGATCATTTGCTGATGCTGTCGCTCACACTTGGTTAGTTACTGCAGGGCAACCAGAAAGCACCATAGATTTATATGGTTTGTATTCAATCTATGAATCACTTCCAGATAAGCGCTTAGGATATTTTGATTACACGTTTGATGATGAAGATGTATCGCTGGGTCAGCGTATAGAAACAATATGCAATGTTGCTCGTGTTATTTCATTTTGGGATAACGGCGTGCTTACATTTACTCGTGAGGAGGAAAAGAAATATCCATCTGGCACCTTCAATAGAGCTAACACGACAGGAAATGGATTTTCTCTTTCTTATGATATGACAATGCCGAGCGGTAATGATGGTGTTGAAATTGAATATGTAAACCCTAAAACCAACAAAAAGACCTACCTTAAATATCGTATTGAAGATAACGAGATAGTTAACAAACCCGCTAAAAACCCTAACAAAATAACCATTCACGGTTGTCGTAATGAGTATCAGGCGACAGATAGGGCACTATTAGAAATGGATAGGTTAATACATCAGCGTATGAGTATCAGTGTGCAAACTCTCGCAGATGGTGATTATGTTTATCCGGGTGACTTAATTATTGTTGCTGACACATACGATAATAATCAACAGGCTGGTTATATAGTTGAGAGGATAGGCAATCAATTTTCAACAAATGAAAAAGTTGCCTTTGATGGTGAGATGTTTGTTTGTATCACTGATCACCTAGGTAACACAACAGAAAGGTTTAAAGCCACACCAAGAAGCGATACCGCTTACGGATTTATCGCTGATATACCTGATATCCAGATAAATATCTATGACGGCATGAATGTTCAGTCTCCGTCACGTTATGTTATATCCAATATCGTTGAAATGGACTCAATGAGATGGACTGTAAGCGACAAAAAGCCTAATGCAGACGGAACTTTCAGCATTACAGCAAGTGAGTATTTTTCTGCAAAGAAAGATTACAACGTTTAATTAAATTCATTTCAATCATAGCCAGCCTAATCGCTGGCTTTTTTATTGGGAAAAATTATGTCTACAATTCCAACACAAAATCAAGTTCCAAGCGAAGCAGCGAGCGATCTGAAGTACAACTCAGGTAAAGTTGACGAGTTCATTACGTCAAATAACCACTTTTACGTTGATCGCTTTGGTAAAAAACACTATACAATAGAGGGTATTAATTATTTATCAAAACAGGCAATGCTTAACTATGGCTATATCACGAAGAGGTCTTTTGAATCGGGTAATACCATCATCAATCCTAACGATGTTCTTCTCTGGGAAAGTAATGGCGAATACTACAGATGGGATGGCAAACTCCCCAAAGTAGTTAGCGCTGGCTCAACCCCTGAGTTAGCGGGTGGTATTGGTGACGGTAAATGGAAAGGCGTTGGTGATGCAACTTTAAGAACTGAATTAGCATCAAATAAAGGCGCATCAATCATAAAAACAAATAATGAGAATACAGTTCAACACGAGCTTGAACTGTCAAAAGAGTCAGTAAAAGAAACAAAGAACGTACAAAGGATGCAGATTCCAATATCTGACAGACGACTAATTATCAATGCACATCGTGGTTATTCTGAAACTTATTTTGAACAGACGTTACTCGCGTTTAGTCAATGTAGAGCTGATGCGATAGAAATTGATATGCAAACAACATCAGATGGGGTAGCTGTCTGTTTTCATGATGACGATTTATCAATCCAGACAACTGGAAGTGGGGCAATAAAAGACAACACTATTCAACAAATTAGAACGTACCGATACAAACGTGCTCAAGATACTCGTTATGCAGACATGCTGTCTATTCCTTCTCTTAGTGCTGTTTGTAAGGTTGCCGCAAGAACGGGTAAAAAGTTGTTAGCTGAAATTAAAGGGTATAGGACAATAGATGATTGCGCACAATACAATTCTATTATTTCAACGTATGGATTAGCATCCACAACAACATTCATTTGTTTTGATTTTCAAGTACTACAATATCTGCACAATATTAACCCGTTAGCATCCTACGGTTTAATATTGGCATCATACAACGAAGGAATGGATGAAAATATAAATGAGCTGATTTCTTGGGGTGGTGGGGTTATAGCACCGAGCAGGAATATAATTAGTGCCATAGGGATAGAGAAACTAAGGCAATGGGAAGCAAGTGGTTTAACTATAAACTCGTGGACAATCTATACGGTTGAACAATTAAACGAGGTTCTATCCTATGGTATTAGGCATCTAACGTTAGATAAAGATTTTGCTGATATTCTAAATAAATAACAGGAGATAGAAATGAGTTATGTTCACTCTGAAAGAGATTTTAGCAATTGGGCGTTTGGCACATCAGGGACAGGAAATGTACAAGTAACTAAAGATGGAATCCTTAGATTGCAAAACTCTGACGCATCATCTAGGGCGTTAGTATCAAGAAAGGTCATGTTAATGGCTGGTGATGAGGTTATTGTTAGTTGTATAGGACAAACTACCAGCCTCCAATCAGGTCGATTTATATTGGCTATTGAACAACCGTTTACAATTAGACGAAATCTAACTTACTTTGAGCACAATGAAGATGCTGTGTTGAGATCGGTAGCTTGGAAAGTGCCGACAGAATTTCCACCGACAGAAGTTTATCTTACAGTTGGTCTACCTAATGGGACTGAGGGAATCGCTTACATTACAGATTTAAGTTTTGAAGTAAAATCACAAAACTTAGGTTCTAGGCGAATTCTAATGGATGGTGTTGTAAAATTAACAAATGGCGTTGCTACATTGGATAACTCTTACGACCACAGAAATGTAGGTGAAGTAATAGCGTCGAGTATTAACCTAGATGTAAGACCAAAAGAGATTGTAGCTCTAGACAGACTTCCCATCGTAAACATAACATCAATTTATAACGCTGATGATAAACCAGTAAGAAACGCAATATTACAGCCTGTTGCATCATTTACAAAAGCAGGGGCGCTGAATATTAGATTACAGCACCCCATAGATGGAACGATGGTAGGGGTTGCTACGGAAGGGATAAATAAAACAATATCATTTTCTATTTTTATATAAAATGATGTATCAATATTATACTGCCTCCATGCTTTAAGCAAAGAGGCAGTAATTAATTATTTACATTTTTTATCAGAGTCAACAACTATTGTTTCACCAACTAAATATAAGTTGAAGTTTTTGCCACGAATATAGTCATCTGCATTACACATATTTTTTATTGCATAACTTGAAACATTATTAGCATTAGCTGGTCTACGAAGAGACAGGTTTTCCATTAGAATGCGCCTGTATGGCCAGTAAAAATTATTAAAATATTGAGGCACACTATATTTTAATAATGGAAAATTCTTTTCTGAATTGATTAGCATATTAGGTTTCATTTGTTTTCCTGTAAATGCAATATTACTATACTCCCAATTAACAGATAGAAATTTAATCTCATTAATTATAGATGTTGTATATTTATCTTGGACGTTTAATGCATTTCCATAAGCATATAAATACACAACTGTATACATAGAAACAATTGCTGAAGCTATTAATGATAATATGCTCACCAATTTTATTTCTAATAAGCTTAATGAGTAAAAAAGTAAAAATATAACGCCACCAAATCCAACGTAAATCCTAGTAAAATAAGGTATTGAAGATTTTAAAAATAACAGAGCTCCAACACAAAAGAACAGAGATATAAATGGTATGATAAGCATCACTAGTGATGAAATGAAGGACTTTATATTTTTATTAAAGCCCCTACTTACTAAAAATAACATACATATAAACATTACTACAACATAAGTTATGAAAAACAAATAAGCATGCTCACCAAATACATTTTTATTCAAAAAAGAATAGTATTTATTAATATTTAATAAAAAAGATGATATGAAATCACCTTCGGCTAACATTGGGTGATTCCCACCATGATTCCCACCAAAAAAATATGGTAAAATAATTTTAAGGTAGAGAATGGCTCCTATAATGAAAGATATAAACATTTCAGATAGAAATAACAATGGGTTATTTTTTTTGTTGAACCTATTGATGAATTCGCACATGGAAATTAAGATCAATAGGTTTATTGATGCTTGATAGGTTGAATAAGTCATACATACAATGGTTGTATATAAAATTATTCTTATATAACTTTTAGATGAATTAACTAATAATAGCAGTGTTGGTATGGCAATACTTGCAAGCATTGGAAGAGAATCAAATCTATATGATAAAACTTCACTCAATGCTGGGCTTATTATATAGATAAGTGGTAGTAAAATTGAGAAATAGTCAGTTTTATTAATTAATTTTCTATGTATAATAAATAAAGAAACAGATAGTAAAAATAAACCTATAAAAAGAGGTAGTGGATATAAATCAACAATATGAGTATTGAAGTTTAACAATATCATTAACAAATCGGAGAATGGTCTGCCATCTATTCCCCAATTTGTATATCCAATAGCAGCCCTTCCCATGTCATCAACATAATATGTGTTTGCAAGTAATATAGGAAAAGATATTAATAATAGTATTATAAAGTATAATACTATTTGCTTTCTGGCGTTCATCAGTTTTTCCCTTTTAATAAATATTTAGGTCTTTTTTTGCTTTCAACGTATATCCTTCCGATGTACTCGCCAAGAACACCGATTCCAATAAGCTGAATTCCACCAAGAAATAAAATAGAAACTAGTAGTGATGGGTAGCCTGGAACTGGATTGCCCCATATCATTTTATCTATAATCATCCATCCGCCATAAACAAATGAAATCGCACCAACAAATAATCCAATATAGGTCCACATACGCAGTGGGAAGGTTGAAAAACTGGTAATTCCTTCTAATGCAAGATTCCAAAGCTTCCATCCATTAAATTTTGACTCACCTGCAGAACGCTCAGCACGAGAATATTCGACGATATCTACTTTCCCGCCGACCCAAGATAGGACTCCTTTCATGAATAGATTACGCTCAGGAAGCAATTTAATATTCTCAACTGTTTCACGAGACATTAAACGGAAATCACCCACGTTTTCTTCAATCTTTGGTGTACTGATTTTGTTATGCAATTTATAGAACCATTCTGCTGTTTTTCGCTTCAACTAGCCATCAGTAGATCGATCAGTTCTTTTTGCTAAAACAACATCAGCACCTTGTTTCCATTTTTCTATTAATTGTGGAATAACTTCTATTGGGTCCTGAAGGTCAACATCAATAGGAATTATGGCTTCCCCCGTTGCATGATCTAAGCCAGCAAAAAGTGCGGGTTCTTTACCAAAGTTTCTAGTAAAGCTCAGTGCTGTTATTTTCTCATCAGCTAACGACAACGCATTGATGATATTTTCAGTTGAATCTTTACTACCATCGTTAATAAAAATAATTTCAACATCGTATTTTTTTAGTTCTTCATTTTCACGAACCGCTTTATAAAAAATAGGTATCGCTTCTTCTTCGTTAAAAACAGGAACAACTAAAGAAATTTTCATTACTCTATTCCTTTAAAGACAAATAATTTTGAGTAGAAAAAACCAATAACAAGGCTAATTGCTGAAAACGCAATTAAGGTAATTATAGGCATCACATCGAGTTTATCGGCAATAAACCCAGTCAAATAACTGAGTACACCCATAAATACTGTGAATGCTATGTATCTACCTCCAGTTGCTTTCTTTTTAAATGTAAACTTAGCATTAGCAAAGAAGGAGAAAGTGACGGCAATGATGAATGCGATCAGGTTCGCAGTGGCCTGTGTTGTGGAAACTAAATAAACCAAAATACCAAACACTACCCAATGCAAGAGAGTGTTAATAATGCCAACAGAGAAGTACCGTGCAAATAACTGGAGCATATTAAATTATCTATAATAAAAATTGATGGGAGAGTTTATCACTAATGTAAATTTAGGTCAGTAGTGGATATCCATCCAAGCGTTTTTTGGATGTTATGGTGGGGCATTTTTATGATAAAATGCACTCATTAAAACTTGTAATGCGTTGATTTATTTGTCTGGTATTGTCATGTTTTGACATGTATTTTCTTGTTAATTACATAATAATTCAATTGTAAATTGTTGATTTTAAAACAATAGCTTGATTTGAGTAAACTTATTGGATTATAGTGGGTTAATTATGCGTTTTGCTTTGAGGAAAAAATGACCATGAATGAGGCAGATGCCCGCCCAACTAACTTTATTCGTCAAATAATTGATGAAGATCTGGCAACAGGGAAACATGATAGCGTGCATACGCGTTTCCCACCTGAACCTAATGGCTATCTTCATATCGGCCATGCGAAATCAATTTGTCTGAATTTTGGTATTGCTAAAGATTACCAGGGTAAATGTAATTTACGTTTTGATGATACCAATCCAGTAAAAGAAGATATTGAGTACATCAACTCAATTCAAAAAGATGTTCAGTGGTTAGGTTTCCAATGGGAAGGTAGCGTTCATTACTCCTCAGATTATTTTGATCAACTTTATCAATATGCGATTGAGTTGATTAATAAAGGCTTAGCTTATGTTGATGAACTGAGCGCTGAAGAAATTCGTGAATATCGCGGTACATTAAAAGAGCCAGGTAAAAACAGTCCTTATCGCTCACGTAGCGTAGAAGAGAACTTAGCGCTGTTTGAAAAAATGCGTGCGGGTGGCTTTGAAGAAGGTAAAGCGTGCTTACGTGCGAAAATTGATATGGCATCACCTTTTATCGTTATGCGTGATCCGGTGCTTTATCGTATTAAATTCGCCGAGCACCACCAAACTGGAAATAAATGGTGCATTTATCCAATGTATGATTTTACCCACTGTATCTCAGATGCACTGGAAAATATCACTCATTCTTTATGTACGTTAGAATTCCAAGATAACCGTCGTTTATATGATTGGGTGCTGGATAATATCACTATCCCTTGTCATCCTCGTCAATATGAATTCTCTCGTCTTAACCTTGAATATACTGTGATGTCAAAGCGTAAGCTGAATCAGCTTGTGACAGAAAACATCGTCAATGGTTGGGATGATCCTCGTATGCCAACGATTTCAGGCTTACGTCGTCGTGGTTATACCGCTGACTCTATTCGTGAATTCTGTTTACGTATTGGTGTAACGAAACAAGAAAATAATGTTGAAATGGCTGCATTAGAATCTTGTATTCGTGATGATTTAAACGAAAATGCACCTCGTGCAATGGCTGTTATCGATCCAGTTCGTTTAGTTATTGAAAATATGCCAGAAGGTGAAGAGATTTTAACTGCGCCGAATCACCCAAATAAACCAGAAATGGGTACGCGTGAAGTACCATTTAGCCGTGAAATTTATATTGATCGCGCTGATTTTAAAGAAGAAGCAAATCGTCAATATAAACGTCTGGTACTAGGTAAAGAAGTTCGTTTACGTAATGCTTATGTTATTAAAGCTGAGCGTGTTGAAAAAGACGAGCAAGGTGAAATCACAACCATTTACTGTACTTATGATGCAGAAACATTAAATAAAGATCCTGCTGATGGACGTAAAGTAAAAGGAGTTATTCATTGGGTAAGCATTCCACATGCTGTTCCTGCTGAAATTCGTCTTTATGATCGTCTATTTAGTGTACCAAACCCAGCGGCAGAAGATGATTTCTTATCAACAATTAACCCTGAGTC
This sequence comes from Proteus sp. fly-1008, assembly GCF_040140305.1. Lineage (NCBI taxonomy): Bacteria > Pseudomonadati > Pseudomonadota > Gammaproteobacteria > Enterobacterales > Morganellaceae > Proteus > Proteus sp. fly-1008. Next base: position 25,213 of record NZ_JBEEWH010000004.1, read on the forward strand.
TTTAGTTATTCGTGAAGGTTTTGTTGAACGTAGTTTAAAAGATGCGGTGGTTGAAAAAGCGTATCAATTTGAGCGTGAAGGCTACTTCTGTGCTGATAAGCTATCAACAGCAGATAAGTTAGTATTTAACCGTACAGTAGGCTTACGTGACACTTGGGCTAAGATTTCTCAACAAGGTTAATTTGAACCTTATTTTGAGTTGCATTAAGTATAGTTAGCGCCAAAATTAATAGAATGCTCGGTAATTATTTATCGAGCATTTTTTTATCTATTTTTCTTTTTAATGTCGTACAATTTTTCATCTATTTATATCCAGCATTTATTCTTTAGGGATTAATTAATCTTAATTTTTTCATTTAAAATGATAATTTTTTATTTGTTTCATTTGAAATAATTAACTTGTTATCACTTTATTCTTCTGTTTTTTCATAACATCTCATTAAATAAGGCTGTAGTAAGAAAAGTGTGATTAAAAGCACATATTTCACATCGTTAAAAAAGTTTATTTATAAGCGCTACTTATTATTCTTTTTAATAAAAACGAAATCTAATATTGTTTAAAGATTGATATAAAAAACAAATAAAATCAATTTGTTATATTTATTTTTAACGAGAGATTATAAAAGAAAGAAAATGAAACGATTATTTAGTTATGTGCCCTTGGTCATATTTTGATAAAAATTCTTTTTTTTTGGTTGATAATTCGCGTCGCGAAAAATATGCTGTTTCTAACCTAATTTAGGTTTTTTCCCCACTTGGGGTTTTATATTTGGAAATAGGCATTGTGCTTATTTCTTTTTTAGTCAAAGTCAAAGAGGAAACAATGCTATGGTTATGCAACATGCTAAACCAGGCAGGGTGGCACTTGCCGTTATGGGCGCATTGCTTGTAACTGCACTACCTGCAAAAATGTCTCATGCTGAAGGATTTATTGATGACTCAACCTTAACGGGGGGGCTTTTTTATTGGCAACGTGACCGTGATAGAAAAGAGTTAACACCAAATAGTCCTGATTACGGCAAATACAAAGCTAACTTACACCATTCTACTTTTAACGCTAATCTAGACTTCTCATCAGGTTACCTTGGTGATTTTATTGGTATTGATTTAGCCGCCTTTGGTGCTGCTGAATTGAATAACAGTGGCCCTGCGGCACCTAATGAAATCGGTTTTAGTGATGCAAAAAGTCGCTGGGATGAAAAATGGACAGGCGATCGCAGTGGTATGAGCGTGTATAAAGCCGCTGCAAAATTCAAATTAGGTAATTTCTGGGCACAAGGTGGATATATTCAACCTAAAGGCCAAAGTTTATTACGCCCGCACTGGAGCTTCTTACCGGGAACTTATCGTGGGGCGGAAGCTGGAGCAGTTTTCGATTTTGATAAAAGTGGTGAATTATCTTTCTCCTATATGTGGACAGATGAATACAAAGCACCATGGTATCGGAATATGTATAACTTTCGCAAAGCTGATCTAGAAACGAATATTAGCTATCTTCACTCTTTCGGCGCCAAATATGATTTTAAAAACAGCCTAGTGTTAGAAGCTGCATTTGGTCAGGCCGATGGTTATATCGATCAGTATTTTGGTAAAGTTTCTTATGATTTCCCAATTGCTGACAATGCATTAAGAACGTCTTACCAATTCTACGGTGCTAAAGATAAAGTGACCGGTGGTGGCGTTAATGATGTTTATGATGGGCTGGCATGGTTACAAGCACTGACTTTTGGTTATACCTACAATGTATTTGACTTCAAAGTAGAAGGAACGTGGGTTAAAGCTGAAGGTAATCAAGGTTATTTTTTACAGCGTATGACTCCGGGTTGGGCAACATCTAATGGTCGTCTTGATGTCTGGTGGGATGGTCGTTCTGACTTTAACGCTAATGGTGAAAAAGCACTTTATGCGGGTGTAATGTACGATCTGAAAAACTGGGATCTATCTGGCTGGGCGGTAGGTACTTCTTATGTTTACGCATGGGATGCTAAGCCAAGTGGTAAAGCCATTTATGATCAAGGTCAGCGTATTAGAGAAAGCGCATGGAATGCGGATATTATGTATACGGTTCAAGAAGGTCGAGCTAAAGGCACTCTCTTTAAACTTCACTATACCCGTTATGATAACCACTCCGATATTCCAAGTTATGAAGGTGGTTTTGGTAATATTTTCCAAGATGAAAAAGACGTTAAATTTAACGTGATAATGCCATTTACTATTTTCTAATATCAGCATAAGGATAAAGTGTATTCATTACACTTTATCCTGAATAAAACTAAAAAAGCTAAATACGATTACGATAAGTAAAAACAAACCTCATTAATGAAGTGAAATTGTCAGTAGTAGTAAGAAGTAGAAGAGTCGAAGTAAAAAGTAGTAAAGAGTCGTTTTAAAATCGCAGTATATAGTAAAAGTAATGAAGTAAAGTCGTCATGTCATGTCATGTCGTCTGAGATAAATGTGAGTGGGTTATGTTTATCTCTTGTGTTTCAGTTATTTCGCAAAATTTGCGTAAGGTATTTACCCTAAGTAAAGGCAGTCAGAGTGGGTATCGTAGTGGGGGGTAAATACCTTTATTTTTTCATTCCTTCCTTTTTCGTCCTTTTCATCCTTGTAGGTTTTTTTATTCTATGGCAAATTTCTTGCCATTCATTTTATCTCATCTTATTTATTATTCTGCATTGAATGCAGTTCGATAATGCACGTTTTCAGGAAGAAGCATGTTAAAGCGATTGGATGATTTTTTATTAGAACCACCATTGAAGCCCTTTAAAGGTATAAAACGATTTATTGTTGAATTTCTTTTTTTTGGTGTGAAAGAGGCGCGTTCTTGTTTATTTGCGGGATTTTTCTTTTTTATTTTATTTGCAACACCAAGTAAAGGAATATTAGGGATACCTCGTTATGATGTTTTACTTATTCTCGCTATTGCTTTCCAATTATGGATGGTATGGGGAAAACTTGAAACATGGGATGAATTAAAAGCGATCTGTTTTTTCCACATCGTTGGTTTTGTGATGGAATTATTTAAAACATCAGCAGCAATTGGATCGTGGAAATACCCTGATTTTGCTTACACTAAATTGTGGGAAGTGCCTTTATTTACAGGATTTATGTACTCTGCGGTAGGAAGTTATTTAATTCAAGCATGGCGTTTTTTAAAAGTACGAATTGAACATTATCCACCTTATTGGATGGCAACTTTAGTTGCACTCGCTATCTATATTAATTTCTTTTCTCATCACTTTATCGGTGATTATCGCTGGTATTTAACTGCTTTTATTTTAGGTCTTTATGCTCGTAGTGTGGTTTATTTTACGCCTTATGATACAGAGCGAAAAATGCCACTATTATTGGCTTTTGTTCTGATAGGTTTCTTTATTTGGCTTGCTGAGAATTTCGGTACATTTTTTGGTGTTTGGCAATATCCTAACCAGATTGGTGCTTGGTCTGCTGTGCATGCAGGGAAATGGGGCTCTTGGTCACTGTTAGTCATTGTTACATTTACTATCGTGGTTCATTTAAAACATATTAAACACAGTATCAGTGTGCCTAAGTAGAGTTATTTTATCCTCAAATTTAAGGTAATAAAAAAGGAACTGTGAACAGTTCCTTTTTTTTACTGAGAGATTATCCAGAATGAATTATTTCTCATCATGTGCGTGGCTATCTTCTTTACAATTGCCTTCAGCGCAGTGGCCATATAAATAAAGGCTATGATTGGAAAGCTTGATACCATGACGTTCAGCGATGTTTCTTTGGCGCACTTCAATCGCATCATCTGTAAACTCGATAACTTTGCCACAATCAAGACAAATTAAATGATCGTGATGGTGTTGTTGAGTTAATTCAAATACTGATTTACCACCTTCAAAATTATGTCGGGTAACAATACCAGCATCGTCAAATTGGTTTAAGACGCGATACACGGTTGCCAGACCAATCTCTTCACCGATATCGATGAGTTTTTTATAGAGATCTTCAGCACTGACATGATGGCACTCAGGATCCTGGAGCACTTCCAAGATCTTTAAGCGAGGAAGTGTAACTTTTAACCCAGCATTTTTTAACGCTTTATTATTGTCGGTCATGCGGATTTAATCCTGTTGCTAATGGTGAATTTAATTTTTGTGCTCACTAATAGGGTTGATTCATTAACACTCGGGTGAATAAATAACCTTATTGATTATAGGCATGATATTTAAAAATAAACACCCCTACCTATCACACTATCTTAGCACACCATTGAATAATTATCATTCTCAATATTGAGTATTTATTTATCCCAGAATTTCATCTAGGCTCATTTCTTCTTTGATTTGAGCAACCCAAGCATCAACACGCTCTTCGGTTAATTCTGGTTGACGGTCTTCATCAATCGCAAGGCCGATAAAGTGATTATCATCTGCAAGCCCTTTAGAGGCTTCAAAATGGTAACCTTCTGTTGGCCAGTGACCCACAATGACAGCACCACGAGGTTCGATAATATCGCGAATTGTGCCCATTGCATCACAGAAGTATTCTGCATAGTCTTCTTGGTCGCCACAACCGAACAGTGCAACCAACTTACCTTCAAAATTAATATCTTCTAGTGTTGGGAAAAAGTCATCCCAATCGCATTGTGCTTCACCATAATACCAAGTAGGAATACCTAGTAACAGAATATCAAATGCTTCGATATCTTCTTTACTGGATTTTGCGATATCATGAACTTCGGCATTATCAGCGCCCAGTCTTTCTTGAAGCATTTTGGCAATATTTTCAGTGTTGCCGGTATCACTGCCGAAGAATATACCTATGATTGCCATAAAGTGAGATAACCTCTTTTATTCTATATTCGTTATACTTCAAATTGTCGCGTTGTTGACTACGTTGATTCGTACTGATTACATACTTTGTATGTAACAGTAACGCCTTTACTTGCCAATTAGCCACACTTCGAAATAGTTAGAGTATATTTGTCTGTGTTTGAACAATTACTAGTGAAAAATAAACATCTTGTTTTCATAATAGAAAACTAAAAAACGTATTTTGACGAAAATAGCAGGGTAATTCTGTCAAATTTGTGTGGTTTAGCTACTAGCTATTCTCATTTTGATGTATTTTCAAGGCGTGATTTTGCGCCAATTGTTCTAGTAATATTTCTTCAATAAGTTCGCTACGGCTAACATTTCTTGCAGTCGCCAACTCATTAAGTGCATTCACAGCATCTTCATTTAATTTCAATTCAACTCGACGTAAACCATTGACTCTGTCTCGTCTTAATTGATTGCGTTTATTAATTCTAAGCTGTTCATCCCGAGAAAGCGGGTTTGTTTTAGGTCGCCCAGGTCTGCGTTCATCTGCGAACAAATCCAGTGTGGTGCGATCAGTTTGTTCTTTTGCCATAAATTTTGCTGTGAAAGGGCGTATACCAATGACTAAATTGCGAAACGCCCAATAATACCCCACATAGTGACGTCCTGCCACTGCTTCCTGAGTTTAACCTATTGTCATTTGGTGTTTTTATCGACAGACTGTGTGATTAAGTACAATAATTATACATTCAGCTAAATTATTACTTCCTTAATTACGCCACTTTCAGTAATAAATTATGCTTTTGATAAAAAACGACGAATAGCGTTAATAACAGTGTTAGGTTTTTCTGAATGTACCCAATGTCCAGTGTTTGCTACGACAAAAGCGCTAGCTTGCGGAAATTGGCGTGCAATATCATTACGATATTCATCTAATATGTAAGGCGATAAACCACCACGAATAAATAGCACCGGATAATTCCAAGCAGGGACTTCTTGCCAACCAATAATCTTTGAATAGGCATTTTTGATCGCAGATAAATTAAATAGCCATTCTCCACTTTTAAATGATTTAAGTAAAAACTGAATAACGCCCTCTTCTTTAATAAAGGGGCTCATAATTTCTACTGCATCTTGACGTCGTGTAACTTGAGCTTTAGTGACGGCTTCGAGTGCCGCAAAAATGTTATCGTGGCGGCGAACATTGTAAGCTACAGGTGACATATCTATTACGACAATGCGAGCAATTCGCTCAGGCGCTAATGCTGTCATTGCCATTGCAATTTTGCCTCCCATGGAGTGCCCGATAATGATGGCTTTTGAGATATGTAAACTATCGAGTAATGTAAGTACATCTTGTGCCATATCTTGATAGTTCATACTTTCACTATGAGGGGAATGTCCATGATTACGCACATCAATTTGGATCACGGTGTGGTCTTGGCGTAGATCACGCCCTAAGACGCCTAAATTATTTAAGTCACCAAAAAGGCCGTGGATCAAAACAATAGGTAAATTGGATGCAGGTGCTGTTTCAGGCTGATGTAATTGATAATTTAATAATGTATTGAGTTTCATGTTAATGACCAAAAAATAATTGTGATTTTTTCTATGATGACATGCACAAGATACTAAGCCAACTTATCGTAATAATATGCGTGAGTGATTAAGAGTAGAAATAATTGATAAGGGAGATTTATAAAAAACCACATAATTGACATTATTTAGATGTTTATTCTAAACTTATTTAAAAAGTTGAAATCTTGGCATTGCTCAAAAATAAATATTTAGAATTTTATATTATTTGATGGTTGGTGTGGTGTGAGAAGGCGGTATTTGAAGCAGGCTTTGTTTGAATAAGTTCAAAGAATAGAAGATGATACCGAGATAAACAATAGGATAAATACCAAGCTTAGCCATTGAAATGGCTGGATCTTGTATAGATCTTCTTTAAGTTATTGAAATTTTACCTATTTTGTTTTTAAAGATTATATCTTATAATCCTAATTACTTTTTTTTGAAAACAGTACTGGGTAGCAATGAAAAAGATAGAAATTGATGACGAACTTTACCGCTATATTGCTAGCGAAACTAGACATATCGGTGAAAGCGCTTCAGATATTTTAAGGCGTCTACTGAAGCTTGATGCCAAACAGCCCGTACAGCCAGTCGTTGTCACTGAGTCAGTACAAGCACCTGTTATTAAACAGGAAGCTGAACCTAAATCGATTACACCAGCAAAAAATCCGGTCCGTGAAATGCGAGAACTGTTGTTATCTGACAGCTATGCAGAAAAAACAAAATCAGTTGATCGTTTTTTACAGATCCTTTCTACGTTATATAGCCTAGATAGCGCTACTTTTACTCAATCTGCTGAAACAGTACATGGACGAACACGCATCTATTTTGCTGGTGATGAACAAACATTACTCGATAGTGGACGTCATACAAAACCGCGCCATATTTCAGGCACGCCATTTTGGGTTATTACTAACTCCAATACAGAGCGTAAAAGAACAATGGTACAAAGCATCATGCAGGATATGCAATTTCCTGCGAATGAGATTGATAAGGTGTGTGGAACTATCTAACCACTATTGTTAATTGATGCATTGCAAAGGCTTTTGTTTAAAGCGTGCTTGTGATGTCAAATAGGAGAAGATTTGTGGCAATTCATCCAAGAGCAGGGCAGCATACTCGCCAAAGTGATCTGATTAACGTGGCGCAATTAACGTCGCAATATTATTCACTTAAACCACAAGCTAGCATTAATGCTCATCGTGTGAAGTTCGGTACCTCTGGCCATCGCGGAAGTGCAAATCGCCATAGCTTCAATGAAGCCCATATTTTGGCAATTGCACAAGCTATTGCTGAAGTACGCGCAAAAAATGGAGTAACAGGCCCATGTTACGTGGGTAAAGATACCCATGGACTGTCAGAGCCTGCATTTATTTCTGTTTTAGAAGTACTCGCTGCTAATAAAGTGAAAGTGATTATCCAAGAAAATAATGGTTATACACCGACGCCAGCGGTCTCTTTTTCTATTTTGACTTACAACGATGCGCATCAAGATATTGCTGATGGTATTGTGATCACTCCATCACATAACCCCCCTGAAGATGGCGGTATTAAATATAACCCATCAAACGGTGGACCTGCTGATACCGATTTAACTTCTGTTATTGAAAAACGCGCTAATGAACTGCTTGAAAATAATTTAGCAGGGATCAAACGTCTTTCTTATGATGAAGCATTGGTGAGTGGTTATATTGAAGCTCAAGACTTAATTATGCCTTATGTCAAAGCGTTAGGTGACGTTGTTGATATGGAAGCCATTAAGAAAGCAGGCTTAAAATTAGGTGTTGACCCATTAGGTGGTTCCGGTATCGAGTACTGGAAACGCATTGGTGAATATTATGGTCTTGATCTTGAATTGGTTAACGATCAAGTCGATCAGACATTCCGTTTTATGACTCTTGATCATGATGGCGTTATTCGTATGGACTGTTCATCACCATGGGCAATGGAAGGTTTATTACAATTGCGTGATAAATTTGACTTAGCATTTGCCAACGATCCTGATTATGACCGTCATGGTATTGTGACGCCGTCAGGTTTAATGAACCCAAACCACTATTTAGCAGCTGCGATTAACTATCTTTTCCGTCATCGTCCGCAATGGGCTAACGATGTAAAAGTAGGTAAAACACTGGTTTCAAGTGCAATGATTGACCGTGTTGTAGCTGACTTAGGTCGTGAGCTAGTTGAAGTGCCAGTTGGTTTTAAATGGTTTGTTCAAGGCTTATTTAGTGGTGAATTTGGCTTTGGTGGTGAAGAGAGTGCAGGAGCATCTTTCTTGCGTTTTAACGGTAAACCATGGTCAACCGATAAAGACGGTATCATTTTATGTTTGTTAGCTGCTGAAATGAAAGCAGTCACAGGCAAAGATCCACAAGAACATTACAATGAACTAGCGCAGCGTTTTGGTTCACCAAGCTATAACCGTATTCAAGCATCAGCAACTCATGAACAAAAAGCATTGCTGTCACGTTTATCACCAGAAATGGTAACAGCAAGCACCTTAGCAGGCGACCCAATTACGGCTCGTTTAACACATGCTTCAGGTAATGGTGCCTCTATTGGTGGTTTAAAAGTGATGACAGATTACGGCTGGTTTGCGGCTCGTCCATCAGGCACTGAAGAAGCGTATAAAATTTACTGCGAAAGCTTCCGTGGTCCTGAGCATCGTGAGTTAATTGAAAAAGAAGCCATTGAAATAGTAAATAATGTCTTTGCTAACAAATAAGTTAGTGTAATAAGCTATTTATATAGAATACACTCTACCAAAAGGTAGAGTGTATTTTTTTAATCATTAAATATTTTTAGATCACAGCATTGATATCCATCATTGAGGTTGATTTAGAATTAAAAATAGAGTGGATAATCAATGCAAAATAATTTTGTTTTACGCAGTGTACGTTACATGCTGGATCTCAGTGATGCACATATGGTTGAGATCATGAAGCTAGCTGATTACACCGTTACGAAAGAGTTAGTTAATAGTTGGTTGAAAAAAGATGATGAACCTGAATTTGTCGAGTGTGACGATAATGCAATGGGGCATTTTTTAAATGGTCTAATTTTTTATCGTCGTGGAAAAGATGAAAACTTTCCAGCACCTGAAGTTGAAAAGCGTATTACAAATAACATTATCTTGAAAAAATTACGTGTCGCTTTTGAACTCAAGGATGTGGATATTCTAAAAATTTATGAGCTTGCGGACTTCCGTGTTTCTAAGCCTGAACTTAGTGCGGTATTCCGCAAACCAGGACATAAAAACTACCGTAACTGTGGTGATCAGCTGGTAAGGTATTTTCTTAAAGGATTAACCGAAACCCTACGTGGTAAAGGTAAAGCAGTTAAGAAATAAATAAATCTCAATTAAGAATTATTCCCTCTTTAATAGAGGGTTTTTTTTAAATGTTCTGTAGTACGAGAACCCGTATTTAATCTTTAATTTTTATGGTGTACATTGTACGCTTCAAGGTGACAGATTAGAAAGGGAACTTAATGAGTCATGCAATAGAATTTATTGAAACGTCAATATTTACTCAGCAAATCAAGTTATTAGCTACAGATGAAGAAATACGAACATTTCAAAATGAACTGATAGGTAGACCTGATAAAGGCGATCTAATTCAAGGAACTGGCGGGTTACGTAAAATAAGAATGGCGGTAGGTAACCAAGGAAAAAAGTGCAAGTGCTAGAGTTATTTATTTTTTAGCAACTAAAAGAGTTATCTATTTAGTTATGGCGTACCCAAAAAGAGTAAAAGTGAGTTTAACTGCTCTAGAAAAGATTGAGTTAAAAAAACTCACAAAACGACTTAAAGGCGAAATGTGATATGAGTTTCTTCAATGATTTAAAAGCCTCTTTAGAAGAAGCCGTAGAAATTAAAAATGGCGATAAAAAGGCATCGAAAGTTACTCGTTTTGAAGTTGCTGATGTAAAAGCAATTAGAAAACAACTTAACGTTTCACAAAGCGAGTTTGCAAATGCGCTGGGGACTAGTGTTGATACAGTCAAAAGTTGGGAACTGAAAAGACGTAATCCAACAGGGCTTACCGCAAAAGTGCTTATCGCAATTCATAACAATCCTAGCTTATTTAAAGAGTTAGCTAGTATCTAATTCCTTTAACTTTTTTACTGCTAAATTTGTCTTATTTGGCAGTAAACCCCTATTTTAGAATATTGCATATCTCCTCACTGGTTTGATTTTTTTCTTTTTTGATAATTTATCCTCGAAATTATTTACTATTCACTCAGTTAAGTAAAAACACTGATCTTGTTTTGTTAACAATTATGTCATTTATGTTTTATTTTTGTTTCTATTCTGAAATTTAATTACATATCAAGCAAAATAAAGGTGATTTTTCGCACGAATTGAGTGGTCTGATCAGTAGTAAAATTTCATCAAATGAGGTAAAATTTCAACATCAAATTAATCTCTATACAGGAGAGCACTATGCCAGCTTATAACGAATATACAAAAAAACATGTTTTAGCCCGTCGTACTGGTGCTGTTGCGCTAGGTGTTGCGGCATTTCCTGTTATGGTTTTTCATCCTAAACGCGCACAATTTTATAGCTATATACATCGTGTATGGTCTAAAACAAGTGATAAACCAGTTTGGCTGGCAAAATCAGAAGTGGCATTAAATAGCCACAAATAACAGAACATTAAAATAACGCCTACATATGTAGGCGTTATTTTTATCCTCTCTTTTTTAAGCATTTTAGCAATGCTATCTTCTCGTTTTTTCTTAACTTCAAATAATTCGCAAATTTTACGTTACAATAAAGAATAATAGTTTACTTAAACGGGTGCTTTTAACCTATTGCTATTTATTAGATTGTTATATAAATAGTGGCATTCGTGATAACAGGGAGATGAATGAAATGAAAAACACTGATCTGGAACGAGTGATTAATGAGAAACTAAGCATTGAAAACTTTCAAGATTATGCACCTAATGGCCTTCAAGTCGAAGGGCGCCCTCATATTCAAAAAATAATCACAGGGGTGACCGCTAGCCAAGCATTACTTGATGAAGCGGTACGATTAAATGCGGATGCGATTTTAGTTCACCATGGCTATTTTTGGAAAAATGAGCCGGTTGTAATTCGTTCAATGAAGCGTAACCGCTTAAAGACATTACTTTGCAATGACATTAATCTTTTTGGTTATCACTTGCCATTAGATGCGCACCCAATCTTAGGTAACAATGCTCAATTAGCATTAAAAATGGGCATTAAAGTTGAAGGTGAAATCATGCCTTTAGTTCCTAAAGGCGTATTTGATTTACCTTTAGCACCGCTTGAATTAAAAGCACGTTTAGAAAAATCATTACAACGCAATGTATTACATTGCGGTGATAATGCACCTGATACTATTCGTACTATTGCTTGGTGTACAGGAGGCGGACAAGGCTTTATTCAAGATGCAGCAGAGCATGGTGTAGATGCTTTTGTGACAGGCGAAGTCTCAGAACAGACCATTCATATCGCAAGAGAAATGGGGGTTCATTTCTTTGCTGCGGGGCACCATGCAACAGAGCGCTATGGCATTAAAGCATTAGGTGAATGGCTGACTCAAACACATCATTTAGATGTGACATTTGTTGATATTGATAATCCAGCGTAAACCCATTTATTGTTATCTTAAAAGCTATCTCTCTTTAATTTGAGAGATAGCTTTTTTTGTTAATACCAATTACTCGTTAAATTGAATAGGTAATGGACTTTGCAATTGTTGCAGGTTATCGCATAGCCAAATTAACTGTAATAACGCCCGTGAGTCACGGGAAGTTAATGTCAAATAATAAGCTAATTGATCAGCAATTAATGTCATTCCTAAATCATCTGCGGTGTGTTTGCTTATTTCTAATTGCTCTTTTTGCATTTCAGAGAGTAACTCCCGCCCAGTACATGCTTGGGCTTCTAATACTGACAAAATAGGGCGACAGAATTTTTGTGCCAAGGTCGGCTCACTGTGATGCATTGCTGTTTGTTGCTTACGTTTAGCCATATATTCTTGAATACGGCTAATAAAGCCTGATTGTTTTTTCTTATGTGGAAATTGGTCAAAATCGAGATAAAACAGTTCAATGCCTTTTTCTGTATTGATCCAAATGGTCGTTGGCAATAAGTCTATATTGAGATCGCGTCGAACGGGTTGTACTGTGATTGCGACAATTTCTAACTCTTTTTTGGTAATAAAGCGCAACTCTTCTAGATTATTTTGTGTTGTTCCTTCCCAATAAAGGCGCAAGAATGCTGAGTTTTCATGATTATCGGATACTTCCCAAATTACACATTGCTCTACCTCATACCAAATTAAAGGTTTGTAGTTTTTGATATGCAGAACAAGAGGGGAGAGAAATCCTTCTGTTTGATGGGCGAAGTAATCGGGTAAATCTTGCCAATTATTGATGCCTAGCTCAGTTTGTAAATTGTTATAGTTTGTAATACCAAGAAAATCCGCTTGATTTTGAGCAAAACTATCACCAATGGTGGCAAGCTTTCCTTCATCAGAAATACGAGGCTCTTGTAATAAAAAAGGACGACGCATTAATTTATCCGCAGTTTGTTTCCATAATGACAAACTGTTCCAAACACCATAACGATTAAACAAGGTATCTAGCTGATTAGGGCGAGCTTGTGTTGCTTGTAATAGCTGTTTTTCTTCACTATCCCAAAAGGTAAATGTTGCTCCTAATGCGCCACTTTGTGCTGTCCACCAATTTGCACCAATTGGAATAAGCGAGAGACTCTTTTTTTTATCGTCATATTGACGACGAAGTTGTCCTCGTAACACTTTTAGCTGTTCTGGTGTTGCATTAGATAATTGGAATAGATAGGCAGAAATATGGGCTAATAAACGCAAGACACGGCTTTCATCCATTGTGAAATGTCTTTCTGCTAACAGTTTAACTTGAGTACTTAATGTTCGTAAATAAGATGCTAAACGAGGCAAACCTTCCGCTCGGGCGGACATATTTAATAAGTGCAACTGTGTTGCACTGCTTAAGCTAATATGTGATAGCCCTTGACGTAATAAATCATAAATGAAGAGTTCGATGGTCTTAATTAGAGCTATTTCTTCATCATTCAGAGGACGTTTAGAAGATTGCACCGCAATTAAATTTTCAGGCCACGTCCAAGGCTTCGAGTGTTGCTCAAATAATTTAGCCACGATAGCAAGATGAAAGGCTTTTTTCTGTGAGTCAGAAAAAGGCGATAACATGCCATCATAACCACTCGCTTGTAAGAAAATAACAGGTTCATTCACATCAGGAAGTTGAATTTTTAACTGAGTTCCAGTGTCTTCTAGATTGAACGTTATATTTTCCCATTGCTCAATTAATTTAATCGCTGTTCGACACGCAGGTTTACCTGCTTTCTTGATCAGTAGTTCAGGATCAAGTGTAAATAAAGTGGGTAACAATGGCGTGATTTCAACAGATTCATTAATAGTTTCTGCTGATGTTTCAATACTATTATCGCTGTTTGAATGATCGACATTATTAGCTTGGAGCCACAAAACAGCAGCTAAAATATGCTTACAGCAACCAGAAGCAGAACAATCACAACTTGCTTGTTGAATCCCCGCTTCGTGTAAAACAACATTTTGTCCATCACTACTAAACTGCCCTGTATTGGGATCAGTGAGTGAAACTTTTTCGTTATCAACGTCTTTTTTAGCACGTCTTAGCAATCCTGCATTAGCAAAGACGGTGAGTGCATCTTCATCGTAATGAAAGTAAACGGTTTGCCAACTCATTGCATTACCTCTGCTAACCATTGCGCGAAATGTTCTGGTGTTAATGCCGCCACTTGCATACCTCTATCCGCGAGTTTTTGTGCAATCGCAGAGTCATAAACAGGTTGAGCTTCATCATCAAGTGCCGCAAGCCCTAATAATTTAACTTGTTGGCTATTAAGGCGTTGTGTGCAATCTAATAAGCGGTTTAATGAGCCACCTTCTTCAAAGTCGCTGATCAGTGAAATAACTGTACGTTTAGGGTTTTTGATCAAACTTTCACAGTATTGCATTGCACCAGCAATATCTGTACCGCCTCCTAATTGTACGGTCATTAAAACCTCAACAGGATCATCTGCTAAATGAGATAAATCGACAACTTGAGTATCAAAAACGACTAAAGAGACATTTACGGCAGGCAATGAAGCTAAAATACTGGCACAAACAGCCGCATACATAATGGAACTAGACATTGATGCACTTTGGTCAACGCAGAGAATAACATCCCACGGAAAATGCTGTTGCATCCGTGAGTTAAAATAAGGCGTTTCAATGACTAAGCGACGATTTTGGGTATCGTAATGTTTTAAATTTGCGGCAATCGTTGCACGCCAATCAAAGTTACGACTATTAGGCACCAAAGAGCGTCTAAAGCGATTACGACGTCCCGTTAATGATTGGCGAAAATTATTACGAATCTGACGTAAAATGTCTTCAACTACTTTGCGAATAATAGTTTTAACAGCATCTCGTGTTTCTTCGCTCATTCGCCCACGCAAGCTTAATAGTGTTTTGGCTAACGCTTTTGTAGGTTCCATTGCTTTTAACGTATTGGGATCTTTAAGAAAACTACTGATTTGATAACGCTCAATAGCTTGTGATTGCATACGTTCAAAGGTGCTATTAGGGAATAGCTTACGTGCTTGATTTAGCCAGTTTACCGCAGTAAGTTGCGATGCATCGAGTGAACCATGACGTCCTCGCTCTTGGCGAAGCCCTCGGCGCTGATATTCTCGGCGATAGAGAAAGTCGAGTGTACGTTCAACTTTTAAATCATCAGCATTAAAAGTCGCTTGCCCCAGAGCATCATCCGCATATTGACCTAAAATCAGGCGCCAGCGCTTTGCTTGTTGTATTTTATCTTCTGGCATATCGTCATTATGCTGACTCATGGACATTGTCTCCTTTCTCTGCTTTCTTAGTATCAAACCAAGAAATCATGCCTTGTTCCGTTATACGCTGTTGCAGTTTTTGATTGAGTTTTGTGGCTTCAATCATTTGTTTAGCACTAAATTCTGACTGCCATAATGATAGCGCTTGTGTGTCTAAACCAATATCGTTGGCAATATATTGTGCAAGCTCTGCATTTTGCTTGGGATTAAGTTGGCTAAAGGCAAAACGCAGATCAGGTAAGATCTGAATAAAACGTTCTTCATCCCATTGTTGTAACAAGGTATTTAAGTGATCAACCAATAAAGGTAAGCGGATCACAAGCTCTGGTGCTGTTCGCATAATTCCGACAAAATAGCCAATAGCCTGCTCAGGAGAACTTCCGGTACTAAACGTGGCATTTAATGCGTTTGTTAGAGTGGTTTCATCAATATATGAGCCTAAATAACGCAATGCATCAACAGCACCTTTTAATAAAGGCACTGCATCTAGTTGACCATCAAGGCGATTGAGCTGCTGATAGAAATCACTTTTGTAATCATGTGGATTATTAAGTGATGGCATAAATTCAATCAGTTCACGTAAAGAGAGCAAGGCTTGTAAATTGCTTTCTTGTTGTTGTTCATCACCTTGAGCGAGTTGTTCTAAGCAAAAAAATGCTTGAGGGATAACTTGATGTAGTCGATTTTCCAGTGCCAGTTCATCGGTAATATCAAGGTATTGACGACCTCGCCATAAATGGATCAATTTATGTCCACATTGAGTTAATGACTCAAGACGAAAATCTTGCTGAATATAGTTATCTAATAGTTTAAAGAGTGATGGAATACGCTGGTGGAGGCCAATTAATGCTACTTGGATTAATAACGTGACCGCACTCTGGCTTGAACGGCTTTGCCCTTGTTCTTCAAGCTGTTTTTCCATTGATAACAGCTTACTTAGGGCGATAGCTTCAAGTTGTGAGCCTTTCTCTGATAATGAAATCAGCTCACCTTCTACATTGGGTGTCCAAGCGTATTGCCACTCTTCAAATAACAGATCTAGTTGATGACCAGAAAGAAAATCAGGGCCATTTACACGGTGTGCAAAATGAATTTCTAAGAAGGCCAGTAAATGTAAAAAACGACTTCTTAAGCGATGTTGAGGATTGCGGTACACATCACATTTAGTGGTTTTTGCTAATGTATCATCAAGTTTAAAACGAAAACCTCTAGCACGTTCATAGGTTTCATTTACCAACGGTGGGGTTGCCGTGCCTAATGGAATTTTGCCTAATAGATAGCCGGAAAAACAGGTTTTAATTTCTGTCCACAACTCGTTTTGACTATCATCTAAACTGCCTTTAATAAAGGCACTTTGTAAACCATCAAGCAAATCATAGCGACCCATACCAGCGTGATCTCTAAGTAAAGCGAGACGTAAACTCTGTTCAGCCGCCAGTTTTACAGCTAAATAGCTCGGCGGATTATCAAATTGTTTTTCTCTGATCGCCTGAGCTACCGAGCTTAGAAAAGCAATCCCCATTTTATTGCGATAAATTTGAGTTGGTTGTTTTGCAGCATCATTATTCTCTAATTTATCATGATGTTGTTGCATCAAACTTTGCCAAACTTGTTGATAAAAAGCCGGAGATGGCATACCAGAAGAATAGCCATTCAGTGCATCTAATCTGTCAAAACTGTAGCGAATAAGCCAAGCTTGTTCATTTTCACCCATTTTTTGCATTTTAGTGAATTGCTTTTGTTCTGTGCTAGAAATGGCGAAAGATTGAGATTGTGGATCGGCTAGACCTTCAATTAATGCAAGGGTATGGAATCCCCCTGTGACGATTAAAATTTTGGCATTGGGCTCTTGTTGTTTGATGGTTTGAATATGAGTGAGCATATGTGCTTCACGTTGCGAAGAGCCTTCAGATTCAAGCACTTCAGGTTCATAATCAAGACGCGCAAGTGCACACCAAATAAAGGTATCATTAAAGAGTGCTTGCCAATCTGCTAAAGCTTCAATATTGCGTAGCTCAAAAAGATGCTCCCAAACATCATCATGATCACGGCAATGACATTTTTTGGCTAATTGTGCAATAAATTGGCTATGGGCTAAATAACGTTCTTTTTGTAAGCTACGACTTTGTGAATCACTATATTCTTCGTTATTAACTTGAGCGCCCCAAGGTAAATCGATAAAGCGTGTTTTTGCATTGATGCGTAAACCACCTCGTAATGCTTGCCATTCAGGTGAGTATTCACAAAATGGGAAATAGGCAGAGTGCAGTGATTTTTCTCGTTCTTCTTGGTTACCATCATTATGCAAATATTCTGCTTGCCCCATAATAGCCACCGGAGGCAGGGTATCTTTATCAATTAGGCTTGGAATAAGAGAATTAAAGGTATCAGGGCCTTCAATTAAAATATAGTCAGGCTTTACCGAATCAATTAGTGATAAGACGGCATAAGCACAAGCGGGGCTGTGATGGCGTACAGGGGCAAAATAGAGATGTTGTTGCTGTAACGACGTCCATTTCAGTCGTGCTTGGTCAATTCTTTCTGGCAAAGGTATTGAAGGTAGCGTCACCGTGTCGATCCCTTTTCTGGGTGAAAAGGCAGAGTCAGTAACTCTGCCTTTAATTGATAAATAACGTATTTATTTTGTAGCAATTAATCTCAGCGTGTTATTGCCAAAACTCTTTTGATGCATCAAAGAACGCTTTCCACTCTTTACTATTTCTTGCGCGTTCTCTAGCTACATTGTCCATGTAATAACGAATACGTTTAATATCATCAGCATTATCTTTTAATACAACCCCGATTAATTGGCGCGCAATCGCACCCGCATTCATTACGCCATCACCTAAGTAATGTGCTTCTAATGCACAAGCATAAGCAATATTGACCGCTTCTGCGGTAGACATAACCGCATCAGGGGTTTTGATATTACCGCCATCTTTTGTATTACCTGAACGCAATTCTTGGAAGGTGGTTACCAGCAATTCCACTACATCAGCAGGTACAGTCACTTCATTGGCTAAAGAGCCTAATTCATTTTCTAACTGTGATTGAATTAAGCTGATTTCAAATGCCGGATCACGAATGGGTTTTACAGTTTCGAAATTAAAACGACGTTTTAATGCAGCAGACATCTCGTGGACACCGCGATCACGTAAGTTTGCTGTACCGATAAGGTTAAACCCAGGTTTTGCACTAATACGCGCACCGTCACCCATTTCGGGGATCATTAACTGTTTTTCTGACATCAAAGAAACCAGTACGTCCTGAATTTCTGGAGGACAACGGGTTATCTCTTCAAAGCGAACAATTTTACCTTGTAACATACCTTGATAAAGCGGCGATCCCACTAAAGCGCGTTCTGTTGGGCCTTCTGCTAATAACAACGCATAGTTCCATGAGTACTTGATGTGATCTTCTGTTGTGCCCGCAGTACCCTGAATAGTTAGTCCTGAATCACCACTGATGGCAGCTGAAAAAAGCTCTGAGAGCATTGATTTTGCTGTACCTGGCTCACCAACTAGCATTAAACCTTGCTTGCCTAATAATGTGACAATTGCGCGATCAACCAAGGCATCGTCGCCGAAAAATTTAGGCGTGATACCTAATACATCATCACCTAAAATAAATTGGCGTACAGCACGAGGAGAGCGAAGCCATCCTTGTGGTTTAGGATTATTAACATCTGCTTTTGTTAAACGCTCTAGCTCTTGAGCAAATCGAACCTCAGCACTTTCCCTGATTGCTTGTTGTTCCGTGGGTACTTTTTTAGCCATATTCTTTCCTAGTTATCCCTAATTATTACCAAGGTGTTTTCTTTTCCCATTCAGGATCGAATCCTGCACAAGCTTCAGCGATTTTTAGATAATCAGCATAGCTTTCTGCTAATAAAATTGGCGGAACTTCTTTTAGCTCAATATTATTGCGATCCCAGTAATCTTGCTGATTTTTCTCAAAACTTAAATCAAATAAGACCGCAGGGATGTTTTCTTCTGGTACATAGCTACCACTGAAACCGATATTTACATAGTAGTTTAAACTAGAGAAGAATTTGTAATAGTGAGAGAACGAACCACCATCTTCAGCTGGCCCACGTTGATAGCCCATTTTGGTTAAAATGCCACGTAGTGTGAAGGTATCAGTGATCCAACCTTTTCTATCTTCAATCTCAGTCAGTTTTAGATCTAACTCAGGGATTTTATGTTCCATTTGTGAGAACAAGAATTTCACTTTGTAATCTTTGAAATGAGCAATCCATGCTTTACGTTCATCTTCATTAACTAATGCCGCGTGGGCTAATTGAATAAATGAGTCGTTTTGTAAAGTGACTTCGTCATCTTCAAGGTTAAGTAATGCGCCATCATCAGAAGGGCGGAACGTATTGATCACTTCGCCATCTTTTACTTCCTGCCAAACTAATTGTTCAATTAATTTATGCATAATTGGGTGAGCTAAAATATATTCCTGCCAATCTGCGCTTAACCACTGACGTTGAGCACACATGGCTTCATATAAACGCACACTTTGTAATTCAATAACTTGTTTAAGTTCTTTTTTACTTGAAGTGAAAAGTTTTTTCGCTTCTTTAATCAGCTCTGCATCATCATTTTTGCGCGCGGCAGGTAACGCTTTAACTTCTTTACCTTCTGGATTAAACAGAACAAGCTTTTGTTTTGCATCCATTTTTGCAGTGAAAATACGTTCACCATATTCCAGCACTAATGTTCCGGTATCATCAAAACCTGCGGTTGGAATAGTTCTATCGGCTAATTCATCAGCACTCCAGCCATTACGCTCTGCGATTTGCGTAACTAAATTACGGGCTTTTTCCTGAACAGATGCAGTGCGATAGCGACGAGATAACGAAAGAAGAAGCTGAATGATAATAGGATCATTGCTTGATGCTACCGCATCAATCATTGCTTCAATTTGTGCACGGCGCTGATAATGATCGCGCATATAGTTGCGCAATACAGATACCGCAACATGGCCTTCAATTCCGCAGATAAGCGCAAGCATACCTTTATCACTGATTGCTGAGCCTAAATAACGACGTAATACCTCATTTTTAATCTCTTCAACCACTTGTTCTAAAGTGAAATTTTCATATTTAGCATAATATTCAGGATAACGTTTAGCCCAGTTTTGATAATTACTTAAACGCCCCGGCGCTTCACGTTGTGCTTCTACCATCGCTTCTTCCAGTGATGGCCCTTTAATATCCTGAGCAACGAAGGTATGTAGAATAAAGCTTGAAAGTTTATGTTGGCTATCGGTAGAAAGCAGTCCGATATAACGTTGCAATAACGCGTTGCCTCCTGGCATTTTTAATTTTACTGCCAGAATAATCCACCAACGGATAATCGCGGGATCAACCGCTTTTTTATTTTCCCATGTGAGTGCTGGGATTGCCTCAAAGTTAAACCAAGCAAGGCTTGCTGGTGCTTTGGCTTTAAGGCCTTTTTCAGCTTCTGCTAATAACGTTTTTGGCGATAAGTAGCCTGAAATGTCTTCACCTAATTGCTCTAATGCAGTGAGTAAAGAGGCTCGAACTACTTCGCGTTTCTCTTTTTTCAATAAGGCATTAAGTGCAGGTAAGGAATCCGGATTATTTAAGCGAGCTAACCATTCAATGGCTGTAACACGGATCTCTTGTTTACTAGAGGTTAATCCTTCTTGTGCACTTAAATGAATATTAGGTAGTGTTTCTAATAATTTTTGTGCAGAAACGCGGTGTGTTTTATTTTCACCTAATGCCAATTCCATGATGCGTGGAACAAATTGTGCAGGAATTGTTGGGAAACGACCTAATACTTCAATACCTTGTGATGTTTCAAATTGGCGATAGCGATGTTCACTTTGGTTTGGCATTAAGTTTAGTGCTTCTGCAATATAATCAGTATGTTGAGAGAAAAAAGGCCAAACTTGTTCTGGTTTACGAAAACGACGTAAGCCATCTTGATAAGATTCTAAGCATAGTGCGGCGGTGATACGGGCTGCGCGTTTGAAGCTACATCTTTCTAATGCATTTTCAACTTGTCGTAATTCAATATCACTAAATAAACGCTCAGGAATATCGCCATTAAAGTAGTGAGAAGAAAAGTGATCGGCATGTTGGCGGTTGTTGGTTATCACACGCACAGCATGGAAGAATGTGTATTCTGGTAAATTAGGAATACGATTTTTGTGTTTAATAATTAGGATTTCATTCGACTGAATAGTACCTTGCCCGCTGTTGAGTTTATCAACTAATGCACGACATTGTTTTTCATCGATTTTAGATAAATCTTTATAATGACGTTGTGCCCAATTATAAGAGTGCTTCGATGTTTTATTTTCTTCAATTTCGCGTTCAGCATTTTCTTTCGCTTTAGCTAACATCTCATTGAAGTTACTGACCATAATATCACGGGCACTATCGGGTAATGGAGTATCTTCTAATGGCGTAAAATCAGGCGCTTCGATGGCATCAACGGTGTTTGCGTTATCAGCAACGCTAAAACGTTGTAGGGCACTTTCAATGCTCTTGATGACTGCTTTTGAGGTTTCATGTTTTAATGCTTCTTCAAGTACATCACGGTTTTCACCTTGGCGAGCAAATAAATCAGCTGCTTGTGTACGTTGTTTTGGCGTACCATTCATTAAAACATGGGTTAAATTTTCTTTTACAATTTTAGCCGGCAAGGTATTCAAAATAGGTTCTGCGGCTTTTTTCACTGTTTTTAAACTGCTGGTGGCAAGTAAAACAATAATATCTGCAAAGGTATCGCGTAATATCGTATTTTTATTTAGATAGTTAATTAGCTCAACTAAACCATTTGCTGAAAGTTTTTCAATTAATTCTGTTCTAATAAACTCTTGATGTGAAAGCAGATAATCTTTTAAATCATGGAGTTCATAAATACGCTTAAGATTAGAAGCATAATATTCAGAGATATCTTTTCTATCGAATACCGCGAATAATGCATTTTCACCTGCAATATTGGCCTCTGCTTCGGCCATTTTGGCGATAAATTCCATACTCCAATGTTTACGATGCTCTAAATTAAGATTACGTGCATTATCATAAGTGGTGTAAAACGCATCAACTAACA
This sequence comes from Proteus sp. fly-1008, assembly GCF_040140305.1. NCBI lineage: Bacteria > Pseudomonadati > Pseudomonadota > Gammaproteobacteria > Enterobacterales > Morganellaceae > Proteus > Proteus sp. fly-1008. The sequence goes on from NZ_JBEEWH010000004.1 coordinate 47,593, forward strand.
GGTAAATAACCCAAGTTGGCACTTCAGTTGTTGTTACTTTGATATTGATATCTTGGCATGCGGCTGCAATGACTTTCGCATAACGAGCAACTTGTTCTAAGGAAAAGCTTTCGCCAACTTTAGAGTAGAGTTTATGGCGGGCATTAAGACCTTGGGTGATAACTTTACTATATTTTCCTGTATCAATATTACTGGCATACCACCATTCTAATGTTCCTGCACGATGAAAATAAACGGCTGCTTTTGCTGCATCTAGTTTATTTAATTCAAAAAGAATTTCAGGGTTTTTACCTGTAAGTACATAATCTAATGCACGTTTAGGTAATCCTTCATCAAATATAGCAAGCAGTACAAGAGATTCTTGGAGATATTTCTCAGTAATATTGACGTCTTTTTTCCCAAAAATAGGAAAAATGTCTAAGATTTTTTTTATCACGCCAGTTCCTTAAGCTATGTATGGATAAACAGTTTTTTTTACCATGAAATAGCGAAACGAACAATTTGATTATTACAGTTGGGATCGTGGGCAAGATATATCATTTGTTAAATTTATAGATATAAACGCTAAAAAAGCTAACCTAGCTTTATTAATATTCAATTCTGCAATATATAAAACACTATATCAGGAAAAAGTGCTGAAAATGAAGAAGTGATAATAAAGGCATTTTTTGTGGTATTTAAAAAATTTAAGAATTGTCTGTTTAATAAAGTAAGCGTTAACCCTTAGCTAAACTGATTGAAAATTAACAGCAAAAAATGAAGCTTAATTCTGCTGGAAAAAATCCCGTACTTTTTATTTAGTACGGGATAAGAAAATCATCAGTGAATAGTGTTTACCAAGGTAGCTTCTTTTCCCAATCAGAAGAAAAACCCGCGCAAGCATCTGCGATTTTTAAGTATTCCGCATAGCTTTCTGCTAATAAAATAGGTGGAATATTTTTGATAGCTAATTGATGCCTATCTAATCCACTTTGGCGACCTTTTTCAAAAACTAACTCTAATAATGCGACAGTGACATTTTCTTCAGGTACGCAGTTACCACTAAAGTTGATAATGACACTGAGATCTAAGCCAGAAAAATATTTGTGATAACAGTTATAAAATCCAGCATCTTCTACTGATCCACGTTGATAGCCTAATTTTGTCATTGCGCTTCTTAATGTATAGGCGTCTGTTAACCAACCTTTTTTCTCTGTGATCTGGGTTTGTTTATCTTCTAATATTGGCATGTCATGTTCTAATTGGTTGAATAAAAACCTTACTTTGTAATCTTGAAAATGTGCTAACCATATGTGTTTTTCTTCTTTATTTAAAAATACACAATGTGCTAAACGAAGAGATGAATCACTTTGTAATGTAATTTCTTCATCTTCAATATTTAATAAAGCACCATCATTTGAAGGACGAAATGTATTAATAATTTTATCATTCTTGATTTCTTGCCAAATTAATCGCTCCATTAATTTATGCATAATTGGATTAGCTTGAAGAAATTCTTGCCAGTCAGTGCTTAACCATTGACGTTGAACGCACATTGCTTCGTATAAACGTAATGTCTGTGATTCGATAATCTGCTTTAACTCTTTTTTACTTGATGTGAGGTATTTTTTTGTCTCTTTAATTAGTGTGCTGTCCTCATTAACGCGAGGAGCTGGCAATGCTTTTATCACTTTGCCCTCGGTGTTAAATAGGATAAATTGCAGTTTGTCGTTAATTTTTGCAGTGAATGTGCGTTCACCATAATCTAAAGTCAGTACACCTGAGTCATCAAGTCCGGCAGTTGGTATGGTTCTATCTGCCAGTTCATCTTCAGTCCAATTATTGCGTTGGGCTATCTGGGTGATTAACTGTCGTGCTTTAGTTTGAATAGATGCTGCACGATAACGGCGAGAAATAGAAAGTAAAAATTGAATAATAATTGGGTCATTACTTCCACCAATAGCGTCAATCATCGCTTCTATTTGTGCTCGGCGTTCATAATGGTCACGCATATAATTTCGCAATAAAGGTACAGCAATATAGCCTTCAATTGGAAAAATAAGCCCTAACATCCCTTTTTCTTTAATTGCTGACATAGATGCTGAATAAGACACTCCTGAGCTTAAGTAAATTCTCTCTTCTGATGGCGTATCAACATCTTGAGTAATAAAGGCAATTAATAAGAATTGAGCCAGTGTTTGTTGGCTTTTCAAAGAAAGCAAATTGATATAACGGTGTAATAATGCGTTACTCGCAGGGAGCTTTAATTTTACCGCCAATACTATCCACCACTGAATAATTCTTGGTTCAACCGTTTTATTGTTTTTCCATGTTAGTTGAGGGAGGGTGTTAAAATCAAACCACGCTAAATTATCAGGAATTTTATTTTTCAGGCCAATTTCAGCTTCTGCCAATAACATTAATGGATCGAGATAATCTGATATATCTTCGCCAAAATGTTCGAGTGCAGTAATTAACAGAGTCCGAACGACTTCATCATTTTCTGTTTTTAATAAAGTGACTAAAGCGGGTACGGCATCATGATTATTGAGTTCAATTAACCAATTTATTGCAATAATTCGAGAGTTTTTTTTCTTTGAAATTAGACCTTCTTGAATAAATAAGTGAGGCTCTGGGAGTTTTTCAATAAGTTTTTGTGCATCAAAGCGATAAATTTGTGTATCCCCTAAAGCCAATTGTAATATTTTAGGAACAAATTGCGATGGAATAATAGGATAGGTTTCTAGCACACGAAGGGCATTATCAAGGCTAAATTGATCGCTCTCACTACTGCCTTGATTAGGGATAAGTTTTAATGCTTCAGCAATATATTCTGGGTGTTGGTAATAAAATGGCCAGATTTGTTCAGGTCGTAAGAACTCTTCTATGCCGTATTGTCCAAGGAAAAAATCAGCAACAATACGTGAAGCATTAGGGTAATTTCGTTGGATCAGAACTTCTTCAATATGACGTAATTCAATATGTTCAAAAATATGGGCTGAACCATAATCATTAATAGTATAACTGGAAATATATTTCGATGAAGGATCGTTATCTAATGAGCGAATAAGATGAAAAAGGGTGAACTCAGGTGAGCTTGGAATGCCATTCTTATAGGTAATGATCTGACAGTCAAACTTATTTAAAATACCGTTACTTGAATTAATCTGAATAAGAATGTTTTTTAAGCTACTTTCATTATATTGAGAAAAAGTATCATAATTTTCTTGAGCCTCTTTATAAACAAATGAAGAGTGTTTATTCCATTTTTTCTCCTCAATTGCTTTTTGCTTCATTTCTTTTAATAGTGCTTGATATGAGGTGATAATTATCTCATATGCCCTATCAGGCAAAGGTGTGTCTTCTAATTGAATTAATGCTGGTATCTCAATGGAATAAAGATTATTTTCGTTACTAAATTGTGCTAGTTTTTTGTCTAAATTCTTTTGTGCCATGCTTATTCCATTTGCCATTTTTTATCCTTATTCATTTTTAATTTGTTGATGTTGCTCCTTTTGAGTTTATATAAATATCACAAAATAAAAAGAACCTCTTATGGATATAAGAAGTTCTTTCGAATTTATTATTTTGTCGTTTGACGAGAAAAAGAGAGTAGCAATGAACCTAGACTACAAATTAGTAAGGTGATGGCTAGATCTTGTCCCCACCCTGCAAGTGCAAGTCCACCACCAATTAACAAATAGTAGAACAAGCCTAATAATGCCCCCGCAGTGCCTAAACGATCTTTATACTGTGCTAATGCTGTGGCTAAGATATTTGGAATAGCAATGCCATAAGCAATAACGCTCGTCATCATTGGAATAATAAAGCTAATGTGGTCACGTAAAAAATAAACACCCACAGCACTGACTAATGCAATAAAACTCGCGAGTAAAACTAGTCTTCCACATTGCCAATGACGGTTTAATAGTGCTTTATTAATATAAGAGCCAACACCGACACCTATTGCTAATACAATGCCACTATATCCAAAGACGCTTGCACTATAACCTTGTTTATCAAACATAAAAGGTGCTAACTGATAATAAGCAAAAAGGCTGATATTAAAAAAGGCAATTAATAATACTGTTTTAGCAATTTGCTTATCCTTAAGCATTTTTATTGCAGTTTCTCCTAACGGAGCTGTTTTTATTGTTTCAGGGCGACTTTCAGGTAAAGCAAAAGTACTCCATAACAGTAAAATCACAGCTAGGAGAGCTAGACCACTAAATACGCCTTGGTAACCGGCATAGCTGACTAATAATGAACCACTTAACATACCTATTGCTGGACTTAATGCGATAGCTGCTCCCATAACTGAGAATACTTTTGCTAACTCATCACCACTATAAACATCACGCATAATGGTTTGTGTGCCTACTGAGCCTACCGCAGCACCAAAAGCGGAAAGCATGCGCAATCCAAGTAATACTGAAAAATCTTGTGTCATGAAAACACTAAGACAAGCAATAGCATAAATAAACAATCCAGCTAACATTGTCGGACGACGACCAATGACATCGCATAACCGACCCCATATAATGACCCCTAATGCAAACGCAAAGAAATAGAGCGAAAGTGTTTGTCCAGCCTCGTTTGCACTGACATGAAAGCCGTTTGCAATATCAGTAAGTGCTGGGCTATAAATGGTCTCTGCAATTTGTGGAAACATCATTAACGCAATTGCTAACCATAAAGAGAGTTTTTTGTTCATCTTCTTATCCTACATCCTTAAATCTTGATGAGCAGAATACAGAGATAATGAATGTCTTGTTATAAACATAAAGACATATTATATTTCAAATAGGACAAGTAATGGCTTGGCTTAATCAATACGACCACTTTGTGCCGGAAGAGCATCTTGCATCAGTTGTGGGTATTGCAGCAGAAATGGGAAAGCACGATTCAGGATTTCATTCTCATGATAGAGGACAATTATTATTTACGCAGTCAGGATGTATGCGAATTACTTTAGCCTCTCGGGTTTCTGTTTTACCTCCCATGAGAATTGCGTGGATCCCCGCAAAGTTAGAACATCGAGTCGAAATGTATGCCTCTGTGGGATATCGCTCTGTTTATATTTCCGATAAATATCATGATAAATTTCCCAGTGAGAGTGAGATATTTACGCTTTCTCCTCTTTTGCGAGAAATTCTTGAACGTATTTCTGTGGCTGATTTTGATACACAATGGGAAGAAGGGCGTTATGCGAATCTATTAGCTGTTTTCTTTGATGAAATTACGCAGGCTCAACGACAACCCAATCATTTATTTATGCCGAAAGATAGGCGATTAAAGCGTTTATCATTTGATGATTTGCCTCCAGCATTACAAGATATGGCGAAATATGTGGGAGCAAGTGAAAAAACGATCACACGTTTATTTTATAAAGAAACAGGTTTAAGTTACCAGCAATGGCGTCAACAATGGCGATTAATGAAAGCCATTGAATTATTAGCAACTCATCATCGTTATATAGATATTAGTCAGATTTTAGGATTTGCCAGTGACAGTGCCTTTATTACATTTTTTAAGAAAATGACAGGTCAGACACCACAAGAATATTTAAAAAGCTGATTAATTTTTAGTAAATAAAACTATAAAGCCCCGATTTAAACGGGGCTTATCAAGATAAATAATTAATAGAATTCAATTATTTCTTTTTAATTTCACTTTTGAAATCGCGCTCATCATAACCAGTATAAAGCTGACGAGGTCGCGCAATTTTCAGTCCATCTTCGTGCATTTCATTCCAGTGAGCAATCCAGCCAATTGTACGTGCAATCGCAAAAATAACAGTAAACATATTGGATGGAATACCTAACGCTTTAAGGATAATACCAGAGTAGAAGTCTACGTTAGGGTACAGTTTTTTCTCAATAAAGTACGGGTCGTTTAATGCGATGCGTTCTAATTCCATTGCCACTTCAAGTAAGCTGTCATTGAGATTTAATTCTTTTAACACTTCATGACAGGTTTCACGCATAACTGTTGCACGAGGATCGTAGTTCTTGTAAACACGATGACCAAAGCCCATTAAACGGAAGGAGTCATTTTTGTCTTTTGCACGTTTAATGAACTCAGGAATGTGTTCAACTGTTTTGATCTCTTCTAGCATACGTAAACATGCTTCGTTCGCACCGCCATGAGCAGGTCCCCAAAGTGACGCGATACCCGCGGCGATACAGGCAAATGGATTTGCACCTGAAGAGCCTGCGGTACGTACTGTAGATGTTGACGCGTTTTGTTCGTGATCAGCATGAAGGATGAAAATTCTATCCATAGCACGCTCAAGTACTGGATTGACAACATATTCTTCGCATGGTGTTGCAAACATCATATGCAAGAAGTTACCCGCATAAGAAAGGTCATTCTTTGGATATACAAAAGGTTGACCAATAGAATATTTGTAACACATTGCTGCCACTGTTGGCATTTTGGATAATAGGCGATAAGCCGTGATATCGCGGTGAACCGGATTACTGACATCCAATGCATCATGATAGAACGCCGCTAAAGCCCCTGTTACACCACACAATACAGCCATTGGGTGAGAGTCACGACGGAAACCATTGAACAGGCGGGTGATTTGTTCATGGATCATCGTGTGGCGGGTGACAGTTGTTTTAAAATTATCGTATTGCTCTTGGGTCGGTGCTTCACCGTACAGCAGGATGTAACAAACTTCTAAGTATGTTGATTCAGTCGCTAATTGCCCGATAGGGAAACCACGGTGAAGTAAGATACCGTTATCACCATCAATAAAGGTGATTTTTGACTCACAAGAGGCGGTTGAGGTAAAGCCGGGATCATAGGTGTAATAACCTTTGGAGCCGAGAGTACGAATATCAATAACTTTGGAACCGAGTGTTGGGGATAGAACGTCCAAGTCTACAGATGTTTCATCAATCGTTAGCTTAGCTTTGTTATCAGCCATTTATAATCTCCTTAGCGCTTATATGTCTCCTAACAAAGTCGAGGGTATCTCCATAAAGAATAAAGATGCACTTCGATAGTGAAACTATAGTTGATGTAAGGTACCCAGTCGGGTTTTATTTTATGCCCGTCATATCTAGGTCTATAGTGTGTCACTTATGTTAAGGAGCTTTTGATGTTATGTTTTTTTAGGTGCTTTTTTATGCAATGCACTTAGAATTAGTACTGACAACACTTTTACATAAGTTTGAGGTTTCTGGAAGCGTGTTTGCGCACAAAAAAAACATAAACATTAAAATTATGCGTTAAATGTAATAAAAATGTTGTACGTGTGTCAAAAATGATAATCATTTTTGCATCAGATATATTAAATAGTGATCCCTCTCACTGTTCGAGGCAAATGTCTGGCACACAAGTTGTGTGGTAATTGTAATAAGTTTGTGAAGCACTTATACTGCGCGCAGGTCTCCGGAACCTTTGTTGTATGGAGAACCAGCGTAACGAATCCACAATTTTTGTAAAATAGACGGATTTAACATTTTACTTAAAATGTGCCTTTGTACCCCATTCGCTGTTTGATTTCCATCCAGGTCCGGAGGAAGGAAAAATTATAAAAGCTGTGTGGGCATAAATTGTGAAAAAACAAAGACCTGTCAATCTGGATTTACAGACGATACAGTTTCCACTCCCTGCTATCGCATCGATCTTGCATCGTGTCTCTGGGGTTATCATGTTAGTCGCAGTTGGCATTTTACTGTGGTTACTTGGCACCTCTCTCTCTTCTCCTGAAGGTTTTCAGCAAGCTGCTGAAATAATGACTGGCTTCTTCGCAAAATTTATTTTGTGGGGCATCCTGACGGCATTGGCATACCATATTTGTGGTGGTATTCGTCACATGCTAATGGACTTCGGCTTTATTGATGAAACCTTGATTGTGGGTCGCAATTCAGCGGCTGCATCTATGGTTATTACAGTAATTTTATCAATATTGGCGGGGGTATTAGTATGGTAAGTAATTCTTCTACTTTAGGCCGTACTGGTATACAGGATTGGTTATTTCTGCGTGCCTCAGCCATCATCATCGTTTTATATGTTCTTTATCTTGTGGGTTTTATTGCAACCACAGAAATTACCTATGAAGTATGGCGTGGGTTCTTTAGCTCATCCCTAACCAAAGTGTTCACCATCTTGACGTTGCTTTCTATTCTTATCCACGCGTGGATAGGCATGTGGCAAGTGTTAACGGACTATATTAAACCGCTGGCATTACGCCTGACTTTACAACTGATTATTGTTGTTGCGCTGTTGGTTTATCTTATTTATGGAACAATTGTGGTGTGGGGTGTGTAATGAATCTGCCAGTAAGAGAGTTTGATGCCGTTGTTATTGGTGCTGGTGGCGCGGGTATGCGTGCCGCTTTACAGATTTCCCAAATGGGTTTGTCTTGTGCACTAATTTCTAAAGTTTTTCCTACTCGTTCTCATACTGTTTCAGCTCAAGGCGGTATTACCGTTGCGCTAGGTAATACTCATGAGGATAACTGGGAATGGCACATGTACGATACAGTAAAAGGTTCCGATTATATCGGAGACCAAGATGCAATCGAATATATGTGTAAAACTGGTCCTGAAGCAATTTTAGAGCTGGAACATATGGGACTTCCATTTTCTCGTCTAGACGATGGCCGTATTTATCAACGTCCGTTTGGTGGTCAGTCTAAGAACTTCGGTGGCGAACAAGCTGCGCGTACTGCAGCGGCTGCTGACCGCACTGGGCACGCACTGTTGCATACCCTGTATCAGCAAAATTTAAAAAATCATACAACTATCTTTTCAGAGTGGTATTCACTGGATCTCGTGAAAAACCAAGATGGCGATATTGTTGGTTGTACTGCAATTTGCATCGAAACAGGTGAAGTTGTTTATTTCAAAGCTAATGCCACTATTTTAGCCACAGGTGGTGCAGGCCGTATTTATCAATCTACGACAAATGCACATATCAACACCGGTGACGGGGTTGGTATGGCGGTTCGTGCAGGTGTTCCACTGCAAGATATGGAAATGTGGCAATTCCACCCAACGGGTATTGCAGGCGCGGGTGTGTTAGTGACCGAAGGTTGTCGTGGTGAAGGCGGATATCTGTTGAATAAAGACGGTGAACGCTTTATGGAACGTTATGCGCCAAACGCTAAAGACCTTGCTGGTCGTGATGTGGTTGCACGTTCAATCATGATTGAAATTCGTGAAGGTCGTGGTTGTGATGGCCCTTGGGGTCCTCATGCGAAATTGAAACTCGACCATCTTGGTAAAGAAGTCCTTGAATCACGTTTACCAGGTATTCTTGATTTGTCTCGTACATTTGCACACGTTGATCCTATCAAAGAGCCAATTCCAGTTATTCCGACTTGTCACTATATGATGGGTGGTATTCCAACAAAAGTGACAGGCCAAGCCATTCGTGTAAATGAGAAGGGCGAAGATGTTGTTATTCCTGGACTGTTTGCTGTCGGTGAAATTGCTTGTGTATCTGTTCATGGTGCCAACCGCTTAGGCGGTAACTCACTGTTAGACCTCGTTGTATTTGGTCGTTCAGCAGGGGTTCACTTAAAAGAATCTCTGATGGAACAAGGCACGATGCGTGATGCAAGCGAGTCGGATGTTGATGCAGCATTAACACGCTTAAATCGCTGGGAAAACAATCGCTCTGGTGAAGATCCTGTTGAGATCCGTAAAGCACTGCAATCTTGTATGCAACATAACTTCTCGGTATTCCGTGAAGGTGATGCAATGGCTAAAGGCTTAGAAGAACTGAAAGTTATTCGTGAGCGCTTACAAAATGCACGACTGGATGATAATTCAAGTGAGTTTAATACACAGCGTATTGAGTGCTTAGAATTAGACAACCTGATGGAAACAGCTTATGCCACTGCGGTGTCTGCAAACTTCCGTACAGAAAGTCGTGGAGCTCATAGCCGTTTCGATTTCCCAGAGCGTGATGATGCGAACTGGTTATGTCATACATTATATCAACCGCAAACCGAAACAATGACACGACGTGAAGTCAATATGCAGCCAAAACTGCGTGAAGCCTTCCCACCAAAAGTGCGTACATATTAATTAGCGGTGTTATTGAAGTTGCGGAGACTTAAATATGAAACTTGAATTTTCGATTTATCGTTACAATCCCGACGTTGATAATGCGCCGCATATGCAAGATTACACCCTCGAAGTTCCAGAAGGGCGTGACATGATGCTGTTGGATGCATTAATTCAGCTAAAGGAAAAAGATCCTACCTTATCGTTCCGTCGTTCTTGCCGTGAAGGTGTTTGTGGCTCTGATGGCGTGAACATGAATGGTAAAAATGGTTTGGCTTGTATCACACCTATTTCATCTTTACAGAAAGGAAGTAAGAAAATTGTGATCAGACCGTTACCCGGTTTACCAGTAATTCGTGATTTAATAGTGGATATGACTCAGTTCTATACACAGTATGAGAAAATTCGTCCGTATTTAATTAATAATGGCAAAAATCCTCCTGCTCGTGAGAACTTACAGTCACCAGAACAACGTGAAAAGCTTGATGGACTTTACGATTGTATCCTTTGTGCTTGTTGTTCAACATCTTGCCCGTCATTCTGGTGGAATCCAGATAAGTTTATCGGGCCAGCTGGATTGTTAGCTGCATATCGTTTCTTGATTGATAGTCGCGATACAGAAACAGAATCTCGCCTTGATGATCTTAACGATGCGTTCAGCGTATTCCGTTGTCATGGCATTATGAACTGTGTCAGCGTATGTCCTAAAGGACTCAATCCAACAAAAGCGATTGGCCATATTAAGTCGATGTTGTTAAAACGTAGTGCATAAAATAATAACCGCCCTAAAATAGTTAGGGCGGTTAATGGAAAAACTAAGTTAGACGTTTGCGGTAAATAGTAAGGCACCTTTAAACACTGTTAGACAGTGCTTAAAGGTTCCTTGAGAGCTAAAGCTCCATATTTAAAGAACCTGCGAGATAGCGGGTCATGAGAGAACCTTGCAATCGACACCGTTTAATCACGGTATTAGTTATCCACGGCGAACTAAAGCTGTATAGCTTAAGGGATCATAATGCAGAACGGCGCAATGAAGGACTGGCTAGAATCAACATTTCTAGCAGGAGAGAATCAGTCTTACATAGAAGATATCTATGAAGATTACCTAACTGACCCAAACTCTGTTGACGAAAGTTGGAGAGAGATTTTTCAACAACTGCCCGCAAGTCAAGGCATAGAGCAGTCGCATTCTCAGACCCGCGACTACTTCAGACGCCTCGCAAAAGAATCCACTCGATATCATACCTCGGTAAGCGATCCGGCAACGGACTCAAAACAAGTCAAAGTTTTGCAGCTCATCAATGCTTTTCGTTTCCGTGGCCATCAAAATGCGAACCTCGACCCACTTGGTTTATGGAAACAAGAATCTGTTCCAGATTTAGATCCTGCTTTCCATAATCTGACTAAAGAAGATTTTGAAGAAACTTTCAACGTCGGTTCTTTTGCTATCGGCAAAGAAACCATGAAATTAAGTGATTTATATGAGGCCCTGAAACGCATTTATTGTGGTTCAATCGGTGCTGAATATATGCATATCACTAATACTGAAGAAAAACGCTGGATCCAACAACGTTTAGAATCAGTTAATGTTGCAGACCAATTTACAAAAGAAGAAAAGTTACGCTTCCTGACAGAGCTAACAGCTGCTGAAGGCTTAGAACGTTATTTAGGTGCGAAATTCCCAGGTGCGAAACGCTTCTCTTTAGAAGGTGGTGATGCATTAGTACCTATGTTGAAAGATTTAATCCGTCATGCCGGTAAACAAGACACTCGTGAAGTGGTTCTCGGTATGGCACACCGCGGACGTTTAAACGTTTTGGTTAATATCCTCGGTAAAAAACCTGCTGATTTATTTGATGAATTTGCGGGGATCCATAAAGAGCATTTGGGAACTGGTGACGTTAAATATCACCAAGGTTTTTCATCCGATTTTGCAACGGAAGGGGCTCAAGTTCACTTAGCATTAGCCTTTAACCCTTCTCACTTAGAGATTGTTAGCCCAGTTGTTATCGGTTCTGTTCGTGCTCGTCGTGATCGTTTAGATGAAGCGCGTAGTAATATGGTTCTTCCTATTACAATTCATGGTGATGCGGCGGTAACTGGTCAAGGTGTTGTTCAAGAAACCTTGAATATGTCGCAAGCGCGTGGTTATGAAGTTGGCGGTACAGTTCGTATCGTTATCAATAACCAAGTTGGTTTCACCACGTCAAATCCAAAAGATGCTCGTTCAACACAATACTGTACTGATATTGTGAAAATGGTTCAGGCACCAATTTTCCACGTTAATGCCGATGATCCGGAAGCCGTTGCTTTTGTAACTCGTCTTGCATTGGATTTCCGTAATACTTTTAAACGTGACGTAATGATTGATTTGGTGTGTTATCGCCGTCATGGCCATAACGAAGCGGATGAGCCAAATGCGACTCAGCCTCTGATGTATCAAAAAATCAAGAAACACCCAACACCACGTAAAATTTATGCAGATAAACTGGTTGCTCAATCACTGCTTGATGCCAATGATGTGACTGAACTGGTTAATCTCTATCGTGATGCACTAGATCGTGGTGATTGTGTTGTTGAAGAATATCGCCCAATGGGGCTGCATTCTTACACATGGGAGCCGTATTTAAATCACGAATGGAATGAAGAGTATCCACATAAAGTAGAGCAAACACGTTTACAAGATTTAGCGCGTCGTGTGAGTACTGTCCCGTCAGAAATCGTGATGCAATCTCGTGTTGAGAAAATTTACGCTGACCGTGCTGTCATGGCAGAAGGTGAGAAATTGCTCGACTGGGGTGCTGCGGAAACATTAGCGTATGCAACTTTAGTTGACCAAGGTATTACGATCCGTCTTTCTGGTGAAGATGCCGGCCGTGGTACATTCTTCCACCGTCACGCCGTTATTCATAATCAAACTAATGGTTCTGTTTATGTTCCATTGGCTAATATTCATAATGCTCAAGGGCAATTTAATGTCTGGGACTCTGTATTAACAGAAGAAGCTGTTCTTGCATTTGAATATGGTTATGCAACAACAGAGCCTCGTGGATTGACGATTTGGGAAGCGCAATTTGGTGACTTTGCAAACGTTGCTCAAGTCGTTATCGACCAATTTATTAGCTCTGGTGAGCAAAAATGGGGTCGTATGTGTGGTTTAGTGATGCTGTTACCACACGGTTATGAAGGCCAAGGCCCTGAACACTCTTCTGCACGTTTAGAGCGTTATCTGCAACTGTGTGCAGAGCAAAATATGCAGGTTTGTGTGCCATCAACGCCTGCTCAGGTTTACCATATGTTACGCCGTCAAGCATTACGTGGTATGCGTCGCCCACTTATCGTAATGTCACCAAAATCACTGTTACGTCACCCATTAGCAGTTTCTGCATTGGATGAATTAGCCAATGGTAAATTCTTACCTGTAATTGGTGAAATGGATGATTTAAAACCGGCTGATGTAAAACGTGTTGTGATGTGTTCAGGTAAGGTTTACTACGATTTATTAGAACAACGTCGTGCTAATGAGCAAAACAACGTTGCCATTATTCGTATTGAACAACTGTATCCATTCCCACACGAAGATATTGCACAAATTCTAGCATCTTACTCCCATGTGAAAGATTTTGTTTGGTGTCAAGAAGAGCCTTTAAATCAGGGGGCTTGGTATTGCAGCCAGCATAATTTCCGTGATGCGATCCCTACGGGCGCAACATTACGTTATGCAGGACGTCCTGCATCAGCCTCTCCAGCAGTTGGTTATACCTCTGTTCATCAGGAGCAACAAAAAGCTCTGGTTGAAGACGCACTGAAAGTTGAATAAATAAGGATAGAAAATGAGTAGTGTAGACATTCTAGTACCGGATCTCCCTGAATCAGTTGCTGACGCATCGGTCGCAACTTGGCATAAAAAACCTGGTGATAGCATTCAACGCGATGAAGTGCTGGTTGAAATCGAAACAGATAAAGTTGTTTTAGAAGTTCCTGCAAGTGAAGCGGGCGTATTAGAAAGCATCCTTGAAGATGAAGGCGCTACTGTTGGCTCACGCCAATTACTCGGACGCATTCGTTTAGGTGATAGCACCGGTATTCCTGCTGATGTGAAACCAGCTCAAGATAGCACACCTGCACAACGTCAAAGTGCTGACATTGCTGAAAAAGGCAATAACGATGCATTAAGCCCAACAGCGCGTCGTTTAGTGGCAGAGCACGATGTTAATCCTGCTGATGTGAAAGGTAGCGGTGTAGGTGGTCGTTTAACTCGCCAAGATATCGAAGGCCATGTTGCAAATAAAACGGCAACGAAACCTGTTGAAGAAGCGCCTCAAGCGCTGTTATCTCACCGTAGTGAAAAACGTGTTCCAATGACACGTTTACGCAAACGTGTTGCAGAACGTTTATTAGAAGCGAAAAACACTACTGCAATGTTGACAACGTTTAACGAAATCAACATGCAACCAATCAAAGATTTACGTGCTCAATATGGCGAAGCTTTCGAAAAACGCCACGGTGTCCGTTTAGGCTTTATGTCTTTCTATATTAAAGCGGTTGTTGAAGCACTGAAACGCTACCCAGAAGTGAATGCTTCTATTGATGGCACAGATGTGGTTTATCACAACTATTTCGATATCAGTATTGCGGTATCAACGCCTCGTGGCCTGGTAACACCAGTATTACGTGATGCGGATGCAATGAGCATGGCGGATATTGAGAAAAATATCAAAGCATTAGCAGTAAAAGGTCGTGATGGTAAGTTGACCGTTGAAGACTTAACGGGTGGTAACTTTACTATTACAAATGGTGGTGTTTTCGGCTCATTAATGTCAACGCCTATTATCAACCCACCACAAAGTGCCATTTTAGGGATGCATGCTATAAAAGATCGCCCAATGGCCGTTGATGGTCAGGTTGTTATTCTACCAATGATGTATCTGGCTCTATCTTATGACCACCGTTTAATTGACGGTCGTGAGTCTGTCGGTTTCTTAGTAACCGTCAAAGAGATGCTAGAAGATCCAGCCCGTTTATTACTTGATGTATAGGTAATAAATATCGCTTTTAGGCAGGAGATGCTCCTCCTGCCTACTTAGCAACAGACACAAGCATCAAAGAAGTACAGTGTGTTCGTGAAGTCAGATTTCTCTGGCTTATAGTCAAAAAAATAAGAAAGCCCGACTTTCAACAAGATTATGGATAGAACATCATGAATTTACACGAGTATCAGGCAAAACAGCTTTTCACACGGTATGGATTACCAGCTCCTGCTGGTTTCGCCTGCTCCACGCCGCGCGAGGCAGAAGAAGCTGCATCAAAAATCGGTCAAGGCCCTTGGGTCGTGAAATGTCAGGTTCACGCGGGTGGACGTGGTAAAGCGGGCGGCGTAAAAGTCGTTAAATCTAAAGAAGAGATCCGCGCATTTGCTGAACAATGGTTAGGCAAACGTTTAGTGACTTATCAAACAGACGCTAACGGTCAGCCTGTTACACAGATTTTGGTTGAAGCTGCAACTGATATCGCTAAAGAGCTTTATCTTGGTGCGGTTATTGACCGTGGTACCCGTCGCGTTGTCTTTATGGCTTCAACTGAAGGTGGCGTAGAAATTGAAAAAGTAGCGGAAGAAACGCCAGAACTTATTCATCGCGCAATTATTGATCCACTGACAGGCCCAATGCCTTATCAGGGAAGAGAACTGGCTTTTAAACTAGGTTTAAAAGGTAAGCAAGTCAGTCAATTTGCTAAGATCTTTATGGGATTAGCTACTATCTTCTTAGAGCGTGATCTTGCGCTAATTGAAATTAACCCTTTGGTTATCACTAAAGAAGATGATCTGATTTGTCTAGATGGCAAATTAGGCGTAGATAGCAATGCATTATATCGCCAGCCTGAAATGCGTGAACTGCACGATCCATCGCAAGAAGATCCGCGAGAAGCGCAAGCTGCCCAATGGGAACTGAACTATGTTGCATTAGATGGCAACATTGGTTGCATGGTTAATGGTGCTGGTTTAGCAATGGGTACTATGGATATTGTTAAACTTCACGGTGGTGAACCAGCTAACTTCCTCGATGTGGGTGGTGGTGCAACAAAAGAACGTGTAACAGAAGCATTTAAAATTATTTTGTCAGATGAAAATGTCAGTGCTGTATTAGTCAACATTTTTGGCGGTATTGTTCGTTGTGACTTAATCGCAGACGGTATTATTGGCGCGGTTGAAGAAGTTGGCGTTAATGTTCCTGTGGTTGTTCGTCTTGAAGGAAACAATGCAGAGTTAGGCACCAAGAAATTAGCAGATAGTGGATTAAATATTATCGCAGCTAAAAGCTTAACTGATGCCGCAAAACAAGTTGTTGCAGCAGCGGAGGCAAAATAATGTCTATTTTAATCGATAAAAACACCAAAGTAATTTGCCAAGGTTTTACTGGTAGCCAAGGAACATTCCACTCTGAGCAAGCAATTGCTTATGGTACACAAATGGTTGGAGGTGTTACGCCAGGTAAAGGTGGCACTACGCATTTAGGACTTCCAGTATTTAATACTGTACGCGAAGCTGTTGAGGCAACGGGGGCAACTGCGACAGTTATTTATGTACCTGCGCCATTTTGTAAAGATTCAATCTTAGAAGCGATTGAGGCAGGCATTAAACTCATCATTACTATTACAGAAGGCATCCCTACTTTGGATATGCTAACAGTAAAAGTAAAATTAGATGAAGCAGGCGTACGTATGATTGGCCCTAACTGCCCAGGTGTAATCACTCCGGGTGAATGTAAGATTGGTATTATGCCTGGCCATATTCATTTACCAGGCAAAGTTGGCATTGTATCTCGATCAGGTACATTAACGTATGAAGCAGTTAAACAGACAACAGATGTTGGTTTAGGCCAATCAACGTGTGTTGGTATTGGTGGTGACCCAATCCCAGGTTCTAACTTTATTGATATTCTGAAGCTATTCCAAGAAGATCCACAAACAGAAGCAATTGTGATGATCGGTGAAATTGGTGGTACAGCAGAAGAAGAAGCAGCTGCTTATATCAAAGATCATGTGACTAAACCAGTTGTAGGTTACATTGCTGGTGTGACAGCCCCTAAAGGTAAACGCATGGGACATGCGGGAGCTATTATTGCAGGCGGTAAAGGCACAGCAGATGAGAAATTTGCTGCTCTTGAAGCTGCGGGTGTTAAAACTGTGCGTAGCTTGGCCGATATTGGTGAAGCTATTAAATTAATGATCAAGTAAGTAACGATACTGTTAATAATTTCATATTGATACTATCTTAAATGCCAGTTTCTTAATAGGAAGCTGGCATTTTTATATCTAGCTTCATTTAAATATTTATATCTATATCGAGTATTATGATTAACATATCAAATATCTATATGAATTAAGGCTAATCATCTGTTTTAAATCGATTTTTTTAAATTTTAATCTCTATGCGTAATCGCTCTTTTTTCTTTTTCTAAGTTTTTTGCATAAACTGGAAATAACGATAAATATTGTTTGTATCCATTCTTCGTTGTTAAAAATAATATTTTAAATGCATGTTTTTAGGTGAAAAATGGACTAGAAAAAGAAAATAAATAGTTATTTTATGTTGTGAACATCATGCTCTTTTCTATAAACATCGTAACAATAGTCCCTAAATTTCCGCTTCAACATCGCTGTAAGGCAGGTTTTTACTGCGAAGATGTTTTTTTAAACATGTTAATGGATAAGTGAAAAGGGGGGCTGGTAAAGAAGGTTGTCTGAGAAAATATTCTTTTATTATGATAGGGCATCAAAAAGAGGATTAAAGCCGAAACTAGGCTCTTTTATACCTATCAAGTGTAATGATGAAACACTTATGATTGTTGTAAGAAATGTTCTACAAAAATAATAAAATACAATAAAGAAAGATTATTTTCCTTTTTCATTTGGCTGAGTTAGTGTTTTTTATTCTATTGATTTAAAAGATTATTTTCAATTTTATTGAATTGTTGATTTATATTTTAGATATATAATATAAATTAGTTACAGTTTACTTATCTGAAATAAAAAACAAAATAAGCAGTCATTAATATTAAAAATAGACAATCACTATTAGATTTTATTTTTATTTTTATTTGGCGAATTAACTAGATGTCATTTTCTGTATTTACACTTTTGTAAATTTCAACCCATTAATTAATAGATTATTTTTTTTAAATATTTATTTTTTACCTGCAAAAAAATGATTTTGATATTAAAATTAATAAAACACAACTAAAAGTGTTTATTTTTAGGGCTTTTATGAAAATAAAAAGTTAATTTTATTATGGAAAATATAAGGAGATAAATTACACTTAAAAATAAAAACAACATTGCGTTAACACAATGGTAACTATTGGGTAATTTATTCGCAACTAGTTAACATTAAAGTGTTTTTTTGATGTGGGTCAAGTTATTAATTGTGGCAAAATTTTCTGAATATGCTTAAATTGGCACACGATCAAATATGCTGTTACAAACCTAAAAGTCGTATTGTTGACCTAAGCTCAGAATTCAAATCTGGGTCACGCAAAATATATTTATTATATGTAAATATAAGCGTACTATTTGTAAGGTATTGTGTTTTTGGTCTTTAATATTCGTTGTTGTTTTTAGAGGCATTTATTGTTGGTAGTTATGAGGCTTTATAATTTAATAAAGTCGGGTTGCCGCAAGTCGGTGTCTTCCTGCTAGGAGCAAGGAGTCAAGATGTTTGATATTGTCGAACTGTCACGGTTACAGTTTGCCTTAACAGCGATGTATCACTTCCTGTTTGTCCCGTTAACGTTAGGTATGGCGTTTATGCTGGCAATCATGGAAACGATATATGTTCTGTCGGGTAAACAAGTTTACAAAGATATGACAAAGTTCTGGGGTAAGTTATTCGGTATTAACTTTGCTCTGGGTGTCGCAACTGGATTGACCATGGAGTTCCAATTTGGTACTAACTGGTCATATTTCTCTCATTACGTCGGTGATATCTTCGGTGCGCCTTTAGCAATCGAAGGTTTAATGGCGTTCTTCTTAGAATCAACATTCGTCGGATTGTTCTTCTTTGGCTGGGATCGTTTAGGTAAGAAGCAGCACTTGATGGTAACTTGGTTAGTTGCTTTCGGTTCTAACTTCTCTGCTCTGTGGATCCTTGTTGCGAATGGTTGGATGCAAAACCCTGTTGCTGCAGACTTCAACTTTGAAACCATGCGAATGGAAATGTTGAGTTTTGCTGATCTGGTTTTAAACCCAGTCGCTCAAGTTAAATTTGTTCACACAGTTGCAGCTGGTTATACAACTGGTGCTTTCTTTGTTCTGGGTATCAGCTCTTACTACCTGCTCAAAGGCCGTGATATTGGTTTTGCAAAACGTTCTTTTGCAGTTGCGGCAACTTTTGGTATTGCTGCTGTGTTATCTGTTATCGTATTAGGTGATGAATCTGGTTACGAAATGGGTGACGTACAAAAAACGAAGTTGGCTGCAATTGAAGGTGAATGGCATACAGAAGCAGCGCCTGCTGCATTTAATCTGATTGCATTCCCTAATCAAGAAAAAATGGAAAACTCGTTTGCATTACAAATACCTTATGTCATGGGTATTATCGCAACGCGTTCTTTCGATACACCAGTATTAGGTCTTAATGATCTGATGAGTCAGCATGAAGTTCGTATTCGTAACGGTATGAA
Source organism: Proteus sp. fly-1008 (assembly GCF_040140305.1). Classification (NCBI taxonomy): domain Bacteria; kingdom Pseudomonadati; phylum Pseudomonadota; class Gammaproteobacteria; order Enterobacterales; family Morganellaceae; genus Proteus; species Proteus sp. fly-1008. The sequence goes on from NZ_JBEEWH010000004.1 coordinate 67,283, forward strand.
AGCTTACGAATTATTAAGTGAACTGCGTTCAGGTAATACTGATCCTGCTATTCGTGCTGCATTTAATGACGCTAAACAAGATTTAGGCTATGGCTTATTACTGAAGCGTTATACTGAAAATGTCGTTGATGCAACAGAAGATCAAATCAAAGCTGCTGCAAAAGACACTATTCCTAACGTCGCACCACTATTCTGGTCATTCCGTATCATGGTTGCCTCAGGCTTCCTGATGTTACTGATTGTTGCGATTTCCTTCTGGACTGTTCTGTCAAACCGTATTGGCAAATATACATGGCTACTGCGTGCCGCCCTGTATAGTATTCCATTACCATGGATTGCAATTGAAGCAGGTTGGTTTGTTGCAGAATATGGACGTCAACCATGGGCAATTGGTGAAATTCTGCCTACGGCGGTGGCAACTTCTTCATTGACAGAGGCAGATATCCTAGTATCTATGGGGCTTATCTGTGGTCTGTATACATTGTTCCTAGTTGCTGAAATGTTCCTGATGTTCAAATTTGGTCGCCTTGGGCCGAGTAGCCTGAAGACGGGTCGCTATCACTTTGAACAGAAGAACGCTTCTTCTGCACAAAGTAAGTAACACAGGAGTCCACTATGTTTGATTATGAAGTATTGCGATTTGTTTGGTGGCTACTGATTGGTATCTTACTGATTGGCTTTGCAGTCACTGATGGTTTTGATATGGGTGTCGGTGTGTTACTACGCGTTATCGCGAAAGATGACACTGAACGCCGTATTTTGATTAACTCTGTTGCACCTCACTGGGATGGTAACCAAGTTTGGTTAATCACCGCCGGTGGTGCATTATTCGCTGCATGGCCAATGGTTTATGCTGCGGCATTCTCTGGTTTCTATTTTGGTATGATTTTCGTACTGGCGGCATTATTCTTCCGTCCTGTAGGTTTTGACTACCGTTCTAAACTAGAATCTCCGAAATGGCGTGGTATGTGGGATTGGGGTATCTTTATTGGTAGCTTCGTTCCACCATTAGTTATCGGTGTTGCTTTTGGTAACCTGTTACAAGGTGTTCCATTAGAAGTCGATAGCATGCAACGTGTCTCTTATAACGGTACAACTAACGCGTTAATCAACCTACTGTACCTATTAAACCCATACGGTTTATTAGCTGGTGTGATTAGCTTAATGATGATTGTTGCACATGGTGCAAGTTATCTTCAAATGCGTACCACTGGTGAGTTACATGAGCGTACACGTAAAGCTACTTACATCACCTCTTTAATCACGTTCATTGGTTTTGCTGTTGCGGGCGTATGGTTAATCTATGGTATTGATGGCTTTATCATAACAAGTGCAATTGATACAGCAGGTCCTTCATCTCCACTGCTGAAAACTGTTTCTCATGAAGCTGGTGCTTGGATGACTAACTACAACAATTATCCAGTATTGTGGGCATTGCCTGCATTAGGTCTGTTATCTCCTTTACTGGCGATTGTTGCAACTAAAGCAAATAAAGGTGGTTGGGCATTCCTGTTCACTTCACTGACTATTGCTTGTGTTATCCTGACTTGTGGTGTGACTATGTTCCCATTTGTGATGCCTTCAAGCACGTTCCCAGATGTGAGCTTAACAATGTGGGATGCAACTTCTAGCTTGTTTACTCTGCAAGTCATGACAGTTGTTGCGATTATCTTTGTACCTATCGTTCTCCTTTACACTATCTGGTGTTACTGGAAAATGCATGGTCGCCTCGATAAGAAATTTATCGAAGGTAATAATCATACTCTTTACTAAGGAGCATAGAGAATGTGGTATTTTGCATGGCTTCTCGGCACACTCTTCGCTTGTAGTATTGCGGTGATCGCAGGACTGGCTTACGAGCATGCTGAAGCGAAAAAAACTTCAGAAAGTGAAGAATAATGTTGGACAAAAGTTACCAACTACTAGACAAGGGCCCTATTAGGGCTCTTGTTTTAATCATGGCGTTGGTGATGGCATTTTGTGTTATGTGGGATCCTAGCCGATTTGCGGCGAACACCAGTTCATTGGCAATTTGGCAAGGTATCCTTCTTATTTGGTCGGTTTGTGCGGGGGCGACTTTTGGCCTAGCATTTCGTCCTAAACATGTAATTGCAAAATGTTTATTGCACCCAATCCCTGCAATTATTGTTTTAGTTGTAGGGCTAAGTTATTTCTTCTTTTAAAAAATACCTTATTTCTGCTCATTATATGAAAAAGAAATAAGGTATTTTCTTATCTAAGGATCCTATCAATATTATCTATCTTTTTGTTTTTATAAATGAATATTCTCTTTTAAGTAATCAATAAATAAACGTGCTTTTCTGGGGATGTGTTCACTATAAGGAAAAATAATATTCACGGACTGCGTTAACAATGAGTATTCAGGAAACAGCACGACTAATTGGCCTTCTAATAATTCTTGATGAATATACCAATGTGGCAAAATAGTCATCCCAGAATGTGCAAGAGCCATCTTTTTTAATGCGGCAATAGTATTAGTTTCAAAATAGGCATCTTGCGCTAATTGAGAGAGCAGGGCACTAAACTGTGCAGAAGTTGATAGTTTACTTTGACGTAAATTACTGTTTGCTAAATAGGGAATAGCACTTAAGTCGTTGATGGTTTTTATCGAGAATTTCTGCAACAAATCAGGTGAAATAACTAAACTTATCTCGTAATTAGCCAATTTGGTTGAGCGATAATTACTGTCTTTTAATGTACCTAAACGAATAGCTAAATCTAACTTATGATTTATTAAATCCTCAATGGAAGAATTAAAGGTGTACTGTACTTTCAACTTTGAGTGTAATTGCATAAATTGACTAAGTAACGGTAAAATATAATATTCACCAAATTCAGCCGTTGAACTTAATCGCAACGATCCCTGTAGTTCTTGCTGACCCAATCTCGCTTTATCTAATGTTTGCTCTAACTGAATTAACACTTGGCGGAAATCTTGATAAAGCATCTCGCCAGTCTCTGTCAGCGTAAATCGACGAGTATTACGATTGAGTAATGAGACATTTAACTCTATTTCTAATGCTTTGATATGAATACTCACCATTGATTTACTCAAGCGCAAATATTTCGCTGCTTGAGTAAATGATCCGGTATCAACAACAGCAATAAAAGAGCGAATTCGATCAATTTGATTTTGCATGATTGTTTACTCTGATTAAACAATAAGTTCTATTTTGTCAGATAGACGAAATTCGTCAATCTTCCGTACTCTATGCACGGAGGATTTTTATGACTTACCGCTATCAAATTGCAGCTATATTTCTACTCGGTTTCTTTATAGATTGTATTAATATTTTTATGTCAGCAATTGCATTACCTGCACTCGCTGATGATATGCAAATTTCCATTGTTTCAGTGACTTGGGTTTCAAATAGCTATATCTTGGGGTTGACGTTAATCATTCCATTAAGTCATTGGTTATCACAGCGTTTTGGAATTAGAGCATTGATGGTGACATCGATGTTGATGTTTAGTTTGTCTGTGGCGCTAGTGGGAAGCTCAGATTCATTTAGTGAGCTTATTTTGTGGCGTTTTATTCAAGGTGTTAGTGGTGGATTATTGATCCCAATTGGACAAGCGCTAACTTTTCAATATTTTCAAGGACATGAAAGAAGTAAAATATCTACGATCATTATGGCGATAGCTTTAATCGCTCCTGCAATATCGCCTACATTAGGTGGATTTATTGTTGATATGGCTTCTTGGCGTTGGGTGTTTTATAGCAATATTCCTTTCTCATTGCTAACTGCATTTTTAGCCTTTATTTGGGTAAAAGAGCCATTACCTAAAGAAAATGCTACACTGGATATTAAAGGTATCATTCTTATTAGTTTGCTCATTGTATCAGGGTTGTTTGCTCTATCGGCTTATGGTGAGTATCACTCAACCTTACTTGCATTAGTCATAGCGGTATTATCGGTATGTTTTGCAGTACTTTATTATTACCATTATCGACGCCATACATCTCCAGTTATTAATTTAGCACTATTAAAAAATAGAAACTTATCGATCTCTATTTTTATTTATTATTGTATTCCTGGTATTTTTACTGGTGTAAATATTCTTGCGATTTTTTATTTACAACAATATTTAAAATTTACTGCTCAAGGCACAGGTGTTTTCATGTTGTTATATGCACTTGGGGCTTTTATTTCAATGACAATAAGTGGCGTATTTTATAATAAATTGGGCATGAAACGTTTATTTGTTTTTGCTCTATTATTACACAGTACAGGTATTGCTTTATTAATATTTGTAAATAGTAATACTGATATATTTTTATTAATTATTGCTTATCTAGTTATCGGAATTGGTGGCGGAATTGGTGCTAATACTGCGCAAACAACGGCTTTATATGATTTTAACTCACAGAAATTAGTTCAAGCCAGTGTTATTTGGAATATTAATAGACAGGTCGTTTTTAGTGTCGGAGCAACCGTTGTTGCTATGTTATTTAATATTTTTTCTCTTTTTTGTTTGCCACAAACTGCTTATAACATGACATTTTTAATATGCGCTTTAATTGGCATATTGCCTCTCACACTATTATTTACATTAAAGAAAAAAAGTATTGCACAGGAAATAAAAGATGAAAATTAATACCGGTTTAATTATAGAAAGCATTAAATCTTTGCATGATGAGATTGAAGCTGTTTTTACACAATTTCCACTTTCTGTTGATGCAATAACTAAGATAGAAAATCTTTTATCTAGTGAGTTTTCGATGGTTGGGATCAACGGAAAAGCAGTGAGTTATGATGATGTTATTGTGATGTTCAGAGAAAATGCAGGGAAAAGAAGAGGTCTGAAAATAAAAACGGATGATTATAAAATAATTTATCAATCAGATTGTTTGGCGATTGTCAGATATCAAGAAATACACAGTGAAAATAAGAAAATTCTTATGCGGGAGTCAGTGGCGTTATTGAGACGCAATTCTCATGAAATGAGTTGGCAGTGGCACTACCTCCATGAGACACCAATCATAAATAATTAATTGATTTATATAAAAAACCGGTTTTAAAACTGGTTTTTTTATGCCATTAAAAATAATACTAATAAATAAGACAATCTATGAATTTCTAATTAGCAAGCATTTTTATGCTGTCTTAATGAAAATATTTTTTCTATTCAGAGCACAAAGCATATTGCGTGTTGCAAAGAAGAGTTTATGATTGGCGCCTGAAAACTGTGTTTTCTATTCTTTACGTTACTATGATTCCCTTAGAGCTACCTCTTAAGTATAGTTAAGTGACTTATAGCTTAATTATTTATGGACTTAACTCGGAAAATGTAAGGAAGATATTATGCAGTTTCTTTGGCCTGTTCGTGTTTATTATGAAGATACTGATGCCGGTGGTGTAGTCTATCACGCCAGCTATCTAAAATATTTTGAACGCGCCCGAACAGAACTACTCAGAGAAAAAGGTTTTCATCAGCATGATTTACGGGAGTATGATCATGTTGTATTTGTTGTACGTAAATTATCAATAGAATATATTGCACCAGCTCGACTTGATGAGCTTTTACAAGTAGAAAGTGAAATTACCACATTACGTGGTGCCTCAATGACATTTTCTCAAAAGCTTATTAATCAAGATGGTTATGTTTTGTGTAGCGCAGATGTGCTTGTTGTCTGCGTAGATTCATTAAAAATGAAGCCTGTAGCGCTTCCTAAGTCCATTATCGCGGAGTTTAAGTAGTGGCTGACATGAATGTTATCGATCTCTTTCTAAAAGCAGGGCTTTTAGTTAAGTTGATCATGTTGATTTTAATCGGATTTTCTATTGCATCTTGGGCGATTATTATTCAGCGAACTAAAGTTCTGAATGCCGCTGATCGTGAAGCTGCAGATTTTGAAGATAAATTCTGGTCAGGTACTGACTTGGCTCGTTTATATAAAGATAGCCAAGCTCGTCGTGATGAGTTATCAGGCTCAGAGCAAATTTTTCATTCCGGTTTTAAAGAGTTTGCACGTTTACATCAAGCAAGCGTTCATGCCCCTGATGCAGTTGTAAATGGTGCATCAAGAGCAATGCGAGTCTCTTTCAATCGTGAATTAGAATCACTAGAAACTCACATTCCTTTCCTTGGTACTGTTGGTTCTATCAGCCCATATATTGGCCTGTTTGGTACCGTATGGGGGATTATGCATGCATTTATTGCATTAGGTAGTGTTAAACAAGCAACATTACAAATGGTCGCACCCGGCATTGCTGAAGCATTGATTGCAACAGCTATCGGTTTATTTGCGGCGATCCCCGCAGTTATGGCTTATAACCGGTTTACGCAGCGTGTAACTAAACTGGAACAAAGTTACGATAACTTTATGGAAGAGTTCCTGACGATTTTACATCGCCAAGCTTTTGCCTCAGCAGAAAAGAAATAGTTAACGCAGAAGGAGATAGCTGATGGCACGAGGTCGCAGTAACCGCCGAGGCGTAAAATCAGAGATTAACATTGTTCCTTTGCTTGACGTATTGTTAGTGCTTTTGCTTATTTTTATGGCAACAGCGCCTATCATTTCGCAAAGTGTTGAAGTTGATCTTCCTGAAGCAACAGATACACAAACTGTTTCAACCAGTGATAATCCCCCGGTGATTGTCGAGGTTGCAGGAATTGGGCAATATAATATTCGTGTTGATCAAGAAGTATTAGAATTATTGCCTCAAGAACAGATTATGGCTGAAGCTAAACGACAATTGGAAAAAAATCCGAAAGTTATATTTCTGATTGGCGGTGCTAAAGATGTTCCTTATGATGAGATAATTAAAGCGCTCAACATGTTACGTCAAGCAGGTGTTAAATCTGTAGGTTTAATGACTCAGCCTATGTAATAGGTTGAAATAAGTTTGGATAATAGCGTGGGAAAGAAGACGAAGCCAATCCGAAGTAAATTGAGCCGTTCAGTTATCTTGTCTACTGCCTTGCATTTGCTTGTTATCGCATTGCTTATCTGGGGGTCATTAACTCAGAAGTGGGATTTAGGTGGTGGCGGTGGTGAAGGCGGGCAAGTTATTGATGCTATTATGGTCGATCCTAATGCTGTAGTACAACAGTATAACCAGCAAAAAGCGCAACAGGCTAACGTCCAAAAAGCAGAACAAGAACGTAAAGCGCGTGCAGAGCAACAAGAAGAAGAGTTGCGTCAGCAGCAAATGAAAGAACAAGAACGTTTGAAAACGTTAGAAGTTGAACGTTTACAAGCAAAAGAGGCAGCAGAGGCTCAAAAACGTGAAGCCGCGTTAGCTGCCGCCAAAGCGAAAGAAGAACAAAAAGTTGCTGAAGAAGCGGCCGCACAAGCGAAAGCAGAGCGTGATCGCATCTTAAAAGAACAAGCAGATGCGAAAAAACAAGCAGAAGCTGAAGCGAAAAAACAAGCAGAATTAGCAGCAAAACAAAAAGCAGAAGAAGCTAAGGCGAAAGCCGAAGCCGATGCGAAAGCAAAAGCTGAAGCAGATGCTAAAGCAAAGGCTGAAGCCGATGCTAAAGCCAAAGCTGCCGCTGAGGCAAAAGCAAAAGCCGCTGCAGAAGCTAAAGCAAAAGCAGCAGCTCAACAGCAAAGTAAAGCAGTAGATAGTCTGCTTGATGGTTTAGTGGCTGATGGTAGCAAACAAAGCGGAGCTTCAGCTGCGGGTCAAGGTGGTGGAAATCGCACTGGTGCAAATGGCGAAGGTGTCGATCGCTATAAAGGTCAGTTGAAAGTTGCAATAGAACAGAAGTTCATTGATCCAGAGTTATACAAAGGTAAAACTTGTGAGCTAAGAATTAGTATTGCACCTGATGGTCTACTAGTTAGTGCGAAGATTGAAGGTGGTGATCCAGCATTATGCCAAGTAGCACTGCGAGCAGCCAATACAGCGAAATTACCGAAGCCACCAAAAGATGTCTATGAACAAGTAAAATCATCAGTAATTGAGTTTAAACCCTAAAACTGTCTGATTGTAGGAAAACATACACTAATTTATAGCTATTTTAGAATGTTATTGATGTGTTGTATGGTGTTGTTGAAAAGCGTTTGTTACTATTCTGTGCGTTATTGCGTAATAACCGCAATAATAAAAGGGAGACATGATGAAGCAGGCATTAAATGTTATCTTCGGACTTTTAATTTTATGCGTAACCACTCTGGCTAACGCTGAAGTTCGAATTGAAATTACGCAAGGGGTGAATACTGCACGCCCTATCGGTGTTGTTCCTTTTAAATGGGAAGGCACAGGTCAAATGCCAGAAGATATCGCTGGTGTTATCGCAGCTGATTTACGCAATAGTGGAAAATTTAATCCTATTGATGTATCCCGTTTACCTCAACAGCCAGTCACAGCTTCTGAAGTCCAACCTGCACTTTGGACTGCATTAGGGATTGATTCTGTTGTTGTTGGACGCGTACAACCGTCAGCGGATGGCCAATATTTAGTAAGCTATCAATTAGTTGATGTTGCTGGCTCTCCAGGCGCGGTTTTATCTCAAAGTGAGTTTAAAGTTCCATCAAAATGGCTACGTTATTCTGCTCACACTGCCAGTGATGAAGTGTTTGAAAAACTGACTGGTATTCGTGGTGCATTCCGTACACGTATTGCTTATGTTGTTGTGACTAATGGTGGCGCATATCCTTATGAATTGCGTGTTTCTGACTATGATGGTTTTAACCAAGATCGTGTTTATCGCTCATCACAGCCATTAATGTCACCAGCGTGGTCACCAGATGGTGCTAAACTTGCTTATGTTACATTTGAAAGTGGTCAATCTGCTTTAGTTGTACAAACATTAGCGACAGGTGAAATTCGCCAAATAGCATCATTCCCAAGACATAATGGTGCACCTTCGTTTTCACCAGATGGCTCTAAGCTAGCATTTGCGCTTTCAAAGAGTGGTAGCTTAAATCTGTATGTTATGGATTTAGCAAGTGGGAATATGACACAGGTAACCAATGGCAGAAGCAACAATACTGAGCCAAATTGGATGCCAGATGGACAAACCTTAGTCTATACTTCAGATCAAGGTGGACGTCCACAAATATACAAAGTGAATATTAACGGTGGAACACCAGAGCGTATTACGTGGGAAGGTAAGCAAAACCAAAATCCTGCGGTAAGCCCAGATGGTAGTTTCTTAGTTATGGTGAGTTCTGAAAGCGGTAGGCAACATATCGCTAAGCAGGATCTGGAAACGAATTCCGTACAATATCTAACAGATACGTTTCTGGATGAAACGCCAAGCATCGCGCCTAACGGCACAATGGTTATTTATAGCTCTACACAAGGCTTAGGCACCATTTTGCAGCTAGTATCGACTGATGGACGTTTCAAAGCGCGTCTTCCGGCGACTGATGGTCAGGTTAAATCACCTGCCTGGTCACCGTTTATGTGATGCATAAAAATTATGTATGGCAAACAAAATAAAGGAACAAATAGAGATGCAATTAAACAAAGTGTTTAAAGGGTTGATGTTAGCATTACCACTCGTTGCTGTTGCAGCATGTAGCTCAAACAAAAACGAAGATCAAACTGATACAAACAATGTACCAGTTGTTGAACAAGGTCCTACTGCTGAAGAATTAGCACGTCAGCAATTAGAACAACTGAAACAACAAAACATCGTTTACTTCGGTTTTGACAAATATGACATTAGCTCAGACTACGCTAACCTGTTAGATGCACACGCTGCATTCCTGCGTGCTAATCCTTCAGTACGTATCACTGTAGAAGGTCATGCTGACGAACGCGGTACTCCAGAATACAACATCGCTCTGGGCGAACGTCGTGCTAACGCTGTGAAAATGTACCTACAAGGTAAAGGCGTATCTGCTGATCAACTGTCAATCGTATCTTACGGTAAAGAAAAACCAGCTGTACTGGGTCATGACGAAGCCGCTTATGCGAAAAACCGTCGTGCAGTACTGGATTACTAAGAGAACGGCATGAACAACAGTAACTTCAGACCTTTCTTGATGAGTCTGTTGTTACTGGTTGGCGTAGCGGCTCCTGTAGCCGCTATTGCCCAAGCGCCAATCAGTAATATCGGTTCAGGTTCGACCGATGAACGACTCGCCCAACTTGAGCGTTTTTCAAATGCTCACAGCCAGCTTTTGACCCAATTACAGCAACAACTTGCTGATTCTCAGCGTGATATTGATATGTTGCGTGGTCAAATTCAGGAAAATCAATATCAGTTAAATCAAGTTGTCGAACGCCAACGCAATATCTATCAACAATTAGATAGCCTTGGTGGCGGTGCTTCTACATCGACTACATCGACGGAAGCCACTCAACCTGATAATGCTACTTCTTCAACACCTTCTGCTACAACTAATTCTGGGCAAGGTGATGAGAAGGCTGATTATAATGCAGCAATTGATATCGTATTGAATTCAAAAGATTACGATAAGGCAATTGTTGAATTAAACAACTTTATCAATAACTATCCTAAATCTAGCTATCAATCAAATGCACATTTTTGGTTGGGTCAGATGTATTACTTAAAAGGTAATAAGGATCAGGCAGCAAGTACATTTGCTATTGTTGTTAAAAACTATCCGAAATCTCAAAAAGCAAGTGAAGCCTTTTATAAAATTGGTCTGATCATGCAAGAGAAAGGGCAAAAGGATAATGCTAAAGCTATTTATCAACAAGTGATTAAGCAATATCCAAATAGTGCTGGCGCTAAATTAGCACAAAAGCAGTTAGCAGCACTCTAATTATTGACCCCGTAATGTAAAATATTGCATTTTCGGGGTTAAATGATTGTTTTTTAAGCTATTGATTGTTTTTTTGAAAAAAAACATTGCACAAAAACATTAAATCAGTATTATTACCCGCCGTTGCCACAGAGAATGTGGCGGATTCGAAAAAGGGTCGTTAGCTCAGTCGGTAGAGCAGTTGACTTTTAATCAATTGGTCGGGCGTTCGAATCGCCCACGACCCACCATTTTCGAATACCAATCCGTTTTTATTGAAATGGGTCGTTAGCTCAGTCGGTAGAGCAGTTGACTTTTAATCAATTGGTCGGGCGTTCGAATCGCCCACGACCCACCATTTCAAACCCCTCCTTGACTACTTGCCATCATTCTAATAACTAACTACATTATCATTTAGTGTCTCTTCAGTTATCTTCTGATAACACTATCTAATCGCTGAATTGAGTAACTAAGATAGTTTTCTCAAAATTGAAAAAACTACCTCGCTTTAATTAAAAATCACTTTGAATCAGTAATGGCAAATAATCGATGACGTAATCTGGGTGTATTCATTTTCAGTCAAAAATTCATTGTCAATTAGCCAATTGCTAACAAGCTCTTGTGTTTTTGTCGCTGTATTAAGAGGGTGATTGAGTCGCTTTGATGCATCAATAAAAAATGCCATCATAATAGAAAGTGACGCGGCTGATTCATAAGGTGTACTCATTGCGAGTGTACTTTCTAGTGAGCGCAATGAATAAAACTTAGGTAACCACTCTTTGAGATTTTTTCCCTGATACCATACATCTTGTGTTGATGTTTGTAGTGCAACTTGCTCAAGTAATGTTATTAGCCATTCTCGCATATCATTCATGCGATAATTCGCAAACCAAAATTCATGGCGTAGAATGGCTATAGCGACTTGTGTGGCTTCAAACCAGAATTCTTGAGCATTGTTATCAGCTTGCTCTTTTGAGAGCGTAGGAGGCGTTATAACGCTAATTTCAGGAAGCCCAACGCATAAACCCGTTTTATCCAGTAAGATTTGATACCCACGTTGATAAACTGGGCTAAGTCCTTCAGTTTTCATATTAAAAATACGCTCAGGCTCTGCCATCATGATATCCATTTTTCTGCCTTGCGCTAAAACATGTAAATAAATGGGCGAAAATTTACCTTTAGGATCTTCACATTCTAATTGTAAGCTGACAAGTGCATCACCAAATTGTGACAACCAAGATTGGTTTTTTGCGAGTTCTGTCGCACCATAACCGATAAGTTCTATATCAATATCAGAATAACTGTCTATCTTTTTATTGCGACCTAATGATCCTGTTAGTATTACTGTCTCTATTCTAGGATCAAGCAATGCAAAAGAGAGCATGCGATCGATTAAACGTGTTGTTGGCTCCATATTTCTCTCTAATAATTAAAAGGTATAAAGTTATTTTTCGTTTTTATTGTTTAAAGCGTAAATTAGAATAATTTGTTTAGTATATAAAACATTTTTTTGTTATTTTTATAACTCAATAATATAATGTTTAGTATTGAAAACTAAGTACCATTATAAATATGAATTTATAATATATCTTTACTACTTTGCAAAGATGTCGCAATAACCCATATTTTCTTTGTTTTTTTCTATGATTAAGTCGGGGTTGTAAAATGGATGTCATGAGTTGGTTTAGTATCAATAATATTTTAGTCAACATTCCACTGGGACAAGGTGGCTACCCACTTTCGTGGATTGAAGCTGTGGGTACCATAGCTGGTCTCTTGTGCATATGGCTTGCAAGTCAGGAAAAAATAATTAATTACTTATTTGGACTGATTAACGTTACTTTATTTGCCATTATCTTTTTTCAAATTCAGTTATATGCGAGTTTGTTGCTTCAAATTTTCTTCTTTGCGGCCAATATTTATGGATGGTATGCATGGAGCAGAGTAAATGATTTCGAGCAAGCTGAACTAAGAATTCGTTGGTTAAAACCGAGCCACCGTCTCTTTTTAATTATTATTTCAATCGCGGCTATTGTCGCTTTGACCTTTAATATTGATACTGTATTTGGTTATTTAGCCGTTGTTGCTGTTGAAATATTAAATGTCTTTGGCGCAAATTTAGCTACACCAGTGCTTGAACCTGATGCTTACCCATTCTGGGATTCTACAATGACCGTTCTGTCGATTGTGGCGATGATTTTAATGACGCGGAAATTAGTTGAAAACTGGCTAGTTTGGTCTGTGATCAACGTGATTAGTGTCGTTATATTTTATAAGCAAGGTGTTTATGCCATGTCTGTTGAATACATCATCTTACTGGCTATCGCTATTAATGGTTCTCGTTTGTGGATCAAAACAGCAAAACGCTCTAGCAGAAATAATTACCTCTCCTAATAAAAAAGGCTGGTAGAGTTATCTTTCTCTCCAGCCTTACTATTCATTGTTTTTATTCTTGTCTTTAACGCAATTTTGAATCATTATTTTGCTTAAATGCGCTATTTCCATCTTTGACAATTTTTTAGAAAAATAACCATTGATGCTTTGAGGTGAAAGGGTGTTTACAGATAGAAAACGAATGGTTAGATTGGGAAAGCAATAATAACATTGACTAGATAACATAAAAGAGTGGATACACGGGAATGAATTATCAGAATGATGACCTTAAAATAACACAAATCAATGAACTTTTACCGCCCGTCGCTTTATTGGAAAAATTTCCAGCGACTGATAATGCGGCTTTTACAGTTCGTCATGCCCGTGAAGCTATTCATCAAATCCTAGCAGGAAAAGATGATCGTCTATTAGTGGTAATTGGGCCTTGTTCTATTCATGATCCGAAAGCTGCGATGGAGTATGCACAACGTTTAAGTCTTATTCGGGAAGAACTTAAAGACAAACTTGAAATTGTAATGCGTGTTTATTTTGAAAAACCGCGCACGACTGTTGGTTGGAAAGGTTTAATTAACGATCCTCATATGGATCATACTTTTGATATTAATGAAGGTTTGCGCATTGCTCGTAATCTTTTATTAACGATTAATGATAGTGGCTTGCCAACGGCTGGCGAGTTCTTAGATATGATAACACCTCAATATGTTGCTGATTTGATGAGTTGGGGCGCAATTGGCGCTCGTACTACAGAATCACAAGTGCATCGAGAGCTTTCATCGGGTCTATCTTGTCCTGTTGGTTTTAAAAATGGTACAGATGGAACAATTAAAGTTGCTATTGATGCAATCAATGCTGCGGGATCGCCACACTGCTTTCTTTCTGTCACTAAATGGGGCCATTCAGCCATTGTACGCACGGCAGGTAATGGTGATTGCCACATTATTTTACGTGGTGGCAAAGAGCCAAATTACAGCGCTGAACATGTTGCAGCGGTAAAAGAAGGGCTTAAAAAAGCCGGTCTGCCACAAAACGTCATGGTTGATTTCAGTCATGCCAATAGTTGCAAGAAATTTGAGAAACAAATGGAAGTGGGCGCTGATATTTGCCAACAAATTAGCTCAGGTGAAAAAGCATTAATTGGCGTGATGATTGAAAGTCATTTAGTGGAAGGTAGCCAATCATTAGAAAGCGGTGAACCTTTAGTCTATGGCAAAAGTATCACTGATGCCTGTATTGGGTGGGATGATACTGAAACACTATTACGCCAACTCGCTGATGCGGTTGTCGCTCGTCGCGGTTAACTGATATTATTTTAGTGCACAAACTGTAATACCGTTGATATTAATCAACGGTATTTTTTATAAAAAAAAGACAATAAGTTAGTCATGTATCTTCAGTAGATCAAGTCTAAATTTGGCGGGTTTAAATCCAAGCTCATATGACTTTTGATACCATTCGCTTGCTTTTTCTTTGTCAGCAACAACACCTAGCCCTTTTTCATATAAATAACCAATGTTATAAATAGCTGAGGGATCATTAACTTCAGCCGCTTTTAAATAAAAAGTCATCGCTTTTTGATAATCCTGCTCAACACCTAAGCCATGTTGATATGAATAAGCAATATTATTGTTTGCTTTGATATGTCCATTGTTAACAGCTTTTAGGTACCATTCCATTGCTTTTTTATAGTCTTGTTCGGCACCAAGACCATCTACATATAAAAGACCTAGATTATTCTGTGCTCTACTAAAATTTTGTTCTGCTGATTTTAAATACCACTCTCTAGCAGTATAATAATTTTGTGTAACGCCTAAACCATCATCATACATGTATCCTATATAAAACTGTGCGCTAGGATTATTTTTGTCTGCTGATTTTAATAACCATTCCATTGCTATCTCATAATCTTTAGGAAAAAATAGATCTCCTTTCATATAAAAGAAACCTATTTTTGTTTGAGCTTCAGCATTATCATTGTAAGCTGATAATAAATAAAATTTACGTGCTTTATTTTTATTATTTCGAGAAAAATAAATATCACCTAGATAGAGTTGATAATGTGACAGGCTTTGTTCAAATAAAGAGGGGGAATGATTATTTATTTTATCTTCCTTAAACGGAAATAAAACAAACATTATTGCAAACATAATGATAATAAATAGAATAGTAGCTATTTTTAATTTCATATTAATGTCCCTATTTTTTATTTGAACTGTGATATTTTATTATAGTAGTATGCTTAATGTTATTATAATTAAAGGATTAAAAAATAAAATGGGAAATTTAATTTATTTAACGATTGAAGGAAATCAACAAGGCTTAATTTCAAGGGGGTGTGGAACCCTTGACTCTATTGGAAATAAATGCCAAGAAGGTAAGGAAGATAAAATTATTATTATTGAATACAGTAGCACGATAACCAGAAACCAAAATGTATCACACCATCCAATAGAGTTTATTAAGAACATTGATAAATCATCACCCTTGTTATTAGTTGCTATTTCTAATAATGAAGTTCTGAAATTAACATTTGATTTCTATAGAACATCACAGCACGGTAAAAATGAAAAATATTATACTATTGTCTTAAATCAGGCTTCTATTGTTGATTACTCGACTCGTTATCCACACAGTATAAATAGCAATAGTTCCCAACCAGAAGAATCTGTTCTTGTGCAATATAGAGATATAACTTGTAGTCACCATATTGCAGGAACATCCGGATATAGTATCGCCGATTAATTATCTATTTGAGTTTACTAAATGCTTGTAAAAACTCGTATGTATCATGCGAGTTTTTATTTTCTATTATATTTAAAATAGGGCTAATATCTTCTTCAAAAAAAAGATAAGTCAGAGATAGCTGCTTGTTATCTAGCCTATAATATAACTCTGGACTAAGAGCGCGTAATCGTTTTGATGCTCTATCTAATTTTTCTATAAAACCATAGGAGCTTGCTAAAACAAGTGTAATATCTATCCACCCTTTTGATAAATTCTTTTTATTTTTTAAACTTGCTTTTGATTTAAATAATTTTAATCTTAAAATTGCATTTTTGGTAATTAGATAAATTATTATGGATAAAAGTAATTTTCTTACTACAGTGTTTTCTATAAAGGTGGGTGCTTCGTTAAATCCATTAAAATATGCAAATTCATTAATTTTATATTTATTTGCATTATCATCAATAAATAACTCTCGTTGATTTAACATTCTGTTCAGTTTGTTTTTTTGCTGATCATCTAAATTTTCATAAATATATTCACCAATAATAGTTCCTACAATTTTTACAATTTCAGAAGGATTTTTAGCATAAACTAAAAGGTGTATCGCTTCGACATCTCTATCAAAAATGGGATTTTTTGAGGCTGGTGCTCGTAATAAATGGTGATAAAGATAAAGATCGGATAACCTATCTAAACCTAGTGCTGTTGTTTCAATTAGACTCAGGGTTCCAGATACAGCTTGACCTGAAATAGCCTCAACCATCTCTTCTAATGATTTATTTTTTAGATTTTCATACCCTTTTCTAATTGAGCGAGATAGTGCTTGCCGTTCTGTATAAAAAGGTTGTTCGTGAAGTTCTAAAATTCTTCCTTCAGGTGAACAATACCACCAAGCTCCATAAGAGTTGTAATTGCACTCAGACATAAAATATCCCTATTTTAATAAGCATTTTAAATTTATAAATAATTAAATCACTTTAGATCCCATAGTGACAATATATTAAATATTTAATAACTGTAAGTGATAGTTTAATTTTAATTAATTTAAACTATTGAGTTAGATATTCTATTTTTTATAGAAAATAAATAGTAATGTAAAAAATTGGAGTTTGGAAATTTAATAAAAAAATACCGCTATTATTTTAGCGGTATTTACCATATAAACCTAAATAAATAGATTTAAGGTAAAATTATTTTGCTTTACCTTGGTTAGCAACAGCGGCTGCTTTTGCTGCAATTTCGTCAGCATTACCCAAGTAGTAACGTTTGATTGGTTTCATGTTTTCATCAAATTCGTAAACTAAAGGTACAGCTGTTGGGATATTCAGCTCAAGAATTTCATCTTCGCTCATGTTGTCTAGGTATTTAACTAGAGCACGCAGTGAGTTACCGTGAGCTGCAATAATGACTTTCTCACCAGAAGCAACACGTGGTTTGATAACTTCTTCCCAGTATGGTGTTACACGGTCGATAGTTAATGCTAGGCTTTCTGTTAATGGCAGTTCTGCCGCAGTTAAAGATGCATAACGAGGATCTTTACCAGGGAAACGTTCATCGTCTTTAGTTAATTCTGGTGGAGTGATAGCAAAACCACGACGCCATTGTTTAACTTGCTCGTCACCGTATTTTTCAGCAGTTTCAGCTTTGTTTAAGCCTTGTAGAGCACCGTAATGACGTTCGTTTAATTTCCAGCATTTTTCAACTGGCAGCCATTGTTGATCAACTTGATCAAGAATGTTCCACAGGGTGTGAATTGCGCGTTTCAGAACAGAAGTATATGCATAGTCAAAAACGAAACCTTCAGCTTTCAGCAGTTTACCTGCTTCTTGCGCTTCATTACGGCCTTTTTCGGACAGCTCAACGTCAGTCCAGCCTGTAAAACGGTTTTCTTTGTTCCATACACTTTCACCGTGTCGAACTAGCACAAGCTTAGTTACTGCCATAGTTTAGACTCCTATAATTACTTTCTTAATATAAGTTTAAAATTAGCACTTCAATCATTATATGGATCATCGACAAGAACGCCAAACATAAGTGACAAAACAAGGGGGATTAAGTCAAAAATATCGTTTGTTCGATGAATTATTGCACAGTTGTCACACCTTTTGCTTAATCGTTCAAGCTATTAATCTAGCGGGATCGGCGTAAAAAAACAAAATATCCATTTTGTATGAAAAATAGACGAAAATGGCGTCCATAAAAACGACATATTTTTTATTTATAATTGTTCGAATAATAAGCAAAAAAGCGTCGATTTAAATAAATAAAGTAAAGCTAAGTTTACCGTTTATTTCTAAAATCATTGCCCTGATTATGACAGTAAAAATCAACATTTAACAAATTTCTTGCTGGTAACGATAAATTTCGCCTTCTTTAATAAATGTCAATCGATGAGTAATACACGATGGCGCATCTTCTTGATGATGGCTCACAAATAAAAGTTGCGTATTACTGTGGCTTATCATGATATCAATAAAACGCTGTATTAAGAGCCTATTGGTTGTATCTAAGCCTTGTAGAGGCTCATCAAGAATAAGCAAAGTCGGGTGCTTAACAAATGCTCTAACAATTAATACTAAGCGTTGCTGTCCCCAAGATAAGGCATGAAATGGATGGTTAGCATGTGCGGTTAAACCAATCAACGCTAACCATTCATCCGCAAGTTTAAGCTGTTTATCTGTAATAGCTTGATAAATACCAATAGAGTCATGAAAACCTGAAATAATGACATTCTTTACTGTTGAAGAAACTCGATAACTCTGATGTAAGGCATTGCTGACATAACCGATATGGCGTTTAATTTCCCATATTGTTTCGCCACTTCCTCTTTTACGACCAAATAGCGTTAAGTCATTGCTATAACCTTGAGGATGATCGCCCGTAATTAAACTCAATAATGTCGATTTTCCCGCACCATTAGGACCTAAAATTTGCCAATGTTGTTGAGGTTTTACCTCCCAGCTTAAATGGTGAAGAACAGGTTTGTCGTTATAGCTCACTACGCCATTTTTTAGCACAATAGGGGAAAGTGTCGGTGATAATTGAGGAATGGCATCTGGTAGATCTTGTTCCGGTAATGTGAGATTTTCCAGCGTTTCACTGTGAGATAATTGCCCTATTACCGAGTCAGATAAAATCTGTTCTTTTTTACCGTTGGCGACTAATTCGCAATTAATTAGTAGACCTGCATACTGAATAAAATCAGGAATATCATTAAAACGATTTAAAATCAGTATAATAGTAAGATTTTGTTGATGTAATAGAGCTAATAGCTCATTTAAAGCGCGACGAGAATCAACATCTAAGCCATCAAAAGGCTCATCTAAAATAAGTAAATCAGGTTTATTCATTAACAGTTGAATAAGCAATATTTTTCGAGATTCACCAGTAGATAGATATTTAAACCGTCTTGATAAAAGATATTCAACGCCAAATTGCTTGGCTAATAAAAAGCATCTGTCATCATCTTTTACCTGCATTTGAATAACTTGAGCTACGGTTAAGCCTGTGTCTTCTTCACCTTCACTTAATAAATCCGTGTTATTACGACGCCACTCTTCTTCAATCATTTTTTGTAGTTTTTCAAAAGAGAGACTAATTGGACGAGAAAATATATTGATAAACTCACCAGAGAGCAAAATACCTTCTTGGCATAATGTATTGGCTAATGCCGTTTTGCCACTTCCATTACTGCCTACAAATGCCCAACTTTCACCTTCATTTATGGCTAAATTATCAATTTGTAAACAGAGTTTGTCGCTTAAGCGAAATTGTGTTTTTTTGAGTTGCAAGTATTTCATTATTCTTATCCGTCACTTTTTAGAACAAGTAGGGTACTTAGCAATATCGGGTTAACCAAAAATTGTCAATATCTGTTGAATTATTCTTAATTTAAAAATTAAAGGTCTTTTAAAAAATGATAACCATTGAGCTAGATAGTTTATGCAATGATATAAAAAATAATTCAAGGATGATTTTTATATGCATAAATTTAAAGATAAAAAGATTAAATTATTATTGTTTTTTTTATTAATATTAGTAAGTAAGATGAGTTTTTCTCATGTTAATAAAAATAATTGTTTTATAATTAATGAAATAAAAATAGAAGATACGAGTTTATTAATTAGTAAAAAACAAAATCAATTAATATTAAAATATTTACATCGATGTTTAACTGAAAATGATATACAGAGTATCGCTAATGTTATAACAAATGAATATATTAAAAAAGGTTATGTCACTTCACAGGCATTTATTTCTCATCAAGACTTCTCTAATAATAAATTCACAGTTAAAGTGATAGAGGGAAAAATAAAAGATATTTTTATTAATAATGCTTCTTCTCGATTAGTTAATGTTATCTTTCCATCGTACAAAGAAAAAATACTTAATTTACGCGATTTAGAGCATGGGCTTGAGCAACTTAATCGATTAACAACATCACAATATACATTGGATATAAAACCAAGCGATAGTGTGGAATATTCTTCTATTTTTGTTGTTCAAAACAATAAAAAAACTCCATTTAAAAATCAACTAACCGTTGATAACTCAGGTACCAAAACAACAGGTAAAATTCTATTAGCGAATACTACAACCATAGATTCTTTATTTGGCTTGGGTGAACAATGGATTTTTTCACTAAAAACAAATACTGATTTCACTCGCACTCACTATTCTCGTGCTTATACTGCAAGTGTGAATATTCCTTATGGTTATTGGTTTTATCAGTATCAAGTATCGCATAGCCAATCCTCTTATCCTTTTCAAAGCCATAATGCTCAATATAGTTATAAAAACAAAAATAGCGATCAACACTTTGATATTAGTCGTTTAGTCTATCGTGATAATAAGCAACGAATAATATTAAAGAGTTCCCTGAAACATAAAAAAGCAAGGACACAATTAGCACAACAAAAACTATTAATAACGAGTCCTACATTAACTTCTTTGTCATTTAGTCCTGAATATAATTTAAGTATACATAATGGATATTTAATCATTAATCCAATTGCCGAGCTCGGGATTTCTCTTTTTGGTGCAACACCTGATTATCTTTCTGAAAATTCACCTCGTAGCCATTATCGAAAACTAAGCCTAAACTTAAGCTATCAACATATATTTATTAATAAATTTTCCTATGTTACATCATTCTATGGGCAATATACGCCAGATAATCTTTATAGCATAGAACGGATCGCAATAGGTGGATTGAATTCTATTCGAGGATTTAAAAAAGAAAGTTTAAGTGCAAATCGAGGGTTTTATTGGCGTAATGAAATTAACACCTCTGGGATAATGTCTTTTTTAGGTCAATGGAAATTTATTGCTGCGATTGATTATGGCGTTATAAATTCAGATAAATATGAAACAAAACAGCAATCTTTATTAGGAAGTGCTATAGGAGCTTCTTTTTATCGCTCAACATTCTCTTCACAAATATTAATTAATAAACCTTTATTTTACCCTTCATCATTAAAACCCGATCACTGGTCTTTATTTTGGTCTATTTCTTTGGCGATTTAAAACTTGGAGTTTTTTTATGCACGAAAAGGATATTTCTCAAAAACAGCGTTTAATTAGCTATAGCATCATTTATCTAACAGCTATTTATCCATTACATCCCGCTTGGAGTTCTGCAATTACTCCAATTGATAAAACAATAAAAATAAGTCAGCAAAATACCGTTCCTATTATTAATATTGCAACACCTAATGATACTGGTGTTTCTCATAATCAATTTCACTCTTTTAATGTTGGTAAACAAGGTGTTGTACTTAATAATGCAACAATGCCTGTTAATACTCAATTAGCCAAACAAGTGAATGCTAATACCCATTTAAAAGGTAATGCAGCGCATTTAATTATTAATGAAGTAGTAGGAAATGGACATTCACAGTTATTAGGTAAATTAGAAGTTGCAGGTGAACAAGCGAAAGTTGTTATTGCCAATCCAAATGGTATCACTTGTGATGGCTGTTCGTTTATTAATACCCCAGCAATTACACTTACGACAGGAAAACCTCAATTTAGCTCTCAAGGTGCTTATTCAGCAATAGAAGTGAAAAAAGGCAGTGTTGTTATTGGCACGCAAGGTATAGATCTCCAAGCTCAGAATTATGCCGACATTATTAGCCGCAGTATTGAGTTAAATGGAAAAATTAACGCTAAAACTCTTTCTTTAATGCAAGGCAATAACCGTATTGATTTTGAAAAAGGAACGGTAAACAGCCTTACTGGAGAAGACATAAAGCCAACAATCTCGATTGATACTAAAGCGCTGGGAGGAATGTATGCCAATCAAATACGACTAGTCAGCACAGAAAAGGGTGTTGGTGTTAATTTAAGTGATATTCATACAAATCAAAACAGTGTGAATTTAACGGTTGATGGAAAAGTTATATTTAATGGCGATATTCAATCAGAGCAAGATATTAATGTTAGCAGTAAAGAACTACAAATTAATAATAATGCAAAGTTAAAAGCAAAAAGGGATATAACTTTAGCAACTCATGCGCTAGCTAATCATAGTGAAATTATCTCAGAAAAAGATATGCGTTTATTTGCAGATAAACTCACTAATAAAGGTGAAAAGGCACTAGTTCAAGCAAAAGATAACTTATGGATACAAAAAAATGCACAGGGTGATCCTAGCACTTTAATTGAAAATCAATCAGCCATTATAAAAACAGAAAAGGGTGATTTGATTATTAGAACAAAGAAGTTGGTCAATGAATCTATTACACCTTTATTTAAAGAGATTAAACAAGAGCCTGATTCTAAAAAATTTTATAGTGTTAGAAATCAATTTATTCCACCTTATCCTAGTAGCAGTTTTTCCCAGGGTAATTATGAAGCATATATTATTGCTTACATACCTGAGTTAATAGATGAGAGAAGAAAAAAATGGTTTGGGGTGGCAAATTTAAATGATGATTATGGTATAAATAGTGAGAGGAAAAAAGTAGATTTAATTTCAAGTTATATTGGTTCTAAAATTATCTCTGGTAATAATTTATATATTCAATCTAATAGTATATCAAATTATCAATCATATATTTTGGCAAATAATAATTCTATTTTAACTGGTAAGGATGCTTATTTTTTAGATTGTTCAATAGGCCAGTTAGATAAATGGGTAATATATAAAAATAGTGGTATTCTTCCAGAAATAAATCCTCTATTTGAGATCCCTAATAATCAGGTTGAGAAATCAAATTATAGAAAAGAATATATATATATACCATATGTTTCCACTGATATTCATAGTTATAATTTTAAATTTGAAAAAAATAATGAATATATTATAGCGAAGGGTAATTTGGTTTTAGATTTTAAAAACTCTATAAATATAGAAACTAAAGTACCATTTCAATATTCTAAAATAAAAAAAATAATAAATAAATCACACTCAGGATACAATGTTTTAGCTAGTAATATACTGCTTAATTCTAGTTCTATTAACGTATCGTCAAATATAAAATCAAATAATGATCTATCTGTTATTTCTAGTGGAGATCTTATAGTAAAAGATTCACATCTCTCATCTAAAAAATCATTAAACTTAATTTCCAATAAAAATATAGCACTTAGCCAAGTAGATTTAACAGCAAAAGACGGTGTTGTTCTTGCTAAAAATGGAAACATTGATTATACATTAAATCCTACTTCTGCATTTAATGAAAATAATATTTCAACTCCTCCTGTTATTAATGTTTATAATTCTATGTTATTTCAGTCTGGAGAGAATACTACTTTTAATAATATTGAGGTTAATAATGCTAACTCTTTCAATTTAATTTCATCTGGTGATATAAAAATCCAGAGAAATGAATCAGAACTTTTTAAGATATTACCATATTTCCATTTATATACTCAAGAACCTGTATTATCAAAAACGGAAAGCTGGAAAACGCGAGGTGATATTACATTCACTTCCGGTAAAGATATTATTAGTCAAGGAATAAAATATCATAGTGATAAAGCCATAACCTTTAATGCAGGACAAGATATTTTCCTTGCCTCTAAATCAATAAAAGAAGCCGATCCTTTCTTCAGTGATGTTTATTACCCCCAATTACAATCTAAATTATTTTCAGATAATAATCTTATTTTAAATGCCGCTCGTGATATTGATTTAAGTTCAACAATATTAAATTCAAAAGATAAAGCAGTTGTATTAGCAGGTAGAAATATAAAACTGGGTACAAACGCTTATTCTGCTATAAAAGATCCCGATGAAGATGCACAAGATATTCAGTATGCCACAACCGCTATTACGGGAAATAAAGGTATTTCTATTGCGTCATCAGGCACATTAATCACAGAAGGAAGTTCACTTAGATCAGAGGGTGATATTACGATATCCAGTGGTGGCAATATTCAATTAGGATCAGTAAGAACACATTTTCGTAAAGAGTCGGGTTCTGACTTAGAAGAGCTTCGCAAACAAGTTAGCACTGAAATTAATAGTGGCAATAATCTAACACTATTATCTGAAGGCAGTATTTTATTTCAGGCATCAAAATTAACGGTAAATAAAGAGATGGATATCGCTGCTAAAGGTGGATTTCTTTATGCACAAGCGATGGAAGAATCAAGTTATTACGAAGAGGAAAAGAAAAAATGTAATTGGTGGACTTTATGTACGACTAAAAAGAAATATACGAAAACATTTTATAATACCAATAATAAAGTTACCGAATTTATTGCAAATAGCGATATTAACTTATTTGCTAAAGATGATATTACCTTAGAAGCAAGCAAACTAGAAACAGCGAAGAATGCAAAATTAACCAGCAAAACAGGAAAAATTAATTTTAAAGCAGTAAAAAATACGGCATTTAAACAAGTTATTACTAATTCAAAAGATATTTATATTACTCAGCGTGATCAGGGATACACCAAAGGAATATGGGTATTACCTGAGCTCTATATTGGCGGAAAGCTCACTATTGATGCCCCCAAAGGCATATCTGCGGATATTAAAGCCCAGAAAGAACAATCACTAGAAAAAGCATTAACCGTTTTAAGTAATACACCAGAATATGCTTGGTTGAGTGATCTTCAACACCATAAGAACGTTAATTGGAATTTAGTGAAAGACACTTATTCCAGTTGGGATGATAAAACTCAGCAATTAAATCCTGTTATTGGTGCGGTTATTGCTATCGCGGTAGGGGTTGCCACTTACGGTACTGCAACGGCGGCAACCATTGGTGGAATGGCAAGTGAAGCCACCATTGCGGCAGGTGCATCAGCCAGTGTGGCTTCAACAGCATCGGTTGCAGCACAAGCAGGTTTTGCCTCTTTAGTATCGCAAGCTGCGGTGTCTTTAGCTGAGAACAAAGGCAATATTTCTAAAACTTTGGAGTCACTCGGTCGTAGTGACACTGTCAAGTCTGTTGTTACCAGTATGGTGGTTGCAGGGGCATTGCAAGGTCTTGACCAATTTATGGGTTGGGATCAGGCAATCCAAGGAGGAACCTTACCTTCAACAGGTAAGTTACTGCTTACTGATAACGCAACATGGAATCAAGTTGCCCAGCGTGTCGCCTCACATTCAGTTGTTAGCTCAACACTGGGTACGGCAATTCAAGGCGGCAGTTTTATTGATAATTTTAAAACCGCGCTATTAAGCAATATTGGCAGTCAATTTCATGCCGAAGGCGCCAATCTAATTGGTGATAACGGTGCCGTATTAGGGCATGCAGGAAAGGTGTTAAGTCATGCAACATTATCTGGTTTATCTGCACAAATTAGTGGAGGAAATGTTAAAGGTGCAATTATCGGTGGTTTGGCCGCTGAAATTGCGGCTATTTCGTTGGGTGATAACACTATTAAGGTTGAGGAGTGGCATAAAAAATCAGAATCACAAGCTCAATTTGTTAGGTTATTCGGTGGTATAGCAGGCGGTATTTTTACTGGTGAGCCAGGTGGTGTATATAGTGGTGCTAGTTCAGCTGAGAATATATTCCGTTTCAACCATTTATTTCATGATATTTCGATGGATTTCGATCGAGAAATACATAAATGTGGGTCTAATGCTGAATGCCTATCAAAGATAATCGACAAATATACAGTTTTTAGCAATGAAAATAGTTTAAAACTAGATGTTGAATTAAATACTAATCCGTTAGCAGTTATAGAGATCAAGAAAAAAAGAATTGAAAATGCACTTGAATTAACTAAAAGACCATATTGGGCTAGCTATCTTGGTGCTGATACAATGCAAACTGAGATAGCTAAACAATATGTTCAATATTGGAATTCGCAAGATTTAGATAAAATAGATGTAAACACTCCTTCTTGGTTAAAGTTTTCATCGTGGATCTCAGAGCCAGATAACCAGTTTTTTCTTGTTAGTGCTGGTTTTTTAGTTAAAGAATTAAGCGATTTTGCTATTAGATATTTTGGTAGAAATTCAGCAAGTAAAACAATTTCTGCTTCTGAAATTGGTATGAAATGGTCTTCTGGGGGAGGAAATATAAATACACAAGGAATGTCATGGGAAAACTCTATTGCGAAAAGCTTACCTGTTCACACTAGATTGCCAAAAAATTTTAAAACATTTGATTTTTATATTGCTAAAGATAAAGTAGCAATAAGTGCAAAAAGCCTAGATACTCAAACGATGAGTAAACTTAATCGACCAAAACAAATTTATAATACAATTAAAGGTAATATAGATGATGCTGCAAAATTTGAAGGTTATAGATTGTCAGGAGTTAATTTACATTCAGAAATGATAGCAAAACGAGAAATTTGGCTTGCTGTACCACAATCGACAACAAAGGCCCAATGGATTGAAATTAATCGTGCGGTAGCTTATGGAGAAAGTATGAATATTGAAGTAAAAATAACGCAGGTAAAATGATGACGTTTATTAACGATAATGAGTATTGTGCTTTGATAGTAATGACAGATAAATTTTTTTGCTTAAATACGGAATCTGGCTATGGGCTAATGACACTCGATCCTAATTTTTCATCAATTATACTTTCTTTAACATGTTCAAATAAGGAGCTTGGCGAAAGTTTAATTAAAGTTTTAGAGAATAGTCGAACTCAGCTCAAAGATGAGGAATATGACAAACTCTTTAAAAAGGAAAATATAAAAAAAAACTGGGATTCATGGCTAGAATTATTACAGTATAAATATAACTATCGCTCAAAACGTCAACTTTTAGCTAATATGCTAAATTGTTCTGTTTATCTTTATAATAACAAAATATTAATTTCACCTTCTCACCATTCAAGTCTTGAAGGATGGGAAGGAATAGGGGCATCCCATAAGGTTATTTTATCGCTAGATAGCTCATCTGATGAGATAGGTTTGGGTATTCGGCTTGCATTTAGTCGGTGTACTACGAAGAGATTTTAACTTAATGAAAGTGAGTATTTTTGTATAATTGAAATATAATATATATGTGAATTATTAGGCAATAAATAATTAAATGTTTTTAATTTGATTTTTAATTGAATTGATAGGAATTTTTCTTTTTTGAGTTTTTAATGAATTATATGAGTACCGCCCAGTAGGGTATGAAGGAGAAAATAAAATTGGTGATTATTTTCGTTTTATTGTCCCTAGTATTTATGCCTCGATTGAAGATATTCCTGAAGATTTAAGAAAATATGTTGTAGTCTCTGATAATATTGATTTTACTAAAGATAGATTACTCGATAATAATAAGATTAATGATTATTTTACTCGTATGTACTCAAAATAATTTTAGTTACTAAATTTTAATGAGAAAATTATTTAATCCAAAAACTATTGCTTAATATGACAATTAGGTGATGGTTTTTTATTTAACGATAATTATCTAAGTTGTTTATAAAAAGGGAAGTAAAGATGATTATAAACTACTGAATGACAGGAATTAATCAATGGAAAATAATTAGCTATTCAATTAAAAATGCATCTTCAAAGAATATTAGGTTTAATATTACTGTAATTGAGGAGTAGTTAATGATTATATCGAAGGGCTATAATTTATATGCGGATATTTACTTTAATTATGATTACTATATTATAGTAACTATCTCGGGATGCTATATCCACTTTATGGATTTAAAAAATGGATATAACGTTTTATCTAAGAATATCACTGATGATAAGTTAGGTCATTATTCAAAAATTTCTTTAATTAATAGTAGAAAAATAGAAAGTAACTCACAAGAATTTAATGAGATATATAATAATAAAAAATCTTATTCAGAGTGGGTGAAAAAAATAATTAAAGAATATAGTTATAAAAATAAAACAGCTCTATTTGAAAATATGAACTTATGTGGTTTAAGCTTTATAGGTAATGAAATTATTATTAAGCCTCAAAACCATTTACGTATGGATCATTGGGTAGGTGAGGGAATACCCGATAGTGCAATTATTGCATTAAAAACCAATTGTAGTGACGAGGTTTTAGGTGCCTCAATAAAAGAAGCTTTTACGCGTTGTATTAGTCGTAGAGTTTAAATAGATACTAAATAAAATCACTTTATGCTAATTATGGATAAGGTGATTTTTTATTATATGAATTTATCTATGAGTAATAATCAATTAATAAATGATTTACATTCTATCTATCCAGAGCTTCCTATCAATATTCATAAAATAAAGGGGTATTCTGATGATGAGATAAAGAAAATTGAACGTCTTTATGATATTAAAGTAGCTGGTCAGCTATATGACTTTTTGAATTGCATGGGGCGTTGCAGTGGTGGTTTCTTTGGTGATTCCTCGTTGTTATTTTACCGTAATAGTTTCTCTGTTAGAGATCATGTACAGTTTCAAATAGGTAGTTGTTCTGAGCTTTGTGGCATACAAAAACACGATTTATTAGATCAAAAACCTTTCTTTTTTTCGATAGAGTCAGAAACGCAACATCTATTTTTATTAACTTATCTAGTTTTATTTTTTAATAAAACTAATCATGTTAATAATTAATAAAGAATAGCAATAATTATCTGAACTTTATATTGGTGGAAAGCATCACAATTGATGTCCCAAACGGCATAACTGCGGATATTAAAGCCCAAAAAGAACAATCACTAGAACAGGCATTAACGGTTTTGCCTCTTTAGTATCGCAAGCTGCGGTGTCTTTACCCTCAACAGGCAAGTTATTGCTTACTGATAACGCCACATGGAATCAAGTTGCCCAGCGTGTTGCCTCGCATTCAGTCGTCAGTTCAACCCTCGGTACTGCCATTCAAGGCGGCAGTTTTATTGATAATTTTAAAACCGCGCTATTAAGCAATATTGGCAGTCAATTCCATGCAGAAGGCGCCAATTTAATTGGTAATAATGGCGCTGTATTAGGGCATGCAGGAAAGGTGTTAAGTCATGCAACATTATCTGGTTTATCTGCCCAAATTAGTGGAGGAAATGTTAAAGGTGCAATTATAGGTGGTTTGGCCGCTGAAATTGCGGCTATTTCGTTGGGTGATAACACTATTAAGGTTGAGGAGTGGCATAAAAAATCAGAATCACAAGCTCAATTTGTTAGGTTATTCGGTGGTATAGCAGGCGGTATTTTTACTGGTGAGCCTGGTGGTGTGTATAGCGGTGCAAGAGGAGCTGAAAATAGTTTCCGTTACAATTATCTCTCTCACCATCAGCAAAAGTTAATGGAGAAAGAATTATCTACTGAAACTAATTATTTTAAAAAGACAGCAATTTATCTTAAATGGCTATCAGTAGATATAGGACAAGATACAGGGTTTAATGCAGGTCTTATAGCAGGTATACCAACAGGATTGTATGAAACGATTGAAGGGCTCGCTTCTCTTGCTACAAATCCGTTAGAAACATACCAAGCTATCAAAGCGGTTATTCAAAGTGATAATGCTTTCGATACATTAACTCAAGCGGTTAAACAATCGTATATCGATCGTATTGAAAAGCTGGAGGCAGAATATCAAAAAGCAGGTGTATCTGGTTCATTTAATGCGGGTGTTGAAAGTGGAAAACTCATTTTTGATCTTGTAGGTTTATTTGCTGGTGGTGTTGGAGTTGCGAAAGGAAGTTCTCAGCTTATAGCTAAGACATCAGCTAAAATTACTACAAGAAATAAATTGATTTCTTCTATAAAAAGTGGACAAGTAGGATTAAGTGATCCTGATGCAGTTGATTTAATAAAAGCTGATATGCTTAAAAACTTTTATAGCTATAAAGCTCCATCAGGTATTATTGCTGGTTATATAGACAAAAAGGGTGTTTATTATGTAACGGAAGGCAACCATAGGATGGTTGCTGCAGTGGAAATATATAATGAAATAGGAGAAATAAAATATATTAATCAATTGTTAGATAATGGAAGCTGGACTAAAATAGACAATCCTATAGTTGATTCAAAACCATTACCTGTAAGAAAAATAAAGTGAGAATATATGACTAAAAATGAAATATATATAGATATGATGTATTGGATTTTACCTCAATTAAGAAATATTCAGTCTAGAGGAATGATAGCAAAAGCAAAGGATAAATCTTGTTATTATGAATTACAGTTAATTCATAATTTACCAAAAAAAATACTTAATCAAGATTTTGATGAAAGTGATATTTCATTTTTAAATTTTTAAGCCAAAACATATACTGAAAAATGCAGTTCAAAAATAAGTATATTATATGATGGCAATATAAAGTATATTAAAATGTTATTTAATTTGGTCCCTGATGAATTACGTCATCAATTACGATGGGATGGGCCTATCAATTAAAATGAGGATATATGGTTTTACCTCTAAGCCCAGAATGGGTGCCAGGTTCATCTTATACGTATGCATGGGTTGCCATGGATAATCAAGGGTATCTAGCAAAAATGTATAATAATAATAGTGGGTGGTTACCTAAAGTACTATTATCGATACCTGATATTAAATTATATTTAGATTACTTATCTGAATATATTGATGGTGAATCAGAAAAATACAACAATAAAATAAATAAGAAGCCTAACTATATTATTGATTTATGTTCAAGTTATACTTATAGAAAACATGATAAATCAAAAATAATAAAAGAATTTGATTTTGAATTTAAAAAGTGGGATGGGGATCATTGTGATGCGGGAATCGGGGCTAAAATGGGAATGTTTCTTTTTGAAGCCCTTAATGAATTATATGAAGATCATCCAGTAGGCTATGAAGGTAAAACCAAAATGGGTGACTATTTTCGTTTTATTGTTCCTACTATTTATGTAACGATAGAGGATATTCCTGAAGAGCTAAGAAAATATATTGTCGTCTCTGATATTCTTGATTTTACCAAAGATAGATTGCTCGATAACAATAAAATTAGCGATTATTTTACTTGTATGTATTCAGAGTAAATAAATTAGCTACTAATTTTTAATAGAAATATTAATCAAGCCAAAACCATTACTTAATATTATTTTAAAAATAATAACTAGGTAGTGGTTTTATTTATAAATACTTAAATGGATAAATATTCGGGAGAAAGAAGGGGAAGAGCTGAGATTTTACCAAGTGATGTTAAATCAAAAACTCTAGAATTAGGTGTTCCTGCAAGAACAAACAAAGAACAATGGGATGTAATTAATAATTCAATTAAAAATGCATCATCAAAAAATATTAAGATTAATATTACTGTAATTGAGGAGTAGTTAATGATTATATCGAAGGGATATAATTTATATACAGATATTTACTTTAATTATGATTACTATATTATAGTAACTATCTCTGGGTGCTATATCCACTTTGTGGATTTTAAAAATGGATATAACGTTTTATCTAAAAATATCACTGATGATAAGTTAGGTTATTATTCAAAAGTTTCTTTAAGTAATAGTAGAAAAATAGAAAGTAACTCACAAGAATGTAATGAGATGTATAATGATAAAAAATCTTATTCAGAGTGGATAAAAAAATAATTAAAGAATATAGTTATAAAAATAAAACAGCTCTATTTGAAAATATGAACTTATGTGGTTTAAGCTTTATAGGTAATGAAATTATTATTAAGCCTCAAAACCATTTACGTATGGATCATTGGGTAGGTGAGGGAATACCTGATAGTGCAATTATTACATTGAAAACCAATTGTAGTGACGAGGTTAGGTGCTTCAATAAAAGAAGCTTTTACATGTTGTATTAGTCGTAAAATTTAAATGGATATTAAAATTACCTTATATCAACCAAGTGTAAGGTAACTTTATATAATTTAATCAATTAAAAACCATCACTTAATATTATTTCTAAAATAATAACTAAGTGATGGTTTTATTTTTTATTTAAAAGCAATCATATTAATGATTAACACAGTGTTGCGACAATCACCTGATCAGCATTAAATAAAGCGGTTACGCTGTCATTAATATGCAGTTTTTGCTCTTTAACATGCTGATTAGAACAGGTTGCACAAACTTCTTGTCCGCCTTCTAATGTCACCACTAATTCACTGTTTTCACTACCCGTCTCAATTTGAGTGAGTGTGCCTGAAAGCGCGTTGTCATAATGTTGCGTTAAAGATGTGTCGCCTTTTTCAATATTGACCCAAGGTGCCTTAATTAAAATCAGTACTTCTTTACCTTTTTTAAGTCCTAGGCGATCAGCACTTTTTTCAGTTAGTGCAGCTCGAATAATGGTCTTTTTATCAGCAAGTTGAACATTAACATGTTGTTGAACTTGAAGGTTATCACGCTCAATAATGGTGCCGAAAAACTGGTTTCTGGCACTGGTTTGTAATGAAAAACGAGAAATAGCCGCTAAAAGGCTATCCAGAGGGAGTGAATCATCTTTCAATACATCAAAGGCTTTTTGCTGGATTTGACCTAACAGATCGTAAAGTTGTAGTAAGCGCTCGCAATAATGAGTGAGAGTTGCACCTCCGCCACCTTTACCGCCTGTTGCTCTATCAACAAGAAGCTCGTCTGCGAGTTGATTCATTTCATTAATGGCATCCCAAGCACTTTTATAACTAATGCCCGCCATTTTTGCCCCTTGGCTAATTGAACCCGTCGCCTTGATCTGTTTTAACAATGCTACGCGACGAGGATCGGCAAAGAGCTTATCTTGAAGTTTAAGAGTTAATAATATTTCTGCTTGCATAATGATAGGCTTCTTCTTTTTTTGTGTGTTTATCGCATTTTTTGTGCCGACACAAAGCGATAATTCTCTAGAATATATACATCTATAGCGTTATTATTCGTCATTCGTGAAGAAATGCCAACTCTGGCTTTCCGAATATACCATGATAAAGAGGTTATCATGCTTGAATTGTTGAAAAGTTTAGGGTTTGCTCTCTTGATGGTACCTGTTGTAATGGTACTGATTATGGGCATTATTTATGGTTTAGGTGAAGTGTTTAACTTGATTTCACCAAGTCAGCCAAAAGCAGACAAAAAATCATAATTTCTCCCTCCCTGATTTAGAATAGCCCTTTATCTTGAAGGGCTATTTTTTTACTCACGATACTCGTCATACTTCAAGCCACAGCGTTGTTGACTACGCTCATTCGCACTAGTCACATACTTATGTATGCTCCTAGCGACTCATTCACTCATCGCCTAGCTGTGACTTGAATTATTTAGAGTATCTACTGGTTATACTTTAAGTTGTAGATAGTTTGTCACTCATCGCCTAGCTGTGACTTGAATTATTTAGAGTATCTACTGGTTATACTTTAAGTTGTAGATTGTTTGTCACTCATCGCCTAGCTGTAACTTGAATTATTTAGAGTATGTAGATTTCTCTATCTCTATCTCCATTTTTTGTTTCTTTTTAATGGTTATATTTATTGATATATAACCAGTTTCTAGCATCTAATCCTTTCAATTTACGCTGTATCTTGATATATACAGCGTGTCATCCTTTAATTTAAGTGGAATTAGAACATGAAAAAATTATCAGGCAAGCTACTTGCTGGCGCAGTTATCTCTTTTGCTTTAGTAAGCCAAAGTTTTGCATCGGAAAAAGTAACGGTATTTGCTGCCGCTTCTCTTACCAATGCTCTTAATGAAATTTCGGCACAATATAAGCAAGAGAAACAAGCTGAAGTTGTTGCGTCTTATGCATCTTCTTCAACGCTAGCTCGTCAAATTGAACAAGGCGCACCTGCAAATCTGTTTATTTCAGCAGACCAGCAGTGGATGGACTACGCAATCGATAAGAATTTAATGGTTGCAGATTCACGTCATACACTATTAGGTAATGATTTAGTGCTTATTGCCCCTAAAGATAGTCAATTAAATGACGTTGTTATTAATAAGGAAACCAAATGGAAATCCTTACTTAATGGCGGAAAACTAGCGGTTGGCGATCCGGATCATGTGCCTGTTGGTATCTATGCGAAAGAATCATTAGAATATTTAGGTGCATGGGACACAGTAAGCCCAGAAATGGCTCGAACTAATAACGTACGTAGCGGTATGGCGTTGGTGGAACGTGATGAAGCACCATTAGGTATCGTATACGGTTCTGATGCGGTTGCGAGTGATAAAGTGAAAGTGGTCGGCGTATTCCCAGCTGATAGCCACAAACCTGTTGAGTATCCAATGGCAGTTGTAAAAGGTCAGGACAATAAAGCAGTTCGTGATTTTTATGACTATCTGAAAACACCTCAAGCCGCAGAAATCTTTAAGAAATACGGCTTTAGCCCACTGTAGGAATTATACTTTTGGAGATGTTAAGTGAATACGAATGGCAAGCCATTATACTAAGCCTTAAGGTATCGACTGTTGCGGTTATTATCAGTCTACCTTTTGGTATTTTTATGGCTTGGCTTTTAGTTAGGGTACGTTTTCCCGGTAAATCATTGCTTGATAGCATTATCCATTTACCTTTAGTTCTTCCTCCTGTTGTGGTCGGTTATCTTTTACTGATCAGTATGGGAAGACGTGGATTTATTGGTGAATGGTTGTATGACTGGTTTGGTTTTAGCTTTACATTTAGTTGGCGAGGCGCAGCACTTGCATCTGCAGTCGTTGCATTTCCACTAATGGTAAGGGCTATCAGATTAGCATTAGAGGCTGTCGATCAGCGTATGGAACAAGCGGCAAGAACCCTTGGGGCTTCACCATTACGCGTCTTTTTTACCATAACGTTACCTTTGTCTATGCCAGGGATCATCGCAGGAATTGTGTTGGCATTTGCGCGCTCATTGGGAGAATTTGGCGCAACAATCACTTTCGTCTCCAATATTCCTGGGGAAACAAGAACTATTCCTCTGGCAATGTATACCTTGATTGAAACACCGGGCGCAGAAATGGATGCCGCCCGTTTATGTGTTATTGCAATTATTTTGGCGCTCGTCTCTTTAATGGCTTCAGAGTGGCTAACTCGTTGGGGGCGTAAAAGATTGGGGGGCGTATGCTAGAGATGAATTTTAAACAGACGCTAGGATCACTGCGTCTGGAAGTCAATACTGAACTGCCAACAGAAAGTATTACCGCAGTCTTTGGTTTATCTGGGGCGGGTAAAACTTCCCTAATTAATGTGATTGGCGGTTTAACCAAACCCGATTCAGGTCGGATTGTATTAAATAATCACACACTGGTTGATACTGAAAAGAAAATTTATCTGCCACCTGAAAAACGTAAAGTGGGTTATGTATTCCAAGATGCCAGACTGTTTCCTCATTACACCGTAAGAGGAAATCTGCTTTACGGTATGTCGCCAACAATGAAAGTTCAGTTTGATCGCATTATTCATTTATTAGGGATTGGTCATTTACTCTCTCGGTTTCCTATCACCTTATCAGGCGGTGAAAAACAGCGTGTTGCCATAGGGCGAGCGTTGTTAACAGCGCCTGATATTATGTTGATGGATGAGCCTTTGGCTTCGCTTGATTTACCGCGTAAACGCGAGTTACTGCCATATTTAGAAAAGCTCTCACAAGATGTACAAATTCCGATTTTGTATGTAAGTCATAGTCTTGATGAAATTATTCGACTTGCTGATAATGTCATTGTGATGGATGCAGGAAAAATCAAGGCAACAGGTAAGCTGGAAGATGTATGGGCAAGTAGTGCATTACGCCCGTGGTTACAAAAAGAGACATTAAGTAGTATCGCTAATGTGATGGTAGTCGAACACCATAGTCATTACGATATGACAGCAACCGCTTTTGGTAATCAAGTGCTGTGGTTGCCTCAAATCGAGACTAAAATTGGTCGCGATGTGCGTGTGCGTATTGATGCTTCTGATGTGTCACTGACTACCACTCGTCCTTCAAATAGCAGTATTCGTAATATTTTGCATATGAAAGTGGTTGAAACCATTAAAAATGATGGCCAAGTTGATGTGAAACTTGTCAATGACGGTAATTATTTATGGGCAAGGATCACGCCTTGGGCAAAAGATGAGTTGAATATTCAAGAAGGGCAATGGCTTTATGCGCAAATTAAGAGTATTTCGCTAAGTCGCCATCTTTGATTATCAGTTATATTTATCGAGAAAAAGACCTTATTTTAAATGAGGTCTTTTTCTTTTGGGTGAGGTAAAAATAAGACTAAGACAAAATATATTTATGAATAGTTTCTGCAATACCCGGTTGTGAATTCACTTTGGTGACCATTTTAGCGCGAGCTTTTACTTCGTCAGAGGCATTACCCATTGCAACACCTAAGCCAACATGTTCTAGCATGCTAAGATCATTAAAATTATCACCAAAGGCAATAACATCACTCATATTCATGCCATTCGCTTCAACCCAGCGTTGTAAACGGTGGCCTTTACTGTTGCCTTTTTTGGCGATATCAACTTGATCAACCCAAGACCATTCGCACTCTAAACCGACTTGTTGCTCAATTTTTTCAACTAAAGCGCGTAATTCATCGTGATCAGGTGTTGTTGTTGCTATTTTCCAAATGGCATTAACATCATGCATGGCCTTATAGAAATCATCGACTTTAATTAAGTTTGGACGCTGTGCAGTGGGTAATGTTTCTGACCATTTTAAAGTACGCTGCACAGGGGCTGATAGTTGGTCATACATCATTGCATCATCAGCATAAACTAAGTGATGTACATCTGTTTGTTTAACGAGATCTAATACTGCGCTGGTTTCTTGAGTGGTTAATGGATCGGATTCCAGTACCTTTTTACCAATATAGTCATAAAGGTAGGTTCCATTACAGCAGATCGCAGGGGTATCAAGATCGAGTGCTTGATAGAATGGATGAATAGCAACATGATGACGACCTGTTACAATTAAAACTTTAACACCTGCCTTTCTTGCAAGATTGAGTGCTTCTAAAGATTCTGGCAGGATACGTTTTTGGTCATCAAGCAGTGTGCCATCAAGATCCAAAGCAATAACGCGATATGACATAAATAAGCCCCTTGATAGTATTAAGATGCAATGGTGTTGATGTTACACGTTAACCAATAAAAGATAAACTAGCTTAATCGTTACAATCAAACGTTGGTTTTTCTATTATTCTTTATAAATCAATGGGTAATGGATTTTAAGGAGAAGGAATGAAACAGGTAGTCTACGTAGCAAGTCCAGAGAGTCAGCAAATTCATGTTTATGCGTTAAACACCGAAGGTGAAATGGATTTATTGCAGGTTGTTGAGGTTGCAGGGCAAGTGCAACCCATGATTGCAAGCGCTGATGGAAAATACCTTTATGTAGGTATTCGTCCTCATTTTAGTGTGGTGACATTTGCGATTGCTGTCGATGGTCAGTTAGAGCAAAAGGCTATCACTTCCATTCCAAGTACACCTGTTCATTTATGCTTAGATAAAACGGGGCGATTTTTGTTTGTTCCTTCTTATCATCAAGGTAATTTAGCTGTTTTGCCTATTAATGCGCAGGGGATCCCCCAATCACCTATTCAAATTATTGAAGGCTTAAATAAGCCTCATTCATCTAATATTGATTGGAATAATAAACAACTGATTGTGCCTTGCTTAGGTGAAGATCATATTCGTTTATTTGATTTATCAGAAGACGGTCGTTTAACAGAAGCGGGTACTGAAGAGCTAACAACAGCACAAAATGCAGGTCCTCGTCATATGGTATTCCATCCTAATGGTGATGTGTTTTACTGCCTTAATGAATTAGATGCGACAATCAATGTATATCGTCGTATGGGGGATTTATATCGTTTAATGCAAACGGTGGATATCGTCCCTGAAACTTTCAACAGTACTCGTTGGGCGTCAGATATTCATATTACACCCGATGGCCGTTTTCTTTATGCAAGCGAACGTTCTGAAAGCTTTATTTGTGCGATGACAATTTCAGAAGCGGGCGATTATTTGCAACCTGTGGGTTATTACCCTACACAAACACAGCCTCGTGGCTTTAATCTTGATAATACAGGAAATTACCTGATTTCTTGTGGCCAAAAATCAGATTTTGCGTCTGTTTCTCGTATTGATAAACACACTGGCGCTTTAACTGAATTAGCGTGTTACCCAGTAGGCAAAGGTGCTATGTGGGTTACTGTTGTGACAAAATAAAAGTCACTTTAAACCTCTAGCGAAATATTTTATCGCTAGAGGTTTAATTCTTTATGAAAGATGAACCACTTTCTCAATAGCTTGAGTGAGTTTAGAGAGGTTTGCTGGTGGCATAATAAATGGCGGCATAATGTAAATCAGCTTGCCAAAAGGTCTGATCCAAACCCCTTCATCTACAAAGATTTTTTGTAGTTTTGCCATATTGACGGGCTCATTCATTTCGACCACACCAATCGCCCCTAAAACCCGCACATCTTTGACACTTTTTACCTGCTTTAGTGGTAATAGCTCTTTTTTAAGTTGTGCTTCTAGTCGTTCAACTTGGTTTATCCAATCGCCTTTTGCTAATAGAGATAAACTGGCATCTGCAACAGCACAAGCTAAAGGATTTCCCATATAAGTAGGACCATGCATAAAGCATCCTGCATCGCCTTGGCTTATGGTTTCTGCAATATGGCGCGTGGTTAAGGTTGCCGATAACGTCATATATCCACCTGTTAATGCTTTACCTACACACATAATATCAGGAGAAATTCCAGCGTGTTCACAGGCAAAAAGTTTACCTGTTCGGCCAAAACCAGTGGCTATTTCATCGGCAATGAGTAGTACATCAAACTCGTCACACAGTGCTCTTGTGTGTTTTAAATATTCAGGATGGTAAATCCGCATTCCACCCGCGCCTTGAACAATAGGCTCAAGCATTACTGCCGCAATTTCGTGGTGATGTTGTTCTAATGTTGAGCGTAATGAATTGATATCACTTGGGTTCCACTGTTCATAAAAGCCTGTTTGAGGCGCATCAACAAATAGGTGATTAGGCAAGTAGCCTTTATAAAGACTGTGCATGGAGTTATTCGGATCACACACTGACATTGCGCCAAAGGTATCACCATGATATCCCTGTTTTAACGCCACAATACGTTGACGTTTTTCTCCTTTAGCTTGCCAATATTGCAAGGCCATTTTCAGTGCGACTTCAACGGCAACCGAACCTGAATCCGCTAAGAATATGCATTCAAGAGGCTCAGGTGTTATTGCTAATAATTTTCGACAAAGTGATACTGCTGGAGGATGAGTAATGCCACCAAACATTACATGAGACATATTGCTTAGTTGTGTAGTAACCGCATTATTAAGCTCAGGATGATTATATCCATGAATTGCTGCCCACCATGAAGACATTCCATCTATCAGTTTTCTACCATCAGCCAAGACTAGTTCAACGCCTTTTGCACTGACGATAGGGTAAGCAGGTAACGGATTACTCATCGAGGTGTATGGATGCCAAATGTGGCGTAAATCAAAAGCGATATCTTCAGGTGTCATTCTATTTTTCACTTAATCATGTAAACCAATGGTGATCAATTTTAGTTGACATGATAACCCTATTATTTAAACTGGCAATCACTTTTAAATAGGAGATTGTATTGTGAGCACACTAAAACGCTGGACATTAAAAGAAGCCAGAGCATTGTTTGATATGCCATTTTTAGATTTGGTTTTTCAAGCGCAACAAGTGCATCGTCAACATTTTGATCCTTCACAGATCCAAGTCAGTACGTTGCTTTCTATCAAAACAGGGGCTTGTCCTGAAGATTGTAAATATTGTGCTCAAAGTGCGCGCTATAAAACGGGATTAGAAAAAGAACGTTTAATGGAAGTGCTGCAAGTAATTGAATCAGCAAAAAAAGCAAAAGCGGCTGGTTCAACGCGTTTTTGTATGGGAGCTGCTTGGAAAAATCCGCATGAACGTGACATGCCTTACCTTGAACAGATGGTGAAAGAAGTCAAAGCATTAGGTATGGAAACTTGTATGACACTGGGTAAGTTAGATGATTCACAAGCTAATAGATTAGCTGATGCGGGGCTAGATTTTTATAACCATAACCTCGATACCTCACCTGAATTTTACGGCAGCATTGTGACAACGCGAACGTACCAAGATCGTTTAGATACACTCGATAAAGTCCGCAATGCAGGCATTAAAGTCTGCTCTGGCGGAATTTTAGGTTTGGGTGAAGAAGTGAAAGACAGAGCCGCAATGTTGGTACAATTAGCTAATTTGCCACAACCTCCAGAAAGTGTACCAATTAATATGTTAGCCAAAATCAAAGGTACGCCATTGGCTGATAATGAAGATGTCGATCCTTTTGATTTTATTCGTACTATCGCCGTTGCTCGTATCATGATGCCACGCTCTTATGTTCGCCTTTCTGCTGGTCGTGAGCAAATGAGTGAACAAACACAAGCATTCTGCTTTATGGCTGGGGCGAACTCTATTTTCTATGGTTGCAAATTATTAACAACAACTAATCCAACTGAAGATAAAGACCACCAATTATTCCGTAAATTAGGCTTAAATCCTGAACGATTAGCAGTATCTATGGGCGACAATCAGCAAGAAGAAGCTTTAATACAAGCAGTTGCTAATAAAGACACTGAACAATTTTATAACGCGGCACTGTAATGAGTTGGCAAACCTATTTAAATGAGCAACTTAATGAGCGTAGAAATACGCCATTATGGCGAAAACGCAAAGTGATCAAACGAGTAGATGGGCGTTTTTTGATCACAATATCAGGTGAAAAGTACCTTAATTTTTCAGGCAATGATTATTTAGGTATTAGCCAGCATGCGGATGTTATTAAAGCATGGCAGCAAGGCGCTGATGAGTACGGTGTAGGTAGCGGTGGATCAGGACATATCACCGGATTTACACAAGCGCATGCACAATTAGAACAACATCTAGCAGATTGGCTAGGTTACGATAATGCATTGTTATTTTCATCAGGTTACAGTGCCAATCAAGGCGTTATTTCGGCATTACTTGAAAAAGACGATGCCATTATTGCGGATAAACTTTGCCATGCCTCGTTAATGGAAGCCGCTGTATTATCACCAGCTACATTATGGCGTTTTTTACACAATTCTTTTGACTCTTTATCTCAACGACTTAATAAAACGTCAGCTAGTAAAACCTTGGTGGTTACAGAAGGGGTATTTAGCATGGATGGAGATCAAGCACCATTAACAGAAATAGCAACAATAAGCCGACAACATGATGCATGGTTAATGGTCGATGATGCACACGGTATTGGTGTTTTAGGTAAAGAAGGTCGAGGCAGTTGTGATAAATCGGGTATCAAACCTGAGTTATTAGTGGTGACTTTTGGTAAGGCTTTTGGTATCAGTGGGGCGGCAGTGCTTTGTAACAAGCCAACAGCGGAATTTTTTGAACAATACGCTCGTCACCTTATTTATAGTACCTCAATGCCACCTGCACAGGCAGTCGCGTTACATTCAGCATTAAATATGATTAAGCAAGCTGATGGCGAGCGAGCATACCTTCAACAATTAATTGATACCTTTCGTCAAGGTGTTATGTCGCTTCCTATTAAATTATTACCTTCACAAACAGCTATTCAGCCATTAATTATTGGTGATGAACAATTATGCCAAACACTTTCAGATTATCTGCAATCTAAAGGGCTTTGGGTAAAATCTATCTTTCCACCTACAGTTCCACCTCATAGCGCACGTTTACGAATAACGTTAACCACTCGCCACCACCTTTCAGATATTAAGCTGTTAATCGAGACGCTTCATGCATTCTTTAGTCAAAACAGATAAACAACGTATAGCCCAAATATTTGGTAAAGCGGCTATTCATTATGATAATCACGCCAATATTCAGCGCTACAGTGGCAATAAATTAATGGATTTAGCGCGTTATGATAGTGGCAATATTGTCTTAGATGCAGGATGCGGAACAGGGTATTTCAGCCAAAAATGGAAACAACGCGGATACTTTGTTATTGCACTTGATTTATCACATAAGATGCTACAAGTGGCAAAACAACAACAACGGGCAAATGATTATCTACAAAGTGATATAGAGCATTGTGCAATTATGCCACAAAGTGTGGATATCGTGTTTAGCAATTTAGCGATGCAATGGTGCGATGATTTATCCGTTGCGATTAATTCACTCATGAATGTAGTAAATAAAACAGGAGCACTTTATTTCTCAACACTCGCTACGTTGACACTGCAAGAAGTCAGAGACGCTTGGCAATTTATTGATAACCACCCGCATGTTAATCCTTTTTTATCACTTCATGATATTGAGAAAGCGTGTTGTGGTTTTCATTGCCAATTTTCTACTGAAACTGTCACGGAACACTATGATTCATTACATGCGTTGTTTGCTTCTTTAAAGGGTGTTGGTGCCAATTTTGTACAAGGTGATAGACAAAAAGGGTTAATGACGCGACAAAAATTTCGTGCACTAGAAAAGGTATGGAAAACAGATTCAGGTAAATATGTACTTACCTATCAAATTGTTATAGGAAAAATATCACATGGCTAAAATAGTGTTCTTAACAGGTACAGATACAGAAGTAGGTAAAACCGTGGTAAGTAGTGCTCTATTACAATGTGCTACGCATCAAGGATATCAAACTGCGGGCTACAAACCTGTTGCTTCGGGAAGTGAGTGGCTAAATGAAGGTTTACGTAATTCAGATGCACTAACATTGCAAAAATTCAGTACGGTAAAGTTAGATTACCATCGTGTGAATCCTTATTGTTTTGAAACGCCAACATCTCCTCATATTATCAGTCAAGAGATGCATCAACCTATTGATTTTAATGTGATGTCAGAAGGCTTATCTTACTTAAAACAGCAAGCTAATTGGATTTTAGTTGAAGGGGCTGGTGGTTGGTTTACGCCACTATCAGAAAAGCAATTTTTTTCTGATTGGGTTATTAGTGAACAGCTTCCCGTTATTTTAACGGTAGGTGTTAAATTGGGTTGTATTAATCATGCGTTATTAACGCAACAAGCAATTATTCAGTCTGGTTTAACATTGGCGGGGTGGGTTGCCAATGAAGTTGAACCCGCAGGGCGATATCAGAAGGAATATCTGGCAACATTAAAGCAACATATTAAAGCACCATTCTTAGGCAAAATACCCTATTTAAATGAAGTAAAAGAGCATGATTTTACGTCTTACCTCGATCTTTCTTGTTTAAAACTAGGTTGATAAGCCATTATTGGATAAATGATCAAAGTCTATTTCTTATATCAATAAAAAAATAAAAAAAATAAATTTCTCCGATTTTGAGGGATATTTTAAGCTGGAAAAAAAGACGTAACCTACCGAGAGATAACAACTTTGTGTAGTTATCCACTATTCCTGTGGATAACCTTGTGTATTACCATTATAAAAATACTCTGAATAGAGAGAATACAAGGCATTGCTAAAGATTGGCGTTATTCTCAACTTTTATTTTTAATTCTTATATATCAATTAATTAAATAAAATCAATAGAGCGGATGTTGTTGACGTGTCTCTTTGAATAATTCACAAAATAGGGGCTTGCTTTTTGAAAAAATTCTAGTTCCGAAACTGGGGATAACTTATGCTAATTATTCAAACAAATTTTAGTAGATAGAGATTGAAGCTGGATTTTTATCCAGTATCATAAGGAGTGTCAGCGAGGAGAAGAAAATATGAGCAAAGCTTTTAAACTGCATTCTGAATTTAAGCCTGGTGGCGATCAACCTACGGCTATTGCTTCACTTTGTGAAGGATTAGACGATGGGCTTGCACATCAAA
The DNA here is from genome assembly GCF_040140305.1 of Proteus sp. fly-1008. NCBI lineage: Bacteria > Pseudomonadati > Pseudomonadota > Gammaproteobacteria > Enterobacterales > Morganellaceae > Proteus > Proteus sp. fly-1008. The sequence goes on from NZ_JBEEWH010000004.1 coordinate 111,159, forward strand.
CCCTCTTAGGGGTAACTGGTTCAGGTAAAACTTTTACTATTGCTAATGTGATAGCCAACTTAAATCGGCCTACGATGGTGCTTGCACCAAATAAAACTTTAGCAGCACAGCTTTACAGTGAAATGAAAGAATTCTTTCCTGAAAATGCAGTGGAATACTTTGTTTCTTATTACGATTATTATCAGCCAGAAGCCTATGTGCCAAGTTCTGACACCTTTATTGAAAAAGATGCCTCAGTTAACGAACATATTGAACAAATGCGTCTGTCTGCCACTAAAGCCTTATTAGAGCGCAAAGACGTGATTGTGGTGTCATCCGTTTCTGCGATTTATGGTTTGGGTGATCCTGACAGTTATTTAAAAATGATGCTTCACCTGACGAACGGCATGATAATCGACCAACGTGCGATTTTACGGCGTCTCGCTGATTTACAATATACTCGCAATGATCAAGCTTTTCAGCGCGGGACATTTCGTGTCCGTGGTGAGGTGATTGATATCTTCCCTGCTGAATCTGATGATTACGCTTTACGTGTTGAATTATTTGATGAAGAAGTCGAACGCCTTTCGCTCTTTGACCCTTTAACTGGGCAAATCCACTACAATGTGCCCCGTTTTACCGTTTACCCTAAAACGCACTATGTCACCCCACGCGAGCGTATTCTTGAAGCAATGGAGGAAATCAAAAAAGAACTTGCAGAGAGACGCAAAGTGCTTTTAGCGAATGATAAACTTGTTGAAGAACAACGTGTGACACAGCGCACCCAATTTGATCTAGAAATGATGAATGAGCTGGGATATTGCTCAGGTATCGAAAACTATTCACGTTATCTATCAGGTAGAGGGCCAGGTGAGCCACCACCAACCCTATTTGATTACCTTCCTGCTAACGGTCTATTAGTGATTGATGAATCACACGTTACCATTCCACAAATTGGTGGAATGTATAAAGGCGACCGTTCTCGTAAAGAAACTTTGGTTGAATATGGTTTCCGTTTACCCTCGGCACTCGATAACCGCCCATTACGTTTTGAAGAGTTTGAGGCGTTAGCACCACAAACAATTTATGTTTCAGCAACACCGGGTAAATATGAGCTTGAAAAATCAGGTGATGAAATTGTCGAACAAGTTGTAAGACCAACAGGCTTACTTGACCCGATTGTTGAAGTGCGACCGGTTTCTACACAAGTTGATGATTTACTATCTGAAATTCGTATTCGTGCTGCAAAAAATGAACGTGTACTGGTTACCACATTAACAAAACGAATGGCAGAAGATTTAACAGAATATCTAGAAGAGCATGGTGAGCGAGTTCGCTATTTACACTCTGATATTGATACGGTTGAACGTGTCGAAATTATTCGTGATTTGCGCCTTGGTGAGTTTGATGTATTAGTCGGTATCAACTTACTCCGAGAGGGATTGGATATGCCAGAGGTCTCTTTGGTTGCTATTTTGGATGCAGATAAAGAAGGTTTCTTGCGTTCAGAGCGTTCATTAATTCAGACTATCGGCCGTGCAGCTCGTAACCTTGAAGGTAAAGCGATTTTATATGGCGATAGAATTACGGACTCAATGGCGAAAGCAATTGGTGAAACTGAACGTCGCCGAGAGAAACAGCAACAATTTAACCTTGAACATGGCATTGTACCTAAAGGGTTAAATAAAAAAGTGGGTGATATTCTTAAAATTGGCCAGCCTTCTCAAGGTCGTAACAAGAAAGGGCATAAAGCAAAAGATATTCATGAAAATTACCCATTATTATCGACTGCTGAGCTAGAAAAAGAGATCCAGCGTTTAGAGGCTGAAATGTATCAACATGCCAAAGATCTTGAGTTTGAAAAAGCCGCAAGTACGCGAGATAAACTACAAGCGTTGCGAGCTCAATTTATTGCGAACTCTTAATAACAGAATTTAAACCAGCACAATAAAGGGATATCTGTATATTTACTCCAGATTATCCCTTTTTCCCTTTTATCTTTCACTTTTTCCCTAGTTTTATATTCCCTTAATGGCGTTCAACTGTTTAAATATCACCACAAACAAGCGTCAATTATTTACAAAGATAAAAAAGATATTAAGGACAGTGAATGAGCGGTTATGTTTATGCAGGGTTTCCCAGCTCTGCAGGGGTTATTATTGGTGTTATTCTTCTTATTTTGCTTTTTAAATGGTTACGCAAATTTGCTGTACAAGATAGTGAATTATCAAAACCATCAACAGCAGGGCAGGAGCCCATTTTATCTGAAGCAGAAGATACAACAGATCAATTATTACCTCATGAATGGGGATTATATGTAGCAGCACCTTACGCTGTGATGAATGAATGGACATATAACGAATATGACCAAGGTAAAGATGATGGTGGATTATCAGCAGGTTGGGGAATAAACGACCGTTGGGATTTAGTCTATCAACTATTTTGGTTGCTCACTCAAGGTCACACTAATGATTTTTATCAGCTACGTGACCAAATTTTGGATGGCAAAGAAGACGATGTTCAGTCATTAAAAAATGACATTTTGCTTTCAGAGTTAACAGAACATGATAAAAACGAGCGTTTATGGCAAATCGATATGATGAGCACTAATCGCATGAATATTCAAAATGTGAAATACCTTATTTGGGATCTCTGCCGTTTTAACAAGCTCTGTTTAGAAGGATGTCAGCAAGGTTATATTACCCAGCAAGAAGCGCAAACATGGTCGCTAATGAGTGCCTCAATGTTACGTCGAATTTACGATGGCTGGGAAGATATGTGGAAAAACTTTATTGCAGCGCGTTGGTTTTGGGCGAGTGGCGATCAAGATTGGGTTTCTTCTCATCAAGCTTTTACGGATGTTATACAAAATATTCTTAATGCAGAAGATACGTTGGCAACAGAAGAAAACTGGATAATGGATTTGCCACCATTGGATTTAACATCTTTCTCTCGTACTGTGGCTGGCCTCGGTTTAATGAAAAATGACGTGCCAATGACACTTTCTGAAATTGAAGAAACCATTAGCCAACGTATTACGTTAAAACACCTTAATAGTTAATAATGCGTTGAAAACCAATAGCAATATTATGTTTTTATCGACAAAAAAACCGCATTTGCTGTTTATTACAGATGCGGTTTTTTAATGAAATTAGGTAATTAAATTTTATTTAATAGCTTGAGTCGATGCGTTACGTTGCCCTAATTGTTGTAGTGTTAACTCAATAGCTTTACCTAATAAATGGCGATCGTGACGATAAGGAATATCTTTAGCTTCCAATTGAGCTTGTACAATTAATCGACCTTTCATGGATTCATATTGAGTTTCAGGGCTAATGATCACCGCATCTATTGTTTGTAAACCAATATAGTTCTCCATCATGGCGATTTTATCAGACATTGTCATACTGGCAGCTGCGGGACTTAATTCTTTGCCTAAATTACCAATATAAATGGTTGTTGCACTACTACGGCGCAAGGCTTGTGCAAGCTCTGGCAATAATAACAAAGGCATTAAACTGGTAAAAAAACTACCGGGGCCAATTAAGATAAGATCAGCTTGTTCAATGGCTTCAATAGCTTCTCTTGTCGTTGGTACTTTAGGATAAAGATCAAGTTTTTGTGGGATCTTAGGCAAAATATCAACGTTAACTTCACCATAAATCTCATTTCCTTGATCATCTATCGCCATAAGGTCAACAGCTTGTTCAGACATTGGGATAAGATGCGCATTGACTCTTAATAATCCACGAATAAGATTAATAGCTTCTAAAGGTCGAACACTTAAGTTATCTAACGCTTTTAGCATTAAATTTCCTAAATTGTGTCCAGCCAGCTCACCTGTACCTGAAAAGCGGTATTCAAACATTGCAGAAGCTACTGAAGGCTCTGTAATTAATTGATTAATGCAATTGCGCATATCACCCCACGCAATGCCACCTTCTTCTTGACGAATACGGCCAGTAGAACCGCCATTGTCCGTTGTTGTGACAATACCAGTAAGGCGAGAGCCTAAGTAGGAGAGTGCTGAAAGCACACGCCCAAGGCCATGACCTCCACCAAGGGCAACAACACGATCTAAATCACTTAGCGTGCGATTTCGCATATTTGTTCTACTCATCTTTAAAAATTTGTCGCTAATTTATCACAATTAAATTTTAAGCCTATGATCACGGCGTGATTTCATCACATTCCTAGTTTAATTTTACTTTTGACAGCCTAATATTTAATCAATGAAAGTGTTTTTATTTATGTTATTAGCGTGACTAAAGTTTTGTAAGTCGTTGTATTATAAATTATATAGCGAAAACATTATTCGCTTTTTACATAATTAGCAGGTAGAATCCACAATAAATATATAGGTATTAGAAACCTGTGAAAAACAGGTAAAGATAAACTCCTAGCCTTAACGTCTAAGTCGTGTTTTGACAAGATATGATGTTCTGGCCGTGACGAAATAAGTCACCAGGGTGCAAGGTAGAAATGTCTGCATCTCCCGATTTGGAAAGGTGTTATTATGCAACAACTCGTTGATGCGTTTTCCCGCAAGTTTTTCTATTTACGTCTTTCAATTACAGACGTGTGCAATTTCCGTTGTACTTATTGCCTGCCTAATGGTTATAAGCCTAATGGTCACAAATCATTCCTTTCATTAGATGAAATCAGTAGACTCACACAATCTTTTGCTGCATTAGGAACAGAAAAAATCCGCTTAACGGGTGGTGAACCAACAATGCGCCGTGATTTTACTGATATTATCGCGACAATCAAAGATAATGCAGCGATTAAAAAAATTGCAGTAACAACAAATGGTTATCGTTTATCACGCGATGTTGCACAATGGCGTGATGCTGGATTAAATGCGATTAATGTGAGTGTTGATAGTCTCGATCCCCGCCAATTCCACGCTATTACTGGACAAGATAAATTTAGCCAAGTGATGGAAGGTATTGATGCTGCATTTACCGCAGGGTTCGAAAAAGTCAAAGTTAACGTTGTGTTGATGCGCAATGTGAATGACAAAAATCTTCCTGATTTTCTTAATTGGATCAAAGACAGACCTATTCAGCTGCGCTTTATTGAATTAATGGAAACAGGTGACGGTAGTGATATTTTCAACCGCTTTCATTTGTCTGGTGAAGTTATTCGCCAGCGCTTACTCAATGAAGGTTGGTTACAAATTCCTCGCGCCCGTAGTGACGGGCCTGCTCAAGTATTTACTCATCCTGATTATCAAGGTGAAATAGGTCTGATCATGCCTTATGAGAAAGACTTTTGCCTAACCTGTAACCGTTTACGTGTTTCAGCTATTGGTAATCTCCATCTTTGTCTATTTGGTGAAAATGGTATTCCTTTACGTGACCTACTTGCTGACGATAGTCAACAAGAGGCATTACAACAACGTATTCAGGGTGGTCTTCTTCATAAACGAGAAACACATTTTCTTCATCAAGGTGATAGCGGTATTACACCGAACTTATCTGTTATTGGTGGGTAGTTTTTCGCTCTGTTATTTCGTTAATTTCAGGAGTTGTGCATGTCTCAACTAACTCATATTAATGCTGCCGGTGAAGCTCACATGGTGGATGTTAGTGCTAAAGCTGAAACAGTGCGAGAAGCGCGTGCTGAAGCCTTTGTTGAAATGTCAGCAGAAACATTAAGTATGATCACCGAAGGCAAACACCATAAAGGTGATGTATTTGCGACCGCAAGAATTGCAGGTATTCAAGCAGCAAAAAGAACATGGGAATTAATCCCACTATGTCATCCGCTGTTATTAACTAAAGTCGAAGTACGTTTAGAAGCACTCACTGGATCTAATCGTGTACGTATTGAATCTGTTTGCCGTTTAACGGGTAAAACAGGGGTTGAAATGGAAGCATTAACTGCGGCATCAGTAGCTGCGTTAACGATTTATGATATGTGTAAAGCCGTTCAAAAAGATATGGTGATAGGGCCTGTACGTTTATTAGAAAAAACAGGTGGTAAATCAGGTCATTTTAAGGTGGAAGCATGATTAAAGTTCTCTTTTTTGCTCAAGTCCGTGAGTTAGTCGGTGTTGATTCTCTTGAATTAGATTGTGAGTACCACACAGTAGACGATTTACGTAAAGCATTAATTACCAAAGGTGAACGTTGGTTGCTGGCGTTAGAAGATGGCAAGTTACTCTCTGCGGTAAACCAATCTTTTGTTCAAGGTTCTCACGTTATTAATGACGGTGATGAAATCGCCTTTTTCCCACCGGTTACAGGAGGATAAGATGAGCGCATCAACTCGTATTTCAGTACAAACCGAAAATTTTAATGTTGGCGATGAATACCAATGGCTTTCTGAGTGCGATAGCGATGGCGCCGTTGTGACCTTTACAGGTAAAGTGCGTAATCATAATCTCGGTGATGAAGTGAGTACGCTTACTCTTGAGCATTATCCCGGTATGACTGAAAAAGCACTTAATGACATTGTAAGTGAGGCGAGATCTCGTTGGCCTTTACAACGTGTAAGTGTTATTCACCGTGTAGGAACTTTGCATATTGGTGAAGAGATCGTGTTTGTGGGTGTTACCAGTTCTCATCGCAATAGCGCGTTTGAATCCGCTGAATTTATTATGGATTTTTTAAAAACACGCGCACCGTTTTGGAAAAAAGAAGGGCTTTCTGAAAATAACGATAGATGGGTGGATGCACGCCAAAGTGATTATGATTCAGCCGAGCGTTGGGAATAAATTATTACGTTCAATTAAACGCTACATTACTTTACCTAAATTTATTTTGTGATGACATTTCATACAGTTTATTTCATGGAAATGTAAAATCAGTGTGATAAAATTAAATTCTAATGAGTCCATAATGGGCTCTTTACTGAAATAAACGTTATTATTAAATCTAACGTTATCACTATGATTAAAGGGTAATCATCATGGATCGATTTTCACGTTCAAATGATTCAATCGTACAACGCACAGGTTCTGGCCTACAAACCTTTATGGCTCAGGTTTATGGTTGGATGACTGTAGGTCTGTTATTAACTGCGTTTGTTGCATTCTACGTTGCATCAAGCGAAGCATTATTATCAATGATTTTCTCAAGCAAGATCGTCTTCTTTGGTCTGATCATTGCTCAATTAGGATTAGTTTTCGTGTTATCAGGTATGGTTCATAAAATGAGTGGTGCAATGGCAACCTCATTATTTATGCTCTATTCCGTGTTAACGGGTGTGACTATCTCAAGCGTATTACTGCTTTATACCGCATCTTCAATCGCTAGCACATTCTTTATCTGTGCTGCTATGTTTGGTGCATTAAGCATTTACGGTTACACCACTAAGCGTAGCTTAACGGGTATGGGTAGCTTCCTGTTTATGGGGCTTATCGGTATCATTATTGCTTCTATCGTTAATATCTTTATGCAAAGCTCAATGATGAGCATGGTTATCTCTTATGCGGGTGTGTTAATTTTTGCAGGCTTAACGGCTTATGACACACAAAAACTAAAAGATATGGGTAATGAAATTAACCAAGAAGATAAAGAAAATATGCGCCGTTACTCAATTATGGGTGCATTAACGCTTTATTTAGATTTCATCAACCTGTTCTTAATGTTACTGCGTATTTTAGGTGATCGTCGTTAATTTTAACGATATCTGCGGATAAACGTAGTTTAAAAACAGCATAAAAAGTAAATCCCATAACTTTAATAAGTTGTGGGATTTTTTTGTGCTTTAATTGCTATTATTTTAAGCAATCTTTCGCTGGAAAAGATAATACGCAAAAGAGCCTGTACCTGCTGCAATCACTAATAAAGGCCATAAACTGTGCCATATTACTGTGATATCAGCATTTTTAAGGTAAATCTGCTTTGTAATATCGGTGAAATGACGAATTGGGTTTATCCATGTGGCATGTTGTAGCCAAACTGGCATGTTTTCTACGGGAGAAATATAGCCTGATAATAAAACGGCAGGCATCATAAATACGAAGACACCAATAAAAGCCTGTTGTTGTGTTGAACTTAATGCTGATATTAATAAGCCAAAACCCACCAGTGATAAACCATAAATTAGCATGGTAAAATAAAACAATAATAATGAACCTGAAAAGGGTATTTGATAACCAAATATCCCTATAATCAATACAATAGTACCTTGAATGGCGGCAACAACCATCGCCGGAACCGCTTTACCCACAAAAATTTGCCATGTTGATAGAGGGGAAACTAATAGTTGATCCAATGTACCTTGCTCTCGCTCTCTAGCAACTGATAGTGAAGTGACTATCATTACGCCAATGGTGATAATCAATGCTACTAATGAGGGCACAATAAACCATTTATAATTTAAATTTGGGTTATACCAATTACGAACAACAAGTTCTGTTTTATTCAGTAAAGACGGTGTATGTCCTGCTAATTCAGTTTGGTAATTTTGTACGATTTGTTGTACATAATTAGCAGCAATTTGCGCACTATTAGAATTTCGCCCATCTAAGATTAATTGCAATTTAACAGGGATTTGGCTTTCTAAATTAGCACTAAAGTTTTGTGGAAATCGAACCAATAAAAGTGCTTTACGATTATCAATGGTCTCTTTTATTTCATGTTCATTTTTCAGTAATAATGTTTGAGAAAATGCACTAGCTTTGGCAATACGTTGGGTTAACTCAATAGATTGTTTACCATTATCTTCATCAAAAATTGCGATTGAGGCATTGGTAACATCTAATGTTGCGGCAAAAGGAAATAAGATCATTTGAAAGATAACAGGCATTATCAAAATAATACGAGTCTGAGGCTCTTGTAATAATGACTGTAGCTCTTTCATTATTAGGGTGAGAAGACGATACAACATAAATACTCTCCCTTTAATCTAATCGACGTCGTGTTGCTAATGCTGTTAAGCCAATAAAAAATAGGGCAGAAACGATCAGCAACCACATATCTAATATTAATATCAATGGAATATCACCTGCTAAAAATAGCGTTTGTAAGCTACTGACAAAATAACGTGCGGGAATGAAATAAGTCACTACCTGAATAAAAAATGGCATGCTATCAATTTCAAACACAAAACCGGACAGCATAATCGCAGGTAAAAAAGCTGCATTTAGGGCAATCATGGCGGCATTAAATTGATTGCGAGTCAGTGTTGAAATGAGTAATCCCATTCCTAAGGCAGTGGCTAAAAAGAGCGAGGTGATCCCCCCTAAAATCCAAAGTGATCCTCGATAAGGTACTCCTAGCAAAAAGACGGTTACCACCATGCACAGTACCATGACAAAACTACCTAAAACTTGGTAAGGAATAAGTTTTGAAAGCAAGAGCTCGGTGCGTGTTATTTGGGTTGAAAGCAGAGCTTCCATTGTGCCACGTTCCCATTCACGAGCTATGACTAACGAAGTGAGAATTGCACCCACAACGGTAATAATAATAGTAACGGCACCCGGAATAATATAGTGCTGACTAATTGCCGCCGGGTTAAACCAATAGCGCGGTTCTATTTCAATTAGTGGTGTAGTATCAATACCCTTGCTGATGGCTTGTTGTTGTAGCCAGATTTGCCAAACCCCTTTGGTATAGGCTTGTACAAAGTTTGCAGTGTTAGGTTCACTGCCATCGGTGATCACCTGAATGGGCGCATGAGTATCTTGTCGGGTCAGTAATTCAGCAAAGTTCACAGGAATAACCACAATGCCCCGAATTTGTCCCGCTTGCATCTTATCAATCAATAATTGGCGATTATCGCTAATAGTTGCGTTGATATATGGTGAATTGGTAAAAGTGTAAACGAGCTCTTGTGCAGGTTGGCTTTGTTGATTAGTCAAAATACCAATATTTAACTTACTTGAATCCAAGTTAATACCGTAGCCAAAAATAAACAACAGAGTGAGAGGGATAACAAAAGCGATGAGGGCACTACTGGGATCACGGGTGATCTGTTTTGTTTCTTTTAAACATAATGCGAACAAACGCCGCCAAGAAAAATGGGCATGAGAGGATTGAGCTGAATTACGCATGTTTTTCGCTCCCTTTATCATTTTCACGTTCAAGTTTTTTATCGTAATCCAACACTAAACCTATAAAAGCATCTTCCATTGAAGGCGTCGGATTATCGTCGTTAGCAACCATTTTTTTGAGAGAATCTGGCTCTCCTGCAGCAATAATTTTTCCGCGATAAACCAAACCAATACGATCACAATATTCTGCTTCGTCCATAAAGTGAGTGGTCACCATTACGGTTACTCCCTTATCAACCATGCCATTAATATGTAACCAAAATTCTCTTCGCGTTAATGGGTCAACGCCTGATGTGGGTTCATCTAAAAAAAGAATATCAGGCTCGTGCATTAATGAGCATGCAAGGGCAAGGCGCTGCTTATAACCTAAAGGCAAGGTTTCAGTGATTTGATTCACCATCGGCTGTAAGCTAAAGGCAGTTATCATATCGTTGATTTTATTGCGTTGTTGTTTACCGTGTAATCCATAAACACCAGAGAAGAATTTCAAGTTCTGTCCCACTTTAAGATTGCCATAAAGTGAGAATTTTTGTGCCATATAACCTAAATGCTGACGAGCTTTACCTGAGCTCTCTTTTAAGTCCATACCTAATACCAGCGCTTTACCGCTGGTGGGAACTAATAAACCACACATCATTTTAAAGGTTGTCGATTTACCTGCACCATTAGGCCCCAATAACCCAAAAATTTCACCTCGTTTAACTTGAAAATCAACGTGATCGGTTGCTGCAAATTGACCAAACATTTTAGTTAGTTGCTGTGCTTCAATAACGGTTTCATTGGGAGCTGGAGGAATTTGAGGCATAATTTCAGCTAATTCAGATTTATGAGAAGGGCCACCTCCTAATAAATCAATAAAGGCATCCTCAAAGCGTGGTGTAGCTGGAATAAGTTTAGCATCAGGTTTACCCAAGGCATTGAGTAATTCGGATTGATTACTTTGTTTTTTCAATATCAAACGAACAGATTGTCCTTGAATAACTCCATCTGTCACTTGAGGTTGAATGATAGCTTGTTGTAATATTTTTCTTCGCTGATGGCCTTCAACATCAAGCAAAAAAGAACGACCTGCCATTTTCGCTGTTAAATCTTGTGGTATACCACTATAAAGTAACTCTCCTTTATTAAGTAAGAGAATGTTTTTACATTGCTCTGCTTCATCAAGATAAGAGGTACTCCACAGTATCAACATACCATCGCTGGCTAAGGCATGTACCATTTGCCAAAGCTCACGGCGTGCAATGGGATCAACGCCGACGCCAGGCTCATCAAGTAGCAAGACTTTAGGGCTACCTAATAAAGTACAAGCCAGTCCCAGTTTTTGTTTCATACCCCCTGAAAGATTACCTGCAAGGCGAGAGGTAAAACGTGTGAGATCGGTAAAAGAGAGCAACTGTTGGTAAACTTTTTTGCGCTCTTCACCGATGACATTTTTTAAATCAGCATAAAGATTAAGGTTTTCTAATACCGTTAAATCTTCATAGAGACCAAATTTTTGAGGCATATAGCCAAGAATAGCTCGGACATCTACACTTTGTTTTTGTGGCTCCATTCCTAAAATACGAATATCACCAGCATCTGGTTTTAATAGCCCTGCAAGCATACGAATTAATGTGGTTTTACCTGCACCATCTGGGCCGACTAAGCCTGTGACAGAGCCACCCGTTATGGTGGCTGTTAATGCAGAAACCGCTGGGCTTTCTAGTCCGGTAAAGCGTTTTTCAACGCCTTGTAGCTCGATAGTGTAATCAGTGTGTTCCATTTCGCCTCCACTTAATGAGTGGGTGCAAATTTTAAAGTCACGGGCATTCCTTGACGTAATGCATCGTCAGCATCCGTCACAACAATGCGGAGTCGATAAACTAAATCAGTTCTTAATTCCGGTGTTTCGACACTCTTTGGCGTAAATTCTGCTGTCGGTGAAACAAAACCAATCGTGCCATGATAAGGCTTATCTTTACGTCCATCAGTGTAGAGATAGACTTCTCGATTAGGGATTGCTTCACTTAAGTGGGTTTCACTAATATACGCTCTAACCCAAACAGGAGTAGTTAAAGACACCGTAAATACGGGATTACCAGCAGACAAAATAGTGCCAGGTTCAACGGCCCTTGTTAATATTGTACCTTGTGAAGGTGAGACTAACTGTGTGTCTTGAAGGTTTAACTCCGCTTGAGCAACGGCGGCTTTTGCCTGCATAACTTGCCCTTTAGCCGCATCAATATCTTCTTTTCGATAACCATTTTGATATTGATTTAATTTATCTTGGGCTGCTTTTAAGGCTGCGGCTGCTTGATTGCGATTATTTCTTGCGCTATCTAAATCATTGGCTGAAATTACTTTTCGGTTAGCCAAATCTTGCTGGCGTTTATAAAAGTTGTCGGCATATTGCCAAGCGGCTTGTTTTAATGACACGTCAGATTGGGCTTGTGCAATTTCTTCACTGCGATAACCAGCTTCCATTAACGCTAATGCAGCAATAGCGCTATCACGCTCACCATAAGCTTTATTTAGTGCATTACGATAGGGGGCATCATCAAGTTTTCCTAACAATTGCCCTTGTTTGACGGGGGCTCCTTCATCAACGAGTAGGGAATCTAATTTCCCTGCAACACGAAAACTCAGGTTAACAGTACGTATATCGACATTACCATAGAGTACTAATTCAGACTCTTTGTTTTCTTCGTAATAATAGATACCTGCAATAATACCGATAATAATCATTAAGATGATAAAGAAACTGATTTTTTTAGTTTTCATAATAACTCTATTTATGCATGATGTGGGTGAGTGTAAATTTCTCTTAATCCATTGAGTAATAAAGTAATATGTGTTTTTAAAGTATTAGAGATAATTTGATACTCATTCTTACCAATTCTATCCCATCCTGTTTGTCTTAGAATGGTTTCTCTCACTAAGCGAAATGATAGCACTTCTCCTAAAATAGCGTGAGTGTGTAGCATTGTCGTCGGAAGAGTGGGATCTAAACCAATATAGATAGCTAATAATTTATTCACACGCGTTAAAAGTGGTGATAACGCTTGCTGGTGGATAAGGGAATACGCTTCGGTAGGAACAAGCTGTTCTCTTGCCATGATACGACTAAGATGAATATTGGCTTTATCAAGTACCAGTTGAGCATATTGTAAAAAGCTATCTATGATCAGCGTTTGTAGCAATGGTAGATGCTCTGTGGGATTGGGCCGCTCAAGAAATTCGTCAAGGATGGTAACAGTAGGTTCAAAATCAAGACGGATAAGATCAGCAATATGTTGCGCAACGGCGAGATACAATCCTTCTTTAGAACCAAAATAATAAGCGATAGCGGCAATATTTTGTTGAGCAGCTTGTGCAATTTGGCGTGTGGTGGCGGCATCAGGGCCATTTTTACCAAAGATCTCACATGCCGCTTCCAATAATTGTCGTTTTGCTAGTTCACCACGAGTCGTCTTCTGATGGGTTTCTGACATAATAGAAGATACCTTACTTAAGTAAAATGTAACAAAACCAATGATATTAAAAACAGCGATAACAAGGAGTATTATATTAGATGATATTGAACAATAGGGAAATTTTGTAATAAATAATCTAATAAAGGTGTTTTGTAATAAAAAACGCCATCTATTATTGAAAATTATTTTTGTATTCTGAATACAGCAAAAACTGTTAAAATAGGGGTTATTAGGTTAATCTAGCAAGGTTCATTCTCTTTCATCACTGTCTTACTAACTAAATGATAGTACCTATAGAGTAATAATACCTATAGATTGACAGCATGAAAGCCCGTCATTTTTAATTTCAATCACCGTGTTATACGTTCTGGTTGTAGGAGACTACTGTTTTGACCGATTTTACATCGCTTGGTTTAAGTGAGGCGCTTCTCCGCGCTATTGATGAACAAGGGTATAAAACCCCAACCCCTATTCAACAGCAGGCGATTGAGCCGATTTTGGCGGGTAAAGACGTATTAGCCAGTGCGCAAACAGGGACAGGAAAAACGGCGGCTTTTACATTGCCGATCTTGGAAAAGTTAGCTCAATCAGCAGAAAAAACTAAAGGTCGTCAACCAGTTAAAGCACTAATTTTAACACCAACCCGTGAACTCGCTGCGCAAATTGCTGAGAATGTGAAAGCTTATAGTCGCTATTTACCAATCCGTTCACTGGTCGTTTTTGGTGGTGTGAGTATTAACCCACAAATGATGAAATTGCGCGGTGGCGTTGATGTATTGATAGCAACACCTGGACGCTTACTCGACCTTGAACATCAAAATGCAGTCGATCTTTCTCGTGTTGAAGTCTTAGTGCTTGATGAAGCTGATCGTATGTTAGATATGGGCTTTATTCATGATATTCGCCGTGTGATCAATAAATTACCTAAAAAACGTCAAAATTTATTGTTCTCTGCGACATTCTCTAAAGAGATCACAGGACTTGCCAACTCGTTGTTAAACAATCCTGTGAGTATTTCCGTTGCACCAAAAAATTCAGCAGCTGAATCTGTAGATCAATATGTCCATTTAGTGGATAAAAAACGCAAAACAGAGTTGTTATCACATTTAATTGGCTTAGAAAACTGGTCACAAGTGCTTATTTTTACGCGTACTAAGCACGGTGCTAATAAGCTTGCTGAACATTTAAATGCTGATGGTATCAAATCAGCCGCTATTCATGGTAATAAAAGCCAAGGTGCAAGAACTCGTGCTTTAGCTGACTTTAAAGATGGTAAATTAAAAGCACTGGTGGCAACTGATATTGCAGCTCGTGGCCTTGATATTGACCAACTGCCTTATGTTGTCAATTTTGAATTACCGCAAGTTGCAGAAGATTATGTTCACCGTATTGGTAGAACCGGTCGAGCAGCTGCAACAGGTAAAGCTATTTCATTGGTTTGTGTTGATGAACATGGATTATTAGCTGATATCGAGCGTCTATTAAAACGTGAAATTCCGCGTTTAGCGTTAGATGGTTACGATCCTGATCCTTCGATTAAAGCGGCTCCATTGCATAAAAAGCCAAAAAATAATGCTCCACGTAGAAATGGCGGTGGTCATGGACGTGCAGATATTCGTGGCAAAGATAATCGTAACAACGCTCGTAAAGAGAATGATAGTGAAGGCAGTAAAGAAGGCGGTCGTAATAAAAGCAAAGAAAATTACCGTAATAAAGATGGCTCACGTACTGGTAAATTAGGGCCTCGTCGTTCACGTAAAAGTGATGAAGGTAGTGCTAATCAAAGCCCTTGGTCAAAAGCTAGAAAAGAGTTTTGAGGTTAAAAAGTGCGAGTTCTATTAGCGCCAATGGAGGGGGTTTTAGACCCCCTTGTGAGAGAATTACTTACTTCGATTAACGATTACGATCTCTGTATTACAGAATTTGTGCGTGTTGTTGATTCATTATTACCAACAAAAGCCTTTTATCGCTTATGTCCTGAATTACATACAGAAAGTCGCACAAAAAGTGGTACGCTTGTACGGGTGCAATTACTAGGTCAACACCCTCAATGGTTGGCTGAAAATGCGTTTAGAGCCGTATCGTTAGGCTCTTGGGGCGTTGATTTAAACTGTGGTTGCCCTTCAAAAACGGTTAATGGTAGTGGTGGAGGAGCTTCACTTTTAAAACAGCCTGAAACTATTTATCAAGCAACTAAAGAGATGCGTAATGCAGTACCTTTAGAATTACCCGTATCAGTAAAAGTCAGACTTGGTTGGGATTCTTCTACATATAGCCATGAAATTGCTGATGCCGTAGCACAGGGTGGCGCAACAGAAATCACAGTACATGGCAGAACAAAAGAAGATGGTTATAATGCTGAAAAAATCAATTGGCAGGCCATTGGTGATATTCGTCAAAGACTCTCAATACCTGTAATTGCCAATGGTGAAATTTGGAACCGCGAAGATGCATTGGCCTGTTTAGCCACAACAGGTTGTGATGCGATAATGATTGGTCGTGGTGCAATGAATACGCCTAACTTAAGTCGTGTTGTAAAAGGTATAGAAACAAGGATGCCTTGGTCTGAGGTTATTGAATTATTAAAGCGCTATATTCGCTTAGAAAAGCGCGGTGATACGACAATTTATCATGCATCACGGATTAAACAGTGGTTTAGTTATTTACGCAAAGAGTATCCAGAAGCTGATGAATTATTTAGACAAATTAGAACATTAAAAACGTCGCCAGAAATTGCAGTGGCAATAGAGGCTCTGTAGTTTAAAAATAATCTTATCCAATAAAAAATAGCGCTAATTAATCAGCGCTATTTTTTTATTTATTGAGAAATAATCCATCCATTTATCCTAAATATTATGTAATTTATTTCTAATAATTGGAAAAAATTACTTTTTCGACTTACACTCAATAGGTGACTTTTTTAGGTATGTTGTTTATATCATGACTATTTTAGGGGGAAATATGGGAATTCTTGCTTGGATTATCTTTGGTTTAATCGCAGGTATTTTGGCGAAATTCTTAATGCCAGGCTCTTATGATATTGGTCTGATATGGACTTGTATTCTTGGTATTGTAGGTGCGGTTGTCGGTGGTGCAATTAGTAGCTTCTTTGGCAAAGGTAAAGTGGATGGCTTTAATTTTGGTAGCTTTGTTGTCGCTGTGATTGGTGCCATTGTTGTGCTCTACCTTGCAAAAATATTTGCAAGTTAATGCCTTCACATCAAATAGATATTGATAATAAACCCGCGTAATGCGGGTTTACTTTTTTAAAGAGTGGACTGATTAAATCAGCATTCACAGGGAAGGGCACTTTCAGCACCCCATTGCGCCCAAGAGCCGTCATAAAGTGCGATAGATTGGCAACCTAATACAGTTAATGCTAAAAATAAAATTGCCGCAGTCATACCAGAGCCACAGGTAACAATAATGGGTTGTGATAAATCAACACCAGCCTGTTCAAATATTTGTTTTAATTCAGTTTTATCTTTTAATTTTCCATCTATAACTAATTCATTCCAAGGCACATTTTTACTACCGGGGATATGTCCACTGCGCAAGCCTGGGCGGGGTTCTGGTGCTCTACCATAAAAGCGATCAGCAGAACGCGCATCAACCATCTGTTTTTGCTTTGTCGCTAGATTATCAATAAGTTGTTGTTTATTGGCATAACGTTGGGAGTGACGTTCAACTACAAATGGGGATTGCCCAGGTGTCTTGATAGCTTCACCTTGTTCTATAGGAAATCCAGAATCAATCCATGCTTGTAGACCGCCAGCAAGAATGCGCACATTACGGCAACCTAGAGTGGTTAATGTCCACCAACCTCTAGGTGCAGAAAATAAGTTACCTTGATCGTAAAGAATAACAGTTGTGGTATTAGAGATACCTAATTGCGTCAGCGTTTCTGAAAATAGTGCATCAGATGGCAACATATGTGGCAATGTTGTTGTTTTATCTGCGACTTCATCGAGATTAAAAAAATGCGCATGTGGAATATGACGTTCAAGGTAAAGCGCTTGATAATCAATCTGTTGGGTTGGCATTGGTGCGCTGACATCAAGGATCACAACATCAGCATTATGTTGATGTTCAAATAGCCATTTGGGTGTAACAAAGTAATCGTATTCCACGGTGCGACCTCATTTATTTAGCAGAAGGTGAGCTGTCTGGGATAGCTGGAAATTGCTGTGTAGGTGATGTTTCAGGTTGCGTTTGCTCTGTTTCTATTGGTGTGGTGGAGCGTGTATAGATATTTAAGCCCGCAAGGAAAACACCACCGATAGAACCGAAAGCAAGTAGTGCGATAATAACAATAATTATTTTTTTCATAATGTTCATTTGCAGATGAATGTTGCGCAAAAGTATATCTAGATATGAAGTTGAAACAAGTGCTAAGTCAGTTTAATCGACAAATGAGAGTGGCTAAAAAAGAGATGAATAGATAAATAAAAAGGCTATTTATTTTTTATAAATAGCCTGAGTAAAGTTAGCGTTGACGTTAATTATTTCAATCAAAGGTTACAGTCAATGATAAGAAAAAAACCCTTAAACTCAGGAGTAAATGAGTTTAAGGGCAAGGGGTAACGCAACTTAATTAGGAATATAAAAACCAGAATGTCATTGCTAAGTTCACAATAGCTGCGACAGCCATAGGAATGGCAGTACGTTTAACTATTTGGAAAGGTGAGACATTCGCAATACCAGCAATGGCAACAATGGCGGCTGTAATGGGTGAAACAGTACGACCAAAGCTTGTCATTATTTGCATTGGTAAAATTAAAGTAATGACATCGACTTTTAAGAAAGCGGCAATTTTTGGTGTTAAGGCTGCAAATGAGAAGAATGCCGCATTACCTGATCCCATTAAAAAGGCCGCTAATGCAAGAATGGCACTCATTACAATGATCATCGCGGCAATGCCGAAGCCTGCATCTTGAGCAGAGCTAATTAGCGTATCGACGGCACCACTTTTAAGTAGACCATTAGCAAAGAACTCACCAGACACAATTAACGAGACCACTAAGACAAATTGCTTACCCATTCCTTCAAAGAACAGCATAAAGCTATTCATCACCGCTTTTGCATCACGTAAGCGAACATATTCGAAAAGAAGTGCAATTACGGTACTAATAATCATTGCCGTGGTGACTTCTAATTTAATGTAAGGGTGTAGCAAAGGACTGAAACCGATAATCAGAATTAAAGGGATCACAGGTAATAGAGCATAAGACAGTGGAATTTTATTGCCTTCTTCTTTTACAACATCAATGGTTGTTGGGTCAAAAACAAAACCTTCACGTTTATCCCACCAGCGTTGAATAAAGAAGTGAGTGATAGCAACAGCAATAATAATAGGAATAGTAACGGGTAATTGGTGCTGAACAAAATAGACGGCAGGTTCGATATCCGCTGTTTTTGCAGCCATAATCACATTACCAGAGCCAGGACCATGGTCGATAAACTGGCAGCATCCAATAACGGCTAAAGCAGAAAGTGGACTAATACCAGAACGAATTAATATCGGATACATAGTGACCATTAACAGCATACCTAAACCAGCATGGCTAGGAATAAAAATAACCAAGATTTGAGTGACTAGAAATGAAATCACTAACAGTAAGTAAGGTGATTTTATGGCTTTTAATGGCTTTTCAAAAATTGCGAATAAAGCACGACTTGCGCCAACGTGTTCCATATAACGAGAAAAGCCCGCAATAGCCATTAACGTTAAACCAAGACCAGCAAGACGAGAACTCATAATATCCGTGAAAATTTGGAAGACATCAAAATACTTAAATTGAGTTGTCTTATTTTCAGGTAATAACGGATTAAGATCGAGAGAAGCCGTTAGGAGCAGTAACAACAAGCCCCCGAGTAATAATACTGGCTGAGGTTTATAACCCCGTGCCAGTAAATAAACCACCAACGCTGTTACCAGCGCGGCAATGATTAAACCTGTCATAGTGAATTCCCCGGTAATGATGCAATATTTTTTGTTATTGGTTTAATGCTGAAAAAGCTTGTGTAATATCTGCAATAAGATCATCTGTTGCTTCAAGGCCGATGTGTAAACGTACAAAAGGGCCATGACCTTCACGCCAATTAGAGGCTGTTCTTGCGCCAACGACATTGGCGGGTAATGCAAGACTTTCAAACCCACCCCAAGATGCACCAATACCAAATAGTTCAAGCGCATCAATAAATTGCTCTGATTGTTTTGTGGTAAATTCTTGTTTAAATTCAATAGTTAATAGGCCATTACTGCCTTTGCAGTCACGTTTCCACAAATCATGACGAGGGTGATTTGGTAATTCAGGGAACCATACTTTTTCAACTTCAGGACGTGTCTCTAACCACTGTGCGATAGCCAAAGCTGATTTACCATGAGCAGCAATACGTTGACCTAATGTTCTCATTCCGCGAAGTACGAGTGCTGCATCATCAGGGCTACTGGCTTGACCTAATGCTTCAGGTAATGCACCAATTTTTTCCCATGCTTTTTCATTCGCAACCATAATGCCCATCATGACATCAGAGTGACCGCACAAATATTTAGTTGCCGCAATAACAGAGACATCAGCACCTAATTCAAGCGGGTTATAAAGCCATGCAGAACCCCATGTATTATCAACACCGACAGGAATATTTCTTTCATGAGCAATACGGCAGATTTCAGGTAAATCAAGCATTTCATAAAGGAGTGAACCTGGTGATTCGACAAAAATAAGCTGTGTATTTTGTTGAATTTTTTGCTCAAAATCTGAACCATCTGTTTTAAAGAAGCTATAAGCAATGTTATTGGGTTCAAGGAAAGCAGATGCGATTTTACGCACAGGTTCATAAACAGAATCTGCAAATAAAACATGTCCACCACTACGCGCATATCCCATGATGGTCACTGCGATAGCCGCCAATCCAGTCGGGAATAACTGTGCACGATGACCGCCTTCTAACTCGGTCACTAATGCTTCTAATGCAAAAGCGGTTTCGGTACCACGTGCGCCATAGCTCAATACACGTTCTGTTGCACGACGATCACGCACATCACGCCAGCTTTTTATTGAGTCAAAAACAATAGTACTGGCTCTCATAACGGGTGGATTAATAGGGCCAGAAGTTTTAATTTCTTGACGTCCACTGTGTATCAATTTTGTTTGTTTATTTTGTTTCATTATTAATATCTCCAAATATAGAAATAGAGTTCCCCGGTAATTAAATAAAATGATTAATTACTGTTTGTGCTTATTTTGTTTCTATTATTTATAACAAACTTATTTATTTTTAAAATAGCTATTTTCTAAAAATGATGATCTTCCTCTAACTTTTTAGCATTAATTATTCTAATTAAATCTTAAATGTTATTTAAGAATCAAAAGTTATAACTAATAAATAAAGGGTTATTTGTAACGCGTTGAATTAATGTTATTTTTTAATTGATAAGAAATATTTGAAATTAGATTAAAATTATCAAAGTGTTTTTTTTGAGATTATATTGCATAAATAAAATAACAATCTAACAAGTCGTTTGATTAAAAAAACGATTTTTTTATTATTTTTTTAACAGGGGAAATAATTATGGGAACCAGCGTTTTTGATTCGGTTTTATTAAAGAATTTATGGTCAACAGAAGAGATGAGAACTATTTTTTCTGATAAAACAAGAATGCAAAATTGGCTTGATTATGAAGCAGCATTAGCTATTGAACAAGCCGAATTAGATTTGATCCCGAAAGAGGCGGCAAAAGTTATTGCAGATACCGCGAAACTTGAAAAGCTCGATATGGATTATGTATTAGAACAAGTGCGTCTTACTCGCCATCCATTAGTGCCAACAATTCGTGGTTTAGAGCATGCTTGCCCAGAACATTATGGGGAATATGTTCATTTTGGCCCAACAACACAAGATGTCATTGATACTGGCCTTGTATTGCAACTAAAAGATGCTCATCATACTTTTTTACGTGATATCAAAGTATTAGGTCGTGCATTGCTTTCATTAAGTGAACAACATCGCAACACGCCAATGGTTGGACGTACGTTAGCATTACAAGCTCTGCCAATTACATTTGGGCATAAAACAGCGATCTGGCTAACTGAATTAGCGCGTCATTATCAACGACTTAAAGAGATAGAACCTCGCTTATTTGTTGGCAGTGTTGTCGGTGCGGTAGGTACAAAAGCTTCTTTAAGCGATAAAGCTGATGAATTAGAAGCTCGTGTATTAAAACGCTTAGGCTTAGGTGTACCTGAAATTTCATGGCAACCTGCGCGCGATAGATTCAGTGAATATGGCATGTTAATCGGTTTAATTAGCGGTACGCTAGGTAAAATTGCTAATGAAATCCTACTATTAGCGCATAACGAAATTGATGAGTTATCTGAGCCATTTAGTAAAGGTCAAGTGGGCTCTTCGACTATGCCACATAAACGTAATCCTGCTATTGTGGAAAATGCGGCCTGTGTGAGTAATACCCTAAAAGCAAATCTATCTGTATTAACGGATATGATGAAACATCAGCATGAGCGCGATGGTGCGATTTGGAAAATGGAATGGAAAATCATGCCAGAAATGTGCCTGATGCTGTCTGTTATCTTCGATAATATGAAAACAGTATTAGGTGGATTAAATGTGCATGTAGAAAAAATGCGTGAAAATATGGACATTTTGGGTGGCTTTATGTTGGCAGAGCGAGTGATGTTTGCATTATCTGATAAAGCGGGTAAACAAACTGCACATGAAATTGTGTATGAAGCATCAATGTCAGGGCAAGAAGAAGGTATCACTTTTGTTGAAGCGATTAATCGTGATACCCGTATTCGTGATCACATTACTCAAGAAGAGCTTGATGCACTTTTAGATCCAACAACTTATGTAGGAAATGCACCGACCCAAGTTGATCGTGTTGTTGCGCAAACTAAAGCGTCTGGTTGGTTAAATGACTAAGTGACTTGATTGAACTCAACCTTCTTATTATCTAAAAGCCGGTGATATTACTGGCTTTTTCTTATCTATTTCGAGGTGTTTATGACATTAAGTCAGCAGTTAGCCCAATTTATTACGACAACCACTTTCTCTGATTTACCAGCTCAAGTTATTAGCCGAGCTAAAATTCATTTATTAGATACATTAGGTGTTGCACTTGCGGGGAGTGCACAACAAAGTGCGATTCAAAGTCGTCAGGGCATCACTTTTTTACCTGATAGCCAAGGCACTATTCCAATTTGGGGCAGTTCACTCACAACAAGTACAACTGTAGCTGCACTTACAAATGGTATTGCATCACATGCATTAGATTTTGATGATACACATACCGATTCTATTACACATGGTAGCGCGGTATTAACGCCGATTGCTTTTGCATTGGGTGAGTCAATCGGTGCGTCATCACAAGATATTTTAACGGCTTGGGTGATTGGCTGGGAAGTTGCGGCTAGAGTCGGCTTAGCAAGCCATAGTGGATTTCATCAACGAGGCTTTCATGCCACTGCGATTGCAGGTATTTTTGGCGCAACAGCTTGTGCGGCCTCGTTATTAAAATTAACACCAGAACAGACTGTGAATGCATTAGGGCTCACAGGAAGCCAAGCAGGAGGAGTGGCTGAATATCTTACCAATAGTTCTTCTTCTAAATGCTTTCATGCGGGATGGGCTGCGCAATCAGGTATTATTGCCGCATCATTGGCGAAAGGTGGAATGACTGGCCCTGAAACGATATTCGAAGGTCGCTATAGCCTCTATCAAACCCATGGTATTCGAGAGCAAGCACACCCCGAACAAGTGGCATTGGGATTAGGTGATGTATGGGAATTTTTAAATGTTTCGATTAAACCTTATCCGGTGTGCCATTTTGCCCATGCGACTGTGGATTGTGGGCGTAATTTGCTGAAAAAAGGGATCACGGCTGATGATATTGAAAGTGTGGAATGCGTGGTTGATCCTGTCGCAGCTGCCTTGATTTGTGAGCCTCCTGAAACAAAATGGGCACCTCAAACAGCCTACGGAGCTAAATTTAGTTTGCCATGGTTATTTGCTGCAGGTTTTTTAGATAACGCTTTAACGCTCTCTTCATTATTACCTGAAAACCTACAACGGGAAGATATCCAATCATTAGCAAAGCGTGTAAGTTATCGTTATCCCGAAAAAGGAGAGATCCCATTTCCTACCTATTTCCCCGGATTAATTTTCGTGACATTAAAAAATGGCGAGAAGATCACAGAGAGATTAGATATTCAATATGGCAATCCACAAAATCCAATGACAGATAAAGATGTGATCAGTAAGTTTTACGATAATGCATCTTTGGCGATAGAAGCAGAACAAGCAGCACAATTAGTTGAAAAAATACTGCATTTCGACAATGCCACCATTTCAGAAATAACACAATTATTACGTATTAAAGAAATAGAAGGTTAGGCAGAAATAAAATAGACAAGATGATTGTGTAACAGCTTGATGTGAAAGGGCAGTGTAAAAGATGAGTGTAAAGGATTGGTTTGAGCTACCAATCCTTTTTTATTGCCTTGCACACATAAATTCAGATGTACAAATAATCTTTTCACCATTACGAACAACACCAGAAAAACTAACAATAGTACGGCGCTGCCGACGAAATTCGATCTCAATAAGTAGTTGATCACCTGCTTTTACTGCATCATGAAAACGTGCTTTTTTTATACTGGCAAAATAACATTGCTGGCCTTCTTCCATGGGGGAAAGGTAGTAATGTGCAAGAACTCCAGCGGCTTGAGCCATACTTTCAAGGAGTAGTAAGGGAGGGTAAAATCCGCCAAAAACAACAGTGTCATTGGTGGTGATATTTTTAATTGCGATTAATTTGCCACTAGCAAGTTCAGCTGGCTCAGAAATAACACCATCAATTAATAAGAATGGATAACGATGAGGTAATATTTCCATTATTTCACTGACGGAAATGGGCATACATTTTCTCCTCGTTATGGTGATAGAATAAACACGATTTTGTAATAATGTCGGCTATTATTTCATTCTTATTCAATATCGTACAGTACAACCTAATGATTTTAGACAGGAAATAGTCATAAAAATAATAACAATGGCTAGAAAAGTATAAAATCTAGCCATTAGTATGACTCAATAAGAATAGCTTATTAATCAAGGCGAGCAATAATTTGGCGTAGATCCGCCATTGCGACATCGTTTAGAGGCTCTTGCGGTAAAATAGGCAAGCCCACATCAAAACCTTGAATATTTAGAGAGGCTTTAATACATGATGCTAACGAATATTTGGTAAAGGCTTCGTTGATTTGCCACATTTCTTTTTGTTTTGCTAATGCCGTATCAAAGTCACCTTTTGTTGCGAGGTCATATAGTTCAACACATTGCTTTGGTAATACACAAGCAGGGCCGGCCATCCAACCGACACCACCAAGTTTTAATACAAGTAATGGAATATGTGCCGAAGCACTAAAGATCTTCACGCGTTCACCAAAGGTGTTGATCATAGTAAGCAATCGACCTGTATTGCTTGAAGCATCTTTAATATATTCAATATTGGGAATATAGCTAAGTTCATTAAATAAAGAGATGGGAAGAACATCACCCAAAAGTCCCGGATTAGTATAAATTGTCATGGATTTTTCAGGAAATGCTTCAGCGATAGTTCGGAAATAACCTGCTTGTGCGGTTTCACTTAACGGGTACATTTTTTGTGAAATCAGCACCATGCCATCTACACCTAATTGGGCGTATTGTTCGGCTTGATGACAAGCATCTGCGGTTGAAAAACCGGCAACCCCTGCGATAACAGGAATACGTCCCGCAGTTTGATCAACAGTGATACGCACAATTTCATTACGCTGTGCTTGAGAGAGATAAGCGTATTCACCCGTGCTACCTAACGGGCTTAAACCATGAACGCCACACGAGATCAAATGTTCGACCAATCGACGTAATGAAGATTCAAGAATGGTGCCTTTAGTTTGATCAACTGGGGAAACAAGGTAAGGAAAAATACCATGGAATTGGGTCATAATCGGTGTCCTGTTTTATGGTTTTAATATTTTATTGCTTTGGTTATCAACACTATTTAAGGGCTTTGAAATCTCTATTCTTATTGAAGTGTAATATCAGCATGATTAATCACTTCATTTTGCTCATTCTTTAACGAATCAAACAGTATTTGTGCGGCTTTTCCTGGGCTATTGGCATTGAGATATAGGTTATAACTAATTGCTGGTAAAGGGGGTAAGCCTTCTTTTTCGCCTAAAATACGCAAATCGTCACCTGAAAGCTCAATTGAACGAGCCATAATACCTAAGCCCGCACGTACAGCAGCTCTTGCACCTGAAAGCGTTGTAGCAATATAAGCGATCCGCCAACGAATACCTTGTTGATCAAGGTGATTTATCATCATATCGCGGTATGTACTGGGTTCATCTAATACAACTAATGGCAAGGGTTCATCAAGATCAAACCTGAAATGTTTTCCGCAATACCATAAGGAAGGGGAAACTCGTAGCACAATTTTGGGGTAACCCACATGTTCTTCAGTAGAAATGGCTAAATCAAGCTCGTTGTTTTCTAGCATCGACATTAAAAACGGACTACGTTTAACAATGATTTCCATAATAAGACGAGGATATGCCCCTGAAAAACGTGCAAGTAGATCAGGTAAAATTGTGTTTGCCGTATCATCAGGGGAGCCAATTTTTAAGATCCCATCAATTTCTTCATGCATTAATGAAAGACAAGCTTCATCATTTAGGCGCAAAATACGGCGAGCATAGTTAAGCAGTTGTGTACCCGCTTCTGTCAGTGTTTTATTTCGACCTTGGCGAGCAAACAGCTCTTTGCCTATCAACGATTCAAGGCGTTGCATTTGCTGGCTTACCGCAGATTGAGTACGGCAAACAGATTCTGCGGCCGCGGCAAAGGTATTTCCATCGACAACAGCAACAAAGGTTCGGAGTAAATCAAGTTCTAAGTTAAAAATAGGGCGTTTTGTAGGGGTCATTATGGTGTCTCTTAACTGGTGTTGTTGTATTTAATCAAACAAAAAGTATTATTTTTTATAAGGCTATTTTTAGAAGTTATGGCATCAATACTCATACTATGAAGAGTTGGATTAATAATCTATAACAAAGCTCAATAATTTCGAGGCGTTATCCATTCTTTGATGAAAGAAGAGAGCAAATGAAGGTAACTACTGATTTTTATACAGTGTTATGAGACAATAGCGCCCTTCTTAAAATCAGTCACAGAGTAGTTATGTCTCTTTCTCAATCAGTTAAAAATCAAATAAGTCAGTGGTATAAAGCCCTACCAGAACATATTGAAGGGTTTATTCCGCGTGCGCCACAGCGTGAAATGATAGCTGAAGTGGCCAAGACTTTTTCTGATGAAATGGGACGACACTTAGTGATTGAAGCTCCGACTGGGGTAGGTAAAACACTTTCTTATCTTATTCCGGGTATTGCTATCAGTCGTGATGAAAAAAAACCACTGATTATCAGTACAGCCAATGTGGCACTGCAAGATCAGATTTTTAGCAAAGATCTCCCATTACTTAAAAAAATCATTCCAGATCTTACTTTTACGGGTGCTTTTGGCCGTGGGCGCTATTTATGTCCACGTAATTTAGACGCGATTTGTGTAACAGAAGGTGAACAAATCGACTTAATGTTTTTGCTTGAAGACAAAGTGGATGTGGCGACCAGCGCAGAAAGAGAAATTTGCCAAGAGCTAAAAAATGATTTTACCAGTTTCGGTTGGGATGGTTTACGTGATCATCATAAACGGGCATTAACAGACAGTTTATGGCGTAAAATTAGCACCGATAAAATGAACTGTTTAGGACGTAATTGCCAATATTATCATCGTTGCCCTTTTTTTATTGCACGCCGTGAAATTGATGAAGTGGATGTTGTTATTACCAATCACGCTTTAGTGATGGCAGCAATGGAAAGCGAATCGGTATTACCCGATGCCAAAAACCTGCTGTTAGTGTTGGATGAAGGCCATCATATTCCTGATGTTGCGCGAGATGCACTCGAAGTCGAAGGGGAAATTACCTTAGTTGCCCTTAATAATCAGCTGGATAATATTACTCGCCATGTTAGTCAG
The DNA here is from genome assembly GCF_040140305.1 of Proteus sp. fly-1008. Classification (NCBI taxonomy): domain Bacteria; kingdom Pseudomonadati; phylum Pseudomonadota; class Gammaproteobacteria; order Enterobacterales; family Morganellaceae; genus Proteus; species Proteus sp. fly-1008. The sequence continues at coordinate 138,696 of NZ_JBEEWH010000004.1, forward strand.
TATTTAGCGCAATTTATTCCTGTAAAACCACCTAAGTTGGCTGATCCTATTCGTTTTGATGCTCATATTGCTAAGTTACGTGAAGCTTATCAAGAGGTTGATACCTTTACGCGAGCATTATTACCAGAACGTAGTGAACAAGACGAATATCTCTTTCCATTAGGCGAATTACCTGAACAGCTTCTGTTAAGTTGTCAGACATTATTTAAGCTAACAGATAGTTTAAAAATGTTGGGTGAAGCTATTTTAAATGATTTAACAGAGCGTACAGCAAAAGAAGATGTTGTGCGTTTACATCGTGCCATTTTAACTACCAGTAGAATGGTCGGTTATTTAGAGAATATGGCCAAATTGTGGCGCTTAGCCACATTAGAGCAAACCTCAAAAGCACCTGTATCGAAATGGCTCACTCGGCGTTACGATAAAAAGCAGTCTCATCTCTATTTCCATTGCGCAGGTATTCGAGTAAGCGAACAACTGACACAATTGTTATGGAAAAATATCCCACATGTGGTTATTACATCTGCAACGTTACGCTCGTTAAATAGCTATTCTCGCATTCAAGAATTAACAGGATTAAGTGAGCATTTTGATGATCGCTTTATTACGTTGTCTTCACCTTTTGAACATAAAGATCAGGGTAGATTAGTTATTCCTAAAATGCGCTATGAACCGACGATGACTCATGAACGTGAACATTTAAAAGAAATGGCACGTTATTTTCGACAAAGCATGGAAGAGAATAACCACAGAGGACAATTGGTTTTATTTAGTAGCCAACGGGCAATGGATGGCTTTTTAGAGGAAGTGAAAGACTTACGGTTATGCTTATTGGTGCAAGGGGATCAGCCTCGTTATCGTTTGGTAGAAACACATTGTAAGCGTATAGATGCAGGAGATAATAGTGTATTGATAGGTTTGCAATCATTTGCCGAAGGACTCGATTTAAAAGGCGATTATTTAACGCAGGTGCATATTCATAAAATTGCTTTTCCGCCAGTGACCGATCCAGTGATTGTGACAGAAGGCGAGTGGCTAAAATCGCTGAAACGTTATCCTTTTGAAGTGCAGAGCTTGCCAAGTGCATCGTTTAATTTAATTCAGCAAGTTGGGCGTCTTATCCGCAGCCATCATTGCCACGGTGAAATTATCATTTATGACAGACGTTTACTAACCAAAAACTATGGCTCACGCTTATTAACAGCACTACCTGTTTTCCCTATTTATCAACCTGATATGCCTAAAGAGAAATAAAGAGAAAGGCTACCTATATCAAGAGAGGTAGCCTTTCTAAGTCATAATAGCAATTTGTTATTACGAATTAATTCTCAATATTGGCTTCAATAAACCATAAGAATTTATCAAGATCACGCGATGCTGCGGTAAACATATCGGCGGTGTCTTCGTCTTCAACTTCATCAATGGCTTTACGGATATCATTTGCAACGATAGCGTAACGATCAGCCAGTGCTTTTAAATGGTCTTGTACATCATGAATATCCAGAGGATAAGCTTTCAATGGGGTTTTCTTGCTGACAACTTGTGCGGTGCCTAATACAGTGCCACCTAATTGAACAATACGCTCTGCAAATTCATCGGTATGCTCATTTATGGTGTCACGGAAGCCGTCAACCATTTCATGAACAGAAATAAAGTTTCTACCACGCATATTCCAATGCGCTTGTTTTGTGATGAGAGATAGGTCGATAAACTGCGTCACCATTTGTTGCAGTAACTCGATAGCGTGCAGTTTTACGCTGTCATCGAGATTATTACGGGTATAAAGCAGAGTTGAAGGTGTGGATTTGACTAATTTAGCAGTACTCATAATCGTTCTCCCTAAATAATTAATAAATCAATATCTTAATTTCTGTAAATCATGATAGTGAATTATTAATGGTTAGTCTTATCGATTGATACTATTAAATTGATAGGTCATCTATTAAAAAAATCTAATCTATCGAAATAGTCTATTTAGGGTAAGACAATGAGCGCAAAATAGCAATGATAGGTCAGTAAAGTTATTATTTAATAAGTAAAAAGGATCATAAGATCCTTTTTAAATTAATATTTATTTCTTACTGAGTAAAATGAGTTAAATATCTATTTTACTTCCTCAATTTTGGTTTTACTTTTCATTGTTGCTGTTGAGCCAATAGAAGCTAAAACAATAAAGGCTAAGGCAACCCATTGTATTAACGTCAAATGCTCATGTAAGAAAATAATACCAATAAAGGCACCCATACAAGGCTCTAAGCTCATTAAAGTACCAAATGTTTTGGCGGGTAAGCGCGTAAGTGCGATCATTTCCAAGGTATAAGGAAACGCGGTTGATAAAATCGCAATCGCTAAGGCAATGGGTAAGATAGACCAGCTAAACATAATATCAGGGCTGCTTTGTAATATACCGATAGGCACAAAAATAAAAGCGGCTACTAATGAACCAATTGATACAGTTGCCGCACCATAGCCTTTTCCAGCACGTTGTCCGAATACGATATATAATGCCCACCCCACACCTGCGCCTAAGGCATAAAGAATACCCAGTGGGTCAAGACCATGAATATTATCACCAATAGGCAGTAATAATCCTAAGCCGGCGATGACTAAAATTATCCATAAAAAGTCGATAGCTCTGCGCGATGAAAACATTGCAACGGCTAAAGGGCCTGTAAATTCAAGGGCTACAGCAATACCTAGCGGGATAGTTTCAAGTGCAAGGTAGAAAAGATAATTCATGGCACCTAAAGATAAGCCATATAAAAACAGTGGCATAATTGACTCGCGATTAAATTTGAGTCGCCATGGTTTAAAGATAAAAAATAGGATCAAAGTCCCCAATAATAAGCGTAACGCTGTTACCGCAGGGGCACCAATAACTGGAAATAGGCTTTTAGCAAGGGATGCGCCACTTTGTATCGAAAGCATAGAAAGGAGCAAAAGAAGCACAGGGTAAAACACCTGTAATTTAGCTGAGTGTCTGGCTGACAACATCCTATAAAACCTCGTCAATAATCAATCGTATGTGTGCTCTGTTAGCGAGATAACAAAGGATCGCATAATATAGAATAAATTTACGTGCTTTAATATAGTTATTTATTAATAAATATTTTCAGTTAAATTTAGTTGAATAAACTTAGCTAAAATATAAATTAATTAATATTTTTTAAAATAAAAATTAGGATAATTTAAATATTAGATTTAATAATAATTAATAATATATGTACGATAAAAAGTGCAAAAACACTTTTTTAACCTTTTTTATCTAAGTAGGCTTAAGTATAATTCAAAATTCGTTTTAACTAGCAAAATGAGAATAACAAATGAATAAAATAAAATCTATCGCAGTGTATTGTGGCTCTAGTTTAGGCGCATCACCTATTTATAAAGAACAGGCCATTATTTTTGCCAAAGAGCTGGTTAAACGTAATATCACCTTAATTTATGGTGGTGCAAGTGTAGGAATTATGGGGACACTCGCCGATACAGTATTAGCTGAAGGCGGAAAGGTGATTGGCGTTATTCCTACGCTATTAGAAGGGCGTGAAATATCTCATAATAATCTGACTGAACTGCATATTGTTGAGACCATGCATCAGCGTAAAAGTAAAATGATAGAACTGGCTGAAGGTTTTGTCGCTTTACCGGGTGGTTTTGGTACATTAGAAGAGTTTAGTGAAGTCTTTACATGGAGCCAAATTGGTTTGCATCAAAAACCATTGGGCATACTTAATATCAATCAGTTTTATTCACCATTATTAATGATGATTGATAAAATGGCAGACGAACAATTCTTACATGAAAAGTACCGCAATATGGCAATTGTAGAACAATGTCCTATTCAATTATTAGATAAATTTGAAACATATATTGCACCTCCAGTAAAAACCTACAACAAATAAAGGTAAAAAATGATAATAATAAGAAAAGCAATTTTGTCTGATGTAGAAGAAATTAATGACCTTTATACCCATTTATTTAATGAAATGGCTAATTTACAACCCGATCGATTAAAGCCGGGTAAGCAAGACGAAGCTTTTATTATTAATGGAATAAAAAATAATAAATTTCATCTTTTGGTCGCAGATTTAGATGGCAAAGTAATTGGATTTAGCATTGCACAAATTCAAGAAACGCCTATGTTTAACTGTTTAGTTCAACGTAAATATGCCTATATTTACGATATTGTTACTGATCCTACAATACGTAACCAAGGTGTCGGCCGTTTATTGCTAACTGCAATGAAAGAGTGGGCGATATCAGAAAAAATGACACATCTTGAGTTATCTGTATTAGCTGAAAATGGCGCAGCAAAACGTTTTTACGAACGTGAAGGGTTAAAAGAAGTGAGCACAGTGATGGGGATTGCTTTATAACAGACTAAATTTATATTAATTCTCATAGGATTAAGCGCATTGATAAAAATAAACCCGCTTAACGCGGGTTTATTACTTATATTATTCAGCTAAATTGTGGGTTTCCCCGCAATGATCGTACACAATACCCTGACATTTTCAACATCTTCTGCCGATATTTCAAACAGGTTTCTATCTAATACTATAAAATCGGCAAATTTTCCGACTTCTAATGATCCAATTTGAGTATCCATATCCAAAGCTTCTGCCGCATTAATGGTGGCTGCACGTAAGACTTCCACTAATGTCAGATTACGATCGTTATCAAGACGTGGACTTGTTGCATCTTTTTGGCGAGTCATCGCAACTTTAAAATCGTACCATTCATTAAGTGGATCAATCGGCCAGTCGCTACCAAAAGCTACGGTGACACCCGCATCAATAAATTTCCCTGCCGTTTCCAAATATTCACAGCGAGATTTACCAAGCATTTCAATATCTTTCTCAATATTGTTCTGATCTACAGCAGCCCATTGGAAAGAGAGAAAAGGGTAGGTTTTTAATTGTGTAAAACGAGCATAATCTTTTTCACACATCAATTCATTATGTGCAAGCCCCGGTCTAATGTCTTTTTCAGGTAACACTTTACGCATTTCACTGATAGCGTCTAGAGCCGTACTAATTGCACCTTCAGCAACGGTATGAATATGAGGATGATAACCCGCACGGGCAATTTCTGTGACTAACGGCGTTAAAATTTCAGGTGAGAAATAGAGATCGCCAATATGTTCAGAGTCTTGCCAATGAGGAGTGTCATCAGTCCCGACATTAATCCGATAAGGGGCATGAAGGCGTGCCGTCATAATTGGTGCTTGTAATACACCATCAAGAAAAAGTTTGATATGGCGGATCGCAACACTAGGTTGAGCCCCATCGCTGATTTGATGCCATTGTGAAAAACGAGTAGCTGCATGGTGTACAGCATTTGGAATAGCATCAATAGATGGCACATCATCAGGCGTAATTTCAACGGCATTTTCAACACGAAGAGTCAGTTCACCGGCTTTTCTTAATGTATTAAAGGCGCGTAATTGAGGCTCACCCACACGTGCATCCATAATAGTGGTTACACCTTGTTCATTTAATAATTTTTGAACATGACGGGCGATTTGCAGGTTTTGTGCTTCAGTGAGTGGTGGCAAGCTATCAATAGCTTGCATTGCAGGTGCGTCTTCAAGAATACCTATTGGTGTTCTATCACCATCACGTTCAATGTTTCCATCAGGAGGATCAGGTGTTTCCGCAGTGATATTTAACAGCGCTAAAGCGCGTGAATTAGCCAATACGCTATGGCAATCACTTGAAAAAAGCAAAATAGGGCGAGCTGTATTTAAGGTATCAAGGTGATAGCGTGTCATTTGTACGCCTTCTGGTTGCATACCTTCACGATACCACGCAGAAACTTTTAGCCATTCAGTATCATTATCAATAAAGTTTTCATCAAGGTATTTTTGAATACGCGATAAAATGTCATCGATAGCAAGTGATTGATAATCAAGATGGCAACCCGCTAATGTTGCACCTCCCCAGAATGGGTGCATATGTGCATCAATAATGCCCGGCATGACCATTCTTCCCTGTAAATCAATTTGTTCAGTATTTTCATTACAGTAAGAAAGTAAACCCTCTTTTTTACCAGAAGCAATAATTACACCTTGGCTGATCGCGATAGCATCAACAATATTGTTATTATGATCAGCGGTATAAATAAGCCCGTTGTAATAGAGAGTGTCTGCAATTTGAAATGTCATTCTTCTACCTTGTATTGCTTTTTTAGCACGTTGAGCTTGTGCTTAAATGATAGTTTTGCTTATAGGGCATCCTGTTGCGTTTTGACGCGGGCGGTCATAGTAGAATTAAATCAGAGTGAATACTACAAGCTTGTCACGTCGATTTAGCGAGAAATACGACTTAGAGGATGATTAAATTGCTAAGAAAATAGATTGATACCTCTATTTTTGGGAAGCGATAAGGTAAGTTTAAATAGGTTAGACTTACCTTATCTAGAATAAAAAGTAGTTAGTTATCTGGTAAATCGGCAGAGCATACTTCGCAATGTGGGTTTTTAGGTAGCTTAAACTCACGAAATTGCATTCGCATTGCGTCAAACATTAATACTTTGCCATGCAAGTTTTCACCGTAGCCAGTGAGTAACTTTATTGCTTCAACAGCTTGTAATGTGCCAATAGTACCTACAACAGGTGCCATTATGCCCGCTTCAACACAACTTAAAGCGTTGTCGCCAAAAAGATGGCTCAGACAACGATAGCAAGGCTCGTCATCTTGATAAGTGAATACACTGATTTGACCTTCCATTCTAATCGCTGCACCAGATACTAGTGGTTTTTTTTGATGAAAGCAGAGGCGATTAAGTTGCTCGCGTACTGCCACATTATCCGTACAGTCCATTACGATATTATGTTGGCTAATAAGTTTATCTAAAGCCTCATCTTCAAGTAATGCATCAACGGTGTCTATTGTGACATGAGGATTAATTGCTTCTAATGTTACTTTTGCAGATAGTACTTTGGGTTGGCCAATCGTAGCGTCACGATGAAGAATTTGGCGCTGAAGATTAGAAAGGGAAACTGTATCAAAATCTAATAATGTGAGTTTTCCTACACCTGCGGCTGTAAGATATTGCGAAGCACTACATCCTAAGCCACCTGCGCCAACAATCAATACAGAGGCACTTTTCAGTGCCTCTTGACCATCAAAATCAAAGCCCCTCAATACAATCTGGCGATTGTAGCGCAGTGTTTCTTCATCGGTTAATTCGATACTCATAAAAACTATTCGCTTTTTAACAGAGAATTAAATAGCTCGATTGTGACGGTTTCACCCGCAGCCACTTTACCACGCTCACGTTCTAAGACGATAAAGCAGTTAGCGACACTAAAGGAGCTATAAACGTGTGAGCCTTGGTGACCTGAAGTGTCTACTTGCCACACACCTTCTGCATTAATACTTGCGATACCACGTTGAAAATCAAGACGACCCACTGATTTTTTCAATGGTGATTGTGTTATGGCTTGGAAACGTTGTGGTGCTTTCCAATGACTAAAACCTGATAACCGCGCAATCAAAGGCTGAACTAATTGATAGAATGTGACGGTTGCTGAGACAGGGTTACCCGGTAAACCGCAGAACCATGCATTGTGCAATCGACCAAATGCAAATGGTTTTCCTGGTTTAATGGCTAATTTCCAAAAACCAATCTCTCCAATTTCATCAAGAATTTGTTTGGTGTAATCTGCTTCACCTACAGAAACACCGCCACTGCTGATCACTAAATCTGCTTCTTGATCTGCTTTTTTAAAGGTTTCACGGAGTTTTTCAGGTGAGTCAGGAATAACGCCTAAATCTAAAACTTCACAACCTAATTTTTCAAGCATTAAGCGTACAGCAAAACGGTTAGTATCATATATTTGCCCCGTTTTTAATGGCTGACCGATAGTTTGTAATTCATCACCTGTTGAGAAAACGGCAACTTTTAAGCGTCGATAAACTTGTACAGTGGCGATCCCTAAAGAGGCGATTAATGGCAATTGTGCTGTTGAAAGCTTAGTGCCAGCAGATAATACAATATCGTTTTCTTTAATATCTTCACCAATACGGCGAATATTTTGGCCTTTCTTAGCAGGTTGTGAAAAATGAACACCATGTTCAGTGACTTCAGCTTCTTCTTGCATAATGACAGTATCAACGCCTGTAGGAACCATTGCTCCTGTCATAATGCGGACACATTGACCAGCAGGAAGTTCTCCCTCAAAAGGAATACCCGCAAACGATTTTCCCGCCACCGGAAGAGGAATTTGGGTGTCTAAGTCAGCGTAACGAAGTCCGTAACCATCCATTGCAGAATTATCAAAAGGTGGAACATTGAGTGGAGATGTAATATCTGCACTTAGAATATAATCGGCTGCATTATTTAATGGGATGTTAAGGGTATCGGTAATTGCCAGCGGTTTTTCAAGTAGTTTTTCTAGCGCTTCATCAAGAGATAATAAACCGCTAACGTGACATTGACTCATCATATACTCCAAGATCTATCGAAATGTTCTGTTTTATTTCATGATACTAATCTATCACGATGGACATCATCATGTCAGAGATCATCTTGTGACTAGAAAGAAACGAAACGTATTATTACAAAAGTGTTAACTATCTGTGGTTAATATGTTGCTCATTCTGTTATTAATGAACAGCACATTTAAAATGTATAAAACGATAAAACAAAATAATGGATATCAATGAATACTTCAAATCACCAAAGTCATTCAGCGCAAGCTTTTCATATCGCGTTTAGTGGTTTTCTTGCTTTAGTCGTTGCAATGGGTATAGGGCGCTTTACCTTTACACCACAAGTGCCATTAATGATTGCAGAATATCAATTGACGCTAACAAGTGCTGGTATTGTCGCCGCATTTAATTATCTTGGTTATCTTGCTGGCTCCTATGATGCAATGAAAGCAGTTAAAGGTGTGGGGTATCGTTTGTGGGCGGGACTTTGGGGGGCGGTGATAATTACTCTGTTGTCCGCTTTTTTAAATGACGCATTTACACACAGTATTGCTCGTTTTTTTATCGGTTGGGCAAGTGGTTGGACGTTGGTGCTGGTGGCGTCATGGGCCAATGAATTATTGGCTCGCCTTAATCGCCCCGCATTAAGCGTTGCTGTTTATGCTGGAACAGGGGCAGGTATATTTATTAGCGGAATGCTCGCTGTATTAATTATGAAATGGCAAATGAATGCGATGACTGGCTGGCTTATTTATGGTTCGCTTGCTTTTATTTGTGCAATATATGTGTGTTACCACCTTCCTAAACCTTGGGCGATGAGTCGAGAAGAGGTAAAAATTGCACCTTTAACACTGACACCAGCAATGAAAAAGTTGATTTTGGGTTATACCTTTGCGGGTTTTGGTTATATTTTACCGGCTACATTTCTTTCTCAAATGGCAGCAGAGCGCTTCCCAGGGAGCTTAATCGCACAATTTGTTTGGCCCATATTTGGTGCTTCTGCTGCATTATGTATCGGAATTGCCATTTTAACGCGTAATGTATTAAACACGCAGTTACGCTTAGCCATTACGCTTTGGTTACAAGCATTAGGTATTTTGATCGCAGAGTGGATACCGACAATAACAGGGCTTGCGATAGGTGCTTTTTTAATTGGTGGCGGTTTGATGTGTGCGGTACAACTTGCTTTTTTACGAGGTAGAGAGTTAGCACCTGATCATGGGCGTTATATGGCGGGTTTACTCACGACTTTTTATGCTATTGGACAATTGGTTGGTCCTATTGTTTCTTCGCTTTCAACGGCATTAACCGGGAAATTAGAACCTGCGCTTTATGTTGCCTTTATTGTGTTGATAATCGGTGGTTTTCTGGTGTGTTTAAAAGAGAAAAAAAAGGCTTAATCTAAAAATAGTTCATACAAAAATGCAATAATTTCATAACGAAAAATGCGGTATCGCTGGATAATGTGATTCATGTCATCTAAAGTGTAGGCTGTTGTCGCTGACAGCGAAACAGATACTTCATTAATGTGTTTATCGGAGAGTCCAATGTCATCATTAAGTAAAGAGGCGCAATGGGTGCACGCTGCGTTAGTTGAACGCGGTTTGGAAACGCCTCTTCGTGAATCAAAGCTATCTCCAAGTGAGAGTAAACAGCAAATTGAACATCATATGACCGAAGTGATGAAGCTGTTAAATCTGGATTTAACTGACGATAGTTTAGCTGAAACGCCTCGTCGTATTGCTAAAATGTATGTTGATGAAATTTTCTCAGGACTGGATTATCACAACTTCCCAAAAATCACACTAATTGAAAATAAAATGCAAGTTGATGAAATGGTGACAGTACGAGATATCACATTAACCAGTACTTGCGAACATCACTTTGTTACCATTGATGGCAAGGCGATTGTGGCTTATATTCCAAAAGATAAAGTGATTGGCTTATCAAAAATTAATCGTATTGTGCAATTTTTTGCTCAACGTCCTCAAGTTCAAGAACGTTTAACCCAGCAAATTCTTATCGCATTACAAACGTTACTAGGCACAAAAAATGTGGCTGTTTCTATTGATGCGGTTCATTACTGTGTTAAAGCTCGTGGTATTCGTGATGCAACGAGTGCAACCACGACAACCTCGTTAGGTGGGTTATTTAAATCGAGTCAAAATACGCGTCAGGAATTTTTACGCGCTGTTCGTCACCTTTGAGATTTCAAATAAATGAATGAATCGTCTCATCAACGTATCGAAGCACTTGATGCGTTGAGAGGAATGGCGATCCTTGGCATTTTATTGCTCAATATTTCAGGTTTTGCCTTATTAAGAGTGGCTTCATTTAACCCGTTACATTCGGGGGAAGCCTCTTTTGGTGATCGTATAACATGGATGGCATTAAACCTTTTTGCCCAAGGCAAGTTCCTCTTTATTTTTGCGTTATTATTTGGTGGTACGCTTTACTTGCTACTACGCAAAGGAACACGTTTTAATTTATCGCGGTTAGTTGTGTTAGCGTTGATTGGTGTTATTCACACACTATTTCTTTGGGAAGGTGATATCTTATTTCCATATAGTGTGTGTGGATTATTTGTTTTTGTTTTTATCAAATCAATAACGACAAAGAACCAATTTATATTGGGAGCGATACTCTATTTTTGTGGTGCACTTATTTTAGGTGTGTTGTTTTATTATTATCGTGATTTTATTGATACCGTTTGGTACAGCACGCCATATTCCCAAATGGTTGAATCCGATTGGAAAACAGGGCCTTATTTAAATAGTATTTATTATCGTTTGAATGAATTAAGTATTTTTGTTTTTAATTTGGTACGTCAATATAGTTGGTTTTTATTTGGTGCAATGTTGATGGGTGCTGCGCTAATGGCATCAGGCTGGTTACAGCAGAAATTTAGCCGTACACACTATGGTTATGTGGCACTTTGTTTTCTCTCAATCAGTTTAAGCTTACAAACAATTGTTGTGCTGGTGGATTATTTTTTTGATTGGGATTATCGCTGGGCTGCGGTTTGGGCACAGCCTTTGACGATGTTGATCCAAGTTATACAAAGCTTGGGGTATATTGCGTTATTTTATTGGAGTTGGAATACAATTAGTCACTCTTATTTTGCCTATGCTTTACGTTGCGTAGGAAAAATGGCGCTGACGACCTATTTAATGCAAAGTCTTATCGGCATTATCCTATTTCAGCGGATGGGATTATTTAACCAATTTACCTTACCTGAACTGATGCCTTTTGTTGTGGTTATTTGGGCAATCAATATTGCTTTTGCCGTAATTTGGCTACGCTATTTCCCACAAGGCCCAATAGAGTGGATTTGGCGTAAATCAGCCTCAAAATTAGCGCAATTCTTTTAGGTTTTCTCGTGATTATTGTCACTTAGAGGAAGTGATTCAACTTCCTCTGGTGAAACTGCGGGATATCCTTTAATGCCATCAGGAATAGATTGTATCGCGGGAATTGTTTCTGGTGGCCCTAAAAAGCGCGGCTCTCGATTTAGAATATATACATCAATTATTGCACCTGCTCTGGCAAATACCTCACGTATGCGTACTTTAAACATACTTTTAGGGGATGCAACTGCGAAACATTGCGCATCAATTCCTTTTTCTAATGCGATAAAAACAGCTCGTTCACAGTGAAAACGTTGCGTAATAATAGTAAAGCCATCAGTCCCAAAAACTTCTTTTGTCCGCACAACAGAATCAAGCGTTCTGAATCCTGCAAAATCCATTACGATACGAGAAGCCGGAATACCCGCTTTAATGAGATCTTTACGCATTGTATTAGGCTCATTATAGCTATGCTTTGCATTATCCCCGCTTAATAATAAATACTGGATTTTACCACTATTATAGGCATTAACAGCACCTTGGATGCGATATTGATAAAATTGGTTAATGTAACCACTGGTGTAATATTTTGATGTACCTAACACCATGCCCACTTTTTTAGCGGGTAACCTATCAATATCTTCAAAAATATAAGGATTTGTTTTCCACCCGATCCAGCGATCGCAGGCAATCAAGGTGACTGCAAGTAGAATAAAAAGCGTGAGAAAAAGATAAATGAGGCGTTTTAGCATGTCCTTGCCTTAATGACGCAAATAACAAATGACTTTCATAATGGTTAAGGCTACTTGAGCAGAGATAGGGAAGCAAGAAAAAAGCGCCTCATATTAAGTAATGATGCGCTTTTCAGAATGGTACTTAGTATTTAGAACGACGTTCTTTTGTAAATACGGTATTCAGGCTGCCAATAGTTGCGTTCAATTGCTTCTTCTAAGGCTGAATCTGAGGTGACAGTAGCAACACCTTGTACTTGTGCTTCTTTTGCAACTTGTTTTGCAATATAACGCGAAACTTGTTGAATATCAGCCAGTAAAGGTAATAGGGAGCCGTCACCCTCTTTTGCCATTGGTGAGCAATCAGCTAATGCACGACTTGCAACCATTAACATGGCATCAGTCACACGTTTAGCACCACAGGCAATAACACCTAACCCAATGCCTGGGAAGATATAAGAGTTATTACATTGTGCAATTGGATACTCTTTATCTTTGTATTTTACAGGTGCAAATGGGCTGCCAGTTGCAACTAAAGCTTGGCCATCTGTCCAATTGATAATATCTTCAGGGCGGGCTTCAACACGTGAAGTTGGATTAGATAATGGCATCACGATAGGGCGTTCACAGTGTTTGTGCATTTCACGAATAATTTCTTCAGTGAATAACCCAGCTTGTCCTGAAACACCAATTAAGATTGTTGGTTTTGCATTCTTAACTACTTCTAACAGAGAAATCGCATCGCTTTCTGTTTTCCAATCAGCAATGGCTTCACTTTTTTGGATAAGCTTGCTTTGGAAATCAAGTAAATTTGGTAGTTTATCAGTTAATAAGCCAAAACGGTCAACCATGAAGATACGCTCACGCGCTTGCTCATCGCTTAAGCCTTCAGATTTCATTTGGGCAATGATTTGCTCAGCAATACCACAACCCGCAGAGCCTGCACCTAAGAAAGTGACTGTTTGGTCTTTTAATTGGCGTCCCGCAGCACGGCTAGCCGCGATAAGACTACCTAAAGTAACAGACGCAGTACCTTGAATATCATCGTTAAAGCAACATAATTCATCACGATAACGGTTTAGTAAAGGCATCGCATTTTTTTGCGCGAAGTCTTCAAATTGCAGCAAAACATTTGGCCAGCGACGTTTAACAGCTTGAATAAATTCATCAACGAACTCGTTATATTCATCACCAGTAATACGAGGATGGCGCCATCCCATATATAGTGGATCGTTTAAACGTTGTGGATTGTTAGTACCAACATCAAGTACAACAGGCAATGTGTACGCTGGGCTGATACCCCCACACGCGGTATATAAAGAGAGTTTACCGATAGGAATACCCATACCACCGATGCCTTGGTCACCTAGACCAAGAATACGTTCGCCATCAGTGACAACAATCACTTTTACGTTTTGTTTAGTGGCGTTTTGTAGCATATCGTCGATATTGGCGCGGTTAGGGTAAGAGATAAACAAACCGCGAGCACGACGATAAATATCAGAGAAATGTTCGCAAGCTTCACCCACTGTTGGTGTGTAAATGATTGGCATCATTTCAGTAAGGTGAGATTCCAATAAACGGTAAAACAGCGTTTCATTGGTGTCTTGGATGTTTCTTAGGTAAATATGTTTGTCGTTATCGTTTTTGAAATCAAGATATTGGCGATAAGCGCGTTCAACCTGCTCTTCAATAGTTTCAACTGCTTCAGGCAGTAAACCATGTAAGTTAAAGGTGCTGCGTTCTTCTTCGCTGAAAGCACTACCTTTATTTAACAGGGGAAATTCAAGCAGGATTGGGCCTGCATACGGGATGTAGAGAGGGCGTTTACTTTCGTGTTCCAGTTCCATGAAAAATACTCTTGTAAGGCAGTTAGTCACATGACAATTGTAGATCCTACAAAATAATAAAAATATGTACAGCTTATGTTATTTTTTTATGATTTTAATGCTTAGAAATGAGAGATAGATACAGTTGTTACAACTTTTTCTGGTAAGCATCAGCAAAATTTACATGCTGATGCTTTTTTAGGAGAGATTTTTAGAGGAATAAGTTAAAACTTTTTACAAAGTGATGCGTTGCATCTGGCGACAACCTAAAGCTGTTAATGTGGCTTGAGTTGCATCCCATTGTGTTAAGATTGTTTCTGCTTTTTCAATTAGGACAGCAGATTCAATTTCCATCACACTCTCACCTGCCATATTTAATAAAATTAATGCGGCTTGTAATGGCGGTAAGCTTGGGTTAAATGCGGCATTTTCTGCGTAGCTACCTTGGAAAATTTTGCCATTTTTCATTTGAACAGCAATACCACTGTGAGACTCACTATAAGGTGCATGACTACGATTGGCAGCTTGTAGCGCCTGTTGTGCTAATTCACTAGGGTTATCAATTTTGTAACCGTGATTAACCTTATCCATTAATAAAGAGGTGATATTGAGATCCTTCGGGCCAAAGCTATCAGGTAAATAATCCCCTAATGTCGCTACCTTTCTACCAGGTAATTGGATCTGAATATGGGTGCCGCTGTTGAGTTCGTTCATAAACTGGCGACAATGACCACAAGGTGTATAGTTAACGGTGATTGAAATTAAGCGAGATTCACCACGTAGCCATGCGTGAGTTACCGCACTTTGTTCAGCATGGACTGTTTGTTGTAATGGTGCGCCAGCAAATTCCATATTGGCACCGAAGTAAAGATTACCACTTTCACCACGAGCAACCGCACCTACTTTGAAGTTAGAGATAGGTGCAACAGCGCAAGCCGCAGCAACAGGCAAAAGTGCAAGGGCTAAGGCATCATCATTACATTGTAACTGTGTTTTTATGGCGTTGACCTGTTCTGTCGTGAACATTGCAGGGAATGCATCCTGCTCAAGATAAGGAGCAAGTGCGTGTTGTAACTGCGGAGATAAATCTGACCAAATTGCCTGAAAACGAGTATGCATACATGAGTCTCCCATTAATCTTTCTGTATTATAAGATTCTAGGCATCTTTACCCATTCTTATATGTGATGAAAATCATATTTTCAATGAAACAATTGCAACAAATTCATTAATTGAGAGATGTATCTCAAATTTATAGTAAAAATCCCCGAAATAAATTTAATTAAATCGGGGATTTAAGAATGGAGAGTAAGAAAGAGATCAACTATAAAGATGCAAAATAATAGGGAATATAAACGGAGCAAGTAAAGAAGTAATAATCCCACAGGTCATTAATGCTAATGAACTATAAGCACCTTCGATATAATCTACTTCTGCAGCTCTTGCTGTTCCCACTGCATGCGAAACGGTTCCCATAGCTAAACCTCGAGAGGCGTGAGTCGGAATTCGCAATATCTTGAATAGAGTGTGACCAAAAATGGCACCTAAAATACCTACTGCAATAACACATGCAGCACTGATTGCAGGAATACCACCTATGGAGTCTGCGACTGCCATCGCGATAGGTGTTGTGACGGATTTAGGTAAGATTGATGCTGCGATTTCAGGTGTTGCACCAGCCCATAAGGCAATCGCAGTACCACTAGCCATGGCAGCAACACTACCAATAAAGCAAATACTAATTAATGATTTCCACTGTGCGCGAATTTGGTGTAATTGCTGATAAAGCGGGATTGCTAAAGCGACAACCGCAGGTTGTAGTAAGTCATTTAAAATACGACTACCTGCAAAATAATTTTCATAAGGTATTTTAGTTATTAATAAAATAGGAATAATCACCACAATAGCAATTAAAAGCGGATTTAAAATAGGCAATTTAAATCGGGCTGCAAGCTTACGAGCTAAGTAAAAAATAAAAATACTTAAAGGTAGTGACCACCAAATATTCATCAATATGGCTAACATTTTTTCTTCTCGCTTAACGCGTTATCGTCGTCTTTCTTTTTTGTTTCAACAATATCTTTAACTTGGTCTGGTTTTGAACCCACGATAATGCGTTCACGATGAACGTAGTGTGAGCAATATGCAACGAGTGCCATAACACCAAAGGTACTCACGACGCAGGCTAAAACGATGGGAAAAAGTTGCTGACTTAACAAATCATAATAGTTCATTACACCAACACCGATAGGGATAAAGAGTAATGACATGTTTTTTAATAGGATATTGGCACCGGGTTTAACCCAACGTAAAGGGATAAGCTGGAAAGCAAGTAGACCAAAAAGGATCAGTAAGCCAACAATACTGCCTGGAACCGCAAAGGGTAGAAGGGCTGAAATAAGATTACCAGCAAAGAGACAAAGATAAAGTACCAAAAAAGATCGTAGATAATGCCAAAGTGTAATCTGCAATCGTGCCCGTTTAGATTTCATAAGTAAGTGTCCCAAATCAACTAACAGAATTATCATACACCGATTTTGAAAGTGTGCTATGGATCACAATAAAAAAAGAGCGGGGCTCTAATAGAACCCCGCCATTTATTTACTTGGCAAATGAATCTTGGTTGTTATTTCACTTGTTGGCCCGGTTTTGCACCAGTATCTGGGCTGAGTAAGAAGATATCTTTATCACCCGGGCCGGCAGCCATTACCATGCCTTCTGAAATACCAAAACGCATTTTACGAGGTGCTAAGTTTGCCACCATTACTGTTAAGCGACCTTCTAACACTTTAGGATCTGGGTATGCTGTACGAATACCGGAAAATACTTGGCGAGTTTCTCCACCTAAGTCCAAAATTAATTTCAACAGTTTGTCTGAGCCTTCAACAAAATCTGCTTGTTTAATTTCAGCGATACGCATATCAATTTTTGCAAAATCATCAAACTTGATGGTTTCTTGGATCGGTGAATCAGCTAATGGACCAGAGACTTCTTTTACGGGTGCAATGGTACTTTTAGATGCTTCAACCATTGCATTGGCTTTATCCATTTCAATACGGTTAAACAGCGCTTTGAATTTAGTGATTTCTTGGCCTAACAGCGGTTGTGCAAGTGCATCCCATGTTAATTGAGTTTGCAAAAATGCTTCTGAACGTTCTGTTAGTGAAGGTAAGACTGGTTTCAGATACGTCATCAACACGCGGAACAAGTTAATTCCCATGGTGCAGATTGCTTGTAACTGAGCGTCTTGACCTTCTTGTTTTGCCACTACCCAAGGTGCTTTTTCGTCAATATAACGGTTAGCTTCATCAGCTAATGCCATAATTTCACGGATGGCTTTACTAAATTCACGATTTTCGAATGATTGTGCAATGGTTTCTTGCATATCAACAAAGTGCTGATAAAGCTTAGCATCATCTAAAGAATCTGCTAATTTGCCATCAAAACGCTTGCTGATAAAACCAGCGGTACGTGATGCTAGGTTAACGACTTTATTTACGATGTCGCTATTTACGCGCTGAACAAAGTCTTCTAAGTTTAGGTCAATATCGTCAATGCGTGATGAAAGTTTTGCTGCATAATAATAACGTAGGCAATCAGCATCAAAATGATCAAGATAGGCACGAGCAGTAATAAATGTGCCACGAGACTTAGACATCTTGGCGCCATTTACAGTGACATAACCATGAACAAATAGGTTTGTTGGCTTGCGATATTCACTGCCTTCTAACATAGCAGGCCAGAATAAGCTGTGGAAATAGACGATATCTTTGCCAATAAAGTGATAAAGGTCAGCTTTGCTGTCTTTATTCCAAAACTCATCAAAATTTAAATCACCGCGTTTTTCACATAAGTTTAAGAATGAACTCATGTAGCCAATCGGTGCATCTAGCCATACATAGAAATATTTACCTGGTGCATCTGGAATTTCGAAACCGAAATAAGGCGCATCACGAGTGATATCCCATTGCTGTAAACCACTATCGAACCATTCTTGCATTTTATTCGCAACTTGTTCTTGCAGTGCGCCTGAACGGATCCATGCTTGTAGCATGTTGCTGAATGCAGGTAAGTCAAAGAAGTAGTGTTCTGTTTCGCGCATTACAGGTGTTGATCCTGAAACGACAGAACGTGGATTAATTAATTCTGTAGGGCTGTATGTTGAGCCACATACTTCACAGTTATCACCGTATTGGTCTTGTGCTTTACATTTAGGGCACGTGCCTTTTACAAAACGGTCAGGAAGAAACATGCCTTTTTCTTCATCATACAGCTGAGAAATTGTTTTGCTTTTGATGTGACCATTTTTCTTCAGTGCTAGATAAATTTTCGTCGATAATTCACGACTTTCTTCACTGTGTGTAGAGTGATAATTATCATAGCTGATATTGAAGCCAGCAAAATCCTGCTGATGCTCTTTGCTCATTTCTTCAATCATGGCTTCTGGGGTTATACCCAATTGTTGAGCTTTCAACATAATTGGAGTGCCGTGGGCATCGTCAGCGCAGATGAAATGAACTTCTTTGCCGCGCATTCGTTGATAACGGACCCAGATATCTGCCTGAATGTGCTCAAGGATATGACCGAGATGAATTGAACCGTTAGCATAAGGTAACGCGCAGGTTACCAATAATTTATTCGCGACGTGAGACATAGTAAGGATCTTACTTCCATAAAATTAATAAAAGGGACTTTGATGGTAACCGATCCGTCATGATGTCGCTAGGGCAATAATGGAGTTTTTGCAAGAGAAATTTCAGTTGGCAAATTGAGGTAAGGCATTATCGTAGTCATCTACTATCTGATATGATAGATACACTCATATAGTTAATAAATAATGAAAACGAGAGGAGCCGGGATGAGTGATAAATCCCCCGAGCAGACCACCCCTGAGATTCTGAACGAAAAGGTTTCAGGTGTCTTGTCTACTTTTGAACACCCGACATTGAAACGTAATCTGCTTTCTCTAAAAGCATTACATCAATGTGCGATGATTGACGATGTTCTTCATATCGAATTAGTGATGCCATTTGTTTGGAAAAAACCTTTCCAAGCGCTAATCGAAGAAAAGACAGCTGAACTTCGTGACATTACAGGCGCAAAAGCGATTGAATGGAAACTCAAGCATAATATTTCAACCTTACGTCGTGCAAATGATCTGCCTGGCGTTAATGGCGTGCGTAATATTCTTGCTGTGAGCTCTGGTAAAGGTGGTGTAGGTAAATCAAGTACAGCCGTTAACCTTGCATTAGCCCTTGCACAAGAAGGTGCTAAAGTGGGTATTCTTGATGCGGATATTTATGGGCCGTCTATTCCTAATATGTTAGGTACCACAATGGAGCGTCCAACGTCTCCTGATGGACAACATATGGCGCCAATTATGGCTTATGGATTAGCGTCTAACTCTATCGGTTATTTAGTGACTGATGATAATGCGATGGTATGGCGTGGTCCTATGGCAAGCAAGGCGTTAATGCAAATGCTCCAAGATACGTTGTGGCCTGACTTAGATTATCTCGTTATCGATATGCCACCAGGAACAGGTGATATTCAATTAACCTTATCCCAAAATATCCCTGTAACCGCAGCGGTTGTGGTAACAACACCTCAAGATATTGCGCTGGTGGATGCAATGAAAGGGATTGTCATGTTTAAGAAAGTCAATGTGCCAGTATTAGGTATTATTGAAAACATGAGTGCGCATATTTGTAGTAACTGTGGTCACCTTGAGCCTATCTTTGGTACAGGTGGCGCGGCGAAATTGGCGGAGAAATATCATTGCCAATTATTAGGTCAAGTTCCTCTTCATATCTCTTTACGTGAAGACTTAGACCGTGGACAGCCAACAGTGATGCGTGATCCAGAAGGTGAATTTGCTGATATTTATCGCGAAATAGCGTCAACCGTTTCTGCTCAAATGTATTGGGATGGTGATGCAATTCCAACGGAAATTTCTTTCCGCGCAGTGTAATCGCAGTAGAATAATGCCTGAAATTATTTACTGATTTAAATGGAGAGTCATTTGGCTTTCCATTTTTTACATGTGATTTCCGGCTGTTTTTGATAAAAAACAAATAGATTTCTGGTTTTACGCTGGAACCAGAGTGATTTCAAAACTATAATCTGCGCTAGCGTAATATTTACATATTATTACGTTATCCCTCTTTTTATTTCAAACCAGGTTTTTGATTATGGCTGACACAGCACATCAGTGCACAATTGTAGGTATCGCTGGAGCTTCTGCTTCGGGTAAAAGTCTTATTGCAAGTACGCTTTACCGTGAATTAAGAGCGCAAGTAGGTGATCATAATATCGGTGTGATACCAGAAGATTGTTATTATCGTGACCAAAGTGATTTAACGATGGAAGAACGATATAAGGTCAATTATGACCACCCAAATTCGATGGATCACTCACTTTTATACCAACATTTGTGTGAATTAAAAGCAGGAAAAGCCATCGAACTCCCCCAATATGATTACGTCGCTCACACACGCAAAGCAGAATCCATTCCTTTTAGACCAAAAAAAGTTATCATCATTGAAGGCATTTTGTTATTAACAGACAAACGCCTACGTGAAGAGATGGATTTTTCTATTTTTGTTGATACGCCATTAGATATCTGTTTAATGCGTAGAATTAAACGTGATGTAAATGAACGTGGGCGTAGCTTAGACTCAGTCATTGAACAATATAATAAAACTGTTCGTCCGATGTTTTTCCAGTTTATTGAACCTTCTAAACAATATGCCGATATTATTGTGCCAAGAGGGGGTAAAAACCGCGTTGCGATTGATATTCTGAAAGCAAAAATAGGGCAGTTCTGCGAATAATAGGTTCATTTATGGGCAGCTTTCATGCATGATGAAACTGCCTAATTAACTTGAAGAAGGAAATAAAATGCGATTATGCGACCGTGATATTATTCAGTGGCTGGATGAAGGTAAATTAGTCATTGAGCCTCGCCCGCCTGTCGAGCGAATTAACGGCGCAACAGCAGATGTTCGCTTAGGAAACCAGTTTCGTGTTTTCCAAGGACATACTGCCGCTTATATTGATCTGAGTGGCCCAAAAGCTGAAGTGAATGCTGCATTAGAACGTGTGATGAGTGATGAAATTGTTTTACCTGAAGGTGAAGCGTTTTACTTACATCCTGGTGAATTAGCATTAGCTGTGACACTAGAGTCAGTCACATTACCTGATAATGTGGTGGGGTGGTTAGATGGACGCTCATCATTAGCACGCTTAGGTTTGATGGTGCACGTTACTGCACATCGTATTGATCCTGGTTGGCATGGACAAATCGTATTAGAATTCTTTAATTCAGGTAAACTACCTCTTGCATTAAGACCGGGCATGGTGATTGGTGCATTAAGTTTTGAACCTATGTCAGGC
This sequence comes from Proteus sp. fly-1008, assembly GCF_040140305.1. NCBI lineage: Bacteria > Pseudomonadati > Pseudomonadota > Gammaproteobacteria > Enterobacterales > Morganellaceae > Proteus > Proteus sp. fly-1008. The sequence continues at coordinate 160,435 of NZ_JBEEWH010000004.1, forward strand.
CCTGCGGATAGACCTTATAATCGTCGTCAAGATGCTAAGTATAAAAATCAACAAGGTGCGGTAGGTAGTCGAATTAGTGAAGATTAACTATCTTTATAATCATCATTATCAGATTTCACTAAACGGGTAATTATATGAAAAGGTTTTTGACAACACTGGCTATTTTGCTTGTGGTTATTTTGGCAGGCTTAACAGCATTAGTTTTACTCATTAACCCTAATGATTTCCGTGGATATCTTGTTGAAAGAGTTGAAAAACAAAGCGGTTATAAACTCACATTACAAGATGATATGCGTTGGCATGTTTGGCCAAAACTGAGCATTATCAGTGGTAAAATGTCATTGACAGCACCTGGTGCTGAAATGCCTTTAATTACTGCGGATAATATGCGTCTGGATGTTGAGTTATTACCGCTTCTTTCTCATCAACTTGAAGTAAAAGAAGTCATGCTTAAAGGTGCCGTAGTACGTCAAACACCCGAAAGTAAGGCTATTCCAAAAATAGTTTCTCCTTCTACACCTAAAGATGTTTCTCACCCAGTGATTGAAACAAGAGCGAATAATTGGCAGTTAAATATTGCCAAAGTTAAAATTTCAGACAGCTTAATTATTTGGCAAATGAAAGATGGCGAGCAGCTTAATTTGCGTGATATTAATTTATCGCTGAAAACAGATGATAAAAAACAAATTAATCTAGAGATGAGTACGAAAGTAAATCGTGATCGTCGTGAGATAACGCTAAATGTTGCTGCTAATGCTGATATGAACAGCTATCCTTACCAAATCAATGGTACGATCACACAGTTAGATTATGCATTATCCGGAGTAGAAATCCCTGAAAATGGCATAACAGGAAGTTTAACCTCGGATTTTATGATCCAAAATGAGGGTGTGAGAAAAATTTCATTTGATAACCTAAATCTCACTGCTAATGATAGTCAATTACAAGGCAGTGTTAGTGCGGAGTTTGCAAATAAAACACGTTATCAGGTTGATTTAAAAGGTGAACAATTAAATTTAAATACGTTGTTACCAGAGTTAGCAGCGACTAAAATAACTGAAACCGCATTATTGGTTCCTAAAGATAATAAAATACCATCATCATTTTCATTATTTAATACTGCGCATGCGGCTCCAGCACCAAATGCCACGATTATGGCCAAGCCGGTTATTACTTCAGTGACTATTGAAAATAAAGAATATGATTTAACCCATTGGGGCAATATTGAATTTACGCTGAAATTAGCACTAAATAAGCTCCTTTATAAAGATTTAGAGATTAATAATTTTAAACTTGATGCGCTAAATAACCCTAATTCGCTAAATATTCAAACTTTAACAGGAAAAATTCTTCAGGGTGATTTTTCACTTCCTACCGTGATTTCTACAAGTATTGTGCCAGCACATATTAGTATGGATATCACAATGAATAATATTCCGTTACAACCTCTATTGCATGCGTTCAATCAGCCTGAAAATTTCAGTGGATTAATTTCAGCCAAAGGAAATGTTGAAGGTGCGGGATATAACCGAAAAGCCTTTTATCATTACTGGCAGGGCACACTGAATACCTCATTAACTCAATTTAAGATGCAGGGCTTAAATGTCCCTCAGGTGATCCAGCAATCTATTGCCCAAGCGACAGATAAAGTGATTTATCCTGAAGATATCGAAAGTTACACTCAAGCAGATAATGTCATTGCCCAATTTAAATTAACACCCAAAGGACAATTGGCGGTTAATTCCCTTGATGCTCAAGCTGATGCTTATCAAATTAAAGGGCAGGGTAAAGTTAACCTTCAACGTCATGATCTTGATGTAACATTATTGGTTAATATTAAAAAAGGGTGGGGTAAAGAAAATGAATTTATCCGCCAACTGGCTAAAATTGATATTCCATTAAGACTTTATGGGGATTGGAATGCGGTGCAATATGAGCTCAATGTTGAAAAATTATTGCGCGATCAATTACAGCAAAAAGCGAAACAAGCTATCGATAATTGGCTGAATAAGCAAGATGCTGAAAGCCCAGAAGTAAAAGCACTTAATCAGCTTTTGAAGAAAATTTAATCTCACGACTTTTAACTTCATCACACTCTTAATAAAAGCACACAATTTTGATAATTGTGTGCTTTTTGCTTTATATCTATCATTTAATTTATGTTTTGAATGAAAAGTAAGCATTCGTGCTATATCTATACAAAAAAATAGTCGTTTTTTTTGATATATGTCATACACTGCAACGTTGCCTTTGGGCAGAGTGTGTCAATCACACTAAACGCAAAAATGATGATAAAAATAAAAAACTTCATTTTATAAATGATTACTTTAGACAGGATAAATAAATGATTGAAATTCTTATCGGCGCCTTAGTTGCTGTAGGCGTTGGACGCTATATTGTAAAAGGCTATTCACCAACCGGCGTTTTAATGACAGGTGGTCTGTTATTACTGATCATCAGCGTTATTATGGGAAGGGCTGTTTTACCTGCAAGTGCAACTGCGACAGGCTACGGCTTAATCGATATTGTTGAGTATGTGAAAAATCTACTAATGAGCCGTGGTGGCGATTTAGGTATGATGATCATGATACTTTGTGGTTTTGCTTCTTATATGACACACATTGGTGCTAATGATGTTGTTGTTAAATTAGCATCACGCCCGCTGAAAATGATCAACTCACCTTATCTGCTGATGGTTGCTGCTTATATTGTTGCATGCCTAATGTCACTGGCCGTTTCATCAGCAACAGGTTTAGGGGTGTTGTTAATGGCAACACTGTTCCCTGTTATGGTGAATATGGGAATTAGTCGCGGTGCGGCAGCTGCAATTTGTGCGTCTCCAGCCTCTATCATTTTAGCGCCAACATCGGGCGATGTTATTTTAGCTGCTGAAGCATCTCAAATGCCACTGATTGATTTTGCATTTAAAACCACATTACCTATCTCTATTGCTGCAATTATTGGTATGTGTATTGCACACTTCTTCTGGCAACGTTACCTTGACCGCAAAGAGCACATTGAAACTGAAATGTTAGACGTGAATGAAATCAAAACTCACGCACCAAGTTTCTATGCTATTTTACCTTTTACGCCAATCATTGGTGTTTTAGTTTTTGATGGTAAATGGTTACCAGAGCTTCATATCGTTGCCATTATTATCATCTGTATGATTTTAGCAGCTATTATCGAATTTATTCGTAGCTTCAGTGCAAAACAAGTTTTTGAAGGTTTAGAAGTCGCTTACCGCGGTATGGCAGATGCATTTGCTCAAGTTGTTATGTTATTAGTTGCTGCGGGAGTATTTGCTCAAGGCTTAACAACTGTTGGTTTTATTAATGCCTTAATTGAAGGAGCTCAGTCATTAGGCTCAGGTGCCATTGTGATGATGATTGCACTGGTATTAATTACGATGTTAGCTGCAATGACAACGGGCTCTGGGAATGCACCATTCTATGCTTTTGTTGAATTAATTCCTCGCTTAGCAAGCAATATGGGTGTTAACCCTGCTTATTTAACTATTCCTATGTTACAAGCTTCAAACTTAGGCCGTACATTATCGCCTGTTTCTGGTGTTGTGGTTGCGGTATCCGGTATGGCAAAAATTTCACCGTTTGAAGTGATGAAACGTGTTTCTGTACCAGTATTAGTAGGGTTGATTATTGTTATTGTTGCGACTGAAATTCTAGTACCAAGTACATTAGGTTAATTGTTAACCAATTGAATTAATAGAAAATTATTGTTTTAAATTTTATTGACGGGCTTTGTCATTAAACAAAGCCCGTTTTTTTATTTGTTTAAGAAAAGTCGTATAAAAAATAATTAGTTAAACTGAATAAAAGCATCCGCGACTTTTTTAGGGCCTTCATAAATTTCAATTTTTTCTAATTTTTCTAATAAATGATGAGGAGCATGTTCAACTAAAAACTGCATATTTCCCTCACTTATCCAATGTTCAGGCTCTTGTTTGGTGTGAGTGATTTCAATGGCAAGACTCCAGCTATTTGGTTCATAAGGTAGTTGAGTGGTTGGATAATAAAAACCAGCTAAAGGCGGTGGAGATTGTCTTCCTCCTTCAACAGAGGTTAACCAGACGATTTTAACGCAGACATTGGTATGCATATGACTTTCCAGTAGATACTATCTTCAGATAAAAAATATCCGCCTTTAAGGCGGATATTTTGCTATTTGACAGGGATTACGCTTCGTCAACGTTTTCTTCGTCTTCAGGTGTAGGTTCCACAATTCGAACTTTATTAATTCGATGGTTGTTCACTTCTAATGGCTCAAATTCAATACCATCAATAAGGATCTTCTCACCAACAGTTGGAACACGTTGTAAATGCTCCATTAATAAGCCTGCTAAAGTTTCATACTCACGTTTTTCATCCAATTTTATTGGAATATAAAGTACTAAGTCTTCAAGTGGTGTAAAGCCATTAACAGTCCATGAACCGTCTTCATTTTGAACCAAATCGTGGCGTGAATCGTTTTCTTCAGAACTGACAGGCAAGTTACCTGCTATGGTTTCCATTACGTCAGTTAACGTGACGATACCCTCAACTGAACCAAATTCATCTACAACAAAAGCGAAGTGAGTATGAGCATTTCGGAATTGTTCTAATGCTTGTAATAAGGATAAACCTTCAGGGAAGATCAGTGGCTGTGTTACTAACAATCGTAAGTTTAACGGCTCATTACGTAATTGTTGATTCAACAGCTGAATAACATTCACAACTCCAACAGGTTCATCACTGTGTTGTTCATCAGTAATCACTAGGCGAGAGTGAGGATCTTTTTCCAATAATTGGCGGATATCATCTTGCGTTGAATTTAAGTCTACATATTCAACATCATGGCGAGAAGTCATGATACTGTTGACATTACGTTGACTTAAACCAAGCACACGCACAATCATTTGACGTTCTTGAGGATCAAATACCTCTTCAGCATTAGAGACTAAATCGGATGTGTGATGATCTAATTCGGATGATTCAGGCTTACCATTAATAATACGTAACACGGCTTCAGCTGTTCGTTCACGTAAAGAACGAGAGGCTGATAAGAAACGGCGACGATTAAATTGTGCTAGCTGATTAAAGACTTCTATCATGATAGAGAAGCCGATCGCTGCATATAGGTAACCTTTTGGAATGGCGTAGCCAAAGCCTTCGGCAACTAATGCAAAACCAATCATCAGTAAGAAACTTAAACACAAAATCACAATGGTTGGGTGGTTATTAACGAAGTTCGTTAAAGGCTTACTTGCCAGGATCATTAAGAACATTGCGATAGTAACAGCCGCAATCATAACACCTAAATGATCAACCATACCCACAGCAGTTATTACTGAGTCAAGCGAGAATACCGCATCCAGCACGATAATTTGGGCAACAACAGACCAAAAGCTGGTTGTTTTACGTTGTTTTCCCTCATTGTGGTCTTTACCTTCTAGCCGTTCATTAAGCTCCATAGTGGCTTTGAACAGCAAGAATATCCCTCCGAGAAGCATAATTAAATCTCTTGCACTGAAAGGATGATCAAACAGTGTAATAAGAGGTTTTGTCAGAGTGATAAGCCAAGAGAGACTAAATAACAACACAACACGCATTATTAAGGCACATAATAGCCCTGTTATACGCGCTTTATCTCTTAGTTTTGCTGGGAGTTTATCTGCCAGAATAGCAATAAAAACAAGGTTATCAATACCAAGTACGATTTCGAGAACAATTAGGGTGGAAAGTCCTACCCAGATCGTCGGATCCAAGATCCATTCCATACAGTTTGTTTTACCTTCTATAAAGACGGCATATGCCGACTTGGGAATAATGAGCAATTTGGAGGAATTTTTCAATAATTTATTATCAATAGAAGGGTAATAATTTCATTTTGTATAAAAGATTGTGATACCAATTACATCAATAACTACCACCAAGTGAGAGAGTGAGTTACTATGTGATCAGGTTAACAAATTGTCAGTACATTGATACTGGCAGGTTTATTTTCAGACGGGAGTTATTTTCATGTCAAAACAGCAAATCGGCGTGGTTGGTATGGCAGTAATGGGACGTAACCTAGCGCTAAATATTGAAAGCCGCGGTTATTCTGTTTCTATCTACAACCGCTCAAGCGATAAAACTAATGAAGTTATCGCTGAAAATCCAGGTAAAAAACTGGTTCCGAATTATTCTATTGAAGAGTTTGTTGATTCGTTAGAAAAACCGCGCCGTATCTTATTAATGGTAAAAGCGGGTGAAGCAACGGATAAAACAATTGCTGCATTGACACCGCATTTAGATAAAGGCGATATCCTTATCGATGGCGGAAATACATTCTTTAAAGACACTATTCGTCGTAACCGTGAGTTATCAGCGCAAGGCTTTAATTTCATCGGCACAGGTGTTTCTGGCGGTGAAGAAGGTGCATTAAAAGGCCCTTCAATCATGCCTGGCGGACAAAAAGAAGCTTACGAATTAGTCGCGCCAATCCTTGAAAAAATTGCGGCTGTTGCTGAAGGCGAACCTTGTGTGACTTATATCGGTGCTGATGGCGCGGGTCACTATGTGAAAATGGTTCACAATGGTATTGAATATGGCGATATGCAATTGATCGCAGAAGCCTATTCCGTATTAAAACACTCTTTAGGCCTGACTAATGAAGAATTAGCAGAAACCTTCACTGAGTGGAATAAAGGTGAATTAAGTAGCTACTTGATTGAGATTACTGCTGATATTTTCCGTAAAAAAGATGATGAAGGTAAATACCTTGTTGATGTTATCCTTGATGAAGCTGCAAATAAAGGTACTGGTAAATGGACTAGCCAAAGCTCTTTAGACTTAGGTGTACCTGTTACTCTTATCACTGAATCTGTGTTTGCTCGTTATATCTCTTCATTAAAAGATCAACGTGTGGCGGCATCTAAAGTATTATCAGGTCCAACCCCTAAAGCATTCTCTGGTGACAAAAAAGCCTTTATTGAAAATGTTCGTCGTGCACTGTATTTAGGAAAAATTGTTTCTTATGCGCAGGGTTTCCAACAACTGAAAGCGGCATCAGATGAATATAACTGGGATTTAAACTACGGTGAAATCGCGAAGATTTTCCGTGCGGGTTGTATCATTCGTGCGCAATTCCTGCAAAAAATTACAGATGCATATAATGAAGATGCAAGTATTGCAAATCTGCTGTTAGCGCCTTACTTCAAACAAATCGCGGATGATTACCAACAAGCGCTACGTGATGTTGTTTGTTACGGTGTACAAGCTGGTATTCCTACGCCAACATTCTCTGCTGCTATTTCTTACTACGATAGCTATCGTGCAGAAGTATTGCCAGCAAACTTAATCCAAGCACAACGTGACTACTTTGGTGCACATACGTATAAACGCACTGATAAAGATGGCGTATTCCACACAGAGTGGATGGAATAAAGCTTTAAAACAATAGTTTATAACCTTTAGGGGTGCTATAGGGGTGCTGATAATACAGCACCTTTTTTATTTTGAGCGATTAAATTCAATTACTGCTTCGTCTCTTTGCTGGTCTATATAAGATGCTAAGTCATTTACATGGATCATCCTAGGTGATTTTTGACTATTATTTAAGCGATATGTTGGTATCGGTAATTCACCTGCATTAGCTTTTCTTCCTGCTTTAGGTTTTCTTACTTATCAAGGAGTTCTCAGTTTTACATCAAGTCCATTTGTTTCCGCTAACGTTAAGAGTGCTTTTTCTAAATCACTAACAGCGCTAAGAACTAGTGCAGTTGAAGCAATGTCAGTTGCGCCAAAGCTTGCTAGGGTTACAGGTGTTGGAATTGCAATCGAAGGATTGTGGCCAAGTAGCAATATCATGTCTACTCAAGCTGAAATGGCTTTATTGAATAATTATGGCATTTTGGATAGGGATATATTTGATAGAAATAAAGCACGCAAAGTTACCACAATGCCTGCGGATATTGTTACTAATCAAATTAGTGATATTGGTAAAAAAAAATCATTAAGCATACATACTCAGGTCATGTCTGCTTTAGATAAGAATACTGGAAAGCAACGAAGCATTGTATCTACAGGTCAGGCTATTAGTATTCCAATCGTAAAGGCAACAGCAACAAGCACACCTAACATTTATACAGCCCCTATTATTACGGGGGCAAAGCCAGTACGCATTAGCGTTTCTGAAAACAAAGCAGATAAAAATAAACAGGTGATCATCAACTCTAAGCCTAATGCTGGATACTATATTCCTTCATCTAAATTAAAGACCCATCATGCCATTGTTGATTTTGGTGGTAAACATGAAGCTCTTTATGTCTCTATTATTGATGTCATTGATGTCAATAATGAAAAGCAAATAGTAGAAACAGAATGGGCTGAATGGTCGACATTGCATCCGTTAGAAGCTGCATTATTAGAGCTTGAAGAAGCCAAGAAAAGATTAGCGAATATTGATAAACAGTATCAGGCACAAGTTGCTGTTATTAATAAACTCAAAGCCACACCAGAAGGTTTAACATTAGCTGATCCTGTTAAAAATCCTCTTGTTTATAAACAGGATAATAAGCAAATTAGTGTGACCAAAGTTGAAGTTAAGATTGCTGATAAGATTCTACTTAATACTCTTCTAACTAAAGGAATGGGTGCATATTTAGGTGAAGTAGAAAAAAGAATAGCTATAAATAAGCCAGATAGAATACAAACTTACCTAATTAAACTATTTTATGAGCGACTTGGTGATCAGGTAGTATCATATAACAATCAATTAGCCAAATCGGAGGAAATCCTAGCTCCTATCCTCGAATCGCGAAAAAAAGCAGAAGGAAAGAAAAAAGCCGCTGAGGATAAGCTTAAGGCTGAGCAGGATAAAAAACGCCAGGGCGTTAAGGAAAAAGGTCATGGTTACCATGAGCCACCGAAAACTCAAGATATTAAGGGATTGGGGGAATTAAAAGAAAGCAAGCCCAAAACACCTAAGCAAGGCGGAGCTGGTAAACGAGCTCGTTGGCTCGGGGATAAAGGACGTAAAATTTATGAGTGGGATTATCAGCATGGTGAAATTGAAGGTTATCGTGCTAGCGATGGACAACATATTGGGGCATTTGACCCGAAAACGGGTAAGCAACTTAAACCGGCAGATCCGAAACGCAATATCAAAAAATATTTATAAGGAGATGACAAATCATGGGATTGAAATTAAGAGTTTATTGGTTCGATAAAAAGACAGAAGACTTTATTGGTGAAGAATATTCCAAAGATTTTGGAGATGACGATTTTTTAATTGGAGAAACGGTTAATCCAAAAAATGAGAATATTATCAATAATGGTGAGTTTGACTTGGAAAAAGAATGGATAGATACAATTCAAAAGCATATAACTCATAAAATTGAACAAAATAAGTATGATTATTTTATTGCTTTTGCTTACCGAGATAAGTGGTAATTAATTATCGTCAGGGATGAAAGGAAGGCGAATACCCGTTACTCACGGATGAGTGGCGGGTATTCATTAACTGGCGTGTTAATATCGTGGGTAACATCTATCCTACAATAAGAGAATGAGAATAGATGTAAATCATAAGGCTGAATTTATTTATTAGTGAGCATGTTATATTTGTCATGTAACGTTTGGGGGAACAGTTCAGTGTAAACTTGCCAGAGGGTTGTAAGTGACTTGTGCTACTTCCTCTATACTAAATCTTGCCTCAAATAAACGACTAGCTCCTTCACGTCTAAGGTCGTGATATCGGAAGTCAATAATTCCCAGTTTATCCCTAACCTTGTGAACACCTTTAGATACAGACTGAGAATTATATGGAAAAATCCTATCATTAGTTTTGCTTTGTCGGCTCAAAATTTCCCAAGCTTCACCAAGTAAAGGCACCACCATGTGATTGCCGATTTTTTTTCTTGGATCTTTTCTATCTATAACTAAAACCGAACGACTAGCATAATCGACATCAGTCCATAAAATCTTACAGACTTCACCTATTCGCATACATGAAAGTATAGAAAACATAAAAATATCCCTGTATGGAATAATATCTATTTAAACTTACTTTAAAACTAAGCTTAATATGCATGTTAATTAACTGAAATCGTCTATTTTAATTATCTTTATTTCCTATGGGCAGATTTTTCTAATAGAGGTATTGCTCTTTCTTCTCCCCAGCTTTGTAGTGCAGCTAAAACGTGAGAGAGTGATTCTCCGTCTTCACTTAATTTATATTCAACTTTGGGTGGAATTTCGGCATATACTTTGCGCTCAATAAGCCCATCAGACTCAAGTTCACGTAATTGTTTAGTTAGCATTCTAGGCGTTATTGAAATAAGTTTTCTTTTTAGTTCATTAAACCGCAGTATTTTCCCCTGTAAATGGTAAAGGATCATGCCTTTTCCTTTACCTCCCATTAGCTCTAAAGAAGCCTCAACCGGGCATCCATCATAGGTATAGTTGTTATATCTGTTCTTTTTGACAGTATCCATTTGTATCCTATATACATAAATTGTGCGTACTTGCTAGATGGTAAATTATTATTAAAATAGCACAGATACAAGTGTCTTATTTGGAATAGGTGTAATAAATGAATTTATTAAAGATATTGAAAACACGTTATGCGACAAAACATTTTGATAAAAATAAAGTGATCCCTGAGCAAGAGTTAGAACAAATAAAAGCATTATTACAACTAAGCCCATCAAGTGTGAATACTCAGCCATGGCATTTTTTTATAGCAAAAAGTGATGATGCAAAGCAGAAAATTGCGGGATCAACAGAAGGCGGATATGAATTTAATAAAGAGAAAATATTAAGTGCTTCACATGTTGTGGTTATGTGTGCAAAAAATGCTTTATCTGAAGAATATCTCTCTCATCTGCTTGAATTAGAAGATAAAGCTGGACGATATTCTACAGCAGAATTTAAAGAGCAGAATAAACTTGCTCGATCATTTTTTGTTAATTTACATGAAAAGCAACTTGATGATTTATCTCATTGGATAGAGAAACAAGTTTATTTAAATATGGGCTCTTTGTTATTAGGAGCTGCAACGTTAGGAATTGATGCTTTACCAATGGAAGGCTTTGACCTATCAAAAATAGATTCAACATTTTCTTTAAATGATAAAGGCCTCCATGCCGTGGCAATTGTTGCATTAGGCTATAGAGAAGAAGATGATTTCAACTACAATTTGCCAAAATCAAGATTGCCACAGAGTGAAATTATCACAGATATTTAAATTTTAAGTTTTTGATTTAAACCTCACTTAATAAAGTGAGGTTTTCTCGTGATATTTTGTATTTTATTAAGAAATATAAAAACTATTGTTCAGATGCTTTTATATAGTGTGTTTTTTCATTTATTTTCTCTGATACTAAATCAGAATCTAGCTTAGTTTCTATTGATACATTTCCACTAAAAACATCATTCATTCTCTCTTTGTCTAATGCATTTTCCCAGCGAGCGACAACAATACAAGCGCAAGCATTACCCACAAGATTAGTTAATGCGCGACATTCTGACATAAAACGATCAATACCTAGGATCAAAGCCATACCGGCAACGGGAACGCTAGGAACAACCGATAATGTTGCGGCAAGAGTAATGAAACCAGCTCCTGTAACACCTGCTGCACCTTTTGAGCTGATCATGGCAACAAACAGTAATGTAATTTGCTCTGTTAACGACAAATCAACGCCTGTTGCTTGAGCGATAAATAATGCCGCCATGGTCATATAGATATTAGTACCATCCAAATTAAAGGAATAACCAGTAGGAATAACTAAACCAACGACTGATTTTTTACAGCCAAGTTGTTCCATTTTACTCATTAATGTGGGCAACGCAGCTTCAGATGAAGAGGTGCCTAATACCAACCAAAGCTCATCTTTTATGTATTTAATTAAAGAGAGGATAGAAAAACCATTATATTTAGCAACAGCACCTAAAACTACCAACACAAAAAGTAATGCAGTTAGATAAAAAGTAATCACCAACAACATTAAATTACCAATGGAAGAAATGCCGTATTTGCCTATAGTAAAAGCCATTGCACCAAAAGCACCAATAGGCGCTAACTTCATTAGCATACCAACCATCTTAAAAACCGGATCGCAAAGATGCTGTAAGAATTTTAATACAGGTTCACCTCGTGAGCCTATTGATGCTAATGCCAAACCAAAAATCACAGAAACAAACAGCACTTGTAAGATATTGCCGTTAACTAATGGGCTAACGATAGTATCAGGGATGATATTCATGAAAAAATCAACAAGAGAAGAGCTGTGTGCCTGAGTGACATACATTTCTACTCGGCTACTGTCTAATGATTCAGGAGAGATATTTAAACCATCACCAGGGCGAATAATATTGGCAGTGATTAATCCAATAACAAGTGCAATTGTAGAAAATGTAAGAAAGTAAATCATCGATTTACCCGCTACTTTTCCAACGGCTTTCATATTGTTCATACCAGCAATGCCGGTTACTACGGTTAGAAAAATAACAGGAGCAATGATCATTTTTACTATTTTGATAAATCCATCACCTAACGGTTTGAAAGATTCACCAATATCAGGATAAAAATGGCCTAATAAAATACCGAAAATGATAGCTATAATGACTTGGATATATAACACACGATAAAAGGGGAGCTTGCGGGATGAAGTCTGCATAAAAATTCCCTGTAACTGAAAGATATTGACTAAATAAAAAAGAAATTATGATGTAAATTATTATTTACATTTATTTTGTTGTGACAGGTAACTTAAAGGTATGAGTAAACTAGGTCAATAAAATAAAGTTGATTTTATCAAATATTGTGCTCTTCATCTAAAAAATTAGATTTTAATTCCTGTTTTTATGTTTTTTTTGAAATTTATTTAACCTAAACATTAGGTTAATAAAATTATTTTTTTGTTTGGTTTTATTGCGCTTATTTAATGATATGTATATTTAAATCGATTTTAAAGTGAATAAAAAAAGAGAAATGTAAATAAAAGTGGACGAGTAAAAATTAGTTTAAGAGGTAATAAGCAAATTATTTTTATTCTTAGGTTTATTATGGAAAGTATGTACCATTCACAAAATCCGTAATAAAAATAAATTCTAACCAACAAACAAAGAAAAATTCAGAAAGAATAATAAAGGCGAATATTGAGCGGAATTCTGAGATATCTCGTATTAAAATAAACAGAGAGGTATTATGATTGCAGAAAATAGAAATTTTAGTGAATATCTATTTTATTAGTTCTTTTAGTTTGTTCATAATATTATTTCTTATTTATAAATTATAAAAAAATAAGTATTTATTTTTGAAGGTAATAGATATGAAAAATAGAAGAGCACATAAGTGCTCTTCTATTGATTATAAAAAATACTTTTTATTTCACTGGGATTTTAATTGCATTATCAGATTCAATTTCAATAGCATCTAATGGAGCATCTTCAATAAATTCACTTGATGTTCTACCACTAAAGACATCATTCATTCTTTCTTTATCTAAGGCATTTTCCCAACGAGCAACCACGATGCAGGCGCAAGCATTGCCCACAAGATTGGTTAATGCACGACACTCTGACATAAAGCGGTCAATGCCTAGAATTAATGCCATACCTGCAACAGGAACACTTGGTACAACGGATAAAGTTGCAGCTAAAGTAATAAAGCCTGCACCAGTAACACCAGCAGCACCTTTTGAACTTATCATTGCGACTAAAAGCAGTGTAATTTGTTCTGTTAATGAAAGGTCGATACCAGTAGCTTGTGCAATAAATAAAGCTGCCATGGTCATATAGATGTTAGTGCCGTCTAAGTTAAAGGAATAACCTGTTGGAATAACTAAACCGACAACTGATTTTTTACAACCTACATTTTCCATTTTACGCATTAAGCTAGGTAAAGCCGCTTCTGAAGAAGAGGTCCCTAATACTAACCAAAGCTCATCTTTTATATATTTAATTAAAGAGAGAATAGAGAAGCCATTATATTTTGCAACAGCACCTAACACGACAAGAACGAATAATAATGAAGTTATATAGAAAGTCAGAACAAGTAATACCAAGTTACTGATTGATGAAATACCATATTTACCAATGGTAAAGGCCATTGCACCAAAAGCACCGATAGGGGCTAATTTCATTAGCATACCGACCATTTTGAATACAGGTTCAGAGAAGTTTTGTAAAAATTTAAGAACCGGTTCACCACGAGCACCGATAGACGCTAAGGCAATACCAAAGATCACAGAAACAAATAGTACTTGTAAAATATTCCCATTAACCAATGGGCTAATAACCGTATCAGGAATAATATTCATTAAGAAGCCAACAATTGAAGAGTCATGCGCTTTTGCTACATAACTTTCTACTTTGCTCGCATCTAATGAGGCTGGAGAAATATTGAGACCATCACCAGGGCGAATAATATTTGCAACAATTAAACCGATAATTAATGCAATGGTAGAGAAAGTAAGGAAGTAAGCCATGGATTTACCCGCGACTGTGCCTACCGCTTTCATATTATTCATACCAGCAATACCCGTTACGACAGTTAAGAAGATAACCGGTGCGATGATCATTTTTACGATTTTAATAAAAGCATCACCAAGTGGTTTAAATGATTCACCAACGTCAGGATAGAAGTGACCAAGTAAGATGCCGAGTAAAATAGCAACAATCACTTGCACATATAATACTTTATAAAGCGGTTGTTTTTTAGTTGAAGTTTGCATGAAAGTGTCCCTGCACCTATTGGTACATTATTTATATATTTATAAGTTAGAAAAAAACAGAGTTGTAAATAAAATTTTACATTATTGTAATTTTATTGATGCTAACTTAAATGTACGAGTAAATCAGGTCAATAACATAAAATCTATTTAGTTAATTATTGAGTGCTGAATCGAAAAAAATAGTAAAAAAATTCTATTCCGTACATTTTTTAGTGTTAAATGTAACCGGACATGGAATTTAAGAGATAAAATCTACCTTTTAAATAATTGTTAGTATTAAATCTTGGCGAGGTTTTTGAGCAGATAATTTAAATATTGCTTTTGGCGTGTAAATCTATATATACAGTAAGAATTGATATCATGATAACAATTACCCTTAGCTGAATGATGACTAGGGTAATTGTTAAAAATAAATTAGCTCTTTTTATTACTCACTTTCTTCTTCACGAATAAAAGAAATTAATTCAGGTTGTGCAATACGTTTGTAATCTTGCGTATTAAGAATAATTGAGCGTTCTAATGTACCCGCATTAAAAGCGAGTTCATCAAAGCGTTCAAAAAGTAGCGGGTCAGCCACAAGCTTTAACGCTGGGTGAAAACTAAAGGGAGGGATAGCACCAAATACACATTGGGTAAGATCATCAACTTCCTTAGGGCTTGCCAGAGACGCTCTAGTTCCACCAATTTGATGCGCAAGTTTTGATAGATCGGCTTGTTTATCAGCGGGTAATATTGCAAGAACATGTTGTTTAATACCGTTACCTTTAATATGGCAAACAAGTCCTTTTGCTCCTTGTCCTAATTGTGTTCCTCTTATTTTTGCAACTTCTTCAGAACGACCTGCGGTAGGGTGTTCCATTACACGGTAAGTAGCATGATTTTGATCTAATAAAGCAGTCAGTTGCTCAAAAATAGTCAAAGACATCAATGACTCCTGATTAATAAGTTATTTATTTAAGGTCATTATACGACTTTAAAAAAAATATTCTGCTGTGATGTTTATGGTTGGTTTTGATTATTTTGATAAGCTTTTCAAATTATTTTGTTACAAATGATAATATGTTAATAGTATTATCCTATTGAATTAATAGGGTAATTGGGCTTCTTTATTTAATTACCTGTAATAACATGACAAACAAATTGATATTTATTCATTATCTTGATGATGATCAATTTAAGAACAAAAAGAATAGAACATATTAAAACATAGATTTAATTACTAAAAAGGAAGTCAATAATGGCAGTTTCAACATTCTATATCCCTTCTGTAAATAAAATTGGTTCGGGTTGTCTGGCTGAAGCGGTAAGTTCAATGAAAGACTTTGGCTTTCATAAGGCACTTATCGTCACTGATAGTATTTTAAATCAACTGGGTGTTGTTGATAAAGTCAGTAAGTTACTGACAGAAGCTGGTATTTCTAGTGTAACTTATGATGGTACTGCACCAAACCCTACGGTTGAAAACGTAGAAGCGGGTTTAGCTCTGCTGAAAGAAAATCAATGTGACTGTGTGATTTCTTTAGGCGGTGGTTCTCCACATGATTGCGCTAAAGGTATCGCGTTAGTGGCTTCTAATGGCGGAAAAATCGCTGATTATGAAGGTGTTGATCGTTCTGCAAAACCTCAATTACCTTTAATTTCTATTAATACTACCGCAGGTACGGCTTCTGAAATGACGCGTTTTTGTATCATCACTGATACTGCTCGTCATATTAAAATGGCTATCGTTGATAAAAACGTTACTCCAATCTTGTCTGTAAATGATTCAGAATTAATGATTGGTATGCCAAAAGGTTTAACCGCTGCAACAGGTATGGATGCATTAACCCATGCAGTTGAAGCGTATGTTTCAATTGCTGCAAACCCAATCACTGATGCGTGTGCATTAAAAGCAGTCACTATGATCAGCGAGTCTTTACGTAAAGTTGTTGATAACGGCGGTGATGAGCAAGCACGTGAAAATATGGCTTACGCACAATTCTTAGCGGGTATGGCATTTAATAATGCTTCTTTAGGTTATGTGCATGCTATGGCTCACCAATTAGGTGGCTTCTATAATTTACCTCATGGCGTGTGTAATGCAGTGTTATTACCTCATGTTCAAGCTTATAATATCCAAGCTGCCGCGGGTCGTTTAAAAGATATCGCACAAGCAATGGGTGTTGATGTTTCTGCAATGAGCGATGAGCAAGGTGCTAAAGCGTGTATCGAAGAAATTCGTAAAATGGCTAAAGATGTGGGTATTCCAGCAGGTCTGAAAGAATTAGGCGTAAAAGAAGAAGACTTCAAAACATTAGCTGAAAATGCGCTGAAAGATGCTTGTGCAATCACTAACCCTGTTCAGGGCACTGAAAGTGATGTTATCGAGTTATTCCGCCAAGCAATGTAATACTCAAGAAATAAATAACAACTAATATTTGTTATTTTATGTCTTAACTGAGTAATAAAAGCACCTCAAATTTTTCATGAGGTGCTTTTTTGTTTATGTGTTATTTTCTCGTTTGATAGCTCTAGACAGGGTTAATTAGCTAGAAATTATTCAGCTTTTTTATGGCGCTCTTGCAAGCAACCAATGACATCAGAGAGTGATAATGATTGGTCTTGTAACAATACCATTAAGTGATAGAGCAAATCAGAGGCTTCATTTCTTAGCTCTTCTCTGTCATTAACTGTGGCAGCTAATGCGGTTTCTACACCTTCTTCTCCGACTTTTTGAGCTATTCGTTTTGTACCACTGGCGTAAAGACGGGCAGTGTAAGAGCTATCTGGTGAGGCATTTTTACGCTCACGTAATATATTTTCCAGCTCATAGAGAAATCCCCATTGGCTTTGTGCAGGAGCAAAGCAACTCTCAGTGCCATTATGGCAAGTTGGTCCAATCGGATTCGCTAAAATAAGTAAAGTATCATTATCACAGTCAGGATAAATATTGACTAACTTGAGAAAATTGCCTGATGTTTCACCTTTTGTCCATAAACGTTGTTTAGTGCGAGAATAGAAAGTGACATTTCTACTTTTTAGTGTCACATCTAGCGCTTCTCTATTCATGTAGCCTAGCATTAATACATCACCTGAAATGGCATTTTGGATAATAACAGGCATGAGATTATCCACTTTTTCCCAATCTAATTGCGCTAATGTTTCACTATTCATTATATTCTTACCTTAACGTCATTTTCTGCAAGATATTGTTTTAATTCGTTAATGTTAATAATTTGTTTGTGAAAAACAGACGCTGCAAGTGCGCCATCAACATTGGCTAATTTAAAGGCATCAAGAAAGTGTGACATCTCGCCAGCACCACCAGAAGCAATAAGAGGTACATCGGCAACTTGGCGCACATGAGCTAATTGTTTTAAGTCATAACCTTGTCTGACACCATCTTGATTCATCATATTTAAAACAATTTCACCTGCGCCTAGCTTCTGAACTTCTCGTACCCAATCAAGTGTTTTCCAATGTGTTTGTTGAGTGCGTTTTTCATCTCCAGTGAATTGATAAACTAGGTATTCACCTGTTTTTTCATCAAACCAAGTATCAATGCCTACAACAACACATTGCACACCGTAACGTTCTGCTAAGCGTGAAATCAATGTTGGATCAGAAAGCGCAGGGGAGTTGATCGAAATCTTATCTGCCCCAAAAGAGAGAATTTTTCCTGCATCCTCAACGGAACGAATGCCACCAGCAACACAAAAGGGGATATCAATGACTTCAGCTACACGTGACACCCAGCTTTTATCAACAACTCGACCATCAGAAGAGGCGGTAATATCATAAAATACAAGCTCATCAGCGCCTTCTTTGGCATAGCGTTCAGCAAGAGGAACAATATCACCAATGATTTCATGATTTCGAAATTGAACACCTTTAACAACTTGTCCATCACGAACATCAAGACAAGGAATTATGCGTTTTGCCAACATGATATCGCCTCTTTTAATGTAAATTTGCCTTCTAATAATGCTCTACCAACAATAATACCAGCGACGCCAGATGCCGGAAGTGCTGCGATATCTTGTAAATTACCAATACCACCAGAAGCTTGAAATAGAATGTCAGGAAAACGTTGGCTAATTTCTGTATATAATTCAACGTTAGAGCCTGTTAATGTGCCGTCACGAGAAATATCGGTACACAACACATGTTTTAATCCGACACTTTGATAAAGTTCGATGATCTCTTCGAGGGTATAAAGAGAATTCTCTTGCCAGCCACTCACCGCTACCCATTTTTTGCCTTGTTTATCAATACGAACATCAAGGGCTAATACAATGCTATCTGCGCCATAACGCTCAAACCAAGTTTTTACCATTTCGGGCTGACTGATCGCGGTAGAGCCAATAACAACTCTACTTGCTCCTGCATCGAGTAATGATTTCACATCAGCTTCAGTGCGAATACCTCCACCTACTTGTACTGGTACATTCACACAAGCAACAAGCGCTTTTAATAGTGAAATTTGGCGAGCAGAAGGATCTTTTGCACCCGTTAGATCTACTAAATGAAGCAGTTTTGCACCGTCTTTTTCATATTGTTGATAACGAGTCAGCGGATTATCATCGTAATCGCGTTGTTTGGCGTAATCACCTTGATGAAGGCGAACGACTTTTCCGTCAATTAAATCTAATGCTGGAATGATCATAACGCGTTACATCTCCAAAAAATTCTTGATAAGTTGAGCTCCAGATTTTCCAGAGCGCTCTGGGTGAAATTGCACACCATAAAAATTATCTTTTTGAATTGCGCTACTAAAACGAGAGCCATATTCAGTTTCAGCAATGGTTGATCCATTTAATGCTAAACCATAACTGTGAACAAAATAGAACCAAGCATCGTTATCAAGAGAACGAAAAAGAGGATGGGCAGGTTTCGCTAATACTTGATTCCAACCCATATGAGGTAACGGTAAACCTGCTGTATCTAACTTATCAATGGTGCCATCAACTAGCCCTAATAAAGGGACACTCTTTCCTTCTTCGCTTAGTGAAGCCAATATTTGCATACCTAAACAAATCCCTAAAACAGGCTGTGTTAACGCTTTAATTAAAGGAATTAATTCGCGTGCTTCCAGTTGTTCCATTGCTGCACGAGCTGTTCCCACTCCAGGTAAAAAGAGTTTATCCGCAGATAGCACAACGTTTTTTTCATAGGAAATAATGGGATCATAACCGAGTCGCTTAACGGCATAAGCGACAGAGGCTAAATTGGCACAACCTGTATCGAGAATAACCACTTTCATCACAGAATACCTTTTGAGCTTGGTAAAGTATTACCTTCAACACGAATGGCTTGGCGTAATGTACGACCAAAGACTTTAAATAAGCTTTCCGCTTTGTGGTGATCGTTTTTGCCTTTCGATTTTAGGTGTAATGTGCAACCCATGGTGTAAGAGAGTGAACGGAAAAAGTGTTCTATCATTTCCGTACTTAGATCACCGACACGTTGATATTTAAATTCTGCTTTGTATTCAAGGTGTGGGCGACCTGAAATATCTAATGCACAGCTTGCAAGGCATTCATCCATCGGTAATGTAAAACCAAAGCGAGCAATGCCGCGTTTATCACCCAATGCTTCACGCAGGGCTTCACCTAAAGCAAGGCCCGTGTCTTCAACAGTGTGGTGGTCGTCAATCACTAAGTCGCCTTGTACGTCGATATTCATACGAAAACCGCCATGAGTGGCAATTTGATCAAGCATATGATCAAAGAAACCAACACCAGTGCTGATTTGGCTGTCACCTTCACGATCAAGCCAGATATCAATAGCAATTTGCGTCTCTTTTGTTTTACGCTCAACGTGAGCGTAGCGATCTTTTTTGGTGAGTTGTTCTGTGATGACCGTCCAATTAAGCTCATTGGTATTATAAAGTAAGCCTTTAATACCCATATTTTCAGCTAACTGAATATCTGTTTGTCTATCACCAATAACGTAGCTGTTATCTTTATCGAGTGCACCATCAACTAAGTATTGTGTGACAAGCCCTGTTTCAGGTTTGCGACAAGGGCAGTTATCTTCAGGTTTATGAGGACAAATTAAAACATCATCAAAGGTTATTCCTTGTGATGAGAAAATTTGCATCATCAAATTATGTGGCGGATCAAAATCTGCCTGAGGAAAACTTTCTGTGCCTAATCCATCTTGATTAGTGATCATAATAAGCTTGTAACCGGCCTTTTGTAGCGCGGTCAGTGCGGGGATCACGTCATTTTCAAAGGCGAGTTTATCGAGTCTATCAACTTGATAATCTGTAGGTGGCTCGGTGATTAAAGTACCATCACGGTCAATAAAAAGAATTTTTTGGCTCATGGTAAGTTCCCTCAGTTGCGATTTTTATTGTTATCGTTTTATATTTTATACGTTTGCAGTTTGAATATTTTTTATGGCATTGATCACGCTATCACATTCTTCGGTTGTACCGATAGAAATACGCAAGCAACCATTAAGCCCATATTGACGTTGTTGATCGCGTAAAATGATCCCTTGCTCCCATAAAGTACGGAAAACCAGATTAGCATCAGTGAATTTCACTAAAATATAGTTGGTTTCGCTGTTATAAACCTGCTCAACATTCGGTAATTTTTTTAATGCATCAGATAAAACCGTTCTGTTACGTGATATTTCAGCAACACGA
Source organism: Proteus sp. fly-1008 (assembly GCF_040140305.1). Taxonomy (NCBI): domain Bacteria; kingdom Pseudomonadati; phylum Pseudomonadota; class Gammaproteobacteria; order Enterobacterales; family Morganellaceae; genus Proteus; species Proteus sp. fly-1008. Next base: position 181,791 of record NZ_JBEEWH010000004.1, read on the forward strand.
TTTTTCATCACGTCAATACCCGCTTCAGTTAATGCTTGTGCTGCAATGTCGGCAACAGGTGTTGACAGTGGATATGGTGCGATCACTTTTAGCAATAATTCAATGATGGGTGGATTGGCAAGCGTAAATCCACAGCGCAATCCAGCTAATGCAAATGCTTTCGATAAGGTTCGCAAAATGACTAAATTCGGATAATCTTCAAGCCATGAAACAATGGATGCTTGTGGGCAGAATTCTATATAAGCTTCATCAACTGCAACTATAGTTTTACCTTTAGCAAGTTCTAATACATCACGAATAAGTGAAGGGTTAACAATGTTTCCAGTTGGGTTATTAGGGCTACAAAGATAGATCAGTTTTACATTATCAAGCTGTGATGACATTGTTTTAACATCGGGGTTCCAATCAGCGAGCGTAGGAATAACACGTTGTTCTATACCAAATGTTTCTGCACTTACGCTATACATGCCGTAAGTAGGAGGGCAATAAAGCACTGCATCTTTACCCGGTTCGCAAAAAGCACGAATAAGCAGTTCAATGGCTTCATCTGCACCACGGCTGACTAAGACTTGATTTGGATTAACACCCGCATATGCGGCATAACGATTAATGACATTAACAGGCTGACACTCAGGGTAACGGTTTAAATTTTTTTCATTAAAAGTAAATTCGGGTGCAACAGGGTATTCGTTTGCATTTAACCAAACCGAACCATTCCCGCCTAAACGTCTTGCCGACTGATAAGGCGTTAACTCACGTACATTTTTCCGGGCAAGTGAGGTGATATCAAATTCATTTTTCATCGTTATTTTTCCCCTGAGCCAAAGCATTAACACGAAGTGTGACTGCATTTTTGTGAGCGGTTAATTGTTCAGCTTGCGCTAATATTTCAATAGTTTGTGCTAAATCAGATAAACCTTGTGCCGTGAGTTTTTGTACAGTCATGCGTTTCATAAAGTCAGCCAAACCTAAACTTGAGTAGGTTGAGGTGTAGCCATAAGTCGGTAAAACGTGATTAGTGCCTGAAGCATAATCTCCCGCTGATTCAGGAGACCAAGCACCAAGAAAAACAGAACCAGCACTGGTAATGCTATCAACACGTGTATCAGCATCATTAGTTTGAATAATCAAGTGCTCAGGGCCATAGCTATTGCTGATTTCAATACATTGATTGAGATCGCGAGTAATAATGACTCGACTTTCAGCTAAAGCTTGTTTGGCAATTTCAGCTCGGCTTAATTGTGTAAGTTGTGTTTCAGTTTCAGCAATAACTGCTTTGGCTAATGTTTCATCTGGAGTTAATAACACAACTTGTGAATCAGGGCCGTGCTCTGCTTGTGACAGTAAGTCAGCAGCAATAAATGCAGGATTTGCATCGGCATCAGCAATCACCAAAACTTCTGAAGGGCCTGCTGGCATATCAATAGCTGCACCTTGTAGTGATTGGCTGACTTGGCGTTTGGCTTCGGTAACATAAGCATTACCGGGGCCAAAGATTTTATCTACTTTAGGAATAGATTCTGTACCAAACGCCATTGCCGCAATCGCCTGCGCACCACCGACTTGGAAAATTTCATCAATACCAATTTGTTGAGCAATATATAAAATTTCATCAGCAATAGGAGGAGGAGAGCAAAGAATAACTTTGCGACAACCTGCAATACGCGCTGGGATACCTAACATCATTACGGTTGAAAGTAATGGAGCCGAGCCACCAGGAATATAAAGTCCTACTGCATCAATGGGTCTGCTTACTTGTTGACAAAATACTCCTGGCTGAGTTTCTACTTCAATAGTGTTAGGAATTTGAGCTTCATGAAAACGGCGAATATTATTCATCGCCTGTGCTATTGCTTGTTTTATTTCGTTATTAAGTCTTGTTGTGGCTTCATCAATTTGCGTTTTTGGCACCAAAACACTTTCCGGCGCTGCCTTATCGAATTTTTGGCTAAGTGCTTTAAGCGCTTTATCCCCATCATTGCGTACCTGTGAAATGATGCTAGCAACTTGTTCTGTAATTGAACCGGATGCTGAAATAGCAGGGCGAGTTAATAGCACTTGTTGCTGTTCTTGTGTGCATTCATTCCAGTAAGTTAATGTATTAAAACCCGTTTTCATCATTTCACCTTATTCCATCATTTTTTCAATTGGTAAAACAAGAATTGAACTTGCACCTAATGCTTTTAACTTTTCCATTGTTTCCCAGAATAGGGTTTCACTGCTGACCATGTGCATTGCAACGCGATTCTGGTCACCTGCAAGAGGCAGAATAGTTGGTCTTTCAGCACCAGGAAGTAACGCAATGACATCTTCGAGGCAATCACTTGGTGCGTGTAACATAATGTATTTTGATTCTCGAGCTTGGATAACGCCTTGAATACGCGTCAGTAAACGGTCGATAAGGGCTTGTTTGTCGGTTTCCATTTCCCCGTCGCGTTGGATCAAACACGCTTTTGAACGATAAATAACTTCAACTTCTTTTAAACCGTTAGCTTCTAATGTTGCACCAGTAGAAACTAAGTCACAGATAGAGTCAGCAAGACCTGCACGAGGAGCGACTTCAACAGAACCATTTAATAGGCATGATTTAAACTTGATACCTTTTTGGTCTAAATAACGTTTTAGTAGATTGGGGTAAGAGGTGGCAATGCGTGTATTATCTAGGCATTCAGCACCTTGATAGTTAAAATCAACAGGGGTTGCAAGAGATAAACGGCAACCACCAAAATCAAGACGTCGTAGTGTGAGATAACTCGGGTTTTCGCCTTGTGCTCGGCGTTTTAATAACTCTTCTTCTAATACGTTTTCCCCAATAATTCCTAAATCAACCACACCGTCCATCACCAGACCTGGAATATCGTCATCTCTTACACGTAAAATATCGATTGGCATATTTTCCGCATAAGCGATCAGACGTTGTTGGTTTAAGTTAATTTTGATGCCACAACGTGCTAAAAGGGCACGAGACTCATCACTTAAACGACCTGATTTTTGCATTGCTATTCTTAATCTTGTTTTGTCTAACATAATATTACCCTGTCCTTGTCTTAATTTTTTGTTTGAAAATTAGCTATAAAAAAACCCCGGAAGTTGCCTTCCGGGGTTTTTATTGTTTGTCTGCATTCAGACCACCGGAAGCGTTACTTAAACGTCTTCCAGCACTCATCGCCTGAAAGACTAGTCAGGATGATGGTGATGATGGTGGTTTAGTTGAATGCTATACATAATTATTTTCCTAGCTAATTACACTATTTGTTATTTGATGTGCTCGTTACTATTAATTTGTATGTATGTAGTAACCAACATTCAGAATTTGTCTGCCTTTCAACCTACATGATTTGCAAAGTGAAAAGCAACCTATTTTTTAATAATAATTTAATTATTTTGTAACCTTTTGTTTTTAATGCTATTTTAATATTTCTCTTATTTACTTAATGTCGCAAGTGAGCGAGTATATAGGGGTATGCTAAAAATTAACGAAATATAAGTAGTATTTATATGTAATGGCGAAATGAAAATTTTATAGCATACTTTAACTAAGCCATTTAAGTAGGGGAGCAAAATGAAACGAATAACCATCGTTGGATTAGGTTGGTTAGGTTTACCACTTGCCGCTGCGTTGCGTGATGCAGGTTATCAAGTTAAAGGGACTAAAACCACCGAAGATGGCGTAGAAGCAGCAAGAATGAGTGGCGTTGATTGCTGTTTAGTGAATTTAACACCCGCAATTGAATGTGATAGAGATGATTTTGATTACTTAATGGAAACTGACGTACTGATCATCACGTTGCCGCCAAGTGCCGCTGGTGGCGGTTATGATTATGTTGAAGCTATTCAAACGTTAGTGGATAGTGCAATGTCTCGCCATGTTACAAGAGTGATTTACATTAGCTCTACTTCTGTATATGGCAATCAAACAGGTAATATCACAGAAGAAATGGATATTCGACCAGAAACACAATCGGCAAAAATGTTAGCTGAAGTTGAAAACTGGTTACATCGTTTACCGTTAACCACTGTTGATATTCTTCGATTAGCTGGGTTAGTTGGCCCAGGTCGTCATGCCGGACGTTTTTTATCGGGTAAAAAACAAGTAAAAGGCGCGCATCAGTGTGTCAATTTAGTTCATTTAGATGATGTGATTTTTGCGGTTGAACAACTGCTTGCACAAAACGAAGGTGGTCATTTATATAATTTATGTGCCCCAATTCATCCTAAAAAGAAAGATTTTTACTCAAGAGTATCCTCTCAACTTGATCTTATTCCCCCTGAATTTGCAGATGAAGAGAAGCCGTTAATACGGGAAATTGACGGTCAGGAGATCTGTCGAGATCTTGGATTCCATTATCATTATCCAGATCCCGACAAAATGCCAATGAATTAACTTATAGGCAGTAATACAACATCACGGAAAATAGATCTTTCACTTAATTGTGCAAACCAGCGCTCAATATGTGGGAAGTGAGGTCTATCTTTACAAACCTCGAGCCATGGATAAACCAGTGGCGCGATAGCGATATCAGCAAGAGAGATTTCATCTCCAGCAAAATAAGTTGTTTTTGCCAGTTGGTTATCTGCAATTTTGATCAGTTTGTTAAGCTTTTCTTTTAATGCTTCAACAAGCTCGGGGTTCTGTTGCTCTTTAGGTGTGCGAACAATCATTATCATCATTTGTTGAATGGGTGAAAATAGGCTGCCATTTGACCAATCCATCCATTTTTCTACATTTGCTCGTTGTTTAGGATCAATTGGATAGAGTGCGTTATTCTCATATTTTGAGCATAAATAACGAATAATGGTATTAGACTCCCATAAAACAAAGTCATCATCTTGTAATGTTGGGATAGAAGCGTTGGGATTCATTGCTAAATAATTTGCTTCATTGAGTCCACCAAATGGACCACCAACATCAATTTGCTCATAAGGTACGTTTAACTCCTTTAAGCACCAAAGAACTTTTTTAACGTTAGATGAGTTTTTTCTACCCCAGACTTTTAACATAAAGGTCTCCTAAACCACGATAAGTAATAAAATTTCCCTCTATAGGGCGTTAAACATGAATATAAGATAAATCTCTATATATCAATGTTGGCGTCTTATTCCAGAAAGCCATATAGTAGGAAAGCTTTAACAAATTGATATAAAAGGGTGATCGGTAATGAAAAAAAATATTCCATCTGTTCTGGGTAAGGTTACCGCGGGAATGGGTTTACTGCTAATTATTTCTAGTCCTTCATTTGCGGTAAATAATCCTGTACCTCCTCAAATAGAGGCAAAATCTTATGTATTAATGGATTACAATAGCGGAAAAATTCTGGCATCGGAAAAACCTGATGAGCGTTTAGATCCCGCAAGTCTGACAAAAATCATGAGTAGTTATGTGGTTGGACAAGCCATCAAAGAAGGGCGGATGTCGCCAGACGATATGGTGATTGTAGGGCGCAATGCATGGGCAACAGGTAATCCGGTATTAAAAGGTTCATCATTGATGTTCTTGAAACCGGGTGATCAGGTCAAAGTTATTGATTTAAATAGAGGTATGGTCATTCAATCAGGTAATGATGCTAGTATCGCATTAGCTGAACATGTTGCGGGTAGTCAGGAAACCTTTGTGGATTTAATGAACTCCTATGCCAAAAATCTCGGTTTAACCAATACACATTTTAAAACAGTCCATGGATTAGATTCTGACGGGCAATATACAACAGCGCAAGATATGGCACTGTTAACAGCGGCTATGATCCGTGATGTACCATCAGAATACGAAATACATAAAGAAAAAGAATTTACATTCAACAATATTCGTCAGCCAAACCGCAATCGTTTATTGTGGAATAAGAATATGAATGTTGATGGCGTGAAAACCGGTCACACGAATGGTGCTGGATATAACCTTGTATCTTCAGCAACTGAAGGTGATATGCGCTTAATTGCGGTTGTTTTAGGAACTCCATCAGATAAAGTCCGTTTTGCTGAAAGTGAAAAATTATTAGGTTGGGGTTTCCGCTTTTTTGAAACGGTAACACCAGTTAAAGAAAATACACCACTAACAACACAAAAAGTATGGTATGGCGATAAAGGTGAAGTGGCTTTAGGTGTAGCTAATGATGCTTCAATCACTATTCCTAAAGGTGAACTGAAAAATTTAAAAGCCTCGTTTACTTTAACCAATCCAGTATTAGAAGCACCTTTAACGCAAAATCAGGTTGTGGGTACAGTTAACTTTTTATTAAACGATGAAGTCATTGAACAACGTCCTTTAGTGGTAAAAGAAGCGGTTGAAGAAGGTGGTTTCTTTAGTCGTATCTGGGATTTTGTGGTTAAAACAGTATCTGGCTGGTTCAACGCTATTTTTGGTTAATTTATCAATAATAGTTTTATCAACGCGTTACTGAGATTTCACCCATAAAGAAAGACTCGTTGTTGTTTTTGTACAAAAAATCCGTAATTGAAATACGATTACGGATTTTTTTGTATTTAATGAAATAAAGAGATTGCACACTTTAGCGTTTATATAAGTCCATCAATCTTCCCTTGATTATCAACATTTACGGCAATGGCCGCTGGTGTTTTCGGTAATCCAGGCATAGTGGTAATAGAGCCTGTCAACACAACAACAAAACCGGCACCTGCTGAAACATACACTTCACGCACATTTATCGTAAAATCAGTAGGGCGACCTAATAACGCGGGATTATCTGAGAGTGAATATTGTGTTTTTGCCATACATACAGGGAAATGGCCGAACCCCATATTTTCTATTTTTTCCAACATATTGCGAGCATGTTGGCTATAGGTCACACCATTTGCTCCATAGATCTCTTTTGCGACAGTATTAATTTTTTCATTAAGCGAGGCATTATCAGGATAAATTAATTGAAATTGGCTATGCTCATTTTCAAGTGTATCAATGACTTGATTTGCTAATTCAATACCGCCTGCGCCTCCTTTTTCCCACACTTTTGTAATTGCAAATCGACAATCTCTATCTAGACAAAATTGCTCTATAAACTGATGTTCTGCAACACTATCAGTAATATAGGCATTAAGTGAGATAATCACAGGTAAGCCATATTTTTTTAGGTTTTCAATATGTTTTTCTAGATTTACAATTCCTTTTTCAAGCGCAACTAAATCTTCATTATTCCATTCGCCTTTACCTAAACCACCGTTGTATTTTAGTGCTTTTGTCGTCACAACAATCACTGCACAATCTGGGCGTAACCCACTCATTCGGCATTTTATATCAAAGAATTTTTCAGCACCTAAATCAGCGCCAAAACCAGCTTCCGTAATAGTGATATCAGCAAGTTGAAGGGCTAATTTTGTTGCTCTCACACTATTGCAACCATGAGCAATATTAGCGAATGGGCCACCATGAATAATTGCAGGCGTATTTTCGAGTGTTTGCACTAGATTAGGGTTAATAGCATCTTTTAACAAACTGGCCATTGCGCCAACAGCTTGTAAATCGTTGGCAGTGACAGGGTTGCCATTGTAAGAATAAGCAACAATGATCTGAGAAAGCCTTTGCTTTAAATCTTGAATATCCTCAGCTAAACATAGAATTGACATAATTTCAGAAGCAACAGTAATAACAAAGTTATCTTCTCTTGTAATACCGTCTTTTTCGCCACCCAATCCCACAACAATATTTCGTAAAGCGCGATCGTTCATATCCATACAACGTTTAAACACGATTTGCTTGGGATCGATATTTAAAGGATTACCTTGATAGATGGAGTTATCAAGCATGGCGGCCAGTAAATTGTTTGCTGACGTAATTGCATGAAAATCGCCAGTAAAATGAAGATTAAGATCTTCCATTGGTACAACTTGAGAATAACCCCCTCCGGCGGCCCCCCCTTTAATACCAAAACAAGGGCCTAATGAGGGTTCGCGTAACGCGATAATGGCACTTTTTCCAATATGGTTAAGGGCTTGCCCTAATCCAACGGTGACGGTTGTTTTACCTTCGCCTGCGGGGGTAGGATTAATTGCTGTGACTAAAACGAGTTTTCCTGTTTTTTTTGTAGCAACTTTAGACCAAATGCTGTGGCTAAATTTAGCTTTGTATTTGCCATAAAACTCGATATCATCTTGATCAATATTTAAATTTTTAGCGATATCTTGAATTGGTAAGAGGTGTGCTTCTTGGGAGATTTGAATATCTGATTTCATTTTAGTTCTCTTTTTTATCCCGTTTCTGATGTCTCTAGTGATCTTTACTCATCAACTGTAGCCAAGGATCTAAATAAGGCCAATAGATTGATTAAGTTGTAATTATTTTCTATTCGATAACGTGTTTATCGTCACACCCTTTAAATAATTTTTGTAACAGACTCCTATCTTTGACATTTTGCTACTTATATTGAGTAAGATTTTTTTTCAATATCGAGTTTTCTTCTACACGTATTTTAACTAAGGATGATAATTTAATCTCATCCAAAAAAGATATTCAAAGAGAAGAGCATCATCCTTTATTTTAGATAATAATAAAAAAGGCGCTGATATCAGCGCCTTATCCATTATAAATATCTGTATTTCGGACTCTCAGGTTTAGTCACAAGAAATTTTAATGGCTAATCCACCTTGAGAGGTTTCACGATACTTAGCATTAATGTCTTTACCTGTTTCGTACATTGTTTCAATGACTTTATCTAAACAAATACGAGGGTCGCTGACACGACGCAAAGCCATACGAGATGAGTTTACGGCTTGTACGGCTGCGATAGCATTACGTTCAATACAAGGAACTTGTACTTGTCCTGCAACTGGGTCGCAGGTAAGCCCTAAGTTATGCTCCATTGCAATTTCTGCAGCAATACAAACTTGCTCTGGGCTACCGCCTAAAAGCTCAGTTAATGCACCCGCTGCCATTGAACAAGCAACACCTACTTCGCCTTGGCAACCTACTTCAGCGCCTGAGATAGATGCATTCATTTTGTAAAGAGAACCAATAACACCTGCGACTAAGAAAAAGCGAGTATAAGAATTTTCATTTACAGGACGAATGAATTTATCGTAGTAAGAAAGTACAGCAGGGATAATGCCACATGCTCCGTTTGTCGGTGCTGTTACAACACGTCCACCAGCCGCATTTTCTTCATTGACGGCAAGGGCAAACATATTGATCCAGTCAACAACAGTCATAGGATCGGTTGTGGTTTTATCTTCTGTTACTAACATACGGCGTAATGCAGAAGCACGGCGCGGTACGCGTAATGGTCCAGGTAATAAGCCTTCGGTATTAACACCACGCTCAATACCGGACTTCATCACTTCCCATACGGCACCGAGATGAGCAGAAATTTCTTCTTTACTGCGCAATGCTAATTCGTTTTGCATCACTAATGCAGATAAAGAGAGGCCTGTTTCTTTACAGTGGCGACGTAAATCAGTCGCATATTGATAAGGATAAGGGACTTGAACCGTATTTTCTTCAGGTTGACCAAAATGCTCTTCATCAACAATAAAACCACCGCCAATAGAATAATAGGTTTTTTTTAATAGAACCTGTTCACCATTATAAGCGGTGATGGACATGCCATTCTCATGGAGGGGTAAATTGCTTTTATGAAAATTCATACCACCATCAACAGGGAAATCTACTTCTTTAATGCCATTTGCTAGCATTAAGCGACCGGTTGCTTCCACTTGTTTAATGAACGGTGTAATAGAATCTATATCAACAGTATCGGGTAAGTTTCCTGCTAATCCCATAATAATTGCCGTATCAGTGGCGTGACCTTTACCGGTTAAAGATAAAGAGCCATAAACATCAACGATAACGCGGGAAACAGAAGAGAGAAGGTTTTTTTCAGCAAGGATATCAACGAATTCTTTCCCAGCTTTCATTGGGCCTACGGTGTGTGAGCTTGAAGGACCGATACCAATTTTAAAAATATCAAAGACGCTAACCATAATATTCGCCTCCCTAATTAATTAAAGGCGCAACTGTGTGATTATTAGAGTGATAAGTGTCAGTTTTGAAGTCTAAATCTGTAATGGCTACTTCCTTTTACGAAAGTAGCCATTAGATGCCTTATTAGCCCATGAAAGAGTTAATTAAGCTATAGAAAACTGCTGAGATTGCGATAAGACCCATGATTACAACGAATACGTTGCTGATATGGCCTTCGTATTTCTTCATCGCTGGTACTTTGCGGATTGCATACATAGGCATCAGGAACAGTAACATTGCGATAATTGGGCCACCTAATGTTTCAATCATACCTAAAATGCTTGGGTTTAATGTTGCAACGATCCACGTTGTAACCAGCATAAACAGTGCAGTGATTTTGTTTAAACGATCTTTTTCGATTGTTTTACCTTTTTCACGCAGTGATTTGATGATTAAACCGTTGAAACCTTCACGAGCACCTAAGTAGTGACCTAAGAAAGATTTAGTGATCGCAACGAAAGCAATAAATGGAGCAATATAAGCAATAACGGGTGCTTCAAAATGGTTAGCTAGGTAAGACAGGATACTGATGTTCTGTGCTTTTGCTTCTGCTAAGTTTTCTGGTGTTAAGCTAAATACACAGCTAAACACGAAGAACATAACAGTGATAACCATCATAATGTGAGCATAAGCTAAAATGCGTGAACATTTTTTCTCAGCGTTTTCACCGTATTCTTCTCGTTTTGCAACAGCAAATGCAGAGATAATAGGCGAGTGGTTGAAAGAGAACACCATAACTGGGATAGCCAACCATAGTGTGACTAACAGACCTTGGCCCATACCTGATGTTGTTGCGTGATCAAAAGAGAGCGTATCAAGGATAGCACTATTCCACTCAGGAATAAGATACAGCGCTAAAACCATCAATACTGCAACAAATGGGAACACTAACACGCTCATTGCTTTAACGATAGCTTGTTCACCAAAACGAATAATCGACATGATACCAAGGATCAGTACCAGTGATAAAATTGCACGAGGTGGTGCAGACATGTGCATTTGGTTCACAATAAAGCTTTCTACTGTATTGGTGATAGCAACACTATAAACCAATAAAATAGGATAAATAGCAAAGAAATAGAGCAGAGTAATCAGTTTACCTGCTGTTTTACCAAAGTGTTCTTCAACAACTTCAGTGATATCTTCACCTGGGTTTTTACCTGATAACACAAAGCGAGCCATACCGCGGTGTGCAAAGAAGGTCATTGGGAATGCAAGAACTAACATAATCAACAGAGGAATTAATCCACCAATCCCTGCGTTGATAGGTAAAAATAGAACACCAGCACCGATAGCCGTACCGTATAAACCTAACATCCATACTGTATCTGACTTACGCCATGCTTTGTAATCACCTTGGGTGTTACCCGATGCGATAGAACCAGCTTTGGTTGTATCCATAATACTCTCCGAAATAACGCGGTAAAAAATAATGAATAAAAATAAGTGTGCGATTTTATTTCTTATCAGAAAAAATCACGACATAAATTTAATTATGAATAAATGAGTGCATTGAGTACCTGGTGTTATCTCAATATCTTCAATTACCACATACTAAAATCTTTAAATTTCAAAAGAATTAGACTCTTTTAAAATTTGAAAAAATATTCGATAAGTTTATATCCAGACTTAAGAGGTGCAGAATATAGTGTTTTTCAGGATAAACTACCGTGATCACCATCTCAAATGCTAAATATAACTGAAAAACCTAAAAATGTAACATTTTTTATATTTTGTGTTTTCAGAGGGGGTTTTTAAAACATTTTGAAATACTTTTCCATTTTTAATTGGTATTAAAAATAAATCTAAATACCTAAATGTTCATATGTTAATGATTAAATTCAGGCTTTTTTATTTCTTATGAAATAAATGATTTAAATCAATTGAGTTATTTTTGTTCACAATCAAAACATTATATTAACATCGTATGTTATTGATATATAAGAATTAATTATTTTATTTTATTTGTGTATAAAACTAGACAAAAGAATATAAAAATAAGGGAATACGATTATTTATTAATGATTTTACTTTATTCTATGAAATAAATATAACAATAACTCAATCATAAGTAGAATATTGTTTATTATTACGGCAATAAATTTGTTAATAAATGAGTTTGATACATTACTATATAGCGAATATAAAAACTTCATTTTGATTAAAATAACAACATATTTATTTTTGGACAAATAATATAATAATAGAGGATATTTTTATTTATATATTAATATATCGAAGTGGAAGTTTACTTAAGTTAAATATAAAAAGACCACAATAAATGTGGTCTTTTTTAATGTAAGAAAGGTTAGGCTTTTGTCCAACCTTTACGAATAGGATAAGCAAAACAGAGCTGATAAAGCTGTTGTACCCATTTTTGGAGTATATCGCCGCCTTTAGACCAAAAGATCTGGCTTAAACCACAAGACAGTAGTGCAACGATAAATGCGCCTACCATATCGATTGGCCAATGCACACCAAGGTAAATACGAGCCCAAGCAATCGCTAGTCCTAAACCCAGCATAATATAACCAATACGTTTACTGTTATGCCAAAACAGATAAGCTAAGGCAATGGTAAAAACAAATGTACCGTGGTTGCTAGGGAATGAAGGTGTTGCATCATGGTCAAGGAAGTTATGGCCAATATTAGCGGCAAACGGGCGTTCATGAGGGGCGATTGCACCAATCAGCCAAGAAATAGAGAGCGCAATACCCAAAGATACAGCTGCTTTACATGCTAATGTTCTTTGCTGGCTAAGATATTTTTCATTACCCCATAGCCAATAGAACGCTAAAGAGAGCGGAAAAAGATAGACAAGGTACTTAGCAATAATAACCGCCATGCCAATTTCGAAAGGTGATGCTGCAGGCGTTGCATTCATCATTGAAAATACGGCTAAATTAAGTTGTTCCAGCAAAGTAAGCTCCATACATGTCGTGCTGATAAGCGATGTTTATGATACATAATACGCAAGTTTTCAAGGGTAAATGAGGGAGTAATAGGGGTAAAGTGTTTTTTTCTTATTTAATTGTGCTTTTTTTAAAAGATTTGTCAGTTTTAGCTCAAATTGACCAAAAACACGCTTAAAAAGAGTATTACGCTTACCGTATTGCCCTCACATTGCTCTTTTTCTTATCTTCAATGAGGAATAAATAAATGTGGCTCCAAAAAAATATTGTACTTAATGCCAAGCCAAGAGGGTTTCATTTAATTACACAAACATTGATCCAAGAATTACCCGAACTAAGACAATACAAAATCGGAATTGCTCACTTTTTTATTCAACATACTTCAGCTTCATTGACGATAAATGAAAATGCCGATCCGACAGTACGAAGTGACTTTGAAAGCTTCTTTAATCAAAGTGTAAAAGAGAATGAAGATTACTATCTTCACACTTATGAAGGTAGTGATGATATGCCAGCCCATATAAAAAGTAGCTTACTTGGGCAAAGCGTCACTATTCCTATTAGCCAAGGTGAACTTAATTTAGGAATTTGGCAGGGGATTTATCTCGGGGAGCACCGTGATCGTGGTGGGCGTCGTCGTATTATAGTGACATTGCAAGGTGAGTGTTATTAGATTGCAGGCAATAAAAAACCCGACAGTTATTTCACCAAAGGGGTTGAAACTATCGGGCTCCTCAATATTTGGGGACATCAAAGAAAAGCAGTGGCACTAATTCAGACTCCGGGTTAGACAGAAAGTTCTCTGACTAATGAAAAAAAATAGAATTATTTTTTGGAAAGAGGGGAATATAAAGAGATAATGAATGAAATAAAAAAGGAAAAGCGCTAAAACATATTGAATATTAAGCTGTTTTAGCGCTTTTTAATTAGTTGTAGATGCCTAAATTTTCTTTAGCATATGCTTCAAAATCTGTGCAACCACCAATGTGTTTCTCATCAATGAAAATTTGTGGCACAGTTTCAACTTCTTTACCGACGGTTTTAGATAAATCAGCTTTTGTAATTCCTTCAGCTTGGATATCTACATAGCGGAAATCAAAATCGTCACGTTTTTCAGCCAGAGTTTCAGCCAGTTGTTTAGCACGTACACAATATGGGCAACCCGGACGACCAAAAATAACAACAAACATACGACACTCCTTATTGAGGAAATAAAATTCAGGCATAATAGTCTTTATTGTTTGATACTATGCCCTTTTATTAGACTAAACAAAAACAGTTATTGCCTTTTAGTGTAATAAATTATACCAATTTGCCGAATAATGAGATAGGACTGCGATACAGCATTTAGCGGAGAAAATATGGAAAAGCCTTCTAAACGGGATATGAAATCACTGTCTGATATGCCAAAACCCATCATAATCATAGAGATCGTGGGGATTATTTTATTAGTAGTTGCTTACTTATATATCAATCAATATATCACCTCTCCGCAGTGGTTAGGCACCTACACAGGGCAATTAACTCTGATTGTTCTAGGGGTTATCTGTATGATCCCACCTTCTATTCATATTGTATGGCGGGCGATTTATCGTTTAACGTTTTTAGGTATTGATAACAATCTTGCGAATAATAAAAAGAAAAAAGAGAATAACAAAGAATAGCGTACTGTTTTTTCTCAACAAAGCATGAAAAACTAAGAAAACCCAATTTGTAAATTGGCTTAATTTTCTTAGTTTTTCTATTTATTAGTGCCTTCAAGATAGAAAAAGTGGCAAAATAGCCTCAATGCCAAAAGGCACTCTTTTCTTTAGCGCGTAAAGGTTATTTGAATGAACGCTGTTGTTACCCCCGATCTGGATCAGCTAAAATCTTGGCTTGATGAACTACAGATTGCTTATTATGAATGTGACTCTTGTCAGGCGTTACATTTACCACATCTTCAATATATCAGCGGCATATTTGACGCTAAAATTGATATTCTTGAAGATGTGCTTGTATTTACCGCTATCGCTGAATTAAAACCCTCAGCAATAGTGCCTTTAATGGCCAATCTTAGCCAAATTAATGCAAGTTCTTTGTTTATTAAAACATTTTTAGAAATTAGTGATGAAAACTTACCTAAATTAGTATTCTGCCAGTCATTCCCTGTTGCTGCGGGGATCTCACTGAATCAGTTTGATCTGTTCTTACAAAAAGCAGAAGAACAATCGGCTGAAGTTGTCAGTGAAATTTTTAATAATGGTTTCTTGTATGGTGAAAAACAAGAAAGCGAAAATGAAGAAGATGAAGAAGAAGTTGAAATAAGTAGTTCATCAACGGACTCCTCCTATACTGTACATTAATATTAATCTCCATAACGGTCTCAAAATCTTATGCAATGCGCACGATTTAGTGCGGGTGATTGTCATTCTTGTGAATGGCTTTCTCTTGCTTATTCTGAACAAATCAAGAAAAAACAGCACAGCTTATTAGCATTACTACCTGAAAATTATTCTTTTGATAAATTAGCGCCTGTTGAAAGCCGACAAGCGCAATTTCGTAACAAAGCTAAAATGGTAGTTAGTGGCAGTGTTGAAAAACCAGTATTAGGCCTAAAAACACGAGAGGGTGTGGCCGTCGATTTATGTGAATGTCCTCTTTATCCTGACTCATTTGTACCTATATTCCCGATTTTAAAAACATTTATAGCGATAGCAGGATTAGTACCTTACGATATTGAGCGTCGTCGTGGCGAACTTAAGTTTATTTTATTAACCGAAAGCAGAAGCAATGGCTCGATGATGTTGCGTTTTGTTTTGCGTTCAGAAAAAAAATTAGAACAACTTTATAAAGCACTTCCGTGGTTACAAGAACAATTGCCTCAATTAGCTGTTATCTCTGTGAATATTCAACCTATTCATATGGCTATTCTTGAGGGTGAAAAAGAGATTATTCTGACTGAAAAAACATTTTTAGATGAATCTTTTAATCAAATTCCATTACATATTCGCCCTAGAGGTTTTTTTCAAACTAATCCAGAGGTCGCTTCATCACTTTATGCAACGGCAGGTCGTTGGGTAAGAGAATTAAATATCTCACATTTGTGGGATATGTTTTGTGGATCAGGAGGTTTTGGATTGCATTGCGCAGATAAATCAACCCAATTGACAGGAATTGAGATCAGTCCTGAAGCAATAGAATGTGCGCGTTTATCTGCTCATGAATTAGGATTAGAGCATGTTGAGTTTCAAGCCTTAGATTCAACAGGTTATGCATTAGCTAAAGAGTCAGTACCTGAATTAGTGCTTGTTAATCCGCCAAGACGGGGGATCGGTGAGGCACTGTGTGGCTATTTAAATAAAATGAAACCTCGCTTTATTCTGTACTCTAGTTGTAATGCTCAAACCATGGCAAAAGATATCCAGCAACTTTCTCATTATCGTATTGATAGAGTGCAGTTGTTTGATATGTTTCCTCATACTGCTCACTATGAAGTGCTTACATTATTGGTATTACAAGACAGTTAAGATATTCATTACAAAATAGGTAATGGGTGTTAGTATAAATAAGTATTTAACGCTCGATGGATAACATCGGGCGTTTTCTTTTTTGATTAGATAGGCATTCTATTTTATGCAGAATTTAAAAGCGTTGTTATTAGTGATGGTGCTATTAGGGCCATTAGGGATCGATCTCTATTTACCGACCATACCTGCTATTGCTCAAGACTTAGAAAGTAGTGAATCCCTTATTCAATCGACTATCGCTTTATTTATTTTAGTGTTGGGGATAGGGCAACTTATATCAGGGCCTTTGGTGGATAGGTTTGGTCGTAAACCTATCGCTATTGTTGGGATCTTTATCTATATTGTAGGTTCTATTATTGCTACGATCTCAACAGACTCAACACTTTTTATTATTTCACGATTATTACAAGCGTCTGCGGTGTGTTGTACTTCCGTTGTGGCTTTTACCTGTGTTCGTGACTGCTTTAATGGTAATGATGCTGCTCGTGTTTTCGGCTTTTTAAATGGTACTTTAAATATTATTCCCGCACTCGCACCCTTATTAGGTGGATTATTGGCTGAGTATTGGGGGTGGCGCGCACCTTTCGGATTTTTAATTTTCTATTCAGTATTTGTGCTAGTTTTGATCACTCGTTTCTTACCTGAAACTAAGCCTGAAAATACAGCTCAATCAAAACAGAAATTAGGTAAAACATACCTTGAGATTTTGTGCAGTAAACGTTTTTTAACTTTTGCCCTAGTGAATGCAGGCACAATGGGAATGGCATTAACTTATGTTTCATTTGCCCCTATTGTTTTGATGAATGATGCGAAACTATCACCGCTGATTTTTTCCATTGTTTTTGGTGTAAATGGTTTTTGGATAATGTTTGTTAGTTTTTATGTAAAC
The DNA here is from genome assembly GCF_040140305.1 of Proteus sp. fly-1008. Taxonomy (NCBI): domain Bacteria; kingdom Pseudomonadati; phylum Pseudomonadota; class Gammaproteobacteria; order Enterobacterales; family Morganellaceae; genus Proteus; species Proteus sp. fly-1008. Next base: position 199,065 of record NZ_JBEEWH010000004.1, read on the forward strand.
CGTGTGATCCACCGTGTTGGCAGACCAATTTGTTTGATCTTAGGAGGCGGATTAATGGGATTAGGCAGTGTGAGCTTGTTATTAAGCTTAATGTTTATTCCTGCTGGAATACAAAACCATTGGCTGATTTATATGCTCCCTGTAGCAAGTGCTTGTGCCGGATTAGCCTTTATTATGGGGCCTGCGACAAGTTATGCACTTGAGCCATATTCGCAAACGGCAGGTATTGCCTCTGCTTTAGTTGGTTTTATTCAAATGGCAGGCGGTGCTGCTTTTGGTTTAACGGCACTGGCATCACCAGTACAACCTAAATTAGCGTTAGCCGTTGTCATGTTAATTGGGAGCTTGTTGGCATGGAATGCATATCGAGTAAGCCATAAAGAAGCATCAATAGAAAAGCTGGCGACACAAGAATAGAGCCATTATTTGCTATTATTTATTCAGCAATAAAAAATACCCCAGAGTGAAAAAATTCTGGGGTGTTTTTTTATCGGCAGCTTGGTTTACGTATTTTTAATTACGATGTTCAAACTCTAAGGCTTTTTTCTCAATCAATCTCATTAGAAGTGTCAGTATTCCGTTGATGCCTAAATAAATAATGCCTGCAGCAACAAAGACCATCACATCATAACTTTGACCAAATACTTGCCGGCTATAACCAGTTAATTCAAGCAAAGTGATCGTACTGGCGAGTGAGGTACTTTTAAATATTAATACAACTTCGTTTGAATAGGATGAAAGCGCACGTTTAAATGCATAAGGCAATATTACTCTTGCCGTTTGCACTGGTGACATACCTAATGCTTGGCAAGATTGCCATTGTCCTGAAGGAATAGCTCTTACTGCACCATAGAAAAGTAAGGTTGAATAAGCGGCACTATTTAATGCTAATGTGACCATGGCACAAAACCAAGGTGTTGATAATAACTCCCAAATCATAGGGAATTTTTGCAACACAGGAAATTGTCCCGGGCCATAATAGATTAAGAAAAACTGCACTAATAACGGTGTACCGGTAAATAAGGTGATATATGCCTTTACAATTTGAGTAATAACAGGTGTTTTTAATGCCAAAATAAATGTCATTAAAACTGAAAGTGTAAATGCTACCAATAAAGCCACTAATGTTAATGACAAGCTGGTTGGTAATCCCGGTAAAATATCAACAATATAATCCCACATTATGAGGCACTCCGTTCAAATCGAGTTGTTCTCATTTCTAACCATTTCAGGATATATTGACTGACCAGCGTAATGGCTAAATAAATCAGTGCAACAATACTATACCAAGTAAAAGGTTCTTGGGTTCTATTAGCTATACTTTGTGTTTGTAACATTAAATCATTAACACTGATTAATGAGACTAAAGCCGTATCTTTTAATAAAACTAACCACTGATTACCTAAACCGGGTAAAGCATGACGCCACATTTGAGGCATAATAAAGCGGAAGAAAATAGTAATCCGACCCATACCTAATGCTTGGCCGGCTTCCCATTGGCCTGTTGGTACCGCTTTTAAGGCGCCACGTAATGTTTGTGAAGCATAAGAAGCATAAAGAAGTGAAAGGGCGATAACACCACAATAGAAAGGTAGAGATTCAGTATCACCAAAATCTATTTGTAAGGTGAAAGAACCTAATTCAATGCCATCCATTAAGATCATGACACCTTGTAAGGTGCCATAATAGACAAAAAGAACCACCAGCATTTCTGGTAGTCCTCTGATTAGTGTTACCCAGCATGTTCCTAAGAAAGCAAAGGCTTTCCATCTCGCGGATTCCCATGCTGTAAACAACATGGCGAGAACTAATCCAATGATAAGAGCAGAAATAGCAAGTGAGACCGTAGTAACGGCCGCACCTGCTAGAGTTGTTATTTCATTCATTTATTAAGCTATTATTGTTATTCAAACCATTTTTTATAAATGACATCATAAGTGCCATCAGCTTTTACTTCAGCTAATGCTTTGTTCAATTTATCTTGTAAATCAGCATTGCCTTTTCTTACTGCGATCGCAAGGCCTGTACCAAAATAGTTAGGATCTGCAACTTTATCGCCTACAATACCTAATTCAGGATTTTTTTTCAGCCATTCATTTACAACTGCAGTGTCACCAAAGATAGCTTCAATACGACCATTTTTAAGATCTAATACTGCATTTTGGTAACTGTCATAAGGAACAGTTTTCATTTCTTTGTGTTGCTCATTGACGAATTTCTGATGGGTTGTCCCATTCTGAACACCAATTTGTTTGCCTTTTAAGCTAGCAACATCAGAGATTTTACCTGTTACTGTAATAAATACAGCGGAGTTATCATAGTAAGAATCCGTGAAATCAACTTGTTTTTGACGCTCAGGGGTAATATCAATACCCGCCATTAAGGCTTCAAAACGACGGAATTTTAGACTTGGAATTAAGCTATCAAAAGACTGATTGGTAAAGGTACAATCTGCATTAATTTTTGCACACATTGCATTAGCGAGATCAACATCAAATCCTACAATTTGGTTATTGGCATCAATCATTTCAAAGGGCGGATATGTTGCTTCAGTGGCAAAACGGATTGTCTCTTTCTCAGCCGCAGTTGCAGAAAGTGTAATACTGGTCAGAAGTGCCGCAAATAATATTTTTTTCATTGTCTGATCCCGATTTAGTGTGACAAGTAATTAGCAAAAGCTTCCGTTTGTGGAGCTGTGAAACGATAGTTATCACCTTGCTCTATAATACGGCCGTTTTCCATATATACAACTTTGCTCGCGGCTTTGCGTGCAATTTCAACTTCATGGGTCACAATCACTTGTGTAATACCCGTTTCAGAAAGCTCTTTAATAATATCAACAACTTGAGCTGTAATTTCAGGATCTAATGCCGCTGTCGGTTCATCAAATAAGAGAACTTGAGGCTCCATCATTAATGCTCTTGCAATGGCAACACGTTGTTGCTGTCCACCCGATAAATGTAGTGGGAAGCGTCCTGCATAATCACTTAAACGTAAACGCTCAAGTAACTTCATCGCTTTTTCTTTAGCCTGCGGTTTTGATAAACCTAATACACGACAAGGTGCTTCAATTAAATTATCAATAACTGTCAAATGCGGCCATAAATTATATTGTTGAAATACCATGCCTACATTTTGGCGTAATGAACGAATTGCCTTTGCGTTAGGCTGTTGGCTAAAGTCAAAATGTAGACCCGCAATTTCTAATTCGCCTGAACGTGGCATTTCTAATAAATTAAGAACTCTCATTAATGAGCTCTTACCTGCACCGCTTGGCCCTAATAGAACCATTGTTTCACCAGCAGAGCATTCCAGATTAATATCATAGAGTGCTTGGTGCGAACCGTAGAAACAATTTATGTTTTTTAATTGAATACTCATGCGTTTTTTCTGAATAGTCATTAACTAGTTCGAATAATAAAACGGTAAGAATAATTATGCAACTAAAACTGCATAATAAAGTGGTTTTTTTACGTAAAAATGGGTAATAAGGCTATTTTTTTTCACTGTTAGGTGAATTTTTATCCAGTTTGTAAGCGTTAGTACTTATCGTTTTAGCCATACCTTTGAAAATAAATAAGTGTGCAGGCATCATCGCAAACCAATAAAGTAATCCACTAAAACCGGCAGGATGCCACCAAGCACGAACATCGATTGAACGAAGGTTGCCACTATCATGGATAGTAAAAGAAAGACGACCTAAACCGGGTGCTTTCATCCCAAATAATAAGGTAAGTTGTTTTTCTGGCTCTAGTTTGATCACTCGCCAGCCATCAATCATATCACCAAGCTCTAATGTGTCTCTGGGCGGTCGGCCATAAGTCACTTTATTTCCGACTATATCATCCATGATGGCGCGGGTTTTCCATAGCGCGTTACCATAAAAGTAGCCTTGTTCACCGCCAATCTGTTGTACTGTATGCCAAAGAGATGCAGCGCTAGCGGGTGTTGAGACAGTACAACCTGCATTTTTAGGGTAATAACCGTACCCCGGTTTCCAGCGATTACGAACCGCTGGAGAATATCCCCAATCCTGATTATCTAAAGCTGCTTCTTCATCAGCCAATGTTTCTTTTACTGCGTCATCAAATTTAATTAGGGATTGAGGAATAAGTTCGCGTAAAGGAGCATCGTTGGCTGGAAGATCATGTTTTAACCCTTGAATAAGCTCTTTAGCAATGGAAGTTGGTACGGACGTTATCATACTGATAAAGCCCGCAGAAATAAGACTGCCCGGCATAGGTAAGGGGATCAAGACACGCTTTTTACCTGAAATTTTAATAAAGCGCTCAAAAAGAGTTTGATAGCTAATATATTCGGGGCCACCAGCATCAAAAATACGATGTTGATGTGTGGGATGATGGATAATTTCTGTTAAATAGTGAATTAAGTTTTTTAAGGCAATAGGGGAAGATTTTGAACGAACCCAGCGTGGGGGCGTAAGAATAGGGAGGTTATAAACCATATCACGCATAATTTCAAAGGCGGCGGAGCCTGGGCCGACAATCATTGAGGTACGAATTTCAGTCACAGGGATCGCACTCGTTCTTAATACCTCACCTGTGAGTTTTCGGGCAATGAGATGGGGAGAATATTGCTGATCTTCATGTTGTAAGGCACTTAAAAAGATAATTTGTTTAACTTCTGTACCTTCTAATGCGTCTACAACATTAATTGCCGCTTTACGCTCTTGTTCAACTAAATTATGTGCATCGCCCATGCTATGGACAAGGTAGTACACGATATCAGTATCATGCATGACTTTGCTTAAGGTTTCTGGATTGTGCAAGTCCACAAAAATACAGCGTGTATTTTCCCAACCTTGAGACATCATCCAGTCAACTCTGCGCGCTCCCGCAGTGACTTGATGACCTTGTTTTATCAGAGCTGGAATAAGATTTTGACCAATATGACCACTTGCACCAAGTACTAATACACGCTGTTGATTCATTGTTAATCCACTGTAAAAAGAGAACGTTATTGTTCTATTGTTACTGATTTTTCTATGAAGTAAAGAAAGCCATTAATATTGGGGTGATTAAACTTAACACAAATCCATGCACAATAGCCGCAGGCACAATGGCAACACCACCACTTCTTTGTAAAACAGGTAACGTAAAGTCCATGGAAGTTGAACCACAAATCCCTAATGCTGTATTTCTATAACGATTAACAATGATAGGTATAAGCATAATTGCCGCTAATTCACGCATTAAGTCATTGAAAAACGCAGTACTACCAATAACAGGACCAAATGCATCGGTAAGTACAATCCCAGATAAAGAGTACCAACCATATCCAGATGCAATGGCTAATCCCATTTTCATTGGTAATCCTAGTAAATAAGCAGCTAAAGCACCACCTGCAAGCGCACTTACCCCCATGACGACAGCAACGGTTGTTCCTCTGCGGTTAATTAAAATTTGTTTTGGGCTCATTCCGCTATTACGCAATTGTAATCCGACTAACCACAGCAAGAAGATAAGTGCACCTTGGCTGGCATGAGATGCATAATGAAAAATTGACCAGCCTGTTAAGCCAACAAAAAAACCGACAACAACGACACCGCATAATTGTAACGATTCAAGAACCATTTTTATGCGTGATGGTGGCTTAGATTGCTTATGTGCAGGGACATGCCAAGGATCTTTTTTATCCAACAACCATAAAAATAGTAAATTTGCACCAAAGGTACATAAAAAGAAAACGCTGGCATAAGCAAGAATAGAGACTAAATTTTCACCAATATTATCTAACATGGCTAAACTGACGCCCATTAGAAATAGGATAACGTAGACCATCGCACTAAGTAGGCGATTTGCCAAATGAAGTAATGGGCGATTGTTTAACTTAATCAAATACCCTACAAAAAGTGGAAGTAGGATAATCAATAACCCTGATAACATTTCTATTCCTTACTGAGTGCACTCAAATTATAAAACAAACTAATAACGTGACTTGTATTATAACATTTACTTATGTTGTTGTGGATACAGAAGCTGAGATAAATCTAAAATTTTTATTGAAGGCATGAGCCTAACATGTTTATCAATAAGTGGCTTTAATTGTTTGAAAAGCGAACGATTTGGGTATATATCGAATAGTTGAGTAAATTTTATTACGACACTCTTTAACTGTGATTTAATGAAAATATTCATTAAGTGAAATTATTGGCAGATTAAGCATAAAATTAAGGTAGGAAGAATAAAAAACATAGCTTAGTCGTAACTAACGAGGGGATTTATGTATTTAGAAAGAGTGGAAATAGTTGGATTCCGTGGACTTAATCGTCTTTCACTACCTCTTGATATGAATACAGTTTTAGTGGGTGAAAATGCGTGGGGTAAAAGCTCATTACTTGATGCGTTAACACTCAGCTTGGGTATTGAAACCTATCAATATGCATTTACACCTGATGATTTCCATCGTCTGCCGAATGAGTCGGAAGAAAATAGTAAAAAAACCCTACAAATTATTCTGACATTTACTGAATCACGCCCTGGACGACATCGTTCTTATCGTTTCCATAAAATAGCACCTGTATGGGTTGCAAATGGTGATGAGCTAAAACATATCTATTACCGCATCAGTGCAGAATTAGATGAACAAAAGAATGTAAAAACATTTCGCTATTTTCTTGATAAAGAAGGAAAGCAAATTCGCTTACCTAATGGGCAAACTCAAGAAATCATTGCAGAGATTGTTAGGCTTTATCCTGTTCTTCGCTTGCAAGATGCGCGTTTTGTTCGTGATCTTACCTCTGACGTTATCGATCCTCATAAGGATCCTCATCGAGAAGCGTTTAATAATAAAATGAGTGAGTTAACCAAGGCATTAGTCAAAAATCCAGACGAGTTGTCAGATGAGGATTTACGTGAAGGGCTAGATGCCATGCAACAGCTATTAGGGCACTATTTTGCCGACCATGGTTCGTTGTTGTTTAAATCACATGCTCGTCATCGCAAAGTCAATGAGCCTCATGTGCGTGGCTGGCATGCGTTAGAAAATATTAATAAGGTGTTGGCAAAACCAAATCAACGAAGTATTCGATTAATTATCTTAGGCATGTTCTCCTCTATATTACAGTCTCGAGGTAGCGTTGCATTAGATCCTTATGCAAGGCCTATTGTCATTGTAGAAAACCCTGAAACACGTTTGCATCCTATTATGCTTTCAGTGGCTTGGGGCTTACTTAATCTTTTCTCACTACAACGGATAACAACGACTAATTCAGGTGAGTTACTGTCACTAGCACCATTAGAAAGTGTGTGTCGTTTAGTGCGTGATACTGACAAAGTAGCTGCTTATCGCGTTGGTAATCAACAATTACATTCAGATGAAGAACGACGCATTTCATTTCATATTCGTTATAACAGGCCGTCTGCACTTTTTGCTCGTTGCTGGCTATTAGTTGAAGGTGAAACGGAAATTTGGCTAATGAACGAGCTGGCAAGACAATGTAATTATTTTTTTGAAGCCGAAGGAATAAAAGTTATTGAATTTGCGCAATGTGGACTTAAGCCATTATTAAAGTATGCAACATATATGGGAATAGAATGGCATACCTTAGTGGATGGTGATGAAGCGGGTAAGAAATATGCCGCAACTGTTAAAGATTTTGCATCAAAAAGCAATGATGCTGAGCGTGATAGATTAACAAAACTTCCCGCCTTAGATATGGAACATTTCTTATATAAAGAAGGCTTTCGTAATGTGTATCATGATGTTGCAGGTGTGCCTGATAATGAAAAATGGCCAACCCGACGTGTGATTATTAAAGCTATCCAACGCTCATCAAAACCTGATCTCGCACTAACGGTAGCTAACAATGCTGCTCAACGAGGAGTAGACTCCATCCCCTCCATACTGAAAAGTATGTTTTCTCGTGTTGCATGGCTTGCTAGAGGCAAAGCAAATTAGGCCGTTATAGCAAGAAAGATAAACGCACGAGATCAATGTAGATTCTATTTAGCGATGAAGGTGAATATCATCGCTAAAGTTTTTTATGGCTTATTAAATTGTTATGTTTAGGAAGGATATTGTATGGCTTTTTTATCTTTAAAAAAGCGCGGGAGAGTGCTCACCCTTATTTTAATTACGTTTGCTATTGTCGCCTATTTTTTTTGGCCGAAAGAAAATGTACCGTCATATCAAACACAAATCATTACGAGAGGTGATCTGTCAAAAGAAGTGACAGCAACAGGTAAGCTTGATGCCGTGCGTAAAGTTGATGTGGGCGCGCAAGTCAGTGGCCAATTACAAACTTTGTTTGTGAAAGAGGGTGATGCGGTTAAAAAAGGTGATTTATTAGCGATTATTGATCCAAAAAAAGCGCAAAATGAAGTCACTGAATCGCAGGAAACCAACAATGAGCTTAGAGCGAATCTTCAACAAGCACAGGCCGAATTACGTTTAGCGCAACTTACATATCAACGTCAGTTAAAGTTGATTGGTACACATGCAATTGCACAAGATGAGCTTGATCGTACTAAAACGGATGTTGATGTTAAAAAAGCGCGCATTATTACCTATGAAGCGCAAATTAAAAAGAATCAAGCGACCTTAGATACAGCGAAAACTAACCTCCAATATACACGTATCACAGCACCTATGGATGGTATTGTGACGTTTATTAAAACCCTAGAAGGTCAAACCGTCATTGCGGCGCAAGAAGCACCAACGATTTTAACTTTAGCCGATTTAGATACGATGTTGGTAAAGGCGGAAGTATCTGAAGCAGATGTTATTTATTTAAAACCTGATCTTAATGCTTCTTTTACAGTGTTAGGTGCGCCTGATAAAGCCTTTAGTGGCAAGTTAAAAGATATTCTGCCAACGCCTGAAAAAATTAATGATGCTATTTTCTACTATGCCCGTTTTGAAGTACCTAATGAACAACATTTACTACGTTTACAAATGACCGCGCAAGTTAAAATTCTTATCGAAAATAAGAAAAATGTACTCCTCATACCACTTTCTGTTTTAGGCGATGATGCTGGTATTAATGAATATTACGTTGATGTTTTAGTTAATGGTCAGCCAGAAAAACGCACGGTAAAAATAGGTATGCGTACTGATGTTTATGCTGAAGTTCTCAGCGGATTAAAAGAGAACGATGCGGTTATTCTGGGTGAAACTTCAGGAGATGCATAATGCCAGCATTATTAGAACTCAATGAGGTTAGTCGCACATATAGCAATGGTGAAGAAGAAACTGTTGTTCTTAATAAAGTCTCATTAACGATTAATGCGGGTGAAATGGTCGCTATTATGGGGGCGTCGGGCTCTGGTAAATCGACCTTAATGAATATCTTAGGATGTTTGGATAAACCAAGTAGCGGTGAATATAAAGTTGCAGGTCAAAGTGTTGCACAAATGGAAGGTGATCAACTTGCAGCATTACGTCGTGAACACTTTGGATTTATTTTTCAACGCTATCATTTAATGGCACACTTAAGTGCAGAGCAAAATGTTGAAATTCCAGCCATTTATGCAGATAAAAATGCCACTCAACGTAAAGAAAGAGCGCGTGAATTATTAACTCGTTTAGGATTAGGTGAGCGAGTTAATTATCGACCTAATCAGCTTTCTGGCGGTCAGCAACAACGTGTAAGTATTGCGAGAGCGTTGATGAATGGAGGCGAGGTCATTCTTGCTGATGAGCCTACTGGCGCATTAGATAGTCATTCTGGTAAAGAAGTAATGGCTATTTTGAAGCAATTAAATGAACAAGGACATACAGTTATTATCGTAACGCATGATCCTTTAATTGCAGAACAAGCTGAACGAATTATCGAAATAAAAGACGGTAAGATTATTAGTGATAACCGTCATCAAACAACGATACATAAAGTTAAAAAAGAAACGACAACGGTTTTAACTTCCTCCTATTTTGGCCAAATTGTAGGGCGCTTTACTCAAGCACTAGAAATGGCTTGGCGTGCCATGGTTGTTAATAAAGTACGCACATTATTGACAATGCTCGGCATTATTATAGGGATCGCTTCTGTCGTAACGATTATTGTCATTGGTGATGCTGCAAAAAGTATGGTGCTTTCTGATATAAAAGCCATTGGTTCGAATACCATTGATATTTATCCGGGGAAAGATTTTGGTAGTGATTCCCCTGAAGACAGACAATCATTAACACTACAAGATGTCTTCGCTTTAAAGCAGCAACCTTATGTGCAAGCGGTCACACCACAAGTGCAATTTAGTACTCGATTACGCCGTGGAAACCAAGACTCTCCAGCCTCTGTTGCGGGTGTGAGTGAAGATTATTTTATTGTATATGCTATGAAGTTTTCACAAGGTCGCTCATTTACTCAAGATATGATCCTGCGACAAGCGCAGGTTGTTGTGATTGATGAAAATACTCGCCATCGATTTTTCCCGGTTAAGAAAGATGTGATTGGTGAGCAAATTATTATTCGCAATATTCCTTCTACGATTGTTGGGGTTATTGCAGATAAAAAATCAGCTTTTGGTAATGGGCAGTCATTACGTGTTTGGGTGCCTTATAGTACGTTAAATAGTCGTATTTTAAATCGCTCATATCTTGATAGCATTACGGTAAGAGCAATAGAAGGTTATGATGCCAGTGTAGCAGAGCAACAAATGATCCGTTTGCTCACGATCAGACATGGTAAAAAAGATATTTTCACTTATAACCTTGATAGTTTTATTAAAGCGGCTGAGAGTACTACGCAAACAATGCAATTATTTCTTACACTTGTCGCCGTTATTTCATTAGTAGTTGGTGGCATTGGTGTTATGAATATTATGCTAGTTTCTGTGACTGAAAGAACGCGAGAAATTGGTATTAGAATGGCGGTTGGTGCGAGAGCAAGTGATGTGATGCAACAGTTTCTCATTGAGTCTGTGCTGGTTTGTTTAGTTGGGGGAGTGTTAGGAATTGCTCTTTCGTTTAGTATCGCAATGATTGCAAGCGTAATGTTACCGGATTGGCATTTTGTCTTCCAACCTATTGCATTAATCAGTGCTTTTATTTGTTCAACTGCTATTGGGGTTATTTTCGGATTTTTACCTGCAAGAAGTGCCGCAAAAATGAATCCTATTGATGCATTAGCAAGAGAATAATTCAAACAATAAGATAAAAGCCCTCAAGTATATAAAGGGCTTTTATTTGAATGAATTAGGTATCATTCTTGACTGAAAATACCCGATTTCATTGGGCAAAATGTATTATCAGGTTTATCTATACTGTGCGTATCTTCTATTCAATGATAGGAATGATAAGGTCAGCATGGTCACCTTTAGGCCCTTTTATCGTGCTATAATTAACTTTCTGCCCCGCTTTAAGTGTGCGGTAGCCTTCCATTCTAATTGTTGAATAGTGGGCAAAAATATCCTCGCCACCTTTTTCTGGGGTAATAAAACCAAAGCCCTTAGCATTATTGAACCACTTTACTGTACCTGTCTCCATACTTAGCTTCTCTCATATACTTGTATTTATTTGTTTAACATCACTTTCAGTATATTTACTGAGCTGTTCATAAAACATACTCTATTTTATTGTTTCAGTCGTCAAGAGGTGAAAGGGACAGAAAGTGTTCCGATAAGGCGAAATTTTGATGTAGCTAACGCTTTGTTATTTTTTAGATGTAAAAAGAGGGAATAAAAAAGCGTTGATAGGCAGACTTTCCTGTGAGATGGTAAACTAAATGTCATAATTGAAAGTGACGTTTAACAAAACTATGAGTAATACAAAACAATGGGTCAGTTTGATTTTTTAACAGAAACCACGTTAAGGGATGATGTTCATCAGGTAAATGAGCCACCAGCAATGTATAAGGTGATCTTGAATAATGATGATTACACCCCCATGGATTTTGTTGTAGAAGTGCTTACGATGTATTTTTTTCTCAGTGAGGAAAAAGCAACACAAATTATGCTGGACGTTCATCATAAAGGGAAAGGAGTTTGTGGGGTTTATAGTGCGGATATTGCTGAAACAAAAGTGGCACAAGTTAATCTGTATGCAAGAGAAAACGAATACCCACTTTTATGTACTCTTGAACAAGCATGATCCGGTTAGTCTTTTAAGGAGGAGGTGCTTATGCTTAATCACGAATTAGAGCTGAGTCTTAATGTTGCATTCGCGAAAGCCCGTGATAACAGACACGAATTTATGACTGTAGAGCACCTGTTGTTGGCGCTATTAAGTAATAAATCGGCACGCGAAGCATTGGAAGCTTGTAAAGTCGATCTGGCAGTCTTACGCGAAGAACTTGAAGTTTTTATTCGTAAAACAACCCCTATTTTGCCTGAAAATGTAGACAGAGAAACACAACCAACGCTGAGTTTTCAGCGTGTCTTACAGCGTGCTGTTTTTCATGTTCAATCATCAGGTAAAAATGAAGTCTCTGGCGCTAATGTGCTGGTGGCTATTTTTAGTGAACAAGAATCTCACGCAGCTTATTTATTACGTAAGCATGACGTTAGTCGCCTTGATGTCGTGAATTTTATTTCTCATGGTATTTCAAAAGAAGATCAACAAAACGAAGATCTTTCTGACATGAATGATATGAACGCGCAATCTCAGCAAGAGATACCTCAAGGTGACGATCATATGGATAATTTTACAACTAACCTTAATCAGTTAGCGCGGCAAGGTAAAATAGATCCTCTGATTGGGCGTCAAGCTGAATTAGAACGAACCATTCAAGTATTATGTCGTCGTCGCAAAAATAATCCGCTATTAGTGGGGGAATCAGGCGTCGGTAAAACCGCAATTGCAGAAGGGCTTGCATGGCGTATTGAGCAAGATGATGTTCCTGACGTTATGAAAGGCTACACCATTTACTCACTAGATATTGGCTCGCTATTAGCGGGAACTAAATATCGTGGCGATTTCGAAAAACGCTTTAAAGCGTTACTGAAAACCCTTGAAAAAGATGAGAAAAGCATCTTATTTATTGATGAGATCCACACTATTATTGGTGCAGGAGCCGCATCAGGTGGGCAGGTAGACGCGGCAAACTTAATTAAACCGCTGTTATCAGGTGGGCGAATTCGAGTTATAGGCTCTACGACTTATCAAGAATTTAGTAATATTTTTGAAAAAGACAGAGCACTTGCGCGTCGTTTCCAAAAAATTGATGTAACAGAACCTTCACCTGATGAAACCGTTTTAATCATCAAAGGATTGCGTCAGAAATATGAAGCGCACCACGATGTACGTTATACCAATAAAGCGATTCAGGCTGCGGTGGATTTATCTGTTAAATACATTACAGATAGACATCTACCAGATAAAGCCATTGATGTTATTGATGAAGCTGGTGCAAAAACACGTTTAATTGCGCCGAGTAAACGCAAAAAAACGATCAATGTTTCTGATATTGAATCTGTAGTTGCTAAAATCGCACGTATCCCTGAAAAAACAGTTTCTAGTAGCGATAAATCGATACTGAAAAATCTCGATAACCAATTAAAAATGTTGGTATTTGGTCAAGATCCTGCAATTCATGCATTATCTGAAGCCATTAAAATGAGTCGAGCAGGCTTAGGCCAAGATAACAAACCAGTAGGTTCATTCTTATTTGCTGGCCCAACAGGGGTAGGTAAAACAGAAGTTACTGTGCAATTAGCGAAAGCGTTGAATGTTAAATTACTGCGCTTTGATATGTCTGAATATATGGAACGACATACTGTTAGCCGTTTAATTGGTGCGCCTCCTGGTTATGTTGGTTTTGATCAAGGTGGATTATTAACTGATGCAGTAATCAAAAACCCTTATTCTGTTGTGTTGCTTGATGAAATTGAAAAAGCACATCCAGATGTGTTCAATATTCTTCTACAAGTCATGGATAATGGTACATTAACAGACAACAATGGTCGCAAAGCAGATTTCCGTAATGTTATTTTAGTAATGACGACTAATGCGGGTGTGCGTGAAACGCAACGCAAGTCGATTGGATTTACAGAACAAGACAATAGCACCGATGCTATGGCGGAAATTAAAAAAGCGTTCTCACCTGAATTCCGTAACCGTTTAGATAACATTATTTGGTTTAATGCATTATCACCTGAAATTATCTCTATGGTAGTGGATAAATTTATTGTCGAGTTACAAGTACAGCTAGATGATAAAGGGGTATCGTTAGAAGTTAGTCAAGAAGCACGTCAATGGTTGTGTGATAAAGGCTATGATAAAGCGATGGGCGCAAGACCTATGGCGCGTGTAATCCAAGAAAATCTGAAAAAACCATTAGCCAACGAGATTTTATTTGGCTCTCTTGTTAATGGCGGTTCAGTTTCTGTCACATTAGATAAACTAGCAGATAAGTTAAACTACGAGTTTGTCAGTCAAGAAAAGCTGGCTAAGAATGAAGATACCGTTATCTAAAAAATAGCAGTTAACTTACTAAGCCATAAACGCATACACCACAGGTGAGCATCAATAAATGCCTTGCCTGTGGTGTTTTTTTCACCCGTTATATAACAATAACGGGAGAGAACAGATTGGGATCAACGGCTACGGAAGATGATACGGCCTTTGCTCAGGTCATATGGGGTCAGCTCAACGGTAACCTTGTCGCCTGTCAGGATACGAATATAGTTTTTACGCATTTTTCCTGAGATATGAGCGGTAACGACGTGTCCGTTTTCTAATTCTACGCGGAACATCGTGTTTGGCAGAGTATCCAGTACAGTGCCTTGCATTTCAATGTTGTCTTCTTTGGCCATCTAATCCTCTAAGTTTTAATAACCATATTTTTTAAACGGCAAGATAATGCCGAAAATATTGTCCTATGTAAAGGAATGTTATCGGATAGCAATGGTGTTCACCTTGCTATTGCACTTAACATCCTTACCGTGACTTGCGTTTTACTGAGCTAAAGCAAAAGTAATAACAGAAGTCGTAATTCTTTATTTTGTGGTATTTATAACAATAAAATAGCAACACACCTTAACCACATAATAGGTGTGTAAGATAAAATTTTTGTATAAACCTTTTTGTATAAATAACAGAATGGCATTCTCAATTCTGTCTTAAATAAGAAGGGCTTTACAAAAACAAGCAGTGATTATAATTCCAACGATTGCTGATACCAACACTTTTTATCAATAATCACTTTTTTCCAGCGAGATAATGCATCTAAATAATGGTCACGCGAGATCTCACTGGCGCCTAACGAGGCAGTATGAGAGTTTAGCACCTGACAATCAAATAGTTGACCCCCATAACGAAGAAAATGGTTATAAAAAGCAATAAAGGCACATTTAGAAGCGTTATCTCTGCGACTAAACATCGATTCACCACAAAAAACCGCACCAATATTGACTCCATATAAGCCACCTACGAGTTCATCGCCTTCCCATACTTCAACAGAATGTGCTTCACCTTGATGATACAGCGCTTCATAACCTTCTTTAATATCAGGGCCTATCCATGTACCTTCATCACGAATAGAACAGGCCTCTATCACTGAAGTAAAGGCGTGATTTAACGTTATTTTATACGGATGATGACGAATAAATTTACGTAAACTACGCCCAATATGCAAATCACCAGCAGGCAAGACAGCTCTTGGATCAGGTGACCACCATAATGGTTCTTCGTAGGGGAAGTACCAAGGGAAGATCCCTGATTGATATGCAACACGTAATCGAGAAGAGGAGATTTCTCCTCCTATCGCTAATAATCCATTAGGCTCTTTTAATGCTAAATGAGGCTCTGGAAAATCCAAATCACTATCGTCTAATTGAAACAACGGCATATTATGCCTCGTGAGCCGGAGTTAATAGTGCCTGTCTCTGGTGGAATTTAGCATAATGTCCTTGTTGTTTTAACAACGAAGCATGAGTGCCTGTTTCAACGATTTTTCCGCCATCCATAACGCAAATTTTATCCATTTTATCTAAACCGTGAAGTCGGTGAGTGATCATTAATACTGCTTTACCCTGACAATGTTGGTGTAAGAGAGCAAGGATCTGCTGTTCTGTGTCGGCGTCAAGGCCCTCTGTTGGCTCATCAAGCAATACAAGAGGTGCATTGTGGAGTAGGGCTCTTGCCAGTCCTAAACGTCGCTGTTCGCCACCTGAGAGCTGTCTACCACCATCGCCCATCCATGCGTTTAAGCCTTCATCATTTTCCAAAAGGTGTCCAAGGCCAACTTGTTGAAGTGCATAGATTAGCTCTTCATCCGTAGCCTCTTCTTTTGCCATAATTAAGTTTTCTCTTAGGGTATGACTAAAGACATGAACACGTTGAGGAACAACAGACATCATTGAACGCAAAGTCGTTTCATCATAATTGGCAATAGATGAATTATTTAAGCGGATCGTGCCGTGAGTTGGATCAAAAGCGCGGTTGATTAATTGTAAGAGTGTTGATTTACCACAACCTGTTTTTCCTAACAATGCAATATGTTGCCCTGCTTCAATAGTTAAATCTACATGATTAATAACTTGCATCGGCTGAGCTGGATAAGTAAAGCACACATTATGTAGGGTAAGTGAAGCACTCTTTTTTCTTTCTTCTCCTTTTTCAGGGAAAGTGACATCTGGTTTTTGCTCAATTAAATGAGAAATACGTGTTGCAGATGTCATCACTTGCCCCAAATGTTGGAAAGCAACCGTAACAGGGGCTAAAGACTCAAATGCTGCCAATGCACAGAATGTGAATAAAGCAATTAGAGCTTCAGGCATAAAGCTATGGTCTATTCCATCTGCTGCTAGCCATAAAATTAAGGTTGCAGTCAGCCCTGAGGCGAGGATCATCAATGATTGCGATAATCCTGTTAAGTTTGCTTGTTGTGCTTGTCGGTGTAACCACTTGGCTTCAAGTTGGGCTAAATTTGCTCTAAAACGAGGTAACGCACCAAAAACAGTTAGTTCTGCTTGCCCTTGTAACATGCTAGTTAGCACAGTGCGATATTGCCCACGTAAATCAGTCAGATCACGGCCGATAGGCTTACCCGCATAATAGAACACAAAAGGTAAAACAATCAGCAAGGTGAGCATAATGCCACCTAATGTATTGGCTAAGCGAGCATCAATTAACCCAAGGCCAAACATAATCATCATAATGACGACAAAAGCGGCAATAATAGGTGATATAACACGAATGTAGAGGTGATCTAATGTTTCAACATCAGCCACTAAGCGGTTAAGTAGCTCACCTTGACGAAAACGTGCAATTCCACCGGGAGAAAGAGGCAAGATCTTTTCAAAGGTGAATACCCGTAAGTGTGATAACACGCGAAATGTTGCATCATGACTAACGAGTCTTTCAAAATAACGGCCCGCAGTACGAAATATCGCTGCACCACGAACACCTGCCGCAGGTAGCATATAGTTAAAGCTATAAATCCCCGCAAAGCCGGCTAGAGAAGTACCTGCTAAAAACCAACCTGATAGTGTTAAAAGGCCAATGCTCGCCAATAAAGTTAAGATAGCAAGAATAATACCTAGCAATAACATAAACCAATGGCGACGATAGAGTGCGAGAAAAGGAAGCAATACTTTCATAATTAAAGTTCCTCTTTACGATGAGCAAGAAGACGAGCAAAAGCCCCTTGTTGCTGGCTTAATGATGCATAAGTGCCCGTTTCAATAATTTGACCTTTTTCCATTACCCAAATCTGATCATAACCTAATGTTTCTTCCAATAAATGGGTAACAAGCAACGTAGTTTGATTTAATGATGCATTATTGAGTGCATGCATCACACGTTGTTCGCTATGAGAATCAAGGCTTGCGGCTGGTTCATCTAGTAATAATAATTGGCAAGGAGATAATAGGGCACGGGCTACGGCAATTCGTTGTGCTTGACCAACAGAAAGACGTGCAGCACTATCGCCAATGACTGTATTTAACCCATCAGGTAAATCGTTAATAAAATCGCTGACAT
Source organism: Proteus sp. fly-1008 (assembly GCF_040140305.1). Taxonomy (NCBI): domain Bacteria; kingdom Pseudomonadati; phylum Pseudomonadota; class Gammaproteobacteria; order Enterobacterales; family Morganellaceae; genus Proteus; species Proteus sp. fly-1008. The sequence continues at coordinate 216,945 of NZ_JBEEWH010000004.1, forward strand.
AGGCGTTTTCAATAGCCAGATTAATTTGTTCTGAACTGGCATTTGGAGCGCTTAAACGTACATTATCAAGTAAAGTTTGTTCAGGTAAATTTGGATTTTGTCCCACCCAACTTAAACATTGACGCCATGCTTCAGGTGAAAGCTGAGTTAATTCAATACCATTAACTTTTAATGAACCGCGATAAGGTAAGAAACCTAAAAGAGCGTTTAATAATGAGCTTTTTCCTGCACCACTTTGGCCTACAATCGCAATACGTTGTTGAGGATTAATTGTAAAACTTAATGGGCCAGCCAATTTTACGCCTTGATGCGATAAAATCTCTAGTTCATGTGCCGTTATTTCAATACTTTCGTTTGTATTGATACGCTCATTACCTGCTAATTGAGGTTTTTCACCATCAGTCTCTAAAAACTCAACCAGAGACTCCGCTGCGCCCACTGCTTGCGCTTTTGCATGATAATAAGTGCCTAAATCTCGTAAAGGTTGAAAAAATTCAGGAGCAAGGATCAGCGCTAAGAAACCTGAAAAGAGGGTAACACCCAAACCATAACTGCCAAAATTAAGTTCACCTAAATAAGAAAAACCGAAATAAACAGCAACAACAGCAATAGAAACAGCTGTAAAAAACTCCAATACACCAGAAGAAAGGAAAGCCATTCTTAGCACTTCCATCGTACGTTTACGGAAGTCTTCTGTTGCTTCTGTAATTTGTTTGACTTCAGCATTACCACGATTAAATAGCCGTAATGTGTCTAGTCCTCTTAATCTATCGAGGAAATTACCACTTAAACGGCCTAACGCGAGAAAGTTTCTACGGTTTGCATCAGCCGCACCTAAGCCAACCAAAGCCATAAATAGCGGAATAAGCGGAGCAGTAAAAAATAAAATTAGCCCCGCAACCCAGTTAACAGGGAATAGGGTGATAAGGATAAGAATAGGAACAATAGCGGAAAGATACATCTGTGGAAGATAACGTGCATAATAATCTTGCATATCTTCAATTTGTTCTAAGATAATCGTTGCCCAGCTTCCTGCTGGTTTGCCTTTAACCCAAACAGGGCCTAATTCTTCAAGTCTATCAAGGACAATTTTACGAATTTGTTGCCTAACAGCCATACCACAGCGATAACCAACACGCTCCCGTATTGCCATTACTGCTGCACGTAAGATAAAAATACCAATAAGGGTGAGAAAGGTAGGTATATGCGTATCACGGTTAATACTGTCCATGATAAATGCTTGAAGTAAAACAGCTAATAACCATGCTTGAGCAATAATTAATAAACCGCTTACAACACCTAGAATCATTGATAGCCGTAGCCATCGACGGGCTGGAGCACTTTGCTGTTTCAGCCATCGAACCAATTCATTTTGTTTAGTTTTATCCATAAGAAAAGATTCAAATCTGCAGGTGAGATACAAAGTATCAGAAAGGCCAAGGTAAGTAGTTATACTCTTTGGCAACCAGGTTAGTATGTTACATGGTAAAAGGCGCTACTGAAATAGCGCCTTGAAAGGAAGTGATGATTTTAGTTGGATTTTTGTGCGTCTAAGTAACGTTCTGCATCTAAAGCGGCCATACAACCGGTTCCTGCAGAGGTAATTGCTTGACGATAAATGTGATCCATTACGTCACCTGCTGCAAAAACACCTTCAATTGAGGTTTGAGTTGCATTACCTTGTGTGCCTGATTGTACCTTGATGTAACCGTTATCTAATTCCAATTGTCCATCAAAAATAGCGGTATTTGGGCTATGTCCAATGGCAATAAATACACCCATTACATCCAATTCTTCGGTTTTATCGCTCTTAGTATCTTTTAAACGAACTTTGGTCACTCCCATATCGTCGCCAAGAACTTCGTCTAAAGTACGATCAGTATGCAAAATAATATTGCCACTGTTTACTTTGTCCATTAAACGATTAATTAAGATTTTTTCAGAACGGAATGAATCACGGCGGTGTATCAGATGAACTTCGGATGCAATATTGGCTAAATACAGTGCTTCTTCTACTGCAGTATTACCGCCACCAACAACCGCGACTTTTTGGTTACGATAGAAGAAACCGTCACAGGTTGCACAAGCAGAGACACCACGGCCTTTAAAAGATTCTTCTGAAGGTAAGCCGATATAACGTGCAGAAGCACCTGTAGCGATAATTAATGCGTCACAGGTGTATTCTTGTTCATCACCAAATAGGCGGAAAGGACGGTTTTTCAGATCGACTTTATTAATATGGTCAGAGATAATCTCTGTATTAAATTTTTCAGCGTGCTGAAACATGCGATCCATTAAACCTGGGCCTGTTAACCCTTCAGGGTCACCGGGCCAGTTTTCGACTTCTGTTGTTGTTGTCAGCTGACCGCCTTTTTCAACACCCGTAATCAGTACTGGTTCTAAGTTTGCTCTTGCAGCATAAACGGCAGCGGTATAACCCGCAGGGCCTGAACCTAAAATAATAAGTTTGCTATGTTTGATGGTGCTCATGTGTACCTCATCTCTGATTAGGCGTGATGCGAATTGGGGGATTGTAGGAGAAATAAGACGTTAAAAAAAGCCAATGACGAGAAATAGACATAATATTTTAGCTATTTTAGCAATAGTTAATACTAATATAGTTTAATAATTATAGAGTTATATTGGGCTAACATCATCGAATCAACATGAAACATTTTGCTTTACAATTGATGACTATCTTGCGTATATAGAGAATAACATAGCGCCTTGTTCTGATTTTTACTCATTTGCTTTGACAATCCGCTGTACATTTGCGAAAACATGATTGTTAAAGATAATTATCTTCGGATGTTATAGGTACAATTTTTCGACAGACAGGGTGTAAGATAGTTACTTTGCGATATTTGCTAATGAGTATTTAGATAAAATAGATGTTTTATCTGGCATTAAAAGAAAATAGATTGGTAGTTTGCTCTGACCGTTTGATACCGAAGTTTCGACATTGATGCTGAAGGTGTACAGGTATGGGTATAGGAAAATAAAGTAAGAGAAAAAGAGAAAGAGAGTATAGAGATGATTGATAATAAAAAACGTCCGGGTAAAGATCTTGATAGAATAGACCGGAATATTCTAAATGAGCTCCAAAAAGATGGTCGTATTTCAAACGTTGAGTTATCTAAACGTGTTGGTTTATCACCAACACCTTGTTTAGAGCGAGTACGTCGTTTAGAGCGCCAAGGATTTATTTCTGGTTATACTGCGCTGTTAAACCCTCATTACCTCGATGCATCATTACTGGTATTTGTGGAAATCACACTAAACCGTGGCGCGCCAGATGTTTTTGAACAATTTAATATGGCTGTTCAAAAACTTGAAGAAATCCAAGAATGTCATTTAGTTTCTGGTGATTTTGACTATCTGTTGAAAACTCGTGTGCCTGATATGTCTGCTTACCGTAAATTACTGGGTGAAACTCTGTTACGTCTTCCGGGTGTTAATGACACACGTACTTACGTGGTTATGGAAGAAGTTAAACAAAGCAACCGCCTTGTAATCAAAACTCGCTAAGCCAACTTAATAGGTTGGTGCAAAGCAGGAAAAAATTAGGTACACTCCTGTTTATGCATACAGTTTCAACGCTGAGATATCTCAGCGTTGTTCCGTTTTAATTTAACCCTAAGTTAAACCTGGAGAGCCCTCTTTGAGCCAGGAATATACAGAAGACAAAAATATTCGTTTAACAAAGATAAGTAACCGTCGTCGTGTTTGGGAAGCTATTCTCATTTTAATCGGGATTGGTGCTGTCTTTTTGATGGTTTCTTTATTTAGCTTTCATCCCTCTGATCCTAGCTGGTCACAAACCACATGGAATGAACCTATTCAAAACCTAGGTGGCAGTATCGGAGCATGGTTAGCTGATATCCTATTTTCAGCATTTGGCTTACTCGCCTATGCCATTCCTGTTGTGGTTGTTTTTGGTTGTTGGAATTCATTGCGCTACCAAAAAAATCGCGAATATACTGACTTTTTCTCCCTTGCACTTCGCACGATTGGCGCCTTGGCTCTGGTTTTTACCTCTTGTGCATTAGCTGATCTTAATTTTGATGATATTTACAATTTTAGCTCAGGCGGTGTTATTGGCAGCTTATTTAGTAAGGCATTGTTACCTTGGTTTAATGTATTAGGCGCAACACTTGCATTGTTATCTGTTTGGGCTGTTGGTTTTACATTATTTACAGGATGGTCGTGGCTAACTATCACCGAAAAGATTGGTGCTGTTATCCTTGGTACGGTAGGTTTTATTACTAATCGAGGCCAACACGACGCTGAATATGAAGACGAACAAGATGATAACACTCAAGATTTTGTTGATGATGTTACTGAACATTCAAATCAAACAGAAAAACAATCATCAGAACTAACAACAGAAGAGAGTGATGACATCTTATTTTCTGCGCCTTCAGCGCTTGAACTTGCTCGTCAGCAAGATATTGATTCATCGCAGCCTTCTAAAACAGAAGAAGATGACTTGCCTTCATTCAGTGCAACAAATGATACCGACGATCATGTTCAATCATTAGCACCAGCTGCGCCTGTTATCGCCGAGTCTGTTGCAGAAAATACGTCTGAAATAACAGAAGAAGCACCTGAACATTACCGTTTTGATATTCCGGAAGCCTTCCTTAAAAAAGATATTCAGCCAGAAGCCAGTGCTCCTCAACATTCTGTTTATCCAATTCCAGAAGAGAACACATCTTCTGTGAAGCCATTAGTTGAAAATAATTCTATTGCACAACCTGCAGAGAGTTTTATGCCTGTAGGACGAGCTGAACCTACATTTTCACTGGCGCCAGATAGCGATGATACCTTAACACAAGTTGCAACGGTGACTGCTGGAGTCGCAACAAGCGCCTTAGTTAGTCACGGAGCACAAGTTAAACAGGGCTTAGGGCCTGAACTGCCACGACCAAATCCAGTACGTTTGCCTACTCGCCGTGAGCTTTATGGTATTCACATCCCTTCGCAACGTGAAGCAGAGTTACGCCGTCGTGAAGAAGCTGTTCAATCTGAGCCTGAAGATGAGTTAGCTGATATTCAAGACCAAGCGAATTTTGAACAAGAATTACGTCAGCAATTTCTAGAGCAACAGCGTAAACGCTATGGTGACGAAGCTGATGAGGTTATTGAGCAATCCACCTCTCATTATGAGCCGAATATTGAAACGCCACTTTCTTCCTTTGATCATCAACAAGATAATTATCGAGACGAACCTACTGTTACTGCAAATACATTCTCTTCAGCAGAAGATAATAGCCATGATATCGACGAAAACGAGCTTTATGAACAGCAACAACTCGCTGCGCAATTTAAGCAACAATTGCAGGATCGTTATGGTGATGATGTTTCGTTAGATGATGACAATGATGAATTTTTACCTCAAATATCAACATCAGCACCTTCATTACAAGCAACTACGGGTTATCAACCTCATATTCAACATTCGTTTGCCTCACAATCAGCAAAACCAACGCAAACAATGGAGAAAAAAGTAGAGTATCCAACCAGTAATGCGTTTTTACAAATCTCACCTCGTGATGATGACGAGGAAGAGTACACCCCAAAAATTGAGTTAGAAAAAGAACTCTCCGCATTAGAAGCTTTCTCACCTATTGATGATTTATTGGATGAAGAGCCGATAGAGCCGGTATTTACGCCGATTGTTTCTGAACCTGTTACGCCACGTGCTGTATCTCAAACTGCATCGCAATCACGTATTGAACCACAGCCAAATATGGCTCAGCATTTTGCACAGCAACAGCAACAGCAACAGCAACAGCAACAGCAACAGCAACAGCAACAGCAACAGCAAGAATCTTTAATTCACCCATTCTTGATGCGTAATGACAGACCGTTGCAAAAACCAACCACACCAATGCCTTCTCTGGATCTATTAACAACACCGCCAGTAGAAGAAGAACCTGTTGATATGTTTGAGCTTGAGCGTATTGGTAAACTTATTGAAGCGCGTCTTAATGATTACCGTGTTAAAGCCAAGGTGGTTGGTATTTCGCCGGGGCCTGTTATCACGCGATTTGAACTTGAACTTGCGCCGGGTGTAAAAGCCGCTCGTATTTCAAATTTATCACGCGACTTAGCACGTTCATTGTCTGCTATTGCAGTGCGTATTGTTGAGGTTATTCCAGGAAAACCGTATGTAGGATTGGAATTACCTAATAAAAAACGTCAAACCGTATATATGCGTGAGTTGTTAGATAGTGATGCATTTCGTGACAGTCGCTCTCCACTGACAGTTGTCTTAGGTAAAGATATTGGTGGACAACCTGTTGTTGCCAATCTTGCTAAGATGCCACACTTATTGGTGGCTGGTACAACAGGTTCAGGTAAATCTGTCGGTGTGAATGCGATGATTATCAGCATTCTCTATAAAGCGAAACCAGAAGATGTTCGTTTTATTATGATTGACCCTAAAATGCTTGAGTTATCTGTATATGAAGGTATTCCGCATCTTCTGACTGAAGTTGTGACAGATATGAAAGATGCCGCAAGTGCGTTGCGATGGAGCGTGGCGGAAATGGAGCGTCGTTATAAATTAATGTCCGCACTTGGTGTACGTAACCTTGCGGGTTATAACGAAAAAATTAAAGAAGCTGAAGCAATGGGACGCCCAATTCCAGATCCATTCTGGAAACCAACAGATACTATAGCGACAGAAATGCCAACGTTGGAAAAAGAACCTTATATCGTGGTTGTCGTCGATGAATTCGCTGATTTAATGATGACCGCAGGTAAAAAAGTGGAAGAGTTAATTGCTCGCTTAGCGCAAAAAGCACGTGCTGCGGGTATTCACCTTGTACTTGCAACACAAAGACCTTCAGTTGATATTATTACTGGGTTAATTAAAGCCAATATACCTAGCCGTATTGCCTTTACAGTTTCAAGCAAAATCGACTCTCGAACTATTTTAGATCAAGGTGGTGCTGAATCATTATTAGGCATGGGTGATATGCTTTATGCACCGAATGGTTTTGTGCCTGAGCGTGTTCATGGTGCTTTTGTTAGCGATGATGAAGTACATGCTGTTGCAACTGATTGGAAGGCACGAGGTCGCCCACAATATATTGAAGCTATTACTAAGTGTGGTGAAGAAGGCGAAAGTGGTAATGGTGGTGGTTACGATGACGGTGAAGAACTTGATCCATTATTTGACCAAGCAGTAGAATTTGTTGTTGAAAAACAACGAGTTTCTATTTCTGGTGTACAGCGTCAATTTAGAATTGGCTACAACCGTGCTGCAAGAATTGTAGAGCAAATGGAGATGCAAGGTATTGTCAGTACGCCAAATCACAACAATACGCGTGATGTACTTTCACCACCACCGTCTGATATGTAATATCTTGAAAACTCAGTTATCAGCTAATTAGATAGCATGATAACCTGCACAATATCATTAAAATTTATACGCCGACATTATGTCGGCGTAATCTCATGCCGAGGCTTGTAGAATGAAAAAAGTATTATTTGCAGTGTGCGCGATGACATTAATAAGTAGCCAAGCCGCTTGGGCTGATGCGCGCCAAGATCTGCAACAACGATTAAATAAAGTAAATAGTTTTCAAGCTAACTTTAGTCAAACTGTCACTAGTAATGAAGGTGCCCTTATTCAAAAAGGGGAAGGTAATTTAAAAGTACAACGTCCAGATTTGTTTAATTGGCAAATGACTGCGCCTGATGAGAGCACATTGATTTCTGATGGCAAAACATTATGGTTTTATAATCCCTTTGTAGAGCAAGTCACAGCGAGTTGGCTTGAAAGTGCGACAACCAACACTCCGTTTATGTTGATCGCGCGTAACGACAGTAAAGAATGGCAAAATTACGAAATTAAACAAACGGGTGACCGTTTTGAGCTAACACCAAAAGTAGAAAATAACTTAAAACATTTTACGATCACCGTGTTACCTAATGGGCAAATCCAGCAATTTGCTGCCACAGAACAAGATGGTCAGGTGAGTAATTATCAACTCACGGCTCAAACGGTTACGCCAATCGATGCATCCGCATTTCGCTTTACACCTCCTGCGGGTGTGACTGTGGATGACCAACGTCAGTGAGGATATTTTGAGTAATTTATCACTCGATTTTTCACGCAATGAGTTCCAACCTCTGGCTGCAAGAATGCGACCTGAAACATTGGAGCAATATATCGGACAAACGCATTTGCTTGCCGAAGGTAAGCCATTACCTCGTGCTATTAAGGCAGGGCAATTGCATTCCATGATTTTATGGGGGCCACCAGGAACAGGGAAAACAACCCTTGCTGAGATTATTGGTCGCTATGCACAAGCTGATATAGAACGTTTATCTGCGGTAACATCGGGTATTAAAGAAATCAGAGAGTCTATTGAAATTGCGCGCCAAAATCGTAATGCAGGGCGCAGAACAATACTGTTTGTTGATGAAGTACATCGTTTTAATAAAAGCCAGCAAGATGCTTTTTTACCTCATATTGAAGATGGAACTATCACTTTTATTGGCGCAACGACCGAAAATCCTTCTTTTGAACTTAATTCAGCCTTGCTCTCTAGGGCGAGAGTTTATCTATTACGTTCATTGAGTGAAGCTGATATTGAGTTAGTACTTCAACAAGCATTAGATGATACTGAGCGTGGTTTAGGTGGTCGCAATATCATTTTACCTACTGACACCCGTAAAATGATTGCACAATTGGTTAATGGTGATGCACGTCGTTCATTAAATTTACTTGAAATGATGGCAGATATTGCTGAAGTAGATAGCCAAGGAAAACGTACATTGACACCCGCGTTACTCACTGAAATCAGTGGTGAGCGTAGTGCGCGTTTTGATAATAAAGGTGATCGCTTTTACGATCTTATCTCTGCATTGCATAAATCAGTAAGAGGGTCTGCACCTGATGCAGCACTTTATTGGTACGCAAGGATCATAACAGCAGGTGGCGATCCACTTTATGTTGCTCGCCGTTTATTGGCAATCGCATCAGAAGATGTAGGTAATGCCGATCCTCGTGCAATGCAAGTTGCTATTGCTGCATGGGATTGCTTTACGCGTGTAGGGCCTGCTGAAGGTGAACGCGCGATTGCGCAAGCCATTGTGTATTTGTCTTGCGCACCAAAAAGTAATGCGGTTTATACTGCATTTAAAGCAGCTATTGCAGATGCCAAAAGTAAACCTGATTATGATGTGCCTGAACATTTGCGTAATGCACCGACAAAACTCATGAAAGATATGGGGCTTGGTGCTGAGTATCGTTATGCTCATGATGAGCCTAATGCTTATGCGGCTGGAGAGGTTTATTTTCCTAAAGAAATGGCCAATACGCAGTACTATTACCCAGTAAAAAGAGGGTTAGAGATCAAGGTTGCAGAGAAATTAGACTGGCTTTCTCAACAAGATCAAAATAGTGCTACAAAACGCTATCGCAAAATGTAAAGATGCGGTAAGGTTATTAAATTATCATTAATTTCTTAACTATGCCTTGTCTCAGATATCTTTTTATAAGATAGGAGAGAAGGTTTTTATTAATCTATCAATAAGCACAGGATAAGCATGCTCGATCCAAATCTACTGCGTAATGAGCTAGACGCGGTCGCCGAAAAACTGGCTCGCAGGGGGTTCACCCTCGATGTGGAAAAAATCCGTCAACAAGAAGAACGCCGTAAGGTGTTACAAGTTGAAACCGAATCCCTGCAAGCAGAACGTAATTCTCGATCGAAGTCCATCGGTGCGGCAAAAGCGCGTGGTGAAGATATTGAGCCACTTCGTCAGGAAGTTAACCTGTTAGGTGAAAAACTTGAAGCTGCAAAAGCAGAACTTGAAGTTCTTCAAGCAGAAATCCGCGATTACGTTTTAACTATCCCGAATATGCCAGATGATGCTGTGCCAAATGGTAAAGATGATAGCGAAAACGTAGAAGTTTCTCGTTGGGGCACACCAAAGACTTATGATTTCGAATTAAAAGATCATGTGACTTTAGGTGAGTTGACTGATGGTTTAGATTTCGCTTCTGCGGTGAAAATTACTGGTTCACGTTTTGTTGTGATGAAAGGTCAAATTGCACGTTTACATCGTGCTATCACACAATTTATGCTGAATCTGCATACCGAAGAGCACGGCTACCAAGAAATGTATGTTCCTTACTTGGTTAACCACGCAACTCTGTACGGTACAGGTCAGTTACCTAAATTTAGTGAAGACTTATTCCATACTAAACCGTTAGAAGAAGAAGCAGAAAGCCAATACGCGCTTATTCCAACAGCAGAAGTGCCAGTTACCAACATGGTAAGAGACGTTATTCTCGAAGAAGACGATTTACCATTGAAAATGACAGCTCATACGCCATGTTTCCGTTCAGAAGCGGGCTCTTATGGCCGTGATACTCGTGGCCTTATTCGTATGCACCAATTTGATAAAGTTGAGCTGGTTCAAATTGCTCATCCTGAAAAATCAATGGAAGCATTAGAAGAGCTAACAGGTCATGCTGAAAAAGTACTGCAATTACTGAATCTGCCATATCGTAAAGTTGTGCTTTGCACAGGTGATATCGGTTTTGGTTCACGTAAAACTTACGACTTAGAAGTTTGGGTTCCGGCTCAAAATACTTACCGTGAAATTTCTTCATGCTCAAATATGTGGGATTTCCAAGCACGTCGTATGCAAGCGCGTTTCCGTTCTAAAGGTGACAAGAAAACACAACTGGTTCATACATTAAATGGTTCTGGTTTAGCAGTAGGTCGTACCTTAGTCGCAATCATGGAAAATTATCAAATGGCTGATGGTCGTATTGAAATTCCAGAAGTGCTACGTCCTTATATGAATGGTTTAGAATATATCGGTTAATTATTATCTAATTAATTGAATATTAATAATTTAACCCTCTGCTTAGGCAGGGGGTTTTTTATTGATCGTAATAAATATTTATCTCTATGAATTTAATTTATCTTAGAGATTAAAGCTAATGTGTAAAGATATAATCGAGTAAATGTTTTCTAAAAAGATAATTAGGAACCGTTTAATTCTAAGATATGCCATTTTTATTTATCGCATTTTCATTCCCTGCTTGACAATTTCTCTCATTAACATTAATTTGGATTTCTGGATGTTTAGCCGTCTAGATTTCCATTTGATAAGTAGGTTACTTAAAATGATAACACTAAAAAATGTCAGCAAAATTTATCTGCGAGGTAAAAAACAAACTGTTGCTGTTGATGATATTAATCTCAATATTGAACAAGGGGATATCTTTGGCATTATTGGTTATAGTGGCGCAGGGAAAAGTAGTTTGATCCGACTATTAAATCGCTTAGAGCCAGTTACTAAAGGTGAGGTGATTGTAGGTAAATATAATATTACTACGAGTAGTGAGCGCGAGATCCGTAAAATTCGTCACTCGATAGGCATGATTTTTCAACATTTTAATTTATTGTGGTCACGCACAGTTAGAGAAAATATTGAGTTTCCACTTGAAATTTCCGGTTTAGATAAAAAACAACGTTTTCAGCGAGCAAGTGAACTTATGACGTTGGTTGGGCTTGCTGATAAAGCAGATGAATACCCATCAACATTAAGTGGTGGACAAAAGCAACGTGTGGGCATTGCTAGAGCGCTAGCAAACAATCCTGATGTTTTATTATGTGATGAAGCGACATCTGCATTAGATCCAAAAACAACACAAACAATTTTAGCACTGCTTGCTGAAATTAATAAAAAAATGAATATTACGATAGTGTTGATCACACATGAAATGCAAGTTGTAAAAGCAATATGCAATAAAGTTGCAGTTATTGAGCAAGGAAGAATAATAGAACAAGGTGAAGTGCTAAAAATATTTAATCAGCCAAAACATAATGTGACGCAACAATTTTTATCTCAATCAATACAGGTTATAGATAATAATGATGATATTGATGATATAAAACAACAAAGCACAGTAATAAAGCTGTTACTGCAAGAGGGTAAAAAATATGACTATTTACTTTATGATTTAATTTCTAAATTTAATGAGCCTGTTAATTTAATAAAAGGTAGTTTTTCACAAGAGAATGGATTTATTTATCTACAGTTAAATAATAAATCGGATGAAATAATCCAATATCTTGAGAGCAATAATTTTGATATAGCGGTTTTATGATATGGATGAAATACAAATTTTAGTTAATAATTATTTCCCTCATTTAAAACTCAATGTCTTAGGAGAAGAAACATTAAATACTCTATATATGACATTAGTTTCGGGTCTATTATCTTGCTTATTAGGTATATTAATTGGTGTCGCATTATTTTTAACAGCAAAAGAAGGCTATAAAGAGCAGATTTCTATTTATAGAACGCTCTCATTTATTGTAAATATTTTTAGAGCCGTTCCTTTTATTATTTTAATTATCTTATTGTTTCCTTTTACCAAATGGATTGTGGGAACTATATTAGGTGTTAATGCAGCACTACCTGCATTAGTGATTTCTGCAGCTGCTTTTTATGCTCGATTGGTTGAATTAGCACTACGTGAAGTTGATAAAGGCGTAATAGAAGCAAGCCTTTCAATGGGGGCTAATTTACCTACATTAATATTTAAAGTGTTACTGCCTGAATCATCCCCTGCGCTGGTTTCTGGATTAACCGTAACATTAATTTCTTTAGTTGGAGGAACAGCTGTTGCTGGGGCGATTGGTGCCGGTGGATTAGGGAACTTAGCTTATTTAGAAGGATTTCAGCGCAGTCATCTTGATGTGGTTTGGGTTGCTACATTAGTTATTTTATTAATTGTGTTATGTATTCAGCTATTGGGAGATAGCGTTGTAAGAAATATAGATAAACGTTAATCAAAGAATAAACTTAATTAAAAATCAAATTTAAAAATAAGGTTATAACAATGAAATTAACAGTAATAAAAAAACTGGGTTCACTGCTACTTGTTAGCTTAGCTTTATCTGCTTGTAAGCCAACGAATGAAAAGTCAGAAAATAAATTAATTATAGGTGCATCAAGTACACCTCATGCTGAAATCCTAGAGTTTATAAAACCCCAATTAGAAAAAGAAGGGTTAGAGTTAGATATTCGGATCTTTAATGATTATATTATTCCTAACCAAGCATTAGCAGAAAAAGAATTAGATGCGAATTTTTTCCAACATGTGCCTTATTTAAATAAAACCTTAGCAGATCATCCTGATTGGAAATTAGTTTCTGCTGGCGCTGTGCATATGCACCCTTATCGTTTTTTCTCACAAAAATATAAAAGCTTACAGGATTTGCCTAATGGAGCGAAAATGATAAGTAGTAATAATCTGGCACAGCATGGACATATATTAAAATTATTCCAAGACGAAGGAATAATTAAATTACGTGATGGCATCGATCCTGATGATTCTACAATTGACGATATTGTAGAAAATCCTCGTAATATTAAATTCCTATTTACTTATGATGGTCCATTATTACCACAAATTTATAAAAATGGTGAAGCAGATGTCGCTTCTATTGATGGACACTTTGCTATTAATGCGGGGCTAGATTTAACCAAAGAAGTGATTTATACCGAGCCTGCTGCAAACAGTAAGTTTGCTAACGTGGTTGTGATTAGAGAAGAAGATAAAAATGATCCACGTATTGCTAAATTAATGACGCAATTACGAGCTCCAGAGACAAAACAATTTATTCTAGAAACGTTTAAGGGCGAAGCTGTTCCTGTTCCATAATATTATCTGTAGCAAAAAGTTGTGATCAAATAGTCAGTGGAGCAAGAAATTGTTCCACTTTTTTGTTTATAACAAGGGCTATTATAAAAAGGTTTTTAATAAAGAAATGACTATTTAACAAAAATATAACGCAATCCTTCATTGGTTAAACCGATCACGGCAGATCCTATTTATGCTGTTAAATTAGACCTATCGCTCGAATTTACCTCAATTATTTTATGACGTTTCTATTTACATAGAACCCTACAAAAGAGCATATTCTATGATAGTTTCTAAACCGCAGTTACATCAATTAATCAAAAATAAATTACATCATGCAGGACTAAATGAAGCGCATGCAGATACGGTGGCTGATGTCTTAGTCCATGCTGATGGTAAAGGCATTCACTCTCATGGTGCTGTGCGTGTAGAGTATTATGCAGAGCGCATTAGCAAAGGTGGTACAAATACCACACCTAACTTTACTTATACTGAAACTGGACCTTGTAGCGCTGTATTTGATGGCGATAATGGTGCTGGGCATGTTGCAGCTAAAGATGCAATGGAACGTGCTATCAAAATGGCACAAGACAAGGGCGTTGCTGTTGTCGGTGTTCGACGCATAGGTCACAGTGGAGCACTATCTTATTTTGTCGAGCAAGCATCACAAGCAGGAATGATTGGTATCTCACTTTGCCAATCTGATCCTATGGTTGTTCCTTTTGGTGGCTCAGAAGTGTATTACGGTACAAACCCTATCGCGTTTTCTGCCCCAGGTGTAGGTGATAAACATATTACATTTGATATGGCGACAACCGTGCAGGCATGGGGTAAGGTACTAGATGCACGTTCAAGACATACTGATATTCCTGATACTTGGGCGGTAGATGAAAGCGGAAAACCTACGACAGATCCTTTTGCGGTAAAAGGCTTATTGCCTATTGCTGGTCCTAAAGGTTATGGCTTGATGATGATGGTCGATGTGTTGTCAGGTATTTTGCTTGGACTTCCTTTTGGTAAACATGTTAGCTCGATGTATCACGATTTAACGCAAGGACGAGAGTTGGGTCAATTGCATATTGTAATTAATCCAGCATTCTTTACTGATGCGACATTATTTAGAGAGCATATCTCACAAGTTATGGGGGAATTAAATGCCATTAAGCCGGCCCCTAATGTTGAAAAAGTCCTTTATCCTGGTGAAAATAGTCAAATAGAAGAACAGAGAAGTGAAAGTGAAGGTATTGAAATTGTTGATGAAATTTATGACTATTTAATATCTGATGCACTTTACAATAAATCTTATGATAATAAAAATCCGTTTGCGGGTTAATGATAATAGCTATTTATACTAGACAATAAAAAGCAGTAGAATTTACGCTCTACTGCTTTTTTATTTAAGTTAATGCTAAGAATTAACTAACTAATTTACCAATATTAGACTCAGCGGTTTTATTTAGAGAAATTGTTCCATTTCCACCGTTATTTCCTTGATTTCCTATATTATGGTGATAAAAAACGTCACGATAAGAACCATACATTGCAGTATAGGAAAGAGGGATGGTAATAAGTAAACCTAAACCAAATGGAATAATACTAATAGCAATAATAAAGAACAGTAAAATAAAGAAGAAGAAACCACCAGATAAGTTTATTTTTACTGCTGAAAGGCTTGCTTTAACTGCAGGGAATGCTTTATAGCCATTGACTAATACCAGAGCTGGTACAAACCAATAGGCTGCAGTGCTTAACGCGCCAAAAATAGCGATAATAACAAAAAATAATGTAAACCCAGATGAGTTATCCATCATCATTTCAGCAATGATTTCGTCAGGGTAATCGCTATTGATAGCATAAAAAATATCCATCATAGCAGCACTGCTGACGACAACCGCAAGAATAATCCCTACGAGTAAGATAAGAAAGCTGATCCCATAAGCGCCCATTAAACTGAGATAGCGCTTGTTATAAAAACCAAAAAATAAATTATCAACATCAATACGCTGTGTTTCATACTGTTGATGAGCAATTGCCACGACACCTGCGGCTAATACAGTAGTAATAAAAGGTGAGATGATTGGACCAATTAGTGGAATAAACCCAAGAATGGTCGAGATAATAAGACTAACGATAAAGTAGATAATAATAACGCCTATCCACATCCAAAAACGTTCTTTTATTAAATCCCATCCTAGCCCTAACCAGCGAACACCGCCTGAGGCACCTCGCGCTTGAGGGATAGGCGTAAATACCTCTTGTGGTTCTGTTTGCGATGAATTGTTGTCTTGTTCCATTTCCTGTACCTTAATCCCAATATCTTTGTTTATAAATATAAGCGCTCTATAATATCTTTTTGTTTTGTTATTAATCAACTGTATTAAACTTAATATAGGTTAAGGATAATCTTATTATGAGGTTAATTTTATTTTGCCTATAAAAATATTCGATGTGAGTTTGATAAAAGCAGAATAAAGATAATTAATTGTCTTTTTGATAAAGGATTAGTTTATTTATAGGCATATAGAAAATTTACAGTTCAATTATGATGAAGTACTACATTGCTCACTTTAAGTTGATACCATCTTTCTTATATTAAAATATACGTGAATTAAATAAGAAGTATATCATGGGGAATAAAACAGGCGCTAAACCTGCTGCAAAAGCGACAGGTGAAACAGATAAGCGATGAAGAGTAACACCTGTAAGTAAGAAGAAACTCCCTGATTTTAAAGTTCATGATCATAAAAAAGGTGATTAATATAAGCTTTTGCTAATTTTAGTAAAACAAAAAAGCAGCGCTAAAAACGCTGCTTCTTAAATTAATTTTAAGTAGAAAAACTTAATACATGACTTTATGGCCGTAAGACTCAAGAATAGATTTTACATTTTCCATTGTCTCTTTTGACGGTGGATGAATACCATCTAATTTGTATTCTTCGCCTAAAGCGACCCATTTATGTTTGCCGAGTTCGTGGTAAGGTAGTAGCTCTACTTTTTCAATGTTTTTCATATCTTTAATAAATTCGCCTAAACGATGAGCAGAATCATCATCATCAGACCAACCCGGAACAACCACATAACGAACCCATGTTTTTTGGCCTCGTTTTGCTAAATAACGCGCAAATTCAAGTGTACGTTGGTTTGATACGCCCACTAATTTTTGGTGAATTTCATCATTGACTTGTTTTAGGTCGAGCATCACCAAGTCAGTAGCATCCATTAATTCATCAATAACGGGATCATAACGACGAACAAAGCCGTTAGTATCTAAGCAAGTATGGATATTTTCTTTTTGACATGCGCGGAACCAATCGCGCACAAACTCTGCTTGCAAAATCGCTTCGCCACCAGAAGCAGTAACACCGCCACCAGAAGCATTCATAAAATGACGATAGGTTACCGCCTCTTTCATTAATTCATCAACTGTGACGATTTGCCCACCATGAGTATCCCATGTGTCACGGTTGTGACAATAGAGGCATCTCATTAAGCATCCTTGAAAGAAAACAATGAAACGTATTCCGGGACCGTCAACAGTACCGCAGGATTCAAATGAGTGGATACGACCAAGTACGGACATAACAGGGTTACTCCAAAACTGTCTAGATAAAAAGGCCCCAAAGTAGGGGCCTTTATTCTAAGCGATTTTATCTACTTTCTCAGTAAATAAATGCATATAGTTATCTTTATTACATTGTTTGTGTAAATGTACGGGTGATAACGTCTTGCTGTTGCTCTTTAGTCAGTGAGTTAAAGCGAACTGCATAACCAGAAACACGGATAGTTAACTGAGGATATTTCTCAGGATCTTCCATTGCTTCTAACAGCATTTCACGATTCATCACGTTAACGTTCAGATGTTGACCACCTTCAATGCCGGCTTCATGGTGGAAATAACCATCCATCAGACCCGCAAGGTTCGCTTTACGAACATCATCATCTTTACCTAATGCATTAGGTACGATTGAGAAGGTGTAAGAAATACCGTCTTTTGCATAAGCAAATGGCAGTTTAGCAACTGAAGTCAGTGAAGCAACAGCACCTTTTTGGTCACGACCGTGCATTGGGTTAGCACCTGGTCCGAATGGTGCGCCTGCACGACGACCGTCTGGAGTGTTACCTGTTTTCTTACCGTAAACAACGTTTGAAGTGATAGTCAGGATAGACTGTGTAGGTACCGCATTACGGTAAGTACGCAGTTTCTGAATTTTCTTCATGAAACGTTCAACTAAGTCACAAGCGATATCATCTACACGAGAATCGTTGTTACCAAATTGTGGGTATTCGCCATCAATTTTGAAGTCAACTGCTAAGCCGTTTTCATCACGGATTGGAGAAACTTTTGCATATTTGATAGCAGACAATGAGTCAGCTGCAACAGACAGACCTGCGATACCACATGCCATTGTACGATATACATCACGGTCATGAAGTGCCATCAGAGCTGCTTCATAGCTGTATTTATCGTGCATGTAATGGATAACGTTCAGTGCAGTTACGTACTGAGTTGCTAACCAATCCATAAAGTGGTCCATTTGGTTCATCACAGTATCGAAGTCTAAGACTTCATCCATGATTGGCGCATGTTTTGGACCTACTTGGATCTTCAGTTTTTCGTCAACACCACCATTGATGGTATACAGTAAGGTTTTCGCTAAGTTTGCACGAGCACCGAAGAACTGCATTTGTTTACCAACAACCATTGGGCTAACACAACATGCGATTGCATAGTCATCGCTGTCGAAGTCAGGACGCATTAAGTCATCATTTTCGTACTGGATTGAAGAAGTATCGATTGAGACTTTCGCTGCGTATTTTTTGAAGTTGATAGGCAGTTGTTCTGACCACAGGATGGTCATGTTTGGTTCCGGAGATGGACCCATTGTGTACAGGGTATTTAAGAAACGGAAAGTATTCTTAGTTACCAGAGTACGGCCATCTAAACCCATACCAGCTAAAGATTCTGTTGCCCAGATTGGGTCACCAGAGAACAGTTCATCATATTCAGGAGTACGTAAGAAACGAACCATACGTAATTTCATGACTAAGTGGTCAATTAATTCCTGAGCTTGTTCTTCTGTCAGTAAACCAGCTTCAATATCACGTTGGATGTAGATATCTAAGAAAGTAGATACACGACCAAATGACATTGCAGCACCGTTTTGAGATTTAACAGCGGCTAAGTAACCGAAGTAAGTCCATTGTACTGCTTCTTTTGCGTTTTGAGCTGGGCGAGAAATATCGTAACCGTATTTCGCAGCCATTTCTTGGATTTGACCTAAAGCAGCATGCTGCTCTGCGATTTCTTCACGCAGTTGGATAGTCATTTCCAGATCTTCGCCTTTTTCCATTCTTTCTTGTAAAGAAGTGAACTGAGCGAATTTGTCTTTACGCAGGAACTCGATACCGTACAGTGCAACACGACGGTAGTCACCGATGATACGGCCACGACCATAAGCATCTGGTAAACCTGTTAAGATACCAGATTTACGGCATTTCATGATGTCTGGAGTATAAACATCGAAAACGCCTTGGTTGTGAGTTTTACGATAATCAGTAAAGATTTTTTTCAGTTCTGGGTCCAGCTCACGGTTGTAAGCGTGGCAAGAACTTTCAACCATACGGATACCACCGAATGGGATGATCGCACGTTTCAGAGGTGCATCAGTCTGTAAACCTACGATTTGTTCTAAATCTTTAGTGATGTAACCCGCATCGTGTGATGTGATAGTTGAAGCAACAGAAGTATCAAAATCAACCGGCGCATGCGTACGGTTTTCGATTTTGATGCCTTCCATAACTTGTTCCCAAAGTGTATCAGTTGCTTTAGTGGAACCTGCTAGGAAAGATTCGTCGCCTTCATATGGAGTATAGTTTTTTTGGATAAAATCACGAACGTTAACACCGTTCTGCCATTCACCTTCAGAAAAACCTTTCCATGCTTCAGCAAATTTTTCATTTAAATCAGACATGATACTTCTACCTTTTTACAATGGAACTTAAGAAATCAGTCATACCTGCACGGATTAATGTTTGTCACCGCGCAGATGCATTAACCAGTATACCAGACCGACTAGGACTGCCCCGCCAATAATGTTACCGATAGTGACAGGCAATAAATTATCAGAGAGAAAATTTGATACCGTTAAATTTGAAAATTGTTCGGGTGATGCACCTACTTTAGTCCAGAATTCTGCGGGTGCAAAATTCTTAATAACAATACCTAAAGGAATAAGAAACATGTTAGCGATACTGTGCTCAAAACCGCTAGCAACGAACATACCGATAGGTAAAATCAGTGCAAAAAGCTTATCAATGAGTGTACGACCTGCATAGCTCATCCATACTGCAAGACAAACCATTAAGTTAGCTAGAATGCCTAAACAGACTGCTTCGATAAAGGTGTGTTCAACTTTATGTTGTGCAGTTTGTAAAACGTTTAGCCCCCAAAGCCCATTTGCAGCCATATGTTGGCCAGCAAACCACATTAAGGCAACAAAAAAGAGTGCGCCAATGAAGTTACCAAGATAGACATTTATCCAGTTAGCAAACATTTTGCCCCAAGATATACGTCCAGTCGCTTTAGGAATAATAGTCAGAACAGTTGAGGTAAATAAATCTGCGCCACAAACGACGACGAGCATTAACCCCAGAGAGAAGCAGATCCCGCCAACTAATTTAGCCAGCCCAAATGGAACAGATGCGGTGCCTGTAGTAGCAGTAATATAAAAAACAAAAGCAATTGATATAAACATTCCCGCAGTAAATGCAGATAAGTAAGTCGTTGGAATATGTTTATTTGCTTTATAACAACATGCATCATCGGCAACTTTTGCCATATCAGCAGGTGATAATAAATTAAAAGGGCTGTCAGCTTTCATACTAACACTCTCTTATATGTTGGAATAATTATAGCACGCAATAATAGTAGCAAAGGGGCTTACTTCTAAAATTGATATGGATCATGGTCGCTTATTAGAAACCCGTTTTTAGTGCGTAAAAACCCGTTATTTATGCTATAACCATTTGATTAATAAAGTAAAAAAATTTTTTAAAAATTATCAAAAAATTTTAGGGTAGCTGGATAAATAAAGTAAAAAGTAAAGATAAAGTATTATTTAGACTCCGTATGTTAAGAATTAAAAATCAAATTTAACGCCTTATTTACTTTTGCTATAAATATAAACATTACTTTATTTGTGGTTAATCAAGATTGATTACTCCAGACATATAACCATTATAAAAATAAGGTTTTTAAATTTTTGAGATCTGGTTAAACAAATAGCAATTTAAACTACACTTAAGCACTATTCTTAGTGCAAAAGTTTAATATCCATTTATAGTGTCGTATTAAATATCTCAAATCGTCACTTTTGCCATATTTTGGCAATTTTGTCGGATGGCATATTTGTCAAGTTGACAAAATTGTCAAAAATTTATTTTTAGCAAAATAAAACACTCTACTTTTCAATAGAGTGTTTCAATTTAAATACGCGCTTATTATTCAGTTAAATCTAGTGATTATTTAATAAGTCATCCTAAATAAAATAGGCTTATTTGTTCGATTGACGTTTTGCTTTTTGTAATTTTTCATAAGCAGCAAGTAGCGACTGATGAATAGGTAAATTTGTTAAGTCAGCATCGATAGGCTGTAAACCATAAAATGCTTGTTTACCTTGTATTGCGTTTAAGGCTGCTTGTAATGTTTCTTCTCCATACATACGAGAGAATGCATACATGTATTGCGCAGGTTCACGTTCAGTCTCTTGTTGTAATAATAAGAGATTGTGTAAGCAACGATAATAATTTTGGCGTTCTGGCGTAAATAAAGAAGCATTGAAATCTTGAGTCCATTCAACCCAAACAAGCGCTTGGTCAAGATCACCACCAGCAAGTGCAAGCATGGATTTTAATTCACCCACTCGCAAATGGCTCCAGCCATTATCTTTACCCGGTGCAATACCAATCATTTCTCTGATGCGAGTAAAGTCGTCTAAACCATCTTCATCAAATTGACCGATAAGTGATAAATATTCTTCTTTTGTACCTTCGCTTGTTGGTAACGAAAGAATGGTATCACGCCAATGTACACCCATAATGTTATTGGCTAACTGTAGATCTTCTGCAGGGTAAATATCCGATAAACCAGGCACTAAAATACGGCATGCATAAACGCCTAAGTGTGAGTAATCCATAATATAGACTTCAGCATCACACTGTTGACATAGTGCCATTAAGGTATGGAACTCTTCTTCAGTGGTGCCACTGAAATTCCAATCAGCAAAAGTATAATCGGCATCTTTCTTAAATAGATCCCAACTAATTAAACCACTTGAATCAATGAAATGTGTTTCAAGATTGGTGTGATCACCCACTTCTTCATCATCAAAGCTTGGTGGGTTGAAAACATCAAGATCTTTAAGACTACGGCCTTGTAATAATTCAGTGACAGTACGCTCTAAAGCGACACCAAAATCAGGATGAGCTCCAAAAGAAGCGAAGCAAGTTCCATTTTGTGGGTTAAATAACACGACACAAATAACAGGGAATTTTCCCCCTAAAGAAGCATCAAAGCTAAAGATTGGGAAACCTTCTTGCTCTAAGGTATTAATCGCTTCAATAACAGCAGGGTAGCGAGCTAAAACCTCTTTAGGAATTTCAGGTAAGCTAATTCTTTCGGTGATAATGCGGTTTTTCACATAGCGTTCAAAAACTTCTGAAAGCCCTTGGACACGAGCTTCATTCTTAGTGTTACCCGCAGACATACCATTAGAGGCATACAAGTTAGCGATAATATTTACAGGAATATAAACCGGTTTTTCATCTGATTGACGTATAAATGGTAGTGCGCAAATTCCACGATCATGATTACTTGATTGTAAATCAACTAATTCACTACCACATAACTCACCTTCAGGATCATAAAATTCACGTAAACGTGCATCCAATAAGCCCGTAGGAACAGAATCATCCTCAGTGAGAGGGAACCATTTTTCACTTGGATAGTGAACAAATTCACCTTCTGCAATATCAGTACCTAGCCAGAAATCAGAGAAGAAATAATTAGTTGAAAGACGTTCAAAGTATTCGCCTAATGCGGAAGCTAATGCTGCTTTTTTGCTGGCACCTTTACCGTTAGTAAAACATAAAGGGCAATCTTTATCGCGAATATGAACAGACCAGACATTAGGAACTGGGTTTAACCATGAAGCTTCTTCGATGTTAAAGCCTAAGTCGGTTAATTTTTTTTGGAAGCTAGCGATAGAATCTTCCAGTGCGGCATCTTTGCCAGGAATGAATGTTTGTGACATGGCAGGTTTCATTAATATTTTGCGGATGATAGTTAGGGGCACATGATACTGAAATCCCTTGTTAAGCACTAATAATTTCTCTTATTTCGAACAGGCTAACCATATTCTTCACTAATAAATTGTTTAACATATGAGTTTTTTTAATAAATACGTTCGATTTATCACGGAATTAATAATTTTAAATCATCATAATTAGATTTATTTATAAACTCATAAGGGATCAGTTCGATGATGAAAAAAACATTGCTTGCCAGTCTATTAGCTGTAGTTAGTGGTTCTGTTTTCGCCTTACCTAATGTCACCATTTTAGCGACTGGTGGTACCATCGCAGGTGGTGGTGATTCAGCAACAACATCAAGCTATACAGCGGGTAAATTAGGTATTGATACGCTAATTAATGCCGTACCTGAGGCTAAAAAAGTCGCTAATTTAAAAGGCGAGCAAGTCGTTAACATTGGTTCTCAAGATATGAATGACCAAGTATGGCTTAAGCTGGCTAATAAAATTAATGCAGATTGTGATAAAACGGACGGATTTGTTATCACTCATGGTACTGATACCATGGAAGAGACGGCTTACTTTCTGGATTTAACAACAGCCTGTAAAAAACCAGTTGTTATGGTTGGTGCAATGCGTCCTGCAACTGCATTAGGTGCTGAAGGTCCTTTAAATCTTTTTAATGCAGTTGTGATTGCCAGTGATAAAGCCTCTGAAAATCGTGGTGTGTTAGTCACTATGAATAATGCGGTGATCGGCGGTAAAGATGTCGTGAAAATGAATACGACTGAAGTACAAGCATTCCAGCCGGTTAATGCAGGCGCTCAAGGTTACGTACACAACGGCAAGGTACATTATTATACTGCAGCATTACCTCATGCTGATAAGCCTGCGTTTGATATCAGTAAACTAACTGAATTACCAAAAGTGGGTATTGTTTATAACTATTCAAACGCTTCTAATTTACCAGCAAAAGCTTTTATTGATGATGGTTACAAAGGTATTGTCAGCGCCGGTGTTGGTAATGGTAACTTATATACTGATATTTTTGATACTTTAGCTGATGGCGCTAAAAAAGGTGTCGTAATTGTTCGTTCAAGCCGTGTACCCGTTGGTTTCACTACACAAAATGGCGAAGTCGATGACGTAAAATATGGTTTTGTGGCATCAGAACGCCTGAATCCACAAAAAGCAAGAGTATTATTACAATTATCACTCACACAGACTCAAGATCCTGCTAAGATCCAAGAAAATTTTGAAAAGTATTAATTTAAAATAGCTTGAATAATAACAAGGCCTCATTAAAGAGGCTTTGTTATTTTTAGCAATAAAATCAGGTTAATTTTTTTTGGTTCGAGACACGACTATTTGTGCTGTAAAGAAAGCAATTAGCGGAGTTACTGCAAAAACAATAAATAACCAATGTGCTGCATTTTGTGCACCCTCCAATCCCCCTGGCTCAGTCAAACCAGCCATATTAACGACAGTACCTGATATCGAAGCACCAACTGCGGCTGAAAATAATTGAATTGTCGTAATTGATGTCGCTGCTTTTTGAGCCTCTTGCCCCTGAGAGACATGTAATACACGGGTTAAATAATGAGGCCAAGCCATACCAATTCCTGCACCAGTAAAAAAGAGTGCTACACAAATAACGACAATTTGCCCATAAGGTAATGTGACGTTATTGGATATAAATAAACCAAGGATCACTATGGCAGAAAAATTAATCATAGGGCCAAAGCGCATTAAGCGTTGAGCAGTATATTGTTGGCTAGATGAAGAAATAATCGCAGAAAAAGACCAGCCAGCGCCCACTAATGCTGCTAAATAACCGGAAAGCAATGGGGTAATATTATGAATAGTCTGTAAAAAATAGGGCACAAAAACTTCAGTTTGTACACTTATACCTAATAATGCCATGGTGAGATAAATAGGGGCTAAAGGTGCAGAAAAAGAGAATGTCCCTTTAGGAAATAAGCCATCATTTGATTTTTTATCTATGTGTATTAAAAGTAAAATAAAGATAATAGCAAAGAAAAATGATAATACATGATACAACGTGGTGTTATAAAGACTGCCGATTGAAATAGATAACACAGCAACCATTAATAGAAAAAGTTGCTGATAGGGCAAAGGCGATTTGGCGATGATATTATCAGCATTATTTTCAGTAGGAAGAATAGTAAATAATAAAATAGCATAAGGAATACCTACGAATAGAATAGACCAAAATGCACCGCGCCAAATATCATATTCTGCAAATACTCCACCTAATGCAGGGCCTAACAGTGTTGATATTCCCCACATACTTGACATTAATGCCATAGCTCTAGACCAAAGTGGCTGTGGAAACATCACTCTAACTAGAGAATAAGCTAGTGCAAGCAACATGCCGCCACCCGCCCCTTGAATAAATCGGCCTAACAGCAATATCTGCATAGAAGGTGCTGTTGCACAGATAACGGAACCGATTAAAAAACAAAGCGTAGCAATCATGTAACTATTACGAGGTGCAAATTTGCTCAACAAACGAGACGTCAACGCGGAAAAAAGAATAGAGGCTAAAATAAAAACAGTCGTATTCCATGCATATAAATTGAGCCCACCTATATCTCGGACAACTGAAGGTAGTGTTGTTATCGTGATATAAACATTAATTGCATGTAATGCAACGCCTCCTGCTAAAGCTAGCGATTTTAGACTATTTTTTCCATGAAGAAGCATTCCCCAGCTTGCTTCTTCTTTTTTATTCACACTCCCCGACATAAAACACTCCTAATCGTTATTTTTACGCACTGCGTATTATGCGTTAGCTCACAATAATCATTGCGCCAATTTAATGAGAATGATACAACCGATAAAGGTCATTTTGTAAAAACATATTCAGATAGGGTGAATTTGAATGAGTCAGGTATATAACTTTAGTGCAGGTCCGGCTATGTTACCGGCAGAAGTCCTTCGTCGTGCAGAATTAGAATTATGCAATTGGCATGAACTTGGGCGCTCGGTCATGGAAATCAGCCACCGCAGTAAAGAGTTTCTTGAAGTTGCTCATCAGGCAGAGCAAGATCTTCGTGATCTTCTCAATGTGCCAGAAAACTACAAAATTCTTTTTTGCCATGGTGGGGCGCGAGGCCACTTTGCAGCTTTACCTCTCAACTTATTAGGTGAGAAGACAACGGCTGACTATATTGATGGTGGCTATTGGGCGAAAAGCGCAGCTGAGGAAGCTGAAAAATATTGTTCGCCAAATATCATTAAAATTAAAACAGAAATTGATGGTAAAATTGGTATTAAGCCAATGAAAGAATGGCAATTAAGTAATGATGCTGCTTATGTACATTATTGCCCAAATGAAACTATCGATGGTATCGCCATTCATGAAGAACCCAATTTTGATGACAACAAAATTGTTATTGCAGACTACTCATCTTCTATTTTATCCCAACCACTAGATATTAGTCGCTTTGGTGTAATTTATGCTGGTGCACAAAAGAATATTGGCCCTGCGGGTTTAACCATCGTTATTATTCGTGAAGATCTATTAGGTAAAGCTCGTAAAGAAACACCATCAGTGTTTGATTATACAGTGCTCGCTGAAAATGACTCAATGTTTAATACACCACCTACCTTTGCTTGGTATTTATCAGGTATGGTCTTTAAATGGCTAAAAGAGCAGGGTGGTTTGCAAGAAATGGCAAAACGTAACTATGAAAAAGCGACGCTTCTTTATAGTGCTATTGATAACAGTGATTTTTATATCAACCGTATTGCAACAGAAAATCGCTCATTAATGAATGTACCTTTCCAAATGTCTTCTCCTGAATTAGATTCAGTCTTCTTAAAAGAGGCAGAAGCACAAGGCTTAGTCGCATTAAAAGGTCATCGTGTATCAGGTGGTATGCGTGCATCAATTTATAACGCAATGCCATTAGCTGGTGTTCAAGCATTAGTTGATTTTATGGCTGATTTTGAGCGTCGCCACGCATAATTGATACATTATATGTTTAGGAAGCCTATGTGAAAGTGGGTTTCCTTTTATCCAAAGATGTTGATAATGATAATCAAATTATCCCAGTACTAAAAATAAATAAAAAATAATAAGTACCTAAGTCGTTTTCTTATTTTTTGATTAAACCGTATCCCATCTTATTTTATTTGTTTATCGGAGTTCTTACCTGTTTATGGAATCGTTGACATTACAGCCTATTGCTCATATTGAAGGCACTATTAATTTACCAGGTTCAAAAAGTGTCTCTAATCGTGCGTTATTATTAGCCGCTTTAGCTAAAGGTAAAACACGTTTAACTAATCTATTAGATAGTGATGATATTCGTCATATGCTAAATGCATTAAAAGCATTAGGTGTGCAGTATCAATTATCAAATAACAATACAGTCTGTGATATAGAGGGTTTAGGTGGTGAATTTAAAACTAATTCACCATTAGAACTCTTCTTAGGTAATGCAGGTACAGCAATGCGTCCATTGGCAGCTGCATTAAGTCTAGGCTCGCATGATATTGTATTGACGGGTGAGCCACGAATGAAAGAGCGTCCCATTGGGCACTTAGTTGATGCTTTACGCCAAGGTGGAGCGAGTATCGATTATCTCGAACAAACGGATTATCCACCTATTCGTTTACGTGGAGGTTTTAAGGGGGGGAATGTAGAAGTCGATGGCAGTGTTTCAAGCCAATTTTTGACCGCCTTATTAATGACCGCTCCATTAGCTGAGCAAGATACAACTATTACAATTAAAGGTGAGCTAGTATCAAAACCGTATATCGATATTACCTTAGCATTGATTAATACCTTTGGTGGCAAGATTGAAAATCAAAATTATCAACAATTTGTTGTGAAAGGCGGCCAACAATATCAATCACCTGAAAAATACCTTGTAGAAGGAGATGCATCATCAGCATCTTATTTCTTAGCAGCCGCGGCAATTAAAGGTGGAACAGTCCGAGTGACAGGTATTGGCAAAAATAGTTTGCAAGGCGATATTCATTTTGCTTCTGTACTTGAAAAGATGGGAGCGAAAATACGTTGGGGCGATGATTATATTGAATGTGAACGTGGCTCGTTAAAAGGCATCGATATGGATATGAATACTATTCCTGATGCAGCAATGACCATTGCTACTACAGCACTATTTGCAAAAGGTGATACTGTTATTCGTAATATCTATAACTGGCGAGTAAAAGAGACCGACCGATTGGCTGCAATGGCTGCGGAGTTGCAAAAAGTAGGTGCAATTGTAGAAGAAGGGCATGATTACTTAAAAGTAACGCCACCACAGCAGTTAACAACTGCAAATATCAAAACTTATAACGATCATCGTATTGCTATGTGTTTTTCGCTGGTGGCATTGTCTGACACACCTATTACTATTCTTGATCCGGGTTGTACAGCCAAAACATTCCCAGATTATTTTGATAAGTTAGAAACTCTTTCTCAGCATCATGGTTAATATCCATTATATTTAATAAAAACCAGTCAAATTTAAATCAGTTAAATCGGCAGTATTGGACTTTTAAAAGCACAATATTGCCGATTTTTTATTATATTCGGATAAAATTTTCTAAAAAATAACCTATCTATAAAAAATTGTATTGAATAAATCTCTTTGGCCTTTATCTGCTTGTTTCTTCCTATACATTGTATGCGTATAATGACGCGCATACATTAATACTGTTTTTCTCTGTTTGAATTTTAAGCCTGTTATATCAATGTAATAAGCGCGATAAACACAGAAATACAGTGCCCACGAAAAGGAGAAACTCATGGCGGTTATCGTCCCTGTTATAACTGTTGATGGGCCTAGCGGAGCCGGTAAAGGAACATTGTGCCAAGCATTGGCGAAAGCGTTTGGCTGGCATTTACTCGATTCTGGCGCTATTTATCGTGTATTGGCATTAGCTGCATTACATCATCATGTCGATATTACTTCTGAAGATGCATTAGTACCTCTAGCAGCAAATTTAGATGTACGTTTTGTTCCTAATGAGAATGGCTTAAGTGTTATTCTCGAAGGTGAAGACGTGTCGAATGAAATTCGTACTGAAACAGTTGGGAACACGGCCTCACAAGCAGCAACTTTTCCTCGTGTAAGAGAAGCATTATTGCGTCGTCAGCGAGCATTCCGTACAGAACCTGGTCTTATTGCTGATGGGCGAGATATGGGAACGATAGTTTTCCCTGATGCTCAAGTGAAAATTTTTCTTGAAGCCAGCGCAGAAGAACGAGCGCGTCGTCGCATGTTACAGTTGCAGGAAAAGGGCTTTAATGTTAACTTTGAGCGCCTTTTATCTGAGATAAAAGAACGCGATCACCGTGACCGGAATCGCGCGGTTGCGCCACTTGTTGCAGCGAAAGATGCATTAATTCTCGATTCTACAAGTTTGTCTATCGACGAAGTTATTGAAAAATCGTTAACTTATGCTAAAAAAAATCTGCAATTATCAGCGTAATTAATTTTTATTTCGTTTATACTAGGTAATTATCAAAATCGGGTTGACGTGTTAATGAAAACACAATAATGCCCGATGACCTTGTCACAAAGGATGTAACGAGGTATGTGAAACAACCCCATTCGGCCGGATGCTAAATGGACGTTAATTAAATTTACTTGAAGATCATTAACATGACAGAATCTTTTGCTCAACTCTTTGAAGAATCCCTAAAAACAATCGAAACTCGTCCTGGCGCTATCGTTCGCGGCGTTGTAGTTGCTATCGATAAAGACGTTGTTCTGGTTGATGCAGGTCTGAAATCAGAATCTGCTATTCCTGTAGAACAATTCAAAAACGCTCAAGGCGAATTAGAAATCCAAGTGGGCGACGAAATTGATGTTGCTCTGGACGCGGTTGAAGATGGCTTCGGTGAAACCGTTCTGTCTCGTGAGAAAGCTAAACGTCACGAAGCGTGGCTGATGCTGGAAAAAGCTTACGAAGAAAACGAAACTGTTGTTGGTATCATCAACGGTAAAGTTAAAGGTGGTTTCACTGTTGAACTGAACGGCATTCGTGCGTTCTTACCAGGTTCACTGGTAGACGTTCGCCCAGTTCGCGATACAACTCATCTGGAAAACAAAGAGCTTGAGTTCAAAGTCATCAAATTAGACCAAAAACGTAACAACGTTGTTGTGTCTCGTCGTGCGGTTATCGAATCTGAAAACAGCGCAGAACGCGATCAGTTATTAGAAAACCTGCAAGAAGGCATGGAAGTTAAAGGTATCGTTAAGAACCTTACTGACTACGGTGCATTCGTTGATCTGGGCGGTGTTGACGGCTTACTGCACATCACTGACATGGCTTGGAAACGTGTTAAACACCCAAGCGAAATTGTCAATGTTGGCGACGAAATCACTGTTAAAGTCCTGAAATTCGACCGTGAACGTACTCGTGTATCATTAGGTCTGAAACAACTGGGCGAAGATCCATGGGTAGCTATCGCTAAACGTTATCCAGAAGGTACTAGACTGACTGGTCGTGTAACTAATCTGACTGATTACGGCTGCTTCGTAGAAATCGAAGAAGGCGTTGAAGGTCTGGTACACGTTTCTGAAATGGATTGGACTAACAAAAACATTCACCCATCTAAAGTTGTTAACGTTGGTGATGTTGTTGAAGTTATGGTTCTTGACATCGATGAAGAACGTCGCCGTATTTCACTGGGTCTGAAACAGTGCAAATCTAACCCATGGCAGCAGTTCGCAGAAACTCACAATAAGAACGACCGTGTTGAAGGTAAAATCAAGTCTATCACTGACTTCGGTATCTTCATCGGTTTAGACGGCGGTATCGACGGTCTGGTTCACTTATCTGACATTTCTTGGAATGTTGCAGGTGAAGAAGCAGTTCGTGAATACAAAAAAGGCGACGAAATCGCTGCTGTAGTTCTGCAAGTTGATGCTGAACGTGAACGTATCTCACTGGGCGTTAAACAATTATCAGAAGATCCATTCAATAATTACCTGTCTGCTCACAAAAAAGGTGCTATTGTTTCTGGTAAAGTAACTGCTGTTGACGCTAAAGGCGCAACTGTAGAATTAGCTGACGGTGTTGAAGGTTACCTGCGTGCTTCTGAAGCTTCACGTGACCGCGTTGAAGATGCAACTCTGGTTCTGAATGTTGGCGAAGCTGTTGAAGCTAAATACACTGGCGTTGACCGTAAAAACCGCGTTATCAACTTATCTGTTCGTGCTAAAGACGAAGCAGACGAGAAAGACGCTATCGCTTCTGTAAACAACAAAGAAGAAGTTGGTTTTTCAAACAACGCTATGGCTGAAGCTTTCAAAGCAGCTAAAGGCGAATAATTTAAGTTATTAACGGAGGCAACGTTAATCGTTGCCTATATATCGGTAGTTTAGGGAGGTAATATGACCAAGTCTGAGTTAATCGAGAGACTTGCAGGCCTACAATCTCATCTTTCGGCTAAGACGGTTGAAGAAGCTGTAAAAGAAATGCTTGATCATATGGCTGATACTTTAGCTGATGGTGAGCGTATCGAAGTCCGCGGATTCGGCAGTTTTTCTCTACACTACCGTGCGCCGCGTACGGGTCGTAACCCGAAAACTGGTGATAAAGTAGATCTGGAAGGTAAATACGTTCCACACTTTAAGCCAGGCAAAGAGTTACGTGACCGTGTAAATATTTATACGGAATAATAACTCCTGTCGAAATGGCACGATGTTAGTTAACTTTCTCAAAAACGGTGCTTCGGTGCCGTTTTTTATTATCTTTTATTTGTGTTGATTATTTTTGATTACTTACATACATTAGTTTTTGATTGTTAGTCCTTTACTTCATTTACCATATTTACTTATTTTCCTTTTCGTTCCCCTTTTTATTCTCTTTACTTACTTTTCTTTGTGTTACTTTATTGTATTTCTCTCGTTATTTCTTTATTTAATTATCACAATTGTTGACTTGTTTTGTTTTTTTCGAGTTTCTTCTCAAAATATAGTGTATACGACAATAAAGAATTTTCTTTTTATAGCGAAGTACAAAAAAATGCTCTAAAGAGCTACCTTTAATAAAAATATAACTTCATGATATTTAGATATGCTTATGAAGGGATGCAAAAATGATTCTATTGAGAGGAATAATAAGTATTTTGAGGTTGAAAATATTATCAATAAAACAACACTTCTTTTATTCAAAATATTTTAAACAGTTTTACTTCACAACACTGAGTTTAGATAGTATTGCTTTGACAATATTATTAGGTTGTTTACCTTTATTATTTCAGTATACGCTTTTTAGTTTAACGACTTATTATATTGCAATTATTATTGCAGTATTTTTATTACTTATTCCTTTTTCATTAATTCGTTTCTTAGCATTTTTTTTGTTTTTCTGGGTTTATTCTAATCTTATCGCACACTCATTGATGGCAAGAACAGTTCAACTTGTTGATAATATTGTGTCATTTGAAACAAATATTGTTGAATATCGTCAATTATCAGATGGTAATCTTATTATCAAAATTCCCGTTCCCAAAGAGACATTTTTTTCATCTTCTATTTACGCTAACGTATATTGGAGAAACCCACCTAAAAATATTGAAGTAGGGCAAATTTGGAAATTTAAAATCCAATTCAAAGCTGTACACAGCTATTTAAATGATGGGGGATTTGATAGCCAAAAATATGCAGTTTCTAAGAAAGAAACCTTAGCGGGGAAAGTGATGTCAGCTACATTCGTTTATGCTGATATTTCGCTACGTACTCAATTTATTCATTCACTTTTAACCTATTGGCAAACAGCAAAAAATAAAGGTGAGATTATTGCGTTAGTTTTAGGTGATAAACGCGATATAGAGTATGAAAAAAAAGATCTTTATATGAAAACCGGAGTTGCACATCTTATTGTTATATCGGGATTACATATTGGATTAGCCGCGCTTGTAGGGTGGGTTATAGCAAGGGGTATTCAGTTCTTATTTCCTATTAAATGGATAAATACACAATTTCCATTGTTAATGGCTTGGGGATGTGGTGTATTTTATGCAACTTTATCGGGCTGGGGAATACCTGCAACAAGAGCTGTTATCGGATTAAGTGTTTGGGTTATTTTACATTGGCAAAGCCGGTTATTTCTGCCTTGGCAATGGGCTCTCTGGAGCGCTGCTCTTATTTTGATTATTGAGCCACTATCGATACTTTCAGTCAGTTTTTGGCTTTCATTTTCAGCTGTATTTGCCATTATTTTTTGGTATTGGATGTATCCATTAAAAGCTAAATATAATTATCAAAAACGGTGGTTTATTTTAAGGCTAATGCACTTACAATTTGGATTGTTGATTATTTTATTACCTTTTCAACTTTATTTAGTGGTGCCAATTTTTTTAGTTTTATCGTTAATTTATGGGCAGTTCCTATTATTTCATTTATTACCGTACCGTTAATAATGCTTGGATTATTGACATCTTTTTTCTCATTTTTACAACCAATAATTTGGCACTGGGTTGATCTTTCTATTAATCTTGCTTTTTGGTGTGCTCCTTTATTTTTACCTTATTGGCAATATAGTGGTGCTATTCCTTTTTTATTAGGGTTTCTCGGGGTTGGTATTATTTTAATTATAAAAATGTCATGGTGGCGCCATCATTTTATTTTGCTTATTGCTAGTGGTATTCTTTTATATTGCGAATTCACTACTTTCTCACGATATCAATGGCGTATGACTATGCTAGATGTTGGTCATGGTTTAGCTATTATTCTTGAAAAAGATAGAGAAGCGATTATTTATGACACAGGAATACGTTGGAAAAGTGGTGGTTCAATTGCAAAAAGTGTCATTATTCCTTATTTAAAATATCATCGACTTAATCCAGTGGCATTAATAATCAGCCATGATCATTTAGATCATACAGGTGGTATTAATGATTTAATGATGGCTTATCCTAATTTAACACTTCGTAGTAGTTTTGATAATTCTTCACATTTACCCTGTTTACAGGGGAGATCATGGCTATGGAAAGGGATTAAGTTTGATGCATTATGGCCACCCAATAAAGCTCTTTCACCTAAAAATAATCAATCATGTGTGATCAATGTAAGTGATGGTAAATATAATATACTGTTGACAGGTGACATTGAAAAAGAGGCAGAAATCCAATTAATAAGGTCGAAAAAACACCAGTTAAGTGCTGATATTTTGCAGGTTCCTCATCATGGTAGCCAAACATCGTCCACATTGGCGTTTATTCAAACAGTGTCGCCCAAATTTGCACTCGTTTCTGCCGCTCGTTATAGCCTTTGGCGTTTACCTTCTGATAAAGTACACCTTCGTTATAAAAAAGAAGCTATTAATTGGCTAACAACCTCTATTAGTGGGCAGATATCGATCGAGTTTAATCAAGACAATATTGATGTATTTACCTATAGACGAGATATTTTACCTCGTTGGTATCATCAGTGGTTTGGTGTTTTGACGTTTCCCGAGTAGAATGACCGGCTAATTATTAAAAGTTTGGTAATATATATGAATGATATAGACCTATCAACGTGGCAAACATTCCGACGCTTATGGCCGATGATTCGGATTTTCAAAGCGGGTTTGATCGCTGCAGCAATTGCATTAATCGTCAATGCGGGTGTGGATGCATTTATGATTTCTTTATTAAAACCACTGCTTGATGAAGGTTTTGGTAAAGCAAGTAATGACGTATTAAAATGGATGCCGATTGCTGTTATTGGACTGATAGTTCTGCGTGGTATATCTAACTTTATTTCAAGTTACTGCCTTTCTTGGGTATCTGGGAAAGTTGTAATGAATATGCGTCGCCGACTGTTTTCCCATATTATGGGAATGCCGGTGAGCTTTTTTGACCAGCAATCAACAGGAACTTTGCTTTCTCGTATTACATATGATTCAGAGCAAGTTGCTTCTTCATCATCAGGTGCATTAATTACAGTTGTTCGTGAAGGTGCTTACATTATCGGGCTCTTTGGCTTAATGTTTTACTATAGTTGGCAATTATCTATGATCCTCATTGTTATTGCCCCTATTGTTGCCATTGTTATTCGTTTGGTATCAACACGTTTTAGAACGATCAGTAAACGTATTCAAAATAGTATGGGACAAGTAACAACTAGTGCTGAACAGATGCTGAAAGGGCATAAAGAAGTACTTATTTTTAATGGTCAAGAAGTCGAGAATAAGCGCTTTAATCATGTGAGTAACCATATTCGTCGTCAAGGTATGCGTATGGTTGTTGCATCGTCAATTTCAGATCCTATTATTCAATTAATTGCTTCCTTCGCATTAGCATTTGTTCTATACGCGGCGAGTTTCCCTGACATTATGGATACATTAACCGCAGGTACAATCACTGTTGTTTTCTCATCAATGGTTGCATTAATGCGCCCATTGAAATCATTGACGAATGTAAATGCTCAGTTCCAAAGAGGTATGGCGGCTTGTCAGACCTTATTTGCTATTCTCGATATGGAACAAGAGAAAGATACAGGTAAGCTAGAACTGAAAAAACCAACGGGTGATATTGAATTCCGTAATGTGACTTTCCAATATGTGACAAAAGATACACCTGCCTTGAAAAATATGTCATTTACTATTCCAGCAGGAAAAACTGTTGCATTAGTGGGGCGTTCTGGTTCCGGCAAGTCAACAATAGCTAATCTGATCACACGTTTTTATGATATCAATGAAGGACAAATATTGATTAATGGTCATGATATTCGTGAATACACATTGAAATCTTTACGTAATCAAGTTGCTCTTGTTTCTCAAAATGTTCACTTATTTAATGAAACAGTAGCAAACAATATTGTTTATGCGTGTGAAGACCAATACAGCCGTGACGATATCGAAAAAGCAGCCAAAATGGCGCATGCAATGGACTTTATTAATAAAATGGATAAAGGCCTAGATACTGAAATTGGCGAAAATGGTGTTCTGCTTTCGGGGGGGCAACGTCAACGTATCGCGATAGCAAGGGCTTTACTACGTGACTCACCAATTCTTATCCTTGATGAAGCCACATCAGCACTTGATACAGAATCAGAACGAGCTATTCAATCGGCACTTGATGAACTGCAAAAAAATAGAACCTCTTTAGTGATTGCTCACCGATTATCAACCATTGAAAAAGCAGATGAAATTTTAGTTATTGAAGATGGTGAAATTGTTGAACGTGGCTCACACATTGATTTAATCGATCAAAAAGGTGTTTATGCCCAACTTCACAGGATGCAATTTGGTAAATGATTGAACGGATTTGGTCTGGTAAATCTTGGTTTTATTTCCTCTTACTTCCATTTTCATGGTTGTACGGTGCAATTACTCTATTAAGGCGCTTTGCATATCAAAAAGGATGGTTGTCATCATGGAAAGCTTCTGTTCCTGTTGTGGTTGTTGGTAACTTAACAGCAGGTGGCAATGGCAAAACACCGGTTGTTATATGGCTCGTTGAGCAATTAATACAGCAAGGATTTAAACCAGGCATTGTTTCCCGTGGTTATGGCGGAAAATCAGATCATTATCCATTACTGCTAACATCAGAGACCACACCTGCAATGGCAGGTGATGAACCTGTGTTAATTTATCATCGAACAGGTGCACCCGTTGCGGTTGCACCTAATCGACGAGATGCAGTAAAAGCCTTATTAGCGCAACATGAACTTGATGTAATTATCACTGATGATGGCTTACAGCATTATGCACTACAGCGTGATTATGAAATTGTTGTTATTGATGGGCAGCGTCGATTTGGTAATGGCTGGTGGCTTCCTGCTGGTCCTATGCGGGAACGAGCGAGTCGCTTACATTCAGTTGATGCAATTATCGTTAATGGTGGTTTAAGCCAAGATAATGAGATAGCTATGGTTTTAGCGGGTGATATTGTGGTGAACCTTAAAACAGGTGAGAAAAAGCCAGTTCAACAGATCGCTAAAGCGGTAGCAATAGCCGGAATTGGTCATCCCCCTCGTTTTTTTAATTCTTTGCGTGAAAAAGGAATTCAATTAATTTCAATTAAAGCATTTAGTGATCATAGTGATTACAGTGCCAAAGAATTACAAGATTTAACACCTTTCAATGAAACCCTTATTATGACAGAAAAAGATGCTGTTAAATGTCAGCATTTTGCTCAAGATAATTGGTGGTATTTGCCAGTCAGTGCTGAATTAAATAGTCAATCGGTGCTAAAACAAGTCAGCAATTTAATTTACAGCTCGAAAAAAACTTGTATCTGATCTGAAACAATGATATTTATAGTGGAAATCAGGATAGCGTTACATAAAAGATTACCTACCCACAGTCGCATATCGCTTTTGTCGTAGTTCAATTTAACTCGCCAATACCTTATCTACTCAAAAGCCTTGTGTGGAGATTTTGTGGATCTTTAATGTAGACGTAATATTTTTATGCTGTGAATGCAATTGGCTTTGCACCTAATGGATTGTAGAAACTATTTTGAATGGTGATTATTAATCCTTATATATGATTATTTTATTTATAGGTGCACAATAAAATATCTTCCTCATGTCATCTTTTTGTCATGTTGATACTGTAAATATTGAGCCTTAGAATATTCATTAAGCTTAGCTATCACGGTTTTGAACATTTATATTAAATAATAAAATGCACTACTTAAATTAATGTGTTCAGAATTTAATTGGGGTTTTATATAAGAAGACATAATAAAAAGTAGGATGCATTAGTATAGAAAAATAAAAACTATACGAAGAACAAAAGGAGTTTATCTACCATGACATTACAATTAAGAATGGGTCGCGTAAAATGGTTTGACAATAACAAAGGTTATGGTCTTATTGTTGCAAGAGATATTGAACAAGAAGTTTATGTCAATAAAAAAGCGATTGCCAATACAAAAAACAAAGCATTAACAGAAGGTCAAGACGTTGAATTTTCTGTTATCAGAACAGCCGCTGGCCTAGAAGCCGCTGATGTTATCGGATTTTAAATAAGGTTTACCTTGTTGATGATGTAGTTGAAACGATAGTTTAACACTGAGATTGAATTATCGTTTATACCTATTTTGGGGCAGGTAAGGTCAAATAGCTTACTACCAAGCCGAATAAGTAATATAAAAGAGTTATAACGTTAATTAGAATGCAATAAAGATAATAAAAAGGTTAAATTATTATCAATAAAAGCGGAATGTAATTCTTTATTAATGATGTTGCAGACTCAACGATAAAAAGCCACATTAATGTGGCTTTTTTGTTGCCTATAGTAAAAAAGAAAATAATAAATTTATTAATAACTAAAATAATTTTCGAATTATCACTAAACGAGAGGCTTTGAGTATTAACGCAGATCCTTCCTTATGATATCCTTTTGCTATATAAAATGATTAACCCTTGAGAGGGACAAAATGGATCACCGCTTACTTGAAATTATTGCTTGTCCAGTTTGCCACGGCAAACTTATCTTTGATAAAGAAAATTCAGAGCTTATCTGCAAAATTGATCATTTAGCTTATCCTGTTCGTGACAATATCCCCGTTCTTCTGGAGAATGAAGCAAGAGAATTATCACTAGAAGAGGAAAAGTAACTTCATGTTCACGGTCATAATCCCTGGTCGATATGCATCGACCCGCTTACCGGGTAAACCCCTCGCGGATATTCACGGTAAGCCTATGATTGTTCGTGTTATGGAACAGGCTATGCGTTCTGGAGCAAACCGTGTCATTGTCGCAACCGACAACTTAGATGTTGTTGCCGCTGTGGAAAAGGCGGGTGGGGAAGCGTGTATGACTCGAGAAGATCACCATTCGGGTACAGAACGTTTAGCTGAAGTCATTGAAAAATACCAATTTGCAGATGACGAGATAATCGTTAACGTACAAGGTGATGAGCCTCTTATTCCTCCCGTAATTATTACTCAAGTTGCTGAAAATTTAGCAAGTTGTGGTGCCGGAATGGCAACATTAGCAGTGCCTATTGTTGATTCAAAAGAAGCTTTTAATCCTAACGCTGTGAAAGTGGTGATGGATGCAAAAGGTTTCGCACTTTATTTTTCTCGTGCAACCATTCCTTGGGAAAGAGACCGTTTTAACTTATCACACGATGAAATTGGTGAGCATTACTTACGCCATATTGGAATTTATGCTTATCGTGCAGGTTTTATACGTCGATATATTACTTGGGAACCGAGCCCATTAGAATCTATTGAAATGTTAGAGCAACTGCGAGTGTTGTGGTATGGCGAAAAAATCCATGTTGCAAAAGCATTAGAAGTTCCTGGCGTGGGTGTTGATACTCAAGATGATCTTGTCGCAGCCAGAGCTGCATATCGAGCACTTAACCAAGAGTTCTGATCTTTTAACGGACACAAATAAATTTCAACGGCACTTCAATTAAGTGCCGTTTTTGTATCAGTCGGTAATGATATTTTTTAATTATTGGTTTTCTTCTTTATCTGATTGATGACTTTCATTTTCAGGAATAGTGACGGGTTGTCCTGCTGGTTTTACTGATTGCCACATTGAGCCTAAAAACTCATACCATGCACGTTCACTATGTTGAAAATAGGTTGCTGAAGGGAAATATTTCTCCCAAGGATGTAATGGCGAAGTGATAGCCAATTGGTTAGCTGGTGCAACGATAGGTTTCATGCCTCTAGCTAAAAAGAAACGTTCGGCGCGTGCTAAATGGTTAGCGGACGTCACAAGTAAAAATGGTTTCTTACCAATTAATTTATCAACTTCATAGGCTTCTTCTTCAGTATCTTTCGGTGTTGATAATGCGATAGTTCTTTCAGGAGGTACACCTAAAGATTGTGCCACCTGAGCTGCCACCTCTGCACTACTTATTTGATTAACACCTGCACCACCTGTAAAAATCAGTGTCGAATTAGGATTGCGATAATAGAGTCTTACACCTTCAGCAACACGAAACAAACTATTATTAAGAAGATTAGAACTGGGTGCCCAATCTGGGTTATAAGTAAACCCACCCCCCAAAACAA
Source organism: Proteus sp. fly-1008 (assembly GCF_040140305.1). NCBI lineage: Bacteria > Pseudomonadati > Pseudomonadota > Gammaproteobacteria > Enterobacterales > Morganellaceae > Proteus > Proteus sp. fly-1008. Next base: position 256,909 of record NZ_JBEEWH010000004.1, read on the forward strand.
CAATGTAGTTCACATCTTGTTGTGAATTTTCTCGTAATTCATAACGAGCTTGATACTCTTTTTCACTTGGCATTAGTAATGTATCAGCAACAGGCTGTATGCCTAACATCGTCAATAAAATAAGGACAACAGTAAGTAGGCTTTTTCCTGTTTTTTGCCAACGAGTAAACCAAAGTAGAGCTAAGGCAAAAAAGGCGATTAATAAGAGTAAAGGCAAGGGCATTAGAAAACCTGCAACATACTTTTTGAGCAAAAACAGCATAAATCATCCTAAATTGAGTGAAATACATGCAATTGATAGAGAAAGCTTAGTGAAAACTAGGGGATCACAGAGGCATTGTGTCAAAATAGTCGCTACAACAACGTTTCACTAAGTTTTAATCAATAGAAATAAAGAACCGTTAAATTATTTATAAAACGATAAGCGTTCGAACATTAATTTTTTCATTAATAAGCGTTATATTTATACTGCGCTTTGCGAATAATCTGATTCATGGCTTATTTCTTTAGAGAAAACAGTCAGTATCATAGAACACTGGTAAAATTGCCGTCTTAATTTTATGTACAGTGTCTCATATTTTTTGAATTTATCAGAATGCAAAGAGCGCAAGTAGCAAGTTGTTATCATGAGGCGTTTTAATGTCAGATCGTAATTTTGACGATATTGCAGATAAATTCTCCCGCAATATCTATGGCACAACAAAGGGTAAAATTCGCCAAGCAGTGATTTGGGAAGATTTACAACAATTATTAACCCTTCTGCCTAATCGCACTTTGCGTATTTTAGATGCCGGAGGTGGAGAAGGGTATTTTTCTCGCCAATTGGCTAAATTAGGACACCAAATTATCTTATGTGATTTATCACAAGAGATGCTTAATCGTGCACAAGAAGCGGCGATTGATGAAGGTGTTGCTGAGAACATGACGTTTATTTGTTGTGCTGCTCAAGAGATTAAAGAGCATATAGATGAAAGAGTTGACTTAATTCTGTTTCATGCCGTATTGGAGTGGATCACGGATCAGAAAGACGCCGTAAATGTTCTTACCGATATGCTACTACCTAATGGTATCTTATCGCTGATGTTTTACAATGCGAATGGCATTGTTATGAGAAATGCGATATTGGGGAATTTTCATCTGGCAAATCCTGAAATTCCTCGAAGAAGAAAAAAATCATTATCGCCTCAAAATCCATTGCAACCTGAAGATGTTTATCAATGGCTGACAGAATTTTCAATGACAATATTAGGAAAAACGGGAGTTCGTGTTTTTCATGATTATTTACAAAGTCGCCAGTTGCAAAATAAAGATTTTCCATCGTTGCTTGCATTAGAGCAACGTTATTGTCGGCAAGAGCCCTATATCAGTCTGGGGCGTTACATTCATGTCATGGCACAAAAGCGTGTAAATTAAGGATGTACTATGAGTGATTTTACCCAGACCGTTCCTGAGTTAGTGTCTTGGGCGAGAAAAAATGATTTCTCAATCTCACTGCCACCTGAAAGATTAGCTTTTTTGATGGCAGTCGCTGTATTAAACAGTGAACGCCTTGATGGCGAAATTAGTGAAGGGGAGTTAATTGATGCCTTTAGAGAGGTCTGTAAAGGCTTTGAGCAACCCGCAGAATCAATACAAGTTCGTGCCAATAACGCCATTAATGATATGGTTAAGCAACGGCTTTTTAATCGTTTTACCAGTGAATTGGTAGAAGGCAATGCAATATACCGTTTAACACCGTTAGGCATTGGAATTAGTGATTATTATATTCGCCAACGTGAGTTTTCATCGTTACGTTTATCTATGCAGTTATCTATTGTAGCGGGAGAACTCGATTCTGCTGCAAGTTCTGCTGAAGATGGTGGCGATGAATATCATTGGCATCGTAATGTTTTTGCGCCACTGAAATATTCAGTCGCAGAAATTTTCGATAGCATTGATTTGTCACAGCGAATAATGGATGAACAGCAAAATACAGTAAAAGAAGATATTGCAGCGCTATTAAATCAAGACTGGCAAGCCGCTATATCAAGCTGTGAACAACTGTTATCTGAAACCTCTGGCACATTAAGAGAGCTACAAGATACGCTTGAAGCCGCAGGTGATAAACTTCAAGCTAATCTATTGCGTATTCAAGAAGCAAACATGAATACGGGTCATGTTGATCAAATAGATACGTTAGTATTTGAGCTACAAAGTAAGCTAGACCGTATTATTAGTTGGGGTCAGCAATCTATTGATTTATGGATTGGCTATGATAGACATGTCCATAAATTTATTCGTACTGCGATTGACATGGATAAAAACCGTATATTTTCTCGTCGATTACGTCAATCAGTACAAAACTATTTCGACAGCCCATGGGCATTAACTTACGCTAATGCAGATAGGTTGTATGATATGCGTGATGAAGAACTGACTTTACGAGATGAAGAAGTCACAGGTGAATTACCTGAAGAACTCGAATATCAAATGTTCAGCGAAGTGAATGAACAAATAGCGCAATGGGTAGAGCAAGAGCTTGCTTCTTACAAATTAGAGCAACGAGCATTAGATCTCAGTTCAGTATTAGTTGAATATCTTGATCGTTACCCGCAACAGAAACATTTTGATGTTGCCCGTATTGTTATTGATCAGGCGGTACGATTAGGTGTAGCAAAAGCTGAGCTCGCAGGATTACCTGCAAAATGGTCAGAAATTAACGAATATGGAGCTAAGGTACAAGCGCATGTCATCGATACATACTGAACAATTTATGCCAGCAAAACTAGCGCAGGCATTAGCGAACTCACTTTTTCCTGAACTGGATAGCCAGTTACGTGCAGGTCGACATATTGGTATAGATTCTCTGGATAATCATGCTTTCTTGATGGACTTTCAAGATGAATTGTCAGATTTTTATGCGCGTTATAATGTTGAATTAATCCGAGCTCCAGAAGGCTTCTTCTATTTACGTCCTCGCTCAACTACGCTTATTCCCCGTTCTGTATTGTCTGAAATGGATATGCTGGTGGGGAAAATTCTTTGTTATCTCTATCTTAGCCCAGAGCGATTAGCGAATCAGGGTATATTTACTGTTCAAGAACTATTCGATGAGTTAAGAACGTTAGCAGATGAAAATAAATTATTACGTTTAGTGAATCAGCGTTCCACCGGTTCTGATCTTGATTTGCAAAAGCTACAAGAAAAAATGAGAACCTCTCTAAATCGTTTACGTCGTTTAGGTATGATCTCATTCTTATTAAATGACTTGCAGCGTTTTTCAATAACAGAATCAGTGTTCCGCTTTGGTGCTGATGTGCGTAGTGGTGATTCTCCACTTGAAGCTCAAATGCGAATGATCCGTGATGGTGAAGCGATGGCGCTTGATACAGGATCAGAGACACCAAACGATGATGAAGAAAATGAAGATGAGCAATTACAATCAGGTGAAGATGATGCGGAGGAAGAAAATAAATGATTGAACGTGGAAAATTTCGCTCATTAACACTGATCAACTGGAATGGGTTCTTTGCTCGCACTTTTGACTTAGATGAATTGGTGACGACATTATCAGGCGGGAATGGTGCAGGTAAATCAACCACTATGGCTGCATTTATCACAGCAATGATCCCTGATCTTACTTTACTGCATTTTCGTAATACTACTGAAGCTGGATCAACAAGTGGCTCTCGTGATAAAGGATTATATGGAAAGCTACGCCCGGGAGTTTGTTACGCTGTATTAGATGTGATCAACTCACGTCATTTACGTGCTGTGGTAGGGGTTCGTTTACAGCAGATTGCTGGTCGCGATAAAAAAGTTGATATCAAACCCTTTATGATCCAAGGGTTGCCAATGGCAGAAAACCCAACAGAAATTCTGACTCAAGCTGTTGCAGATCGCCAAGCACGGGTTTTACCACTCAATGAACTAAAAGAAAAAGTTGAAGCCATTGATGGGGTTGTTTTCAGACAGTTTAATTCAATTACTGACTTCCATGCAGTGATGTTTGATTTAGGGGTGATCCCTAAGCGCTTGCGGTCAGCCAGTGATCGTGCCAAATTTTATCGTTTAATTGAAGCTTCATTATATGGTGGTATTTCAAGTGCGATCACTCGTTCTTTACGTGATTACTTACTACCTGAAAATAGCGGAGTCAGGAAAGCATTCCAAGACATGGAAGGTGCGTTGCGGGAAAACCGTATGACGCTTGAAGCTATTCGTGTCACACAATCAGATCGTGATTTATTTAAACACCTGATCACAGAAGCAACATCTTACGTTGCGGCAGACTATATGCGTCATGCAAATGAACGACGCGTTCATCTTGATGAAGCTTTAGAAGTTCGCCGTGAATTATGGAGCCAGAGAAAATCCATCAATAACGAGGCATATCGCTTTGTTGAAATGGGTAAAGAGCTGGAAGAACAACAAGCACTTTCTTCTGATCTTGAAGCGGATTATCAAGCAGCAAGTGACCGATTAAACTTAGTACAAAATGCAGTTCGTCAACAAGAAAAAATTGACCGTTATGTTGCCGATGTGGAAGAAATAACTTTCCGCTTAGAAGAACAAAGTGAAGTCGTTGAAGAAGCCGCGTCTAAGAAAGAAGAACTTGAAGCACGAGTAGAATCGGCAGAAGAAGAAGTCGATGAACTGAAAAATCAGTTAGCAGACTATCAGCAAGCATTAGATGTACAACAAACACGCGCTATTCAATATCGCCAAGCTGTGCAGGCTTTAGAGCGAGCTAAAGCACAATGTGATATTGCTGATTTAGATGAAAGTAATGCTGATCAGTGGGCTGAACGTATTCAAGCAAAAATTCAGACCATTACTCATTCACTACTTTCTATGGAACAGAAACTTAATGTTTCTGAAGCAGCGAAAACACAGTTTGACCAAGCTTATAAATTGGTTAACGCTATTGTTGGTGAGGTTGATCGTAAAGATGCATGGAGTGCCGCCAAAACGGCATTACGTGAATGGTCTTCGCATCGACACCAAGCGGATAGGGTTCATCCTATTCGTATGCAATTAGCAGAATTAGAGCAACGTTTACATCAGCGAAACAATGCTCAGCGTCAACTTGAAGAATTTAATAAACATCATGGCAAATCAATGGAGCCAGATGATCTTTTAATTTTACAAGATGAGTTAGAAGCTAAAATTGAAGAGCTTAGTGATTATGTTAATGAGTCTGGTGAACATCGCATGCAAATGCGCCAAGAGCTAGATCAACTCAAGCAACAAATTGAAAAGCTGAAAAAACAAGCCCCAGCATGGCTTGCAGCACAAGATGCATTAACGCAACTGTGTGAGCAAACTCGTCAATCTTTTGAAACAGGTCATCAAGTAACTGAATATATGCAACAGTTACTTGAAAAAGAGCGCGAAGCCACCGTATTACGTGATGAAACAGCAACACGCAAACAACAAATTGAAGCACAAATTGAACGTTTAAGTCAGCCAAGTGGTGCTGAAGATGGGCGGTTAATTACGTTAGCAGAGCGTTTTAATGGGGTTTTATTATCAGAGATTTATGATGATATTACATTAGATGATGCACCTTATTTCTCAGCGTTATATGGCCCTGCACGTCATGCCATCGTAGTACAAGATCTCTCTCTTGTTCAGGCGCAATTAGAAACATTAGAAGATTGTCCTGAAGATCTCTATTTTATCGAAGGCGATCCTCAATCTTTCGATGATAGTGTATTTAATGCACAAGAGATGGATAAAGCGGTTCTTATCAAGAGCTCTGATAGACAATGGCGTTATTCTCGCTATCCTGAGATCCCACTTTTTGGTCGTGCTGCGCGTGAAAATCAATTAGAAATATTATCTCGTCAACGCGATGAGCTTTCTGAACTTTATGCAACGCAAGCTTTCGATGTGCAAAAAATTCAACGAGCACACCATGCCTTTAGTCAATTTGTTGGGCAACATATTTCCGTCGCTTTTGAAGCCGATCCTGAAGAGGATATCCGCCAGCTTAATCAAAGACGTAATGAGCTAGAAAGAGCATTAGCACAATATGAAGAAAGTACTCAGCAGCAACGCCAACATTATGCTCGTGCCAAAGAATCACTGAATCTGCTTAATAAACTGATCCCTCAAGTGAATATCTTGATGGATGAAACATTGATTGACCGTGTTGAAGAGCTACGTGAAGAGCTATATGTCGCTGAAGAGTCTATGCGCCACTTACAGCGTCATGAAAAAGCACTAGCAACGCTAGAACCTATTGCGTCAATTTTGCAAAGTGATCCACAAGAGCATGAGCAATTAGCGCAAGACTATGAACAAGCAAAGGAAGAACAACAGCGTTATCAACAACAAGCTTTCTTGTTGGTGGAAGTCGTACAACGTCGTGCGCATTTTAGTTATAGCGATGCAGTTGAGATTGTGAGCGAAAATAGCGATCTTAATGAGAAGTTACGTCGTCGTTTAGAGATGGCAGAAACAGAACGATCTACAGCAAGAGAGCTTTATCGCCAACAACAAGCGCAATGTGCTCAATTTAATCAAGTGCTCGCATCATTAAAAAGTTCTTTTGATACTAAATCTGAATTGCTTAGAGAGCTTGAGCAAGAGATGCGTGATACGGGGATACATATTGATGTTGGCGCAGAAGTAAGAGCAAAAGAACTGCGTGATCAACGTTATTCTGCCGTTAGTGCTAACCGTACTCGTATTAGCCAACTTGAGCGCGATATCGCACTTAGTGAAGCCGAACGCGATAATTTAACCAAAAAAATTCGTAAACTTGAGCGTGATTACACTCAAATTCGTGAGCATGTTGTGAGTGCAAAAGCGGGTTGGTGTGCAGTGATGCGATTGGTGAAAGAAAATGGCATGGAACGTCGTTTACATCGCCGAGACTTCGCTTACCTTTCTGCTGATGAATTGCGTTCAATGTCAGATAAGGCACTAGGTGCATTACGTCAAGCTGTTGCTGATAATGAATACTTACGTGATGCATTACGTCGTTCTGAAGATGCTAAATATCCTGATCGTAAAGTTCAGTTCTTTATTGCGGTATATCAGCATTTAAGAGAGCGTATTCGCCAAGATATCATTAAAACTGACGATCCAGTTGATGCAATTGAACAGATGGAAATTGAGCTGGCTCGCTTAACGGAAGAACTGACAAGCCGTGAACAGAAATTAGCGATTAGCTCACGAAGTGTAGCGAATATTATTCGCAAAACCATCCAACGAGAGCAAAACCGTATCCGTATGCTAAACCAAGGTTTACAAGCGGTTTCATTTGGCCAAGTGCGAGGTGTTCGACTTAACGTCAATATTCGTGAAAGCCATCAAGTGCTTCTTGATGTGTTATCAGAAGAAGATAATCAATACCAAGACTTATTTAAAAACCAAAACCTTACCTTCTCTGAAGCGATGGCGAAGCTCTATCAACGTTTAAATCCACAAGTAGATATTGGGCAACGTATGCCACAAACGGTGGGAGAAGAGCTGTTAGATTATCGTAATTATCTAGAAATGGATGTCGAGGTTAATCGTGGGCCAGAAGGGTGGTTAAAAGCGGAAAGTGGCGCGTTATCAACGGGTGAAGCGATTGGTACTGGTATGTCAATTTTGGTGATGGTTGTACAAAGTTGGGAAGAAGAATCTCGGCGCTTAAGAGGAAAAGATATTTCCCCTTGTCGTTTGCTTTTCCTCGATGAAGCTGCACGTTTGGATGCTAAATCTATTGCAACGCTATTCGAGCTTTGTGATCGTTTAGATATGCAGTTAATCATTGCGGCACCAGAAAATATCAGTCCAGAAAAAGGTACGACTTATAAACTCGTCCGTAAAGTGTTCAATGGTACAGAACATGTTCACGTTGTGGGTTTAAAAGGTTTTGGTCAACACGCAGAAAAAGATAAAATCGCATCATCAAATGTTGCTGAAATAACAGAATAATTTTATTTGGTTATCAGCTAAAAATAGGCAAATAGAAGGCGTTACGGGCATATGTTCATAGCGCCTTCTTTTTTTCAAAGTGTTAGACAGATCAAAAAATGAAAGTAAATTAACAAAAAAATGAAAATTTAAATGATATAACGTGCGCTATATCTCATTTAAATGTAAGCGTGATGTCTATGATTGTTCCCGTATGTGATTAATATAAAAATTAAAGGAAAGAAAATGCGTAAAGTCACGTTAGCTTTTAGTGCAATTGCTTTAGCGTTAAGTTTAAATGGCGCGGCAATGGCAAAAGTTCATATGCCAGAAGTTGTAAGCCCAGGTGTTACTGTTGCTCAATTAGCACAACAACAACCAATTAATTGGGTTTCTGTTGCAGAAATCGAGAAAAGCTTAGCTGGTCAAGCACCGATGGCTGTTGGTTTTGATATTGATGATACTGTTTTATTCTCCAGTCCAGGTTTTTACCGCGGTAAACTAGAATATTCTCCAAATGATTTCAGTTATCTGAAAAACCCAGAGTTCTGGGAAAAAATGAATAACGAGTGGGATAAATTCAGCATGCCTAAACAAGTCGGTATCGATCTTGTTCAAATGCACTTAAAACGTGGTGATACTGTTTATTTCATTACTGGTCGTACTCAAACTAAAACTGAGACTGTGACCAAATATGTTCAAGAGGGTTTAAATATCCCTGCTGATAAAATGCAGCCTGTTATTTTCGCGGGTGACCAACCTGGTGCAAATAATAAAGTAAGCTGGATGCGTGATCATAAACTGAAAATTTACTACGGTGATGCGGATGCAGATATCGCAGCTGCAGATGAACTGAATATCCGTGGTATTCGTATTCTGCGTGCGGCTAACTCTTCTTACCAACCACTGCCAAAAGCAGGTCAGTTTGGTGAAGAAGTCGTTATCAATTCAGAATACTAATCTTTACCCTTTGTTTACCTTTATTTGTAAGGCGTAGGAAACTACGCCTTTTTCTATTTTTGATCCCTTTCTATTCAATCATTTCTTTTATTTCGTCGCTATTTTTAATCTTAATTGAAAAGTTATTTTAAATTTATGCATTCGTTGTTTATTTATTGTACATTTTTATTAAATTATATTTTTGAATATAAAATCGGCTAAGTAGTCATTTTTTGATTAAATAAAATCAAATTCCCGTCAAAGGTTTATAAAACTTTAAAAATATTAGTTTATTCCTATAAAACTCTTTTCCAAGCTCATCTAATATTCTAGGATACCAAAATAATAATAAGGGATGAGGGTAGAGGATTTATGGCGCACCAACCAATTAAAAGAGCAATCGCATATTCAGTTGTTGTAGGTACACTGCTTTCTGGGCATTATGCTATGGCGACTGAAACTAAATCAGTTGTATTATCTACACCCGAAACAGAAACTATGACATTAATGCCTGTCATTAATGAAACGATGCTAACATCCACCAATGTAGCAATGAATATCCCACAAGTGACCGAGCTAGAGGCAAAAGCAAAGTTACAGTCTTGGCTCCCAATAGGATATAAACCGTCATATTTAACTCAACTGGTAAAAGTCTACCAAGCAAATAACCTCGCACTGATTTGGCAAGATGAAAAAATTGCACAGCAATTACAGGAACAAATTGCAGAAGTGGCTATTTCAGGTATTCAGCCTCAATTTGGACAATGGTTAGTACAATTAGAAACACCGGAGTTAACAAAAGAAGGGCGTGATATTATTTTATCAGACGCATTTTTAGGTTATATCAGTTTTGTTGAGCAAGTGAATAAATCAGGTGCGTCTTTGCTGTATCGTAATGGCTCACAAACTTTGCCATCACCATCAGATAAATTTGTGGTTGACCTGCAACAAAATATTCAAAATGGCACTTTAGGCAGTTTCGTTATTTCTTATGCACCTTCTCATCCTTATTACAGTTTAATGAAAGAAGAAGTGCACAAACAATTACATAGTGCAGTTGTTTGGCCTGAAATGAAAGGAACAGGATCATTAAAGCCAAATCAATCCTCTGAAGAAGTCTTAGCACTTAGACAAATTTTACGCCATTTAAAATTGATCCCTGAATTAGCAGAAAATGAACAAGAAATTGCCACAACTGTTTATGATGCTCCTTTAATTTCCGCAGTTAAAGTGTTTCAAACAGCTCACGGATTAGAGCCTGATGGCATTATCGGGCGACAAACGCGAGTGTGGTTGAATATAACTCCCGAACAACGTGCCAGTATTATGGCACTAAATATTCAACGTCTTCGCTTAACTCCGGCCATAGGTGATACTGGAATTTGGGTGAATATCCCTGATTTCTCGCTTTATTTTTATGCCAATAATGAACTTATTCTTGATTCAAAAGTGATTGTAGGCAGACCAGATAGAAAAACACCGATTATGAGCAGTGCGTTGAACAACGTAGTGGTTAATCCACCTTGGAATGTGCCAACAAGCATGACACGTAAAGATATTGTGCCTAGAGGTAAAGCAGATCCTAGCTACTTTAGTCGTAAGGGATATACCATTTACTCTGGATGGGGAAATGATGCTTATCCAATTAATCCTTATGATATTGATTGGCAAAATATGAGTGCAGCAAACTTTCCTTATCGTATTTGGCAGGCACCGGGTCCAACCAATTCATTAGGTCGCTATAAATTTAATATGCCAAATTCAGAAGCGATTTATTTACATGACACTCCAAATCATTCACTATTCTCAAAAAATATGAGAGCAATCAGTTCCGGTTGTATTCGTGTAAATAAAGCCTCTGAGCTTGCTTCAATTTTATTGGGTGATGCAGGATGGAAACAAGATAGAATTGATGCGGCGTTAAAACGTGGTTCAACACAATATGCTCCAATTCCTGAACGTATCCCAGTTTATTTATATTATCAAACAGCATGGGTAGCACAGGAGAATGCGCCTCAATATCGTGTAGATATTTATGGTTATGACAAAAGCATTTCAAATGCACAACCTTATTTAGAGAATATTAAGAAATACTTGTAATATAAAAAAACATAAATTGAATAAAGGGTGGTTAAACAGACTGCCCTTTTTTTATATACAAATCAATAATATATTTTATTTGTTGTATTTTTTTAATAAGAAAATCAAAAGAATAATAAATATACAAAATATTTTTAAAATTTCTATTAAAAATAGAATGATAAAAAGAGTCTTTAGTATAAATAACTAAATTAATAAGATTTGAAATTCTTATAAATAAAAACGAAGTGTTATTTACAATACTATACAAACCATAAGAAACAATTCGGGAAAAATATTGTCATAATAAAGGTTCTTCCTCCTGAAATAATTTTTTGAGTGCATATACTATGGATATTATTGATTCACACCGCCGTAAGTGGCTGGGGTTGGGTATGGCGGCAGTGGGGTTAGGTTTATTGCCTTCTCATGCTTTTGCTTCGTTAGCTACACCTCGTCCAAAAATCCTTCGCTTTAATAATTTAAATACAGGTGAAACTATTAAAGCCGAGTTTTTTGATGGTAAACGTTATAATAAACATGAGCTAGCTAAGCTAAACCATCTATTTAGAGATTACCGACAAAATAAAATTAAAACGATCGATCCCGCCCTGTTTGATCAAATCTACTTATTGCAAGTGATGCTGAATAACAATAAACCAGTTGAACTTATTTCAGGTTATCGCTCTTTAGTGACGAATAATAATCTACGTAATAGTAGTAGTGGAGTAGCAAAAAAGAGCTATCATACGCGTGGACAAGCAATGGACTTTCGTTTGGTTGGTACTGATCTTTCTAAAGTGCGCCAAGTTGCATTAAGAATGAAAGCGGGTGGTGTTGGATATTATCCAAGAAGTAATTTTGTGCATATTGATACAGGACCAGTTCGCTCATGGTAATCTATTGAGAATTAGTTAATAGAGAGTGGAGTGATTCATGATGTATCACATTGTACCTGTGACAAACTATATGCAAAATTGCACCCTTATTTGGTGTGATGAAACGAAGGAAGCGGCAATTGTTGATCCTGGTGGAGATGTCGAAACGCTTATTGCGGAAATCGAAGCCCGCCAATTAACATTAACCAAAGTATTATTAACTCACGGACACTTTGATCATATTGCAGGCACCTCTCAAATTGTTGAACATTTCAATGTTCCTGTTTATGGGCCTCATAAAGATGATAGTTTTTTACTTGAAGAATTAGAACAACAGTGTCGTATGTTTAATTTTCCTTGTGGAAAATCATTTACACCAGATAGTTGGTTAAATGAGGGTGATACCGTGACAATAGGTAAAACAATTTCGTTATCTGTTTTACATTGCCCTGGTCATACACCAGGACATATTATTTTTGTTAATCACCAGAATAAACTTATTTCAATGGGTGATGTGTTATTTAAAGAAAGTATTGGTCGTACCGATTTTCCACGCGGAAACCATGCTGATCTTATTGCATCAATCAAAAATAAAGTCTTACCTTTAGGTGATGATTATCTGTTTATTCCGGGACATGGCCCTATGTCTAACTTAGGCCATGAGCGCCAATACAATCCGTTTTTACAAGATGAAATGCCAATTTGGTAATAGTGCGCTGATATAAGTGAATAAATATGAAAGCGCTTTATTATAAAGCGCTTTTTTATCAGTAAAAAATGAGATTTATATTTCTTTGATTCTAAATATAAATGCCACATTATTAAATAACGTGGCATTTATCTTAATTACACTTTAGAAGTCAATTAAAGCACAGCAACAATGGCTTCACATAGTGGAACCATATTTTCAAGGGTTAAACCAGCTACGTTAATACGGCCTGATCCTACAATATAAATACCGTATTCAGCGCGTAAACGCTCAACTTGTTCTTTATTTAAACCACTAAATGAGAACATCCCATTTTGGTCAATAATAAAGCTAAAGTCTTGCTTAGCACCTTTTTCTTGCAGTGTCGTCACTAACAGCTGACGCATACGCTGAATACGTTCGCGCATAGTTGTTAGCTCTTCAATCCATTCTTCTTTTAACTCAGGGTTAGAAAGAATGGTTGTTACTACTGAAGCACCGTGTGCTGGTGGATTTGAGTAGTTGGCACGAATAATTGCTTTTGCTTGGCTAAAGGCTTTTTCAGCAGTATCGCTGTCTTTGGTGACAATGGTGCATGCACCTACACGTTCATTGTAAAGGCCGAAGTTTTTAGAATATGAACTTGCAACAATAAGCTCAGGATTTTTTTCTGCAAAGAGGCGTAAGCCTTGTGCATCTTCTTCAAGACCACGAGCAAAACCTTGGTATGCAAAGTCAAAAATAGGTAACCAGCCTTTTTCTGCGGATAGTGTCGCTAGTTGGCGCCATTGTTCTTCTGTTGGATCAATACCACTTGGGTTATGGCAGCAACCATGGAATAAGACAACGTCACCAGCTTGAGCATTTGCAAGACTTGCTAACATACCGTCAAAATCTAACCCGCGATTTTCTGCATCATAATAATCATAATTACAGATCTCAAGACCTGCAGTTTGGAAAATATTATTATGGTTAGGCCAAGTTGGATTACTTATCCAGACGCGTTTTGCAGTGGTTTGTTGAGCAATAAAATCTGCAGCAATACGTAAAGCTCCTGTACCACCAGGGGCTTGTGCTGTGCGTGCGCGTTTTTCAGTGATGATAGGGTGTTGTTCACCAAACAAGAGTGCTTGGGTCACATTACCAAATTCAGGAATACCGCTAATAGGAAGGTAATTTTTAGTGGTTTCGTTTTCTAACAGGTATTTTTCTGCTTTTTTAACAGTGGTTAAAACAGGAGTTTTGCCTGTTTCATCCTTGTAAACACCAATCCCTAAATTAATTTTGTTTTCACGAGGATCAGAACGGAAACTATCAGCTAAACCCAGAATAGGATCGGCTGGTGCAGCAATGATTTTCTCAAACATAGTGTAATTGTTCCCTAAGCTCAAAACGAAGCCGAAATATGAGTATCAAGAGTAACGCTATGAGGACTTTTTGCCAACTGTTTGTAGAGAAATTAACAAGAAGTTGTGAACTAAGTGAGAATAAATAGCAAATCAAGATGTAAATAAGTGAATATCCTGTGATTACATTAACATGTAAAAATAATCACTGAAAAGTCATAATTGTTTAGTATGATAAACTTTTATGATTTTAAAAAAGAGAAGTAAGGGGATTTATTGTATTCAATAAGCTAGTTGGGTGTGATTGGTTTAGGTAAAAAATAAGCAAGTAGGGAGGAGAGAGTGATGGTTAAATTGTACAAATAAAAAAGCAACACCGAAGTGTTGCTTTTCAAATCAATTAACTTGACTGTTTAATTACCTATAAGGGTAATTAGAACTGATAAGTCAGACCTAAACCAACTACGTTATCAGTTGCAACGCCGTAAGTTTTAGTGAAGTCATTTTCATCTAACAGGTTGATTTTATAATCAACAACTGCAGTCATGTTTTTGTTAAATTTGTAGAAAGAACCTACAGAGATATATTTAACTAAATCTTGATCGTTGCCTTGAGCAGTACCTAAGTCTTTACCTTTAGATTGAACATAACCTAAAGATGGTTTCAGACCTAAGTCAACGAAGTCATACTGTGCAGTTAACTCGATGTTTTGAGTTTTGTTAGCGATCAGAGCATCTGAACCGTAGTAGTTCATGTTACGGCTTTCACCGTACATAGCTGCTAAGTAAACGTTGTTAGCTGCGAATTTACCACCGAAGTTCCATGCTTCTGCATTTTTACCAGTAGCAGAACTGTGGTGTTCCTGCCAGTTAGTACGAGCAGAGTTAGAGTAACCACCACCCAGTGTTACGCCCCAGCCTAAGTTATAAGCTGTAGAGAAACCGAAACCGTCGCCATTAGCTTTAGCTGTGTCAACACGTTTGCTGCTGTTGTTAGTGTTTTCGTTGTTTTTGCCTTGATATTGCAGAGCAAAGTTCAGGCCATCAACGTAACCGAACATATCAGTGTTACGATAAGTTAAAACACCAGTAGTACGGCCAGTCATGTAAACGTCAGACTGAGACATTGAGTCACCGCCCCATAAAGGCAGAACGTCTGTCCATGCGTTGGTGTCGTAAATTACACCGTAGTTACGACCATAGTCTAATGAACCGTAGTCAGCAAATTTAAAACCAGCGTAAGCAAAACGAGTTTTAGATGAGTTTTCGCTTTCAGTAGTGTTAGTTTTGATTTCATACTCAAAACGACCGAAACCAACTAAATCTTTATTGATTTGAGTTTCGCCTTTGAAACCGATACGTGCACGTGAAGCGTCACCGCTTTCGTGATCACTCTTAGAATCAGAATCTGCGAAGTAATGACGAACGTCAACTTTACCGTAGATGTCTACTTTGTTGCCGTCTTTGTTATACATTTCAGCTGCGTTTGCTGCACCAGCAAACATTAAAGCTGGGATTACCACTGCAAGAAGATTGCGCTTCATCATTATTATTACCCTCATTGGTGTTATTCAGACACCTTTGCCACTGCCAGAAATAGTTTCTTAATTTTTATGGAACTATTTATGAGAGTTAAGTGTCGTCTGTGTCGGGTGACAGTGTTCCATTGGTAAAAAATTTTATCTACCCCCAATTTGCTACAAAAACGAAAAAAGTGTAACAAATTGTAACTATGTATTTCAAAGTATGTATTTCGGGGAACTTTTGAATCAAATAACAGCCATGCATAAAAAAAGCCAACCTTGCGGTTGGCTTCTTTACTTAAGCTAAATCTGCACAATAAAACAGCACTGCAAAATTTTAACTGAATACTAATTAATCACTAAATTAAAAATCTGCATTTCTTGGTGTGCGTGGGAACGGAATAACTTCACGAACGTTTGCGACACCGGTCACATAAGCAACTAAACGTTCAAAACCTAAACCGAAACCTGAATGAGGTACTGTGCCATAGCGACGTAGGTCGCGATACCACCAGTAGTCTTCTTTATTCATCCCCATTTCTTCTAAACGTTTATCAAACATATCTAAACGCTCTTCACGCTGAGAACCACCAATGATCTCACCAATTCCTGGTGCTAATACATCCATTGCTGCAACTGTTTTACCGTCTTCGTTCATACGCATATAGAATGCTTTGATATCTTTCGGGTAGTTTTTCACAACCACGGGTGCTTTAAAGTGTTTCTCTGCAAGATAACGCTCATGCTCAGAAGAGAGGTCAACACCCCAATAAACTGGGTTTTCAAATTTCTCACCACAGTTTTCAAGCACAGTAACTGCATCGGTATAATCAATTTGAGCAAAATCAGAGGTGATAAAATTCTCTAAGCGTGTGATAGCGTCTTTATCGACACGTTGTGCAAAGAATTCCATATCATCTTTACGCTCTGCTAATACGGCTGCAAAGGTGTATTTCAGCATTTTTTCAGCAAGTGCTGCGATATCGTTAAGATCAGCAAATGCCACTTCAGGCTCAACCATCCAGAATTCAGCAAGGTGACGACTGGTATTTGAGTTTTCAGCACGGAATGTTGGGCCGAAAGTATACACTTTGCTTAATGCAGAGGCATAAGTCTCACCATTTAATTGACCTGATACGGTTAAAAACGCTTCACGGCCAAAAAAGTCTTCACTGAAATCAACTTCGCCTTTATCTGTACGTGGCAGATTGTTCATATCAAGTGTAGAGACACGGAACATTTCACCAGCACCTTCTGTATCAGCCGCTGTAATTAGTGGCGTAGAAACCCAGAAGAAGCCTTGTTCATCGAAGAAACGATGTAGTGCTTGTGCTAATGTGTGGCGAACACGAGCAACTGCACCAATTAAGTTAGTACGAGGACGAAGGTGAGCAACTTCACGCAGGTACTCAATACTATGACGTTTGGCGGCCATCGGATAAGTTTCCGGATCATCGACCATTCCTACCACAACAACATTGGTGGCGTGAATTTCAAAGTTCTGTCCCTGGCCCGGAGATTCAACAATTTTACCGGTGACTTCCACAGAACAACCTGTGGTTAAGTGCAGCACTTCATCTTGATAATTCGGTAAATTATTATTAATGATGGCCTGTACTGGATTAAAGCAGGAACCGTCATAGACGGTAAGAAATGAGATACCAGCTTTTGAATCTCTTCTTGTACGTACCCAACCGCGAACGGTGACGTCTTCGCCAACCGCGATACGGCCTTGCAGTACGTCGACTACAGGCGCAACGATCATAAATAAATCTCTCTTCGTTTAATTAAAATAATTGTTTGGTTAATTCACTCTGCCCCTGTCGGACAGTTTTTCTATGTTACTTGCAATAGCGCAGGAAACAAGTAGGAAATTTTAGTTTAAAGAGTCAATAAAGAAGAGAAAAGCTTTTGTATAAAATAAATTGGCAAAAATAGGAGAAATATTGATAAAAGTAGGAGTTATGACAAAAGAAAGGGTAATTATTACCCTTTCTTTCATTAATGAAGATTTTTAGCTAATTAACAGGCTTGTTTGACAAGTGGAACATCAAAGGCTTTGCGTAGCTTGTCAACAAAATCATCGTCTTCGCAAATCGTTTTACCTGGACTATCTGATAATTTAGCAACTGGCTTACCATTACACTCCACCAGCTTAATGACAATATTAAGTGGTGTTATTTCTGGAATGTTACAGGTGAGCCGAGTACCAATACCAAAGATTAAACGAATACGTTTATGGAAATGTTTATAAAGTACTAATGCCTTTTGAAAATCGAGGCTATCAGAAAAGACTAATACTTTACTCATTGGGTCGATGCCCAGTTTCTCATAATGCGCAATCGCTTTTTCACCCCATTCAATAGGATCACCAGAGTCGTGGCGTAAACCTTGATAACTCTCTGCGAAGGCCTTATCAAAATCACGCAAAAAAGCATCCATCGTAATACAGTCTGTTAATGCAATACCTAATTGATCGGGGTATTCATCTAACCAAGATTGTAAAGCTGCGCGCTGACTATTGGCCAGCTCTGGGCTAATTTGCTGATGTGCCTGAAACCACTCATGAGCTTGTGTACCCACAGGGGCTAATTGCATGCGTTCTGCTAAATGATAGTTACTTGTACCAATAAGATAAGGGAAATGATTTTTCAGCTCATCCACAATGGCGCACTGCACATCATAAGAAAAACGGCGACGAGTACCAAAATCCATCAATTTAAAATCAGCTAAGTCAATCTGCTGCTCAGCGGCATCACGGTAGAAAATATCAATTAATTTACGTAATTGATTAACTGCGTCATCTGGTGTGATTTGAGGTGAACGAGCACGATGTACAATTTCACTCACTAAAGCCAACAAAGGTACTTCCCATAAAATAACTTCACGCCAAGGGCCTGTGATTTTAATGGCAAGTTGGTTTTCAGGTGTGGTTGAAATATGGACTTGTTCTGGTTTAAAACGGAAATGCTTAAACCATTGCAGATAGTCATTTTTGAAAAAAGGGAGACTCTGAAGATAGTCAAATTCTTCATTCGTTAATGACAAGTCTGCCATCATATTAACTTGATGGCGTAAGGTTGTTGCATATTCACCTAGACGTTCATCACTCCGACAACGGAACTCAGCAACGACAGGAATATCACTATAATGATGGTAAACCGCTTGCTGCATGTGGAGCTTGTATGCATCGGTATCCAACAGTGATGTAATAATCGGTGTAGCGTCTAAAATCATAGCGCGTCAAGCATCCTCACGGAGCGTTTTTATGTCTGCTAAATCGTTAAGGTTGGAGAGTATACCCGAATATGGCGACAAAGCGTCACTATTCAACAATATTTCTCTGCAACATAAAAACAAGCTGTAAAACTTAGATGAGTTTACCACGTTAAACATAATTTGGGAGTATATTAGCATCATTTACCAAATAAATTGATTACATGTATTAATAAACTATTAACATTCTGTTGACTTTTAATGTTTTCAATTGAATATTCGACTGGCTAAACAGATTTTTGACGAGTAAGCTTTGGCAATATAACCGTTAAATAGTCGTGTTAACTAAAAGGTTTTTTTCTATGACACAACAAAGAATCGCGAAATTTCGCAAAGATTATCGTGCCCCTGACTACACAATCACCGATTTACATCTTGATTTTATCTTAGATAAAGAAAGCACTCAGGTTACAGCAATCAGTCAATGTAAACGTCTAAACTCAAATGTGACGGTATTAGTATTAGATGGTGAAGATTTAACATTAAAATCAATTTCAGTTAATGATGTTGCTTGGACACACTATAAAGAAGAAAACGGCAAACTCATCATTGAACAATTACCAGAGCAATTTACATTAAAAATTATCAATGAAATTAATCCATCAGCCAATACAGCATTAGAAGGACTGTATGTGTCAGGTGATGCATTGTGTACACAATGCGAAGCTGAAGGTTTTCGCCATATTACTTATTATTTAGATAGACCTGATGTGCTAGCTCGTTACACCACGACAATCACCGCAGATAAAAAACAGTATCCTTATTTATTATCTAATGGTAACCGCATCGCACAAGGTGAACTTGAAGATGGACGTCATTGGGTAACATGGGAAGATCCACATCCAAAACCAAGTTACTTATTTGCGGTTGTTGCAGGTGATTTTGATGTACTACGAGATACTTTTATCACCAAAAGCGGTCGTGAAGTTGCTTTAGAGCTTTTTGTTGATAAAGGTAATTTAGATCGTGCAGATTGGGCAATGACATCATTAAAAAATGCGATGGCATGGGATCAATCTCGCTTTAATTTAGAATACGATCTTGATATCTATATGATAGTTGCTGTTGATTTCTTTAATATGGGTGCAATGGAGAATAAAGGGCTGAATGTCTTTAACTCTAAATATGTACTAGCGAAAAGTGAAACGGCAACTGACAAAGATTACTTAGGCATTGAGTCTGTTATTGGTCATGAATATTTCCATAACTGGACAGGTAACCGCATTACTTGTCGTGATTGGTTCCAACTAAGCCTAAAAGAAGGCTTAACGGTTTTCCGTGACCAAGAATTCAGTTCAGATTTAGGCTCTCGTTCCGTTAATCGTATCAACAATGTACGAGTAATGCGTACTGCTCAGTTCGCAGAAGATGCAAGCCCAATGGCGCATCCAATTCGTCCTGATAGTGTGATCGAGATGAACAACTTCTATACTTTAACAGTATATGAAAAAGGTTCAGAAGTGATCAGAATGATCCATACATTATTAGGTGAAGAGCAATTCCAAGCGGGCATTCAAATGTATATTCATCGTCACGATGGTAGTGCTGCAACCTGTGACGATTTTATTCAAGCGATGGAAGATGCTTCTAATGTTGATCTTACTTTATTCCGTCGTTGGTATAGCCAATCAGGTACACCACAACTGACAGTGCGTGACAGCTATGATGTGAATAAAAAACAATACACCTTAACTGTTGGTCAAATGACACCACCAACAGCTGATCAAGCAGAAAAACAAGTACTACATATTCCATTAGATATTGAATTGTATGATCATAAAGGCAATGTGATCCCTCTGCGTTCACAAGGTCAGGCGATTTCTAATGTATTAAATGTCGTCCGTGAAGAACAACAATTTGTATTTGATGACGTTCCAGAACAGCCAATTCCCTCTTTATTACGTGAGTTCTCTGCACCTGTAAAACTTGATTATCCATTTACGGATGAACAATTGTCCTTTTTAATGAAATATGCTCGTAATGCATTTTCACGTTGGGATGCGGCACAATCATTGTTGGGGCGCTATATAAAAGAAAATGTTACTCGAGTGCAAAAGGGTGAAAACTGCATTCTTCCTGAAATGGTAATTGATGCTTTCCGCGCAGTATTGCTGGATAAAGATATCGATCCTGCATTAGCAGCACTTATTCTGACATTACCAACAGATGTTGAAGCGGGTGAGTCATTTAGCATTATCGATCCAATAGCTATTCATGAGGTACTTGGTTTTATTCGTAAAACACTAGCAACTGAAATGGCAGATGAATTCTCTGCTGTTTACCATTCTATGCATATTGACGCTTATCGTGTTAATCATGAAGATATTGCAAAACGTGATTTACGTAATGTTTGCTTAGGTTATTTAGCGGTTGAAAATGAGCAAACAGGTAACAAACTTGTTGATGCACAATATCACAACAGCGATAACATGACTGATGCTCTTGCGGCGCTTCATGCTGCTGTAATGGCGCAGTTACCTTGTAAAGATGAGCTATTACAAGAGTTCGATGATAAATGGTATCAAGATGGATTAGTGATGGACAAATGGTTTAGCTTGCAAGCCATGAGCCCAGCAAAAGATGTGTTACAAAAAGTACGTAGTTTGTTATCTCATCGCTCATTTACACTAGCAAACCCTAACCGTACTCGTGCATTAATTGGCGCATTTGTAAATAATAACCCAGTCGCTTTCCATGCTGAAGATGGTTCAGGTTACTTACTATTGACAGAAATTCTGACTGACTTAAATAGCCGTAACCCACAGGTTGCTTCACGCCTTATTGAACCTTTTATTCGTTTAAAACGCTATGATGCAACACGCCAAGAAAAAATGCGTGCAGAGTTATTAAAACTGAAAGCACTTGAGAATTTATCTGGTGATCTCTATGAGAAAATTACCAAAGCGTTAGCTGATTAATATCGTGCTTAATATCACTTTATAAGTGAATAAGTAGCGAAAAATTAGCATGATAATCAGATCCCCAGCATAGCCTGGGGATTTTTTATGGCAAATTGTGAAATTAGAGCGTTTACTTTTCATGCTTTTATCTATATTATGCTCGACGCTTAAATCGTCGTAGACATATCATTCCTAATACCCGATATTCTCAATGGAGATCGTATGTATTATTCCTTAGTAAGGAAGGCATTGTTTCGGCTAGATCCTGAACGTGCCCATGATTTTACCTTCCGTCAGTTAAAACGTTTATCTCATTCCCCATTTCAATTTCTTATTCAGCAATCACTTCCTTCAAAACCTGTTTCCTGTATGGGACTCTCATTTAAAAATCCACTTGGTCTTGCAGCTGGTCTTGATAAGAACGGTGATTGTATAGATGCCCTTGGTGCTATGGGATTTGGTTTTATTGAAGTCGGCACAGTGACACCACGCCCTCAAGTGGGAAATGATAAACCGCGTTTGTTTCGGTTAGTGGAAGCTGAAGGGTTAATTAACCGTATGGGATTTAATAATCTCGGTGTTGATAATCTTATTGAAAATGTAAAACAATCTCGTTATGGCGGTGTGCTAGGTATTAATATTGGTAAAAATAAAGATACTCCTGTAGAGCAAGGCAAAGACGATTATCTGATTTGTATGGAAAAAGTTTATGCACATGCTGGTTATATCGCGATTAATATTTCATCCCCAAATACTCCAGGCTTGCGTACACTGCAATATGGCGAAGCATTAGACGATTTGTTATCTGCAATTAAAAATAAACAATTAGAGTTGCAAGGAAAATATCAAAAATATGTTCCTGTTGCCGTCAAAATTGCACCTGATTTAACACATGAAGAATTAATTCAAGTTGCAGATAGCTTAGTGCGTCATCATATTGATGGTGTTATTGCGACAAATACCACATTAGATAAGTCATTAGTCAGTGGATTAGATCATTGTAATGAAGCTGGGGGATTAAGTGGTCGTCCTGTACAATCAAAAAGCACACAAATAATTCGCCAATTAAATGAAGAATTAAAAGGCGCATTACCTATTATTGGTGTAGGTGGAATTGATTCATTAACAGCAGCCAGAGAAAAAATGGATGCCGGTGCTTCTCTTATTCAAGTCTATTCAGGATTCATTTATCAAGGTCCTGCACTTATCAAATCCATAATTAATCACATATAAATACATTTAATAATGAGTTAAGGGCTTTTCTTCTGCCCTTAACTCGTTTATATTGCCCCTAGTTGGTTATTTTTTATTAAATTGCACTGATTGTGCTTAATTAATAGTAAAATGAATCCTGTTTTTGTTAGGCGATATTAAATATTTTATTTATGTCATTTAATTTTGATTATTTGTCAGAGTATAAAACAGGTAATGAATCGAAGGGGGATTAATTAGTGATAATAAAACCCGATGATCGCTGGCGTTGGTATTTTGATGTTGAGCAACAAAGATTAATGCTTGATTTAGCCAATGGCATGGTTTTTCGTTCTCGCTTTCCAAGCAAAATGCTAAGTGAGAGTGCTTGCCAATCAGCATCTTTTACCGTCGATGACGCAGCTCTTTATTATGGATACGATGAGCAGATCCGCCAGATTGATATGCCGTCAGAATCAAGAGCTGAATTAGCTTTAAATGCATTAATAGCCCATCGCTTTTTAAAACCGCTGATGCCTAAGAGTTGGTATTTTGAAGTTAACAATAATCCAGCCAACCCTTATTTATCGCAAGTGGTAGGGGCTTCATTAAAAGATGGTAATGAAACAGCCCTTTTTTTAGTGGCAGAAGTAGGTACTCAAGCTTGTTTATGCTTATTAGCGCAACCTCAATTAACGTTATTCGATAGAACACTTAATTTTTGTGACCCAATAAAAATTATGAATGACAGGTTAAGCAATTACCATAAAGAATCGGAGTCAGGATCATTTTTGTACGAAAAAGTTATTTAACAAAAAGAGTAAAAAGGACTTACTCTTTTTATTATTACTCATTAATTTAACATCCCAAAAAAAATTTACCTTAAACAACACTTCCTAAAACCAAATCTCTATTATTCTTTTCTTACAATACACTTCTAGAAACAAATAAAGTGAGTTCATTGATAATTTATCACTCAGGTCTTAATAAGATAATTCTTATTAAATAAACTGTTTTATTTAAAATAAAAAAGAAGATAAGGACAAATTACCTTCTTTTAATTTGTGATAAAGATAAGTGTTATTTTTTGTTAAATGAAAGTTTTACATTACTTTTAGGTATGCAACTGCACGCTAAAATTTTACCTGCACGTTTAATGGCTCCTGCTTTTAATGCGTTAACATCACCTTCATCTAATTGAATTAGACAAGAGCCACAAAGACCAGCTCGACAACTATAAGGAATGGTATAGCCATTATTCTCAAGTTGCTCTAATAGCACTTCTTGATTATTGCCTTCAAAAACTTCACCATTAAATTCAATGCTGACAGTCTGTTTTTGTGTGTTTTCAACAATAGGTGTTAATTGTGTTTCAATAGGAGCTGTTACAAGATACGGTTTTGCTTTTTTATAAGCTAATACCTCAACAGTATCTCCCACACGAATAATGCCAGTTTGGCGAATGATGACATTTTGACCAAAATCGACATCACCTGTTTCATCACTACGGAATGTTTGCAGTGTTGCAAGTGGTTCTGTGTTAGGATGTTTAACGCCTTTATCAATGCTAATTGTAGTCATAATGCAACGGCTACAAGGTTTCATCAGATCCATCACAACAGAACCAACACGAATAGTCTGCCAAGTATCTTCTTCAAAAGGCTTTGCACCTGTTATGAGGATATTACCTCGAAATTGCTCAATATTAATTGAAGCGGGGCAACGTTGTTGTAAGTATTGAAATGAGGCTTCATTAATTAATAAGTAAGGGTAACCATCAGCGAAAGAAACAGAGGTTTCCGGATTTTTCTTCACTCGGCGCGTCGATTTTTCGCCAGTCCAACGAAGTTGAACATCCATATTTAAATAACGACTGAACCACTGATTTATTTCATCTGGAGCCACATACGCGGTAAAATGGTTGCCCCAAACTTCTGTCGGTTGCAATGTGGTCTCAAAATCTTGATAAGTGATAGCAATACCCTCACCATCAGGTGCTTGAATATAAATACCATTTGCCATGACAGTGGGAATAAAACACAGCAAAACGGGAAATTTTCGTGCCGTGATAAAAGTCCCTTCAGGGGTAGTTATCATAAAATCGCGATCAAACGTGAATCCGCTCTCACGAGCAAATGCATGAGAAAGGCGAATTCCCTTCATTGATTTAACTGGGTGTATATAAAGGCGTGAAACGTTGATCATCGGTGCTCCCAAAAGACATTATTATTTTTTATAGCCAGTAACTTTATGACAACGTAATACAATTAGCTATAATGCCCAACAATTTTATTTTAGGTGGTAACAATACTATGCGCTCTCTGTTTGCCAGCACAGGCCGAGGTCTGGAAGAACTATTAAAATCTGAACTTGAACACCTTGGTGCTCAGGCTTGCCAGATAACCCAAGGCGGTGTTTATTTTCGTGCAGATGATAAAACCATGTATCAGTCTTTGCTTTGGAGTCGTTTAGCGTCACGTATTATGCTGCCGTTAAATGAATTCAATGTGTATAGTGATCTAGACTTATATCTTGGTGTGCAGGCAATTGATTGGAGTGAGATTTTTACTGTTAATCAGACCTTTGCTATCCATTTTAATGGTACTAATGACATTATTCGTAATAGCCAATATGGTGCATTAAAAGCAAAAGATGCCATCGTTGATTCATTTCAACGCAAAATAGGGCAACGTCCTGATGTAGCTAAACAATCTCCTGATATCCGCTTAACGATCCATCTTCATAAAGAAAAAGCATCACTCTCTTTAGACTTAAGTGGTGATGGCTTACATCAACGAGGTTATCGTGATTTAACTGGGCAAGCACCTTTAAAAGAAAATTTAGCGGCTGCGATCATTATGCGTTCTGGTTGGAAAACCGATACACCATTAATTGATCCAATGTGTGGCTCAGGAACATTATTAATTGAAGCTGCTATGATGGCGACAGACTGCGCTCCAGCATTAAATCGAGTTCATTGGGGCTTTCGTCATTGGTTAGGCCATGATGAAGCATTATGGAAAGAAGTCACTCATGAGGCTTTTGCTCGTTTTCGTGAAGGTAAAAAGAATACCACTGCTCGTTTTTATGGTTTTGATGTTGATAAACGTGTGTTGGATATGGCAAGAGCTAATGCGCGTAGAGCTGATGTTGCTGATTTAATTACTTTTGCTCATGGTGATGCGGCAAAACTGACTAATCCTGTGTCAGCAGAAATAAAAGGAACAATTATCAGTAACCCGCCTTATGGTGAGCGTTTAGAAAGTGAGCCAGCACTAATTGCACTGCATAGTCAATTAGGAAGAGCTATAAAGGCACACTTCCCAGGTTGGCGATTATCATTATTTAGTGCATCACCTGAGTTATTGAGTTGTATTCAATTACGTGCAGAACGCGAGTTCAAAGCAAAAAATGGCCCTCTTGATTGCGTACAGAAAAACTATTTACTTTCTGATACCCCATCAACAATTAACACTGGGCTTGCTGAAGATTTTGCAAACCGTTTGCGTAAAAATGAGAAAAAACTCGCGAAATGGGCAAAACAACAGCAAATTGAATGCTATCGCTTATACGATGCTGATTTACCTGAATATAATGTTGCCGTAGACCGTTATGGCGAAAAAGTCGTTATTCAAGAATATGCACCACCTAAAACTATTAATGAACATAAAGCTCGCCAACGTTTGTTTGATGTTATTAGCGCTACGATGGAAGTATTAGCATTACGTTCTGATCAACTGATTTTAAAAACCCGTCAACGCCAAAAAGGTAAATTACAGTATGAAAAAATGGCAGAGAAGGGTGATTTCTTTTTAGTTAATGAATTTGGTGCAAAATTTTGGGTAAATCTTACGGATTACCTCGATACAGGGCTGTTTTTAGATCACCGTATTGCACGAAAAATGCTGGGTGAAATGAGCAAAGGAAAAGATTTCTTAAACCTCTTTGCTTATACCGGTACTGCATCTGTACATGCTGGGATTGGTGGTGCAAAAAGTACGACGACAGTCGATATGTCACGCACTTATCTTGAATGGGCGGAGAAAAACTTCCAAGCAAATGGCCTATCAGGTAGACAACATCGTTTAATGCAGGCTGACTGTTTACAATGGTTAATGCAAAGTAATGAACAATTTGATGTGATTTTTATCGATCCACCTACGTTTTCTAACTCAAAGCGTATGGAAAATACCTTTGATGTTCAACGTGATCATATTGAATTGATGAAACATCTAAAACGTTTGTTGAGAAAAGGTGGCACGATCATGTTCTCAAATAACAAACGTGGGTTCAAAATGGAACATGAAGAGTTAGCAAAAATAGGATTATCCGCAAAAGAGATAACACAGAAAACATTATCGCAAGACTTTGCGCGTAACCGCCAAATCCACAATTGCTGGCTGTTAACTCATGCTGGTGAGGAATAATTTACAATGCCGTTAATTAGTTTGACAGGGGCTTATTTATCTTTCAGTGATGCTCCTCTATTAGATAGCACCGATTTATTTATTGAAGAAAATGAACGCGTTTGTTTAGTTGGTCGTAATGGTGCCGGAAAATCAACACTATTAAGAGTGTTATCAAAAGAACAACCTTTAGATGATGGTCAAGTTGTTTATGAGCAAGATCTTGTGACTGCTCGCTTACAGCAAGATCCTCCAAGAGATATTGAAGGCACTATCTTTGATTTTGTTGCTGAAGGTGTTGAAGAGGATGCTAAATATCTAACGGATTATCATCATATTTCTAAATTGATTGAAACAGATCCTTCTGATAAAAATCTCAATAAAATGGCAGAGCTGCAAGAAGTGCTCGATAGTCGTAACTTATGGTTACTTGATAGCCGAATTGCAGAAGTGCTAGAGAAACTTGGTTTAGATGGTGAAGCTGAGCTTTCTTCTTTATCAGGTGGTTGGTTGAGAAAAGCGGCATTAGGGCGTGCATTAGTTAGCGCACCAAGAGTGTTATTTTTAGATGAACCAACAAACCACCTTGATATTGAAACGATCCTTTGGCTTGAGAAATTTTTAAAAGATTTCCAAGGAAGCATCGTATTTATTTCCCATGACCGTTCCTTTATTCGAAATATGGCAACCCGTATTATCGATCTTGATCGAGGCAAACTTTCTTCATGGCCGGGAAATTACGATAAATATCTTGAGAGCAAAGAAGAAGCATTACGTGTTGAAGAGCAACAAAATGCAGAATTTGATCGCAAATTAGCGCAAGAAGAAGCGTGGATACGACAAGGGATTAAAGCACGACGTACTCGTAACGAAGGTCGTGTACGTGCTCTAAAAGCATTGCGTGTTGAACGTAGTGAACGCCGTGATGTGTTAGGCAGTGCGCGTATGCAAGTCGAAGAAGCAACTCGTTCTGGTAAAATCGTATTCGAGTTAGAAGATGTTAATTATAGTATTGGAACCCGCAAGTTAGTTCGCGATTTTTCTGCCAAAGTACAACGTGGCGATAAAATTGCGCTGGTGGGACCAAATGGTTGCGGTAAAACTACATTGTTAAAACTGATGTTAGGTGATTTAAAAGCTGACAGTGGTCGAGTGCATTGTGGTACTAAACTTGAAGTGGCTTATTTCGATCAACATCGTGCCACTCTTGATCCAGATAAAACTGTGATGGATAACCTTGCTGAAGGTAAGCAAGAAGTAATGGTCAATGGCCGCCCTCGTCATGTATTAGGTTATTTACAAGACTTTTTATTTCCACCTAAGCGTGCAATGACACCGGTTCGGGCACTTTCAGGTGGTGAAAGAAATCGTTTATTACTGGCTCGTTTGTTTTTAAAACCAAGCAATCTACTTATTCTCGATGAACCAACCAATGATCTTGATGTTGAAACATTAGAGTTATTAGAAGAACTCGTGGATGCGTATCAAGGCACTGTTTTACTGGTTAGCCATGACCGTGAATTCGTTGATAATAGTGTCACGGAATGTTGGATCTTTGAAGGTGATGGCGTTATTAATAGTTATGTAGGTGGTTATTACGATGCTCAGCAACAAAGAGCACAAACAGTTTCACTGAGAAGTGAACAAAATAAATCACGTAATGCACCAGAAAAAGCTGAAAAAGAAGCTAAAACTAAAGATAGCGCTAAAAAGAACACCCGTAGTGGCAATAAGTTAAGTTATCATTTAGCGCGTGAACTTGAACAATTGCCCGCTAAACTAGAAAATTTAGAAACACAGTTAAGTGCCTTACAAGAAGAAGTAAGTGCCCCAGACTTCTTTACTCGTCCCCATGAGGAAACTGAAAAAGTCTTGAAAACACTTGCGGATAAAGAACAAGAGCTTGAAACCGCTTTTGATCGATGGCAAGAGTTAGAACTGATGCAAAGCGGTGAATAAATCGCCAGCCGAAAACGGGGCATTTGCCCCGTTTCACTTTCTGGATTAAATATTCTTTTATTGATCATTAAAAAATAAGAGGTGTCACTGTGTGTTCTGGTCAACAACATCGTCATGAACATAAGCATGAGCAAATATTATGTCCTCAGTGCGATCTGGTGGTCAGTGTTCCTGAATTAGTGCAAGGAACCAAAGCAACATGTCCTCGTTGTCACACAGTGCTAACGGCACGTTGGCGCCAGCCTTTTTATCAACCTGTAGCATTGGCAATCAGTGCATTATTTATGTTACTGATGGCGAGTCAGTTTACGTTTGTCAGTATGGAAGTTGCAGGTATTGCTAATAACGTAACATTGATGCAGATCCCAAGAGTGATGTTTAGTGAAAACTACATTGAATTGGGGGCTTTTTTCTTACTATTTGTTCAAATTGTGCCTGCTTTTTGTATGGTGGCAATTTTATTACTGTGTACCCCAATCAAACTGCCTAGAAAATTACAAATCTGGTTATCTCGTATTTTATTCCAACTTAAATCATGGTGTATGGCTGAAATTTTTCTCGCGGGAATTTTAGTTAGTTTTGTAAAATTAATGGCTTATGGTGATATTGGTTTAGGGTTAAGCTTTTTACCTTATGTTTTATATTGTTTATTTCAAATCCGCGCCTTTCAGTGCCTTGATAGACATACACTATGGGAAAAACTAGAGCCACGCCCTGATTATCCTAGTATTAAATCAGGTAAATCAGGATTAAAACAAGGCGTAAGATTATGTCGCTCATGTACGGCAATCTTACCAGTAGATCAATACGAATGTAGTCGTTGTGAAGTTAAAGGACATGCAAGAAGACCGAAAAGCTTGCAATGGACAGTCTCACTGTTGATTACATCACTTATTCTTTATATCCCTGCAAATTTATTGCCTATTATGGTGACCGAATCGCTAGGTAATAATCTTTACTCTACGATTATGGCTGGGGTGATTTTGTTATGGGAAGATGGCTCTTATCCTGTTGCGATGGTGATATTTATTGCCAGTATTATGGTGCCAAGTTTGAAAATGATAGCAATAGCTTGGCTATGTTGGGATGCACACAAATCCAATGGTAAAAGAGATCCTGCTAGAATGCATTTTCTCTATGAAGTTGTTGAATATGTAGGGCGTTGGTCAATGATTGACGTCTTTGTTATCGCTGTTTTAGCTTCATTAGTCAGAATGGGACGTCTGATGAGCATCTATCCAGATTTTGGTGTAGTGCTATTTGCAGTAGTTGTCGTATTAACGATGTTCTCTGCAATGATGTTTGATCCTCGGTTGACGTGGGATAAATGTACAGCCGATGATGATAAACCGATGATTAAGGAGCCTAAGGGTGACTGAACAGAATGAAACTGCTTTAACAGAAGCAAAAATTAACAAACTAAAAAGCTGGTCTCCAGTTTGGATCATACCGCTTGTCACCTTATTGATTGGTGCATGGATACTTTATTATCATTTCAGCCATCAAGGTCCAGAAGTTACCTTAATTACTTATAATGCTGAGGGCATTGAAGCGGGTAAAACAAAAATCAAAAGTCGTAGTGTTGATATTGGTTTAGTCGAAAGTGTTACACTCGATAGCAATTTTAGTCGTGTTATTATTAATGCGCGCCTAGATACAGGTATGAATGAGCTATTACGGTCAGATACCGCTTTTTGGGTTGTAAGACCCCAAATAGGTAAAGAAGGGGTGACCGGATTAGGTACCTTGCTTTCTGGTGCCTATATTGAATTACAACCAGGTTTAACTGGTAAAGAGAAAGGTGAATTTAATCTTCTTGATGCACCTCCTCTTGCTTCACCTGATGCAAAAGGTATTCGCATAAACTTGGTGAGTGAAAGAGCTGGGCAGTTAAATGCGGGAGATCCTGTTTTATTCAGAGGTTATCAAGTTGGCTCTGTAGAAACCAGTGAATTTAATATTGATAGCCGAGACATGCATTATCAACTCTTCATTAAAGCGCCTTACGACAAAATGGTGACATCCAATGTTCGTTTCTGGAAAGATTCAGGAATTGCTTTTGATATGTCTTCATCGGGTGTGCGTGTTGAAATGGCATCACTTTCTACACTCTTTAGTGGTGGCGTGAGTTTTGATGTGCCGGCTGGTTGGTTGCCTGGTGAACAAATCGCACCTAAAACAGAATTCAAACTCTACGATAATGAAAAGAGTATTCAAAACTCCTTATATACAGATTATCGCAGTTACATCATGTTTTTCTCTGATTCAGTAAGAGGGTTACAAGCTGGAGCACCGGTTGAATTCCGAGGAATTCGAATGGGGACTGTTGTGCAAGTGCCTTATTACACGAAAGGAATGCAACAATCGCTTGATAAAGATTTTCGTATTCCAGTGCTTATCCATGTTGAACCAGAACGTTTTGCCAATGATGTTGGTGAAAGTTTTGATTTCGTTAAAGAGATCTCTTCAGCTTCTAATAATGGTCTAAGAGCTTCATTAAAATCAGGAAATCTTTTAACGGGTGCTCTGTATATTGACCTTGATTTCTATCCAGACGAAACAAAATGGGAAGGACCTCAAGAGGTCGCTGGTTTTCAACAAATTCCTACTGTTAGCTCAGGTTTAGCGCAAATTCAGCAAAAAGTGATGACATCGCTTGATAAGATCAACAATCTTCCGGTTGAACCGATGCTTAAAGAGATGACAGCAACTTTATCTGAAAGCCAAAAAGCAGTAACTGAGGCAAAAGAAACACTGAAAGCATTAAATGCCATGATTGGCAGTGATGAATTTAGAAATCTTCCTAATGATATTCAACAGTCATTGAAAGAGATCAATCGTAGTATGCAAGGGTTCCAACCAGGCTCTCCGGCATACGGAAAAATGATCGATAATATGCAGCAGCTTGATCAGGTTTTAAGAGAAATGCAGCCTTTATTGAAAACATTAAACAATAAAAGTAATGCATTAATTTTTGAGGCAAAGGAAGGTAAAGATCCAGAACCAAAGAGGGCTGAAAAATAATGAGATATATCATTGGAATATTTGTTTTGATGCTAACGGCATGTTCAAGCCAAACTGAGAAAACCTATTACCAGTTACCTGATATTTACCAAACAGGGGTATCAACTCAAGTCACGACAACACAGTCAGCGAAAAGGCCTCAAATTTGGGTTCAGCCGATCCGTTTGTCCAATATGCTGGTTAATGCTGGTATTGTTTATCAAACAACAGATATTAACTATACCGTAGCAAATCAGCATTTATGGATAAACCCACTTGATCAGCAATTACAACAGAACCTCATTTCAGGTTTAACAAAAGCACTACCAGGAACTGTTGTTGCGAACCAACCGATTGAAGATAATTTGGCAAAATTAACAGTTACAGTTAATTACTTTCAAGGTCGTTATGATGGGAAAGTGATCATTTCTGGTGATTGGATTTATACTGAAAATAATAAAGTGATTAGTCAGCCATTCTCTCTTGTGTTGACACAAACAGAAGATGGTTATCCTGCTTTAGTCCGTACATTAGGGCAAGGCTGGGAGCAGGTTGTTTCTGATATTGCGGCAACAATTCAAACTCAATATTAACTGGCTTAGCATACATTTATTTAAACCCAATATTCTCTTAAATTGCATTTAAGTTGAATATTGGGTTTTGTTTATAAAAAAGGAACAATATGTTAGAAATGCTTAAAAAGAAATATCCCTCTGCAATCAGCTGGTCATTTGGTGATAATGCTCAGTTAGTGGATGAACTTGCAGTACTGGTGGCAGAAGGAAAAAAAACGGCAACGTGTAGTTCATTAAGCGGTTTTTTTAGTGACAGTACTATTCCTGTTATTGGTGGTTTTAGCATTATTTTAAATAGTCAAAATGAGCCAGTTTGCGTTATTCGCACACGTTCTTTGCAGTTAATCCGTTTTAATGAAGTCACAGAAGAACAAGCTAAGAAAGAAGGGGAAGGGGATTTAAGTTTGGCATATTGGCAAGACGGACATAAAACTTTTTTTACTCTAGAAGGCCATTTCTCAGAAGATATGGAGTTGGTATTTGAAGAGTTTGAATTAATAGAAGTATGTAAGAGGTATTAATAACTTATTTTACTTTCTAAGATGGCTAATTCCTTAATAACAATAAGGTAATTCTAATAGGCTTTTCTATAAATAAATAAAAAAAGAGCAAAAAGTTATATCGTCTAATAATAGCTTATATTGACATTACTTTAAAAATAAAGATTATTTTTGTTTATTTAATTTGTTGATTATCTAAGATAAAAACAGATCTTATTATCTGAAATATTTTTAAATTTATTCATATCAATAGGTTAAATCAGTCTCCATTTTAAATCTTAAATTTAACCCTACAAATATTAATTAAATAAAGTTAATGATAACAAGTGTTATTAAAATTAAATTTAGCTCGGCTTCACAAATATGACATTTGTATTAACTTCTTTACTTGCTTAAATGCTCAATAAAGCGTATCAATTTATAGTGGTTGTTGAAAAAACAATCATTATCTTTCCGCTTAAACTTAGAACGTGAGGGTTGTCTAGACATGAAAAGACAGAAACGAGATCGTTTAGCAAGAGCATTATCGAAAGGTTATCAAGCTGGTATGCAAGGCCGTTCAAAAGAGCTTTGTCCTTATTTCGCGATTGATGCGCGTTCACATTGGCTGGGAGGTTGGCGACAGGCCATGGAAGATCGCCCGAGTCTGGTAAAATAAATAACCCGTCGTAGTAAAATAAACAATGGTGATATTAAATATAATCACTAAATTTTGCCGACGAACAGAATAAGGGTTATTTATATATTTCTGTGCTCACATTGAACACAGGACAATTTGAGTATAAATAACAAACAGTAGTTATAAATTGAATATAAAAAGGCTTGCATATTTTGCGAGCCTTTTTACATCATACTGGCATTGTTTTTATATTCAGCTGTACTTATTTTCTTACGTAAACGAAACCCATAAATGGTGAAAAAATATATTGATAAAAACTAAAATGAATATGATCTGTTTTTTATAAAGAAAATAAATACATTATTAGTACAGATAAAAAAATACCGTGTACTGTATATTACACGGTATTTCTATAATAATTTTTTGGAATTACCGATCTTAGAATGCAG
Source organism: Proteus sp. fly-1008 (assembly GCF_040140305.1). Lineage (NCBI taxonomy): Bacteria > Pseudomonadati > Pseudomonadota > Gammaproteobacteria > Enterobacterales > Morganellaceae > Proteus > Proteus sp. fly-1008. Next base: position 291,132 of record NZ_JBEEWH010000004.1, read on the forward strand.
TCGTATCTTTAAATAAGCCAACTTTTAAATCTTTTGCTTCATAAATCAGCTTACCATCAACATACACTTCACCGTCGGCGATACCCATAATTAGTCTACGATTGATAACACGTTTGAAATCAATTTTATAGGTAACTTTTTTTGCAGTTGGTAATATTTGTCCAGTGAATTTAACTTCACCTACACCAAGAGCACGACCTTTTCCTTCACCGCCAAGCCAGCCAAGATAAAAGCCAACAAGTTGCCACATGGCATCAAGGCCTAAGCAACCCGGCATCACAGGATCATTGACGAAATGGCAATCAAAGAACCATAAGTCGGGCTTGATATCGAATTCTGCTTCGATAAAGCCTTTATTATGGGAGCCGCCATCTTCAGTCATTTTAATGATGCGATCCATCATTAGCATATTACCAGACGGCAGTGGTGGGCCATCTTGGCCAAATAATTCACCACGGCCTGAAGCAATGAGGTCTTCTTTAGAATAAGATTCGCGTTTATCAACCATTGTCTATATAGCCTTTATCAAGTGTAAGACAACAGAATAGCTTACACTTGTACGCTGAACAACTCCGATCACTTGAAACAGAATTATCTGAATAGGCGTAAGAACCAAGGTAACTTAGGTCTATCTTGATTATTTGCAAGTGTTATACGGTCATGGATCACAGCTAACAAGTGTGCATCAGATTGTTCTGGCTCACATTGCTCTTCATAATATGGCTGATGAGTTAGTAATGTTATGGCTTCAGCAACATGTGTTACAGGCCAAATATGAAATTTCTCTTCTTTGACTGCTTGTTGAACATTTTCATTTAGTACTAGATGACGAATGTTCGCGAGAGGAATAATTACACCTTGTGATCCAGTTAATCCTCTTTGCTGGCAAATATCAAAGAAACCTTCGATTTTTTGGTTTACGCCACCAATAGGTTGAACCTGACCAAATTGATCAACAGCACCCGTTACCGCAATTTGTTGATCTATCGGCTGCAGTGCAAGTGTACTAATTAATGCACACAGTTCAGCGAGAGAAGCGCTATCACCATCAACCTCACCATAAGACTGCTCAAAAACAATAGAAGTGCTAAATGGTTGTGGTTGGTCTAAACGTAATTCTGAGTTTAAGTAAGCTTGCATGATCATCATTCCTTTAGCATGAAGATTACCACCAAGCTCAGCTTTACGTTCAACATCAGTAAACTCGCCATCACCAATATGGGCAACACAAGTTATACGAGTAGGTTCACCAATTAAATCAGGATAACCAGGATAATCTAAGACAGAAAGTCCATTGATTTGGCCAATGGCTCCACCTTCTGTTTGTATCATTACCTGATCTTGCAAAATTTCATCACGACTACGTTCTAACAGATAACTATGTCGCCATAAGCGATTTTCTTCTGCTTTTTTTAGTGCGTCTGCGTTTAGATAAGCATCATGATTAAAACGCATTGCGTAACGGAGTTGACGTAAGATCCATTCTAAATCTAAGCTCAATATCAATTGATCTTCATGTTGCCTTGCCGCTTGTGTTAATAACACTTCCCAAGCATCTGCTGATAAAGAAGGGAGGCGGTATTTTTGGCACAATGCATTTACAAAACCACACCATTGAGAAAGTGCGGCCTCGTCTTCTAAATACATATCGTATTCATATTCGCCATATAAAGCCACGTTACTTAATTCTGGCTCCATAAATTCGAGCTCTTCAAGGCTTAATCTATCGCCAACTAAAATCACTCGCAGATTGAGAGGCATACTTTCAATGGGTAAAGGCAATGATTGATTATCATTCCAAACAAGCCATTCAAAGCGTTGCTCTTCAACCATTTTTTTTAGGCGAAACCACATTAATGGTTGAGCTAATAAAGATTTAATGGAGAGAACAAGAATTCCGCCATTCACTTTATGTAATAGACCTGGGCTGACAGTGATATTATCTTTATGACAATAGAAAGAGCCAAAGAGTTGTTCGGGTTCTATCCACTGGCAGCAAGTAATAGATTCTGATGATGAAAATGTACCTTGTACATTTTCTTGCCAATAGATTTTATTTGATTCTGCTTGATAGGCACCAACAACCGGATAGGTTTTGATCTCTGATTGCGTTAATGTGTCTGTCAGCATATCAAAGTAAGCGGTAGAATCATCGGCTTTTAACAGCATAAACTGGCCTGAATCTGCATTATTTAGCCATTGTAGGCTTTCATACAGTCGAGGCTGAACCTCACGTAGTAGTGATGCAGGTAATTGTGATGCTGTTTGAAAGAAAGTCTGGTAGGAGGCGTAATCAGGACGTAACGCCTGCCATTCTAATTCGTTGTTTTTCAAGGTTACCGTTTTTATTATTGGTTAGTGAAAAGAGATTTATTAGATGCCACTATAAGTGGGTATCTATCCTGCAATAAGACGGTTCTTTAACTGTCATCAACTGCATAGGCAGGGAATATGTATCGCTACGACCTTATAGTGATGAGCTAACAAATCAGCCATTAAGTTTTATTATAGCGACGCACGATTCTATCATAACGTGCCTAGAAAACTATCCCTTATCAAGGCTTGTTATTAATTGATAAAAAAAGATTATCCAAAATATCTTTGCTTATAAAATAGGCAAAAAATTTCGGTTCAGTGGCAGTATTTTTGTAAAATTGTTGATATGCTAGTATATAGTTACGTTGTCACGGGGATTTGTATGAAATATCAACAGTTAGAGAATCTAGAATGTGGCTGGAAGTGGGCGTATCTCGTCAAAAAGCATCGTGAAGGTGAGTTAATTACCCGTTATATTGAAAAAAGTGCGGCTGATGAAGTTGTCGAGCAATTATTGCTGATAGAATCACAGCCATTAAAAGTTTTAGAGTGGATAGACTTGCATATGAATCCTGATCTATCCAATAAGATGAAACAAACTATCCGTGCTCGTAGAAAGCGGTATTTTAATGCAGAGCACCAACATACACGAAAAAAATCGATAGATTTAACATTTAAAGTTTGGCAGCGCTTATCGGCTTTATCGCAACGCCGTGGAATAACATTATCAGAAACAATAGTACAATTAATTGAAGATGCTGAACGAAAAGAGCAATATGCTTTAAAAGTACATAGTTTAAAAGACGGGTTAATTGAATTATTAGAACGAGATAAAGAAAAGTAATCGATATTATTTTTTTATCTGTGTTAACGACATCTCTTTTTTATTGTGATACTTCATATCCCTTTTTATTTATTCAATCTTTGCCTCTCTATTTTTAATTGTATATTTTTTCTTCCCATAAAGAAAAACCCTGCCAGAGGCAGGGTTTTGAATTCATCAACAGTAGATTATTCTACTATCTGAATTATTTACCAGGTTGAACAACAACTTCAGTTGTACCTTGGATTTCGATTTCAACACGACGGTCTGGCGCTAAGCAATCGATCAGAGCTGAACGAGCTTTAACGTTGTCACATGTGTTGCCAGTAACTGGATTTTCTTTACCACGACCTTCTGCAGAGATGCTGTTTGCAGGGATACCTTTAGATACCAGGTAATCAACTACAGATTGCGCACGTTTTTCTGACAGAGGCAGGTTGTAGTTTTGAGAACCGATACGGTCAGTGTAACCAATAACTACTACACGACCTTGAGTTGGGTCGATGTTAGCCAGTTCATTGTACAGACCATTCAGAGCTTCTTGACCTTCAGCTTTCAGGGTAGATTTGTTGAAGTTGAACAGAACGTCTGAACGCAGAGTAAAGGTTTTGTTCTCAACAACTGGAGCTGGAGCTACAACTGGAGCTGGAGCTACAACTGGAGCTGGAGTTTCTTGGTTGAAGCGGTAAGCAACACCAACACTCAGCATGCCGTTGTCTGGACGCGCATTCAGAGTACCTTTATCACCAATGTTGTTGATCCATTGATATTCAACACGAGTAGCGATGTTTGGAGTGATCGCGTATTCAGTACCTAATGCGAATACTGGAGAAACGCCAGTGTCGTTATTAGAGAAGCTTTTCTGAGTTGGAGATGGTGAAGTTGCGTTTTTAGTTGCAGAAGAATCTGCACGCCACACCATACCACCTAAACGTGTATAAACGTCTAAGTCTTCCATTACTGGATAACTTAATTTAGTGGTTAATTGGATACCTTGAGCACGGAATGCGCCATTGTCATATGAACCTTTATAAGTCATACGACCTAACCAATCATAACCCAGTTCAAAACCTAAGTATTGGTTGTACTGATAACCAGCAAATGCACCTGCACCTAATTGATCACGGTGAGTGTTACCATTACCGATAGAAGTACCATCAAAATGGTTGCTAGTACCTTGGTATTGAGACCAACCTAATTTACCACCGGTATACCAGGTATTGTCTTTTGGAGCTGCTTGCGCTGCAGTTGCGAAAGCTGCCACTGCCACTGCTAATGCGATAGCTGTCTTTTTCATTTTTACGCCTCGTTATCATCCAAGTTAGGCATTTGGCTTTAAGCCTTATTATTTGCCCTTGGTTAAATTATTGTTAGGAATCCAATGCTTTCATCAAATGATGATCCCAAAAAATGGGATTTAAAGCATAACCTTAACGACATAAAGTCTACAATGAACTTAAAAAGTTACAAGTAATCCTTTAAAATTCGACTTAAAATTTTAAAAAGATCTGTCTAATTCCACAATGGGTAAGATTCTGTATTTTTGTTAAAATTATTGTAACTGTATGATTTATGTTATAAATACTTTTAACTTATCTTAAATGATATTGAGGTGTTCTGAGTATTAGGAAAACTCTTAAATTTCACTAATGGTAGTGAATTGAATGAATTTTTACGGAATTCAAATGTCGTTTAGATGTATTAGTACTTTCTAAATGGATATTTGTATTAATTTGTTGACGCATGATAAACCCCAAACTTTTACCTTTGCTTGCAGCAGATTCTAATCTTTTCATCTCTTCTGGCGATATTTCTGGTAACCAAGCTAGAACGACACTGTAATTTCCACTCATTAACGCTTTTTCCATCAAATCAACCGTATTGATTGTATTTGCATGATTTAATTGAATTATTTTATCAAGAGGTAATCCTGCGTTTTTCAACCAAGAGCGATTGAGTCTTTGTTGTGGGCTTAACCACAATAACCAACGTGATTCATGGCTATACTGTTTTAATAATGGCAAAAGGATGTGATTAATAACGAGTGGATTTTGGTAGAGAAGTTCACTTACCATGCCTTGTTTATTATCACTCTCCAGAGTAACCCTTGCTGAAGGGATAGATAGAGGTAATACCTCATTCGAGATCTCTTGGAGAATGGTGTTTTGTCTTATCGGAGATGATGTTGAGATTTTCATATTTACCCCTGCCTATGTATACTGTATGAATATACAGTATCTCTAAATTTCGCTTAAATCAAGCTCAATTTTTTGAAAGTTCCTCTCAAATTTTATGTAAATCTCTATTTTCAAGTTGTTAGCTATTGGCAATAAAAAGGAAATTCTTTATTGTCTTTATGGTAAGTTTTATATGCATGTTTTTGAATTCAAAGATAAAAATTAACATCAATGTTTATGTTGGAGTTTTAATGTCATTTTTACCTGAGCAACGGAAGGCTCATTTACTATCGCGTATTGCGAAATATGGAGAGTTAACAACAAAGTCTCAATTTGGTGGTGTTAGCTTAATGATTGATGACGTTATGTTTGCTATCACGTCTGATAATCAACTTTATTTAAAAGGAAGCGATTTTTTAGAGACGCTTTATAAGGCAACAAAAATGGAAGCCTATATATATCTGAAAAAAGGAAAGCCAATAACGTTACGTTATTATAAAATCACAGCTTCTTTATGGGAAAATCAGCAAAAATTAGATCAATATATTGATTTGTCATATCACTACAGCATGCAAGAGTATTTAGGCCAACGGAAAAGGCCTTGTCGAATAAAAGACTTACCTAATTTAGGCGTTATATTAGAGAAAAGACTAAGCCAAATTGGGGTTAATAAAGTTGAAGAATTACGACTTATTGGTGCCAAAGCCTGTTATTTGAAATTAATGCGCAGTCATAATTTAAAAAATAGTGAGCTTTTACTTTCATTAGCGGGGGCAATAATGGGTTGTCATCGTTCAGTGTTACCTAACCAATTAAAAGCAGAACTATTAGATTGGTATAATGAATTGTCTTTTCAATAAGATGAACCCAAGGACAGTTATTTTCTCTGATCTTCATATGAAATTAGAGAAAATAACGTCGATTAGGTATTAATGCTAATGTTGTGGTTCAAGTGCTTTGTTTGTTTCTCCTTGCTCAATCATTTGAATGCAGTTAATGATTTGAGGGAGCAAATCTAGTAATAATCGAATCTGAGTAATGACTAATTGAATTCGGCCATCATCAGCATTAGGTAATGAATTGATCCGTTCAATTAACTCGATATGAGATTGTTTAAATGCTTTATCTTGCGCTGTCTTACGACGCAAAGCAGCGTCGATATAACAAACAGTATCATTAAGCAACGTAAGTACTGTTTCATCTTCGATTTTAGAACGATGAACACCAAGTGCCGAAATATAACTAAGCAAGGTGTGATTCAAGCAGAGTAACTGGAAAGCGACCTCTTGGGAGGCTTGATAACTTTTTGGCTCTGATGACATATTCGAGATAAGTGAAGCGAGTTCACCATCACTACTATGAGCATTACGGCGAGCAATTCGATAACCTAAACTATTATCTTTTCCTTGATAATACTGAATAAGGATAGCATCAAGGTAATAGCAGTTATTTGTCATTGTTTTTTGAATAACAAAAGGTAATTGGCGGAACTTCCAATCAGGCCAAATAAAACTGACCGCAAACCATGCAATAGCACAACCAATTAAGGTATCAATAATTCGAGGAAGAGCGACATCATAGCCTTCACCAAGTAAATTAAAACTTAGCAAAACTAATAATGTAATAAATAGTGTGGCATGTGCATATTGTATCGTTCTAAATGCAAAAAAGAGCGTGCCGGTTATTACGATTAAGACCAGCTGTCCTTCAATAGAGGGAACAAAATACAAAATAGGGAAACCGATTAAAATACCAATAATGGTGCCACTTACACGTAATGTTAAGCGTCTACGTGTTGCATTGTAGTTAGGTTGGCACACAAACAAGCTGGTTAATAATATCCAATAGCCTCTGTCTAATTGGAAAAATTGAATAATTGCATAACCAATACAAAGCACGAGTGACATTCTAACCGCATGCCTGAAAAGCGCTGATTTAGGAGTGAGATGTTCTTTTATTCTTAATGCGATATCTCTCCATCCGGTTAAACCATCATCGGAGAGTTGCGTTTCTTCTTTTTGGTCATGAGATATTTGGTACTGCTCTGTACTAATACTGCGTAAAAGAGCATCAATCCCTTGAAGGTTTTGCAATAAATTATTCAAAGGAGTCATTAATTGCGGTTCTGAGGTTGTATTTTTTAAATGATTGAGGGCATTTTCTAAATAATTAATGGAACGCTCAAGAGCGGGATTATGCTGATATTTTTTATGCCAAAGAATGGATTGTGCAACTTGCTCACAAGCCCGAGCCTGCATAGAAAGTAAACGTTGAAAACGAAAAAGTACATCACTGTGGCGCAATTCATTACTCAATAATTGATATTGGACATGAGATGAACTGGCTCTTTCATGAATATCTTGAGCTACAAAATAGTAATGAAGTGTAAAGCGACTACTGCGCTGACCTCTATCACCTTTGAGTCGGCTTAATAATGTGACTTTAGTTTGATTCATTGTGTCAATAAGCTGGCTGTTTGCCATAGCCAAACTATAAAGCGAGTGTTGATAGTCATCTTCAATATCAGGATCAAATAAAGTTGCTTTTGCCTCTAGGTACGTTGCAAGTTGCTGATAGCAGCGAGTCAAATTATCTTGTACAGGGCGAATAGGAAATAATAAGTGACCAACCAAGGTTAGCGAATTGTACCAAATAGCACCTAACAGCAGCAAAATAGGTTGTTCATACCAAACGGGGAAAATAGGCATGCCGAGCATAGTGTAGATGGCAATTAATAAAGCTCCAAAAGCAATGGTAGCGTAGCGTTGTCCTAACGCACCTAATAAAATAAATCCCCAAGTTGAAATCGCTAAACCACAAAAGAATAAAATAGGATAGGGGTAAAGCAATCCTATTGATGCTGATGCAAGAAGAAAACAGCATAAGGTAATGACCAGGTTTTTTAAACGCCCGACAAGTCTGTCATCTAAGTCCGTTAATGCTGCTGCGACCACACCTAAAGTCAGCGGAATGGTATATTTAGGCTCTTGACCTAACACCCAAGGAAACAAAGTCGTTCCCGTAAGTGCGATTATTATGCGAATATAATAGAGAAAGTGGCTATTATAGATAAATCGGCGGGCGCCATTTAGCAAAGTGAACACAAAAAGCCCTTAAATAAACAAGATGGAGATAATTACCTCTTAGAATATAGGGTTTATCACCGATTAAAAAGAGCTTAACAACAGACTATTGTTATTTATTGCAGGAATTACGTATGGAACTGAAATCCACTCCGATGGGGCAACGTTTAGCACAGCATCCTTATAATAGAGTCAAATTGTTAAATGCAGGTATTGAAGTCAGTGGTGAAAAACACCAGTATTTAATTCCTTTTAATGAATTGATTGATATTCACTGTAAAAAAGGGATTGTGTGGGGCGAATTAGAATTTTTATTGCCTGAAGATAAAGTGGTTCGATTACATGGAACAGACTGGGAGGAAACACAGCAGTTCTATCGATATCTATTCCAGACATGGCAAATTTGGAGTCAAGAAATGAGTGAAATAAGTGCTCAAGTTCTTGAGAAACAACTCCAAAATATTACTGAAATTACGCAATCTAATAAATGGATAAAACAATCTAACCTTAGTGAAATTCAACAATCTATAAAAGAAAGCTTCTCGGCTATTCCACTTCCACTCGAACGCCTTACCCAATTTGATAATTGCCAAGTGCTTTATCAGCAATGTTTAGAGTGGTTAAAACAAGGTGAATCACTTATTAATAAAGAAAATTCTGCATGGATAACACAAATGCTAAATGAGCATGCGGAGTTTTTTAATTCGATTGAATCATCTCCACTCAATGGATCACAATGTCGCGCGGTTATTAATGGTGAAGAGAATATTTTAGTCTTAGCGGGGGCAGGAAGTGGTAAAACATCTGTATTAGTCGCAAGAGTAGGATGGTTATTACGTCGAAATTTAGCGCAGCCAGAGCAAATTTTGTTATTGGCATTTGGGCGTAAAGCGGCGCAAGAAATGAATGAACGTATCTCAGCGCGTTTAAATGCCGATATTATGGCGAAAACATTCCATGCATTAGCATTATCCATTATTCAACAAGCGACAAAGAAACAACCTAAAATTAGTGAACTTGAAATAAATAGTGAAAAAAGAAGAGCATTATTATTAGGCGAATGGCGAAATCAATGCCAGCAGAAAAAAGCACAAGCAAAGGGATGGCGTGAATGGTTATCTCAAGAGCTTGATTGGGATATTCCAGAAGGTGAATTTTGGCATGATAAAAAATTAGAAAATCAAGTTGCTGTAAGGTTAGAACGTTGGATTGGCTTGTTAAGAATGCAAGGCGGTAGCCAAAAATCACTGATTGAAAGTGTACAATCTGAATATACAGATGCATTTAAAAAATATTTAAAATTGTTATCTCCTTTATTAAAAGCATGGAAGATGGCATTAAAAGAAGAAGATGCGATAGATTTTTCCGGTTTATTACACCAAGCTATTAATCTTATTGAAAAAGGGCGTTTTATTAGCCCATGGAAACATATACTTGTTGATGAATTTCAAGATATTTCGCCACTTAGAGCATCATTATTAACAGCATTAAAGCAGCAAAATAAACAAACGTCTTTATTTGCTGTGGGTGATGATTGGCAGGCTATTTACCGTTTTAGTGGTGCAGAATTATTATTAACGACCTCTTTTCATCATTCATTTGGAGAAGGCGCCGAATGTGCATTAGATACGACCTACCGCTTTAATGACGTAATTGGTGATGTTGCTAATACATTTATTCAACAAAATCCAATGCAATTATCTAAGCCTTTAAATAGCCTAGTTAAAGGTAATAAAAAAGCGGTTGTTTTATTATCAGATGATCAGCTTGAAAATCTATTAAATAAAATGAGTGGTTACGTTGGTGACAATGAAACGATCCTTTTACTCGCCCGTTATCATTATTTAAAACCTGAGTTATTAAAAAAAGCTAAGACACGTTGGCCTAAATTAAATTTAGAATTTATGACTTTCCATGCATCGAAGGGACAACAAGCTGATTATGTTATTATTTTAGGTTTACAAGAGGGTAAAGATGCTTTCCCTGCACCTGCAAGGGAATCAATTATTGAATTAGCGTTATTACCAAAAGTTGAAGATTATCCTAATGCAGAAGAACGACGTTTAATGTATGTCGCATTAACAAGAGCAAAAAAACAAGTATGGCTATTATTTAATAAACAACAGCCATCTTGTTTTGTTTCAGAGCTAAAATCTCAAGGTGTCCCTATACAGCGAAAACCTTAGAATTATTTTAATCTTTCTTTTAAATAACCTTCGTAATCAGGAATTTTAATTGTGGATTCTTGTGAAAACAGAGGCGATGAAATTAAAAAGTTTGCAGTTGCACGATTGGTGGCAACCGGAATGTTCCATACTGTTGCTAAGCGTAGAAGGGCTTTAACATCTGGATCGTGAGGAACGGCGTTCAATGGGTCCCAAAAGAAAATCATGATATCGATTTTCTTTTCAGCGATCATTGCACCTATTTGTTGGTCACCACCCATTGGGCCACTTAGCATTTGAGTAACACTTAGGCCTGTGTGGTGGTTAATTAAATTTCCTGTGGTTCCTGTTGCAAATAATTTATGTAGAGACAGTTGTTCACGATTATTTTGAACCCATTCAAGTAATGAGCTTTTACAGTGATCATGGGCAACAAGCGCGATATTTTTTTCTTTTAAGAGCGTGCGGTCAATTTGTTCCATTTGATACCTTTAAAAATAAATATAGTTATTGTTCCAGCTGTCAAAATACCTTTTTTTTATCTTACAAGCTATGAACGGATCAAGATACTATGATGTATCATAATATTTTCAATCTTCATGATGAACGGAGTATATAAATGGTGGACTCAGATATTTATGACATTTTAAGAAGTGTCAAAACAATTGCACTTGTTGGTGCGAGTAGCAAAGAAGATCGTCCAAGCTATAAAGTCATGAAATTCTTATTAGAACAAGGTTATGATGTTATTCCTGTAAACCCAGGTATGTCTGGACAAACATTGTTAGGTCAACAATGCTATACCTCATTAAAAGATATTCCTGTCTCGATTGATATGGTTGATGTTTTCCGTCAATCATCTGCCGCATTAGAAATCGCAAAAGAAGCGATTGAAATTGATGCCAAAGTCTTATGGTTACAAATTGATGTGATTAATGAAGATGCCAAAGAGTTAGCAGAAAAGGCAGGATTACGAGTGGTTATGGATCGTTGCCCTAAAAAAGAAATCGAAGCACATGGCCTTCCTTGGTAAGAAATCAAAATAAAATCGCCGAAAACAAATTCGGCGATTATCATATTTATTCAGATCACAGCTTATTTAGATTATTCGGTTAATTTCTTAATCGTGGAGCCTGTAATTGGCTACGAATTGACTGCGATAGCTCATCCAATGAGTCATTATCTAAGTGTTCATCTGAGACTTCATAAGTTATCTGCGCTTCAGCAAGATAAGTATGAATAGGTTGTCCTTCATCATCTTCCATCACAACATGGTACCAAGGTGCTGCTCGCAAGGTCACATTAGATGCAATATCATCCTCATTAGGCTGATCAAGGGAATATTCAGCATCCACATCGACAACAACGCCTAAGTAGCCGAGTAATTTATGTCTAACTTGCTGTCCTATCCCAAATTTGCTGGCGGTCATCATAGTATCACCTCCATATAGCCTTGCTTATTGGTTATATATATGAGGGCACAAAGTGAAATATCAAGGATTTGAAAAAAATATAATCCTTTGCTTTCATTATGAATAAAGAACCTCACAAAATTAGATTATCTATTGTATAAAGAAAAGACAATAACCTGAGTGGAATTTTTATTTTAACAATACTATCAGGAGAGCATATGAAAAAAGGTAGAGAATATATTATTCAAGGGCGTGTACAAGGTGTTGGATTTCGTTTTTTTACTTATCAATGGATGAAAAAACAACCAATAACAGGTTATGTTTGGAATCGTGACGATGGTAGTGTGGGAGTAAGAGCGTTTGCAAAGGAAGATGTATTCAAAGAATTTGAAAATTGGTTAGAAGCTGGTGGCCCTAGAAGCGCCAAGATTACATTTTGGTCTGCCACACCTTGTGAATATGAATCAATGGCAGATTTTTCAATCCGCCATTATGAGTAATGTAGCTTTTAATTATTTTTTTATTAAAAGCTAATGTTTTAAATACATTTAACGGGTTTAGGCAAACCAGCCAGTTTTGTGGCTTGCTTCGCTGGGCCTTTAGGAAATAGGCGATAAAGGTAGCGACTATTGCCTTTCTCTTCGCCATATTTTTGCGCAAGGGCTTTTACCAGCATACGAATAGCAGGGGAGGTATTAAATTCTAAATAAAATTGGCGAACAAAGCGGATAATTTCCCAGTGCTGTTCTGTCAGCTCAATTTCTTCTATTTCAGCTAATGTTGGAACCATATCTTCGCTCCATTCATTGCTATTTTTTAGATAACCGTGACTATCTGTCTCGACTTCTTTTCCGTTAAATACAAACATATGCATTATGACCAATCAAAAATAATAGCGTTAATTTAGCAAAAATAAGGAAAATACCCAAGCAGAACCCATAAATCGTTGATTAATTAAGCCATTGACTTGTAATACGTTTAATTTTACAGCAAACAGTACAATAAGACCTTTACAATATAAGCCTAGGTGTTTATATTGCTCCCCATTGCGGAGGGGTGGCCGAGCGGCTGAAGGCAGCGGTCTTGAAAACCGCCGATGGGAAACCATCCGAGAGTTCGAATCTCTCCTCCTCCGCCATCTCAACATCTCCTAGCGTCTCCTGAAGTTTCCTTATCCCAGTAAAATCAAACCTTCGCACTAAATCATTGTCTCTTGAAGTCTCTTAACGTCTCTTGAAAGCTCTACCACTTGTTGTATAGTTTTTTGTATAGAATTACCCTATACAAAATTGGTGATTTATGAAGCTAACGGACATGGCGATTAAAAAAGCCAAACCACGCGAAAAAGTTTATTCACTGGGTGATGGCAACGGATTGTCTTTAATTGTTGAACCTAACGGGTCAAAAGGGTGGAGGTTCAGATATCAGTTCAATGGTAAATCAAAGATGATATCGCTTGGCATATACCCTGTTATTACATTAAATGAAGCCAGAGAAAAAAGAGATGACGCTAGAAGATTGGTTGCAAATGGAACTGATCCAGCAGAAGTAAGAAAAGAAGAAAGGAATAACGCCAATTAAATGACTATCAGGTGGCGCTACTGATGGGCTATATCCGTGAGACTTCTTAAACCAGACTTCAAATGCTTCTTCTAATATATCCATCACTCCACCTTTTTAATTCTTCAATACCTAACTCTGTTAATTGCCATCCGTCCTTTGGGTGAAGCTTAATAAGCCCTTTATTCTCCAACGAGAAAATTGACATACTATTGCTTAACTGACCATATCCATTATTTATATTTTTTAATGTGCTAATTTGACGTTCTGTTAATTTCATATTCATTCCTCTTCATTGCATCCCTGTGAGTTAAATTAAGCTGTGCGTATTCTCGTTAAAACGTATCACCGAACTCATCCTAATGCGCCAGAGTTTGCCAATAATACAATTGATGGTTTCAACGATGGGGATCCAATTGATATTCCTGATGGTCGTTTTATCTCTGTTCGTGTGCAGATGCCAGAACAATCAATCTATAACGTGAGAATGCGTGAAATGGAAGAAGCGCAGAAAGCTGAAGAGGAGCGTAGACAAAAAGAAGAGGAAGAAAATCAGGACACCAATAGCGCACCAGAAATTGATAACTAGCTGATTATATTTATTTGACTCAAGGATGAGTTAAATGCTAATGATAACCATTCCGAACATGGCCGAAATAAGACGATTGCTTAGTTATTTATATAGGAGTACTGTTTTTATACACAGTGATTGTGTGATTTTAAATATAAAAAGGAGTTTGTATGAGTAGTCGCGTCAAGCCAATTGAGGTCATGAAGCGTAATATTTGTCCCGTATGTGCAAAAATGGACTGCCCATTCTTGACAAAGGATAAGCATTGCAAAGAGATGATGGATGCTTTCAGGGAAGGTGATATAACCAAAGCGATAAAAATTTATTCTCAGCGTTATTTACAGTATGCGGGGCTGATGAGTGGTAGCTTAAAGAAAGCGATTGAATCATACGATTCCATTGTTTAAATGGTTACTTCAACACCTAAGCAACAAATCAGTATTCCTGCTGAGTTAAATACAGCAATAACATCCGCTCAGTCAACTTTAATCCCTGGAAAGACTATTGATAAAGCCACTTTAGCACCAGTTGCTATTTTTACGCCAGCAGTAACAACGACAAGCGCAACGTCCGCGACAGAAACGTTGGGGGCTATTTTAGGGCGCGCATTAGGTTTGGGTGCTGGTCTTATGCTGTATTCTCCTCCCGTTGGTGTAGGCAGTGATAGATATCCTTCCGTCATTTACCAAGAGTATCCTAAAAACCAAGAAACCGCACTTACTGTAGCTGGACAGAGATTAAACATCCCTAAAGAAGCACATTTAAGAGATATTGCAAAGCGAAAAGGTATCATTAATACCTCAGCTACTGTAATTGAAAAGGTCGTTAATGGAGCGAAGCAAATTGAGTTAGTGCAAACGGATACACCAGTTAAAACTCGTGTGGTTGAGGCGAGAAAAACTGCTGAGAAAGGCATTTTTGCTTATACATTACCACATGAAAAGCAGGAAAGAATGGCTCAAATTGGTAATGTGGCGATATTAACGGGTGCGGCTTTACCTGAGCCTGAAAAGCATAAATACATACCAGGCGGGGTATATGATATTCCTAGGTTTAATAAGCTACCTTTAGAGGCTCCAACCTTTTTTACAGAAGGCGAGAAAAAGCTGTCCACATTGAAAGAGCCTATAATTTTGGTATTTCCATGGGAATTAGGAATAAAGCCAATTTATTTATCGACGGGTAAAAAGGATAAAGCTCGTCAAGGAGTTAAAGAAAAAGGGCATAGTTACCACCCCGCGCCTAAGACCGAAGAAATTAAAGGGTTAGGGGAGTTAAAAAAAGGTCAGAAAAAGACCCCCAAACAAAGTGGAGGGGGAAGACGAGATCGCTGGATTGGCGACAAAGGTCGAAAAATCTACGAGTGGGACTCACAGCACGGTGAACTGGAAGGGTACCGCGCTAGTGATGGACAGCATATCGGTGCATTTGACCCGAAAACCGGTAATCAGCTGAAGCCAGCCGACCCGAAACGTAATATCAAAAAATACCTGTAACGACGGAGATAACATCATGGGATTGAAATTAAGATTAGAGTGGTTTGATAAAAAAACGGAAGATTTTATTGGTGAAGAGTATTCGGTAGATCTGGGTGATGATGATACGGTTATTGAACAAACCGTTAAGCCGACAGAAAACATCATCAATAACGGCGGTTTTGATGTTATTTCTGCTTGGGTTCCTTATCTTCAGAAGCATCTGACTCATAAGATTGAGTTGGATAAATACACTTATTTCATTTCATTTGATTACAGGGATAAGTGGTAATGAACAAACGTATATAATATTTATTCGTATCGTTTTGAAAGCCTCTTAACGGAGGCTTTTTTTGTTCCAAATGACGATCTAGAAAAATCAGTAAGTTAATCAGTCTTAACACACTCACCTTCAATAAAATCCTCTCCGTCATTTTCGTATTTCACCAGGCGACACTCTCCTAGTAAGCCATACCGACTAACTACACAGCGAACACCAGGTGATGAACTTGAGCTTTGGTGTTTGTTTTGTCTTCACTCGTAACTGGACACTTTCTCTAGCAAAGCATCTTTAACCATGCTATCTAATGTTCTGCGGGTAGATTCGAGAATATTTTTCTTATCAAAAGAATCTATTTCTTTAAGCATCGCACTACTCTATTTTCAAATACTGCACCGAATTCCCATCTGGCAACTTCTTACTTCTCTCACGATAAAACGCTAGTCGTTCATTTAAGTGCTCGCGTAAATGTGCTGGTTGTTGTCGTTCAACTTCGGACGCAACAACTGGCATATTGAGTCGTTCTTTATATGCGACACCACTTGCAGCTAAATCGACATTGATCTTGTCTTTTTCTTCTTGAGTTAGGTTTGCGATGTTCATAATAGATCCGGTTAGTTTTTGGAGAGTATAGCAGGGTGTGGAATTAAAGATGAGGAGGTGGTATAAAAGCATCACCTTTCTTTTTTACTGTTCAAAAAATATCTAGCATCAGTCGTGGTTGTATAGGATTTTGTATATAATAATAATTATTATTAAATTTACACTTATAAATCAACGCTGTATTTCTTTTGTTTTATTCTCTCCTCATCCGCCATCTCAACATCTCCTAGCGTCTCCTGAAGTCTCCTAATTCCAGTAAAATCAAACCTTCGTACTAAATCATTGTCTCCTGAAGTCTCTTGAAAGTTCCATTTTTTGGGTACAAATGGGGGAACATTATACCCCCTTAATACTTAATACCCTCAATATGAAACCTCAGATATTTAATCATGAAACTGGTGATGAAGATGATCTCTATTTAATCAATGCAAAATTGAGTAGGGATAAGTTTGAAAGACTTTCTATTAAAAACATTTCCATGTGTGACCCTATTCAGTATCTATCAGGATTTAAAGCATTAGTTAAAATGAATGCAATCGACCTGAAGTGGTAGTTTGCTACTATTTGCTACTATAAGTAACTATACCAAAGAAAATAAAAGTACTGCGGAATCATTGCCATTTTAGGGCTGTTTTTTCATTCTATTTTATAGGTGAGAAAATAATCAATGAAACTCACCTATTTAGTATTAGTATCAAAATAATTTTAAAGGCTTATTTGTTGATTTCATTATTTTGAGCTTGAAGAAAATCAGTGAGAAATGCTTGTGCATTACCTTCATGGGATATTTCTTCAGAGTAATTTACTGATATAGGCTGAGGTTCTCCTGGTATATAAAGGTTACCACAGCATTTATTCTCAATAATTAGGGTAACAAATTTATTTCCATTAATATTTATTGAGTACCGGGTATCTCTAGTGGTTTTTTCGACCTGCATTTTTTGAATTTTTAAATTCCAGTCATGGTCAATATTTTCGATCTGTACTAATGCTTCATTAGCACTACGATCACCAACACGTAGAGTCCAAACAATCACTCCTTGTTGACCTTTATAGGCAATGACATTATCTGCCACATCAGGGCGTTGCTCTGCATGTGCGCTCCCTATTATGCAGGTAAATAATATAACGATTAGTGCTATTAAATTTTTATAACTAGTCATATTTTCTATCCTAATTTATTGTTATATATAAATAATTATGTAAATACTAATATTCTATTACTATGATGTTAGTCATCATAATAGATTTATTTATTTTTAAACATAGCACGAATTTACTATTAGGATATTTCTTGTTTAATTTTCAACAAAATATTAATCAATTCTTTTTAAGAAAAAAATAATATAATAAAGATTGATACAGAGAAGCTACACTTCTCTGTATTTTTCTTGATTTAGTTTATAAAGATAAAATTCGTTCAGATATCAGCGACATTAATTTCTCTGATTGAACATCAGTGATTATCATCGTATTCATGCGGCATTCATTTGAATTGCCATTACTTCTAGATGGTGTTTGGTCATCATGGATTGTTGCGAAGCTTAGACCAAAGAGTTTGCCTGATTCGTACTCAATATCAATATGACCGTTTATACCTGTAAAAATATCTGGTCGAATTAGATAACCTATTACACAGGGATCATGTAAGAAGGGATCAAATGCAGCATATCCACGAGCCATTTTTGCTGCTGTTCTAGCAATAACGTTACCTTGCTCTAACGATTGACATAAACCAGCTCGAATATCAGCTTTATGGGTTACATCTAATCCCAGCATCGTAATATGCTCTGCTGTATCAAAAACAATATGTGCTGCATGTGGATCAACATAAAAATTGAATTCAGCGGCAGGTGTTATATTTCCACCGCGAAATGCGGCGCCTCCCATTAGAACAATATCTTTTACATTATCTTTAAGCCTTGGTTCTTTGAGCATAGCCATTGCGATATTGGTAAGTGGTGCTGTTGGACAAAGGGTAACTTCTTTAGGGTTAGACATCACTGTATCAATAATAAAATCCACTGCATGTATATCGGGATAAGTGTAATTGGATTTCGGTAACGTAACCCCCGCAAGACCATTGTTGCCGTGTACTTGAGTCTTATTTCCTCTGCGTGCTATCAAAGGTCGTTCACATCCTCTTGCTAGAGGTATATCGGGTCGTGATACAAATGAGAGAATATTACGAGCATTCTCATGAACTTTATCCAACTCAATATTTCCGGCTACGGTTGTGATCCCCAGAACTTTAATTTCTGGTGATGCTAATGCAAGTAAAATTGCAATAACGTCATCGACACCCGGATCACAATCTATAATAATTTTAGTCATATAACTTCTCCTTTGATAACTTACATAACACATTGAATAACAAATAAAACTAAAACTAGGACTAAGGAAATAAATATCAACTGACAAAAATACCGACTATTGTTGCAGATAAGCAACTCACCAACGTTGAACCGACTATCAGTCGAAAACTGTTTGCCGCTATCATTTTTCCATGTTCTTTACTGATACTGGCGACACAGGCAATAATCATTCCTATTGAACCAAAATTTGCGAACGAAATTAGGAATACAGAGATAATGGCTTCTGTTCTCGGGCTTAAATCATCCAATTTGCTATAATCAAACATTGCAACAAACTCATTTGTTAAAATTTTTGTGGCAATAATTTGCCCAAACTGAATACTGTCTTGCCATGGAACACCAAGTAAAAACGCAATGGGTGAGAAAATATAGCCAAGAAGACCTTGGAAACTAATTCCTATGCTGTATAAAAAAATATCATTCAACATGCTAATCAGGGCAATAAAGCCAAGAAGCATTGGAACTATAGCTAGAATTAATTTAAAACCATCAAGCATATGTTCTGTTAGTACTTCAAAAAAACTATGATGCTCATTTTTAGGGGCAAAAAAATGGCTCGATATTTCAATGGGATCGTTAGGATTAATAATAGAAACAATAACAAAAGTACTAAAAAAGTTTAGACATACACCAATAAAGACAAATTCAGGTGATAACATTTGAGTGTATGCACCCAGTATTGCGATATCCACAGTAGACAACGAGCATGCAGCTATTGTGTACATTTGTGGTTTTGTTAAATTGGGAATGTATTCTTTAATCGAAACATATACGGCCATCATACCTACAATAACAGCACTAACTGCTGAAAAAGACTCAAGTTTACCGACTTTTGCTATTTTATTAATAAGGTAACCAATAGTAAGAATAATCAATCGTAGAATACCAAAATATTTTAATATCCCAATAATTGAACAAATAAATACTAAAGGCATTAGAGCAACAATAACAAACACAATAGGTGTTTTTGTGCTTATATCTCCAAATACAAAATCAATTCCTTTATTTGCATGATGTATTAAATATTCTATACCTATATTCGTTGTATTAAGAATTGTGATCCCAATAGTTGTATGTAAAAGTATAAAAGCAACGGTGGCCTCTATTAATAGAAGAATAATTATAGGAATAAATTTCATTTTTATTTTATTAGCATTAAAACTAATAGAAGATGCCACTATAAAAATTAAGAGAAGGCTAATAATGAAAATTAAATATTTCATAACGACCTCGATTATATAATTTATTAACGGGGGGGTTATTTATGCACTTCCCTTACATACGCTCTTTTTTTAATCTGGCATCAACACTTGTCCTAGATGGCATTGATGATGCACCTTTTTTTTCAACGGCCAATGATGCATAAGCAATAGAAAATTTAATTGCTTCATCCATATTTTTACCTTCTATTAATTTTGCGGCCAAAGCACCAGTGAATGCATCACCTGCACCACTTGTATCAACGACAGATGCACTCATCGCTTTGTAATATTTCATAGTTTTACCATTGAAATAAAGAGCACCACTGTCACCAAGTGTCATTACTATTTCTTTAACACCTAAATTGTGTATTGCTTTTATGGCTTCCTGCGCTGAAATAACGCTATCAATTTTAATGTTTGATATTAGTTCTGCTTCTGTTCCATTTGGTATTAATAAATCAACAGATGGCAAATGTGAGACAATGTGCTCTGAATAGGGTGCTGGATTAAGAATGACATAACATCCCGATTTTTTTGCTATTTCAATCGCAAACTTAGTTGCTTCTATATTATTTTCTAATTGAGTAAGAAAAATTTTTGCCGATTGTAGATTATTAATATCTGAAAGAATTTCAGCTTTAGTAATGGTTGCATTAGCCCCTAGATCAATAACAATACTATTGTTACCGGTGGTGCTCTCAACCATAACTAATGCATTCCCTGTCTTTGCATTGGCATCCTTAATTAAGGTATATGAACTTATCTTTGTAGTTCCGAAATATTTCTCTGCAGTAGCGCCGAATGAATCGTCGCCTACTTTAACAAAAAAATGCACATGGTCATTTAATTCAGCCGCCGCAACTGCTTGATTAGCACCTTTCCCACCAGGAAAAAAATTTGTAGAGATTGCTTTGATTGTCTCTCCGACAAAAGGAAATCTTTCAACTTCTGTGACAACATCTAAATTGAAAGATCCTAAAATATATAATGAGCATTTATCTGCAGTTTTTTTATCTCTACTTTGTTCTTCATAATTAAATTGAAGTACTCTGGTTTCATCAATAGTTCTATTTATTATTGGTTCTAATTCAATTTTTTGTAATCTCACTCCACCATGAAATTTAGTTGCTATACCTAATAACTGTAATTCATCTATGTATCTTCTTACTGTTCTTTCCGATACATGAAGTAGCGTACTGAGCTCTTTCACGTAGATAGAATTATCTTTCACTAATTTTTTTCTGATAAATGCAATACTACTCTTTTTTTTCATATCACCTCTCATTTGTTAAAAAAATGTTTTACTATTTGTTAACATAATAGAGGTTAATTAAGTTTATTCTGCCTGAGTAGTCACGTTTTTTGCTCGTAATTGGACAATTAACTGTCCGTTTAGATAAGTTTTAAGGAAAATATATGAATAATGCGATTTGCTTGTATTGGATGATTATCTAAAATCGTAATGGAATTATTGAAAATATTTAGACCAAAATTAATAAAAATATAAGATAAAGAAAAACAACCTCGATAGTATTTTCATATAAATTTCAATCAAATCAAAGTAATTGACTGAGTAAAATAAAAATCAAACAAATATCAGCGATAACAAGTAAGACGCCAATAAGTGTTCTGACCAAAAGGCATGAAAGTGCTGTAGAAGGAGCTTTAGGAAATAATGCAGAAAAAGACCAATGAGCCAGTGCGGCAATCAAAAATATAGCGAGTATCATATAACTTATAAAAAATACCATCATAAAATCCTTTAGACTAAGTGTTATATTTTCTTCTAAAAAAGAATACCTTTATTTTTTATAGAACTTTTATAATTCTAATTTACTATTGAGATAATTTGAAGCATGTTAGTATGATGATAGTCATTAATTTGATTATTACTATCTTTATATTAAGAGATTTATACTATATTTGTACTAGTAATTGTTTTTTTAGATGTTTTTTGTGTGTTTTTTTATTTGTTTCTGGTTTTTATGAAATCTAGGAGATTACTTGGATTATAATTCTGATATTATTTTTATTTTTATTTTTCTTTTTCTCATCATGTTAGCTTTGTGTTTTTATATCGAATTTATTCTTTGATATGGTTTTAATTAAATTAATGCTTTTTATTTGTATAAATACAAGGTTCTTATATCAATGAGGTCAATATGTTCCAACTTAAACGCAAGCTAGTTTGCATTAGCAAATTTCCCTGTTCAAGATCAAACGGTCAATATTAAATTTACCTCTAACTATTCACTATAGTAACGATCCAGTTAAACATGATGAAGCGAATGGCAAAGTAGATTTCACATTTACCTATGATTAATTATGAAAAATAAGTAAAAAAGCACCTAATGGAATATGAACTATCCAATAAACTGGGGTCATTTCAATATCAAAGGGTGCTTTTTTGAGATTTTAATTACGTGCAACAATACGTTTTTCTTTATGGCTGAACCAGCTTTCGCGTAATTTATCGTAACTAAGATTAAATGCATAAGTATAGAAAAGGAAGAAGATAAAAAATCCTATTTCTAATAAAAATGCATCCAATAGCGACATATTTAATAAAAATGCCAGTATTGGCAAACCGATAATAACAAAACTAAATTCAAAACCAATTGCGTGCATAATACGTATTTTTGTTGGCCTTGGTCCTTTAGATAAAGGCCAATAACGATCGAAAATCATGTTATAAAATAGGTTCAATAGCATCGCTAACGTTGATAAAACAATAGCCACTGTGCCCATTTGAAAAATGGAGCGACCCAAAAGCCATGCACTAAGCGGTGCTGTTATGGCAATAGCAATTGCTTCAAATGTAACAGCGTGAAAAACGCGCTCAGTAAATGTTTTTTGATATTGGCTCATATCCCACCTCAAATTAATTATTTAACAAAAAACGAGTGCAATTATTGGTGATATTTTGTATATATACAAAATAGGTGCCATCGAAAAAACCGATACCATAATGAATTATTCCATAGAAACTTTACGTACATTTATTGAAGCTGCTTCATTAAAATCATTTTCTGCAGCTGCTCGAAAATTAAATAAAAGCCAATCTACGGTCAGTAGCACAATAACTGGTTTTGAAGATGATATGGGGTTTGAATTGTTTGAGCGCAAAGGAAGAGAATCAACACTCACTTTTGCAGGACAGAAAGTATTAAGCCTCGTTGAAGATATCTTAGCCGCTGATGAGCGATTACAGGCATTAAGAATAGAACTATCGCCTGAAATGGAGCCTCGTTTAAGTTGTGTATTCTCTGATATGTATCAACCACCTTATTCAGAGAAACTCTTGAAAATTCTAGATAAAGAATTCCCACATCTTGAATTTGAGTTTCTTGTTGCTGAGAATGATGATGTGATTAATATGCTGCAAAATAATCAGGCGCATATTGGTATGATGGAATCACGAATAGAATATCCTGCTGATATTGCTTTTGCCCGATTACCTATACAAGGTGAGCTAGGATTATATGCACATAAAGCCCACCCTTTGGTGAAAGAAAAGCAGATAACTTATCAGCATCTCACAATGAATCGTCAGCTTAGATTAAGTAGTCGTGCTCAATTTGTTATTAATAGTGAGAAAAACTGGCAGGCACCTAATTATCTATTATTGCTCGAAATGGCAGAACAAGAGATGGGATGGGCGATACTACCTACATGGCTAGTAAAGCAATTTGGGCATGGCTTATTAATGAGCTTAAATTACGATCAATTTCCTAAAAAAATAGATATTGATTTAGTTTGGTCTAGAAACAATCCGCCAGGAAAAGCAGGGTATTGGATGATAGATAGGCTCTTAAAAAATGATCTTCAATTTTCTCTCTAAGTATTAATCAATCACCTTCATTATCAATATATATAGTGAAGGTGATATATTCCTTTCACGACATCAGATCACCAACCACAAACATTTGTTTCTTCATCCATATCATAACCACGTACAATATTGATAAGATCTTTTACCATTAAACTTGATGTATCAGCATCGAGTAAATCGGTTAAATAACACTCTTGATCAACAGAAACGCCATTATTTTTGTTCGTGAGTTCCAAAGAGAGTTCTTGAGTATCAAGATTTATTTTATTTTTTAATTCATCAACTAATGATAAAATTTCTTTTGTTGCGATTTCTGGAATATATAAAATTTTAGGGTTAAGAAAGATTTTTTCAGCTTTTTCATTATCATTAGTGTTAATCAATGCTAATAAATAACCTTTGTTTTCATTTTCCATATTATTAACCTTCAGCAAGGACTTTGGGATCGACATAAAAATCGACATTAAAAACAGTATCTTCAGTTTTTGCTTCTATTTTGTGCCATGTTTCTGGTGGGAATACACCAAATTCACCCGCATTAATCACTAATGTTTCTGTTGGCTCCGGGCTAATTTCATCTGCATATGCGTAATAAACAATCACTCCTTGCATAACAGATAGTTTTGGGTAAACCCCTTGGCGAGTTCCTTTATCTAAATGTCTTTCCCATATTGATTTTGGGGCTGTATCTACAGTCCAAAGTGGCGTTGAGCGTACATGAATATAGTGAGTAGGGATAATAATCCTTTCCATTTTACCGCCCTTATTGCATTGAATAATGTGATTTATCTGCTTTTTATCTTAGTCAGAATAAAAAGCTAAATTTGTCACTAGGTAAATGACTTTTCTTAATGACAAATCTACCTCGTATAAAAAAGTATTTCAAATGCCACTTAACAATAAATTGCTAAAAATAGACGGAGGGTTAAATAAGATATTGTTTTTACTTAATAAAAAATATTTTAAAAAATAAAAAATATTTTAAGTGAGAGGGTTAAATGATAACACCATGTTATTTAATTTGTTTATAAGGTGTCTCATTATAGTGCGAAAAAATAAAAAAATAGGGTGAAAAGTCATCTTTTCACCCCATATTTGACAAAATTTGTCGCTATTTCATTAATCCCAATTAGGTGCTAATCCTTCAGGGCTAACTAAACGATCATTACAATCTAGTGCTGCAATTGCTTTTTTGTCTTCAGCATCAAGTTGAAGATGAAGGCTTAATAAATTACTCGCTAAGTTTTCACGTTTTGTTGAAGATGGAATAACAGAATATCCTTCACTTATTGCCCAAGCTAAAATAACTTGTGCTGCAGTAGCATTATGTTTTTTAGCAATTGCCTGAATAGTTTCATCTTTTAATGCTTTACCATAGGCTAATGTCATATAAGATGTAATAGGGATCCCATGTTCTCTCGCCCAATTAACAACATGATGACTTTGCAAATAAGGTGATAATTCGATTTGATTAGTTGCGATATTTTCTACTCCAACGGCGTTAATTGCTTGTTCCATTAATGGGATCGTAAAGTTAGAGATCCCAATTTCACGTGTTAAACCTTGTTTTTTTGCTTCTAATAATGCTTGCATAAATTCTTCTACTGAAACCGCATTATTAGGTGATGGCCAATGAATAAGAGTTAAATCAACATAATCGGTTTGTAAATCACGTAAACTTTGTTTTAAGCTCGGGATCAATTTGTCTTTAGGTAAATTTTCTATCCAAATTTTAGTTGTGATATAGAGATCTTGACGTGGAATACCACTTTCACTGATTGCTTGACCAACGGCTACTTCATTGCCATAAATTTGAGCAGTATCAATTGCACGATATCCTAATTCTAACGCTGTTTTTACAGAGGCAATAACAACGTCATCTTTTAAACGAAAAGTACCAAGACCTAATACTGGAACGCTCATAATATTCTCTCTTAATAAATTGAATTAATTTTAAAGCACAATTCAATATTCATGATGGGTTAATACAGCACATGCTCATAACTTATTGAATTTAGCTATCGTTACTTGCTGCTATAAGCTCATATTGATAGAAGGTCGTGCTATTCATAATGTTTCGATGGCAGTTATTGTATTCTTATCTGTTTTTCTAAAAAGAGGGATAAAAACAAAAAACTTTTGCTAAATAGGCAATAATGAAAGGGTAAATCTATATGTTATAAACTAAAAAATTCTGCTTTAAAGCGTTTCATTAACCAACGTAGTTTCTCTGTTCTATAATAAATTAAGTATAAGGTATTAATATTTTATTTGTTATTTAACGTAATTGAGATATCACTATGGAATTAAAGGATTATTACGCCATTATGGGCGTTAAACCTACGGATGATATTAAGACGATTAAGACAGCATATCGCCGTTTAGCAAAAAAATATCACCCTGATGTCAGTAAAGAGCCTGATGCTGAGGCGCGTTTTAAAGAGATTGCTCAAGCTTGGGAAGTTTTAGGTAATGAACAACGTAGGGCAGAATATGATGAGCTCTGGGCTCATCGCAACGACCCGAAATTTAGGCAATTTACGCAACAACACTCAAATCAAAACCAAGAAAGCTTTAGCCAAGAAGAGTTTGACGATTTTTATACCTCTTTTTTTGGACACCATTCTCCATTTGAAGGGCGACGAGCTCAACAACCTCAAAAACAACGTGGTCATGATTTAGAAATAGAATTAGCTGTTTTTTTAGAAGAGTCGCAAGAAGAGCATAAACGTACAATCAGTTATCATTTACCGGTTTATAATGTGTTTGGGATCTTAGAAAAAGAAATACCTAAAACATTGAATGTTAAAATTCCTGCTGGTGTTATTGATGGTCAACGTATTCGTTTAAAAGGGCAAGGAACAACCGGCGAGAATGGTGGTGAAAACGGTGATTTATGGCTAACAATCCGCATTGCACCACATCCTTTATTCGATATTAAAGGCCATGATTTAGAAATCGTTGTTCCTGTTGCACCTTGGGAGGCTGCATTAGGTGCAAAAATTCCTATACCCACAATAAAAGAAAAAATCTTATTAACGATCCCTGCAGGAAGTCAAACTGGGCAAAGATTGCGCATTAAAGGGAAGGGATTGGTTAGCAAAAAAGTCAGTGGTGATTTATATGCAATTATTAAAATTGTCATGCCACCGAAACCGGATGAAAAGACACGCGAATTATGGCAACAAATTGCAGATAGCCAGGCCGATTATAATCCACGTAAAGACTGGGAGAATAAATAATGGGTCAATTAACAACAACAGTATTTACTGTTACTGAATTTTGTCATCATACGGGAATATCCAGAGATGATCTCAAAGAATTTGTCGCACTTGGCGTTATTGAACCATTAGAAATTGAAACTCAAGAATGGTTTTTTGATGATAATGCGATTGTAGTAACACACCGCGCATTAAAACTGCATAAAGAACTTGCATTAGATTGGCATGGGATTGCGATAGCGCTCACTTTATTAGATGAAAATGAGCAACTTAAACAAGAAAATAAACAATTACGTCAGCAGTTAATGCGGTTTATCGATAAACTCTAGTTAAATAACATAGCCATTAAAGACATTAACTCTCTTAGTGGCTATTTTATTATTTTCTGACTTTAGCCACTTTTTATGCACTATTAGATACAGGATATAGAGTTATTTATACAAGTGCAGTAGAGCCTAACAAAGAGATCTACTATTTATTAGAATTTATAAAAAAACGCATCATTTAAATTTAATAAGAGAATAAATATTAATAAATGGGGGGTGTTTATTAAATCACAATGGAATTAACATAATTTGTGCATTATATAATGATTTATTACATGAAGTGATTACTAATAACAATGTTTTTTAATATTTAATTGCATTCTAAATATATCTTTTAATAAAGATTATTAATATTAATACGATATGATTAAATAATGTTTTTATTTCGAAATATAATGCTTGTTGAGATATAAATCACGGAAATACTCTCTTTCTCATTGCTAATATTCTATCTCCAATTATCTATCTGGTTTTTTATTTCTTTATAGATATTTAATTAATATACAAATTATAAATAACAAGCAAATGGGAGTTTTATGTCTTTATTCAAAAAAGGCATTATTGCCTTATCAATTAATATAGCACTTGCTTCTTCTGCATTAGCATGTACCACGCTTTTAGCTGGCACTGAAGCAACAAATGATGGTTCATATATCATTGCTCGTAGCGCAGATAGTGATGCATTAAAAGCACAACATTTTGTTATTCATCCAGCAAAAACAAACCAAACAGGCATCTATAGCACTAAAGAGCATAATGGTGTTAATAACTTCACTTATCCATTACCTAAAAATTCATTACGTTATACCACTGTACCTAATTGGAAAACACAATTGCATGGTGCAACTGGGTTTAATGAATTGGGTGTTGGGGTTAGTGGAACAGAATCTATCTTCGCCTCACCTCAAGCACTTGCATTTGATCCTTATGTTGAAGATACAGGAATAACAGAAGATGATATTCCTGATGTGTTACTTTCAAGAGCAAAAACAGCGCGTGAAGCAATCGAATTATTAGGAAGTATTATTGAAAAACAAGGGGCTGGAGAAGGATTCGGAGTTGCAGTTGTTGATAAAAATGAACTTTGGTATTTAGAAACAGGGACAGGACATCATTGGGTTGCACAAAAATTGCCTAAAGATAAGTATTTCGCAACAGGCAATCAAGGCAGGCTACAATTTTATGATATTAAAAGAGATGATGTTTTAGGTTCTAAAAATTTAGTGGAATTTGCGATCGAAAAAGGACTTTATAACCCAGAAAAAGAGGGGGTTTTTAATTTCTCTAAAGCTTATACGCGTGATGATGAACGTGATCGCACCTATAATGATCCTCGAGTGTGGATCATTCAACAACAATTTAACCCATCACTAAAACAAGCTGTCGATGATGGGCGCAATTTTGCACCTTTATTAACGCCAGAGAAAAAAGTTTCTGTTGAAGAAGCTAAGGCAATGTTACGTAATCATTTTGAAGGTACAGAGCACGATCCTTATACCAATGGATTAAATGGTAAAGAGCCATGGCGCCCAATTAGTGTATTTAGAACTTATGAAGCACATGTAATGCAAGTTCGTCCTGAACTTCCTCAGGAAATAGGTGAAGTAACTTATGTTGGTTTAGGTATGGCGGATTTAACTGCATTTGTTCCGTATTACAGTGGACTAAAAGCTTATCCTCAACATTATGGAATAGGTACAAATAAAGCAGATAGCGATTCTATTTATTGGAAATATCGAAAATTACAAACATTAGTGATGACAGACTATCCAAAACTTGCACCAATAGTAAAAAAAGCCTACCAAGAATGGGAAGAAAAAACAGCATTAGAGCAAAAAGAAATGGAAGCTAAATATCTTGCTATGGTTAAAACAAATAAAGTAGGTGCAGATAAAATGCTAAATGAATTTAATTTACGTGTGATGGCAAGTGCGGAGTTATTGACCGAAAATTTAACAAATGAATTATTTACTGTAAAAACAAAAGATATTCAAGATGATATTTTCTTTGCTAATAAGTCTAAAAAAGACTGATAAAGAAATATTGTTTTAAATACAATTTAGACAAAAGATCCCAAATTGTTGGGATCTTTTTAATAATAGGCCATTAAATAACAGGAATATAGTAGCTAATTTTTTGCAAATACTGCCCACTTTGATCAAGTAATTTATCGTAACTCACTGGCTCTTTTAGTGTATATCGTTCAATATCAGGGCCAGGTCTACGTAATAAATTCATTTTTGGTAATACCTTAGTATATACCGTATAAATAATGTCATCATAACCCGTTAATGAATCCAAAATTTCATCCATATGGAAAGTAATTTCTAAGTAATTACCACTGGGTAGTTCTAATTGTGACATTGCTGAGATATTAGCTGCCGTTGATAGCTTTTCTTTATCAACCGCAGTGTTATAAATGTACATGGTGTCATCTAATGTACTTGCAGATGCTCTGTGCATTGCGTATAACTCAGTCGGTATTGTATGTACATCTTTCAAAAATTTACGCCAAAACTCCCTTCTGAATTTTTTCTTGTCTGAATTCCACGTTGAAATGGGTTTATTATACTGGTGTGACATGCCGGCTAATTTTAGAGAAGGGAAGGTAACGACCTCATATTTGGCACTTAGCTCAACAGTTTCTAGTGCTGGAAAAATAAGCTCACTAATATCCCAACCTGGTTTTTTTCTATACTCGGAAGGGGTGATATTAAATTGTTTTTTAAATGCACGACAAAATGTTTGCTGAGAGTCAAACCGGTATTTCAATGAAATATCTAGCAGACTGCAACGTGTAATACGTAAGGCATAAGCACCACAAGATAAGCGGCGGGCGAGTATGTATTTTCCTAAAGATATTCCTGTATATGCTTTAAATAAGCGCTGAAAGTGCCACTTCGTATAGCCTGATTTTTCAGCAACGATATCTAATGATAAACGTGAATCAAGATTCTGCTCGATCCAAACAATGATATCTTTAACAACATTCTCTTGAAGCATGAATATTCCTATTATTTTTCTCTATCGATATTTTTCAATAAGATCGATTTAATTTATTGAACTACAATAAATTTATAGGTGCTAGGATAATAGCATATCGTATAGTGGTAGTTACATTGAATAAAGTAAAATAGGCGAGTATTAATGTAAAGTTATGTATTGAAAATTATTTGAATTAAATTTGATTTTAAATAAAAAATAACCGGCGAGGTCATTAATCAATGATTGATTTTATTTATTCAAATAAAGATAAATTTTTTGTTTTCATTAAATGCGGAAGTATCCTATTTTGTCTTTAAAAGAAAGCGCCTAGCTTTATTGTATTAGTGAAATTCATTTACTATTTTAGGAGATATAATGAATAAGTTATTTTCTATTTCAGCTGTTGCTTTAGTCTCATCGTTAATAGCAGCTCCCGCTTTAGCTGCTAAAACGGATACTTATAATTGTGAAGGCCAGAAAATTAGAGTTTCATTTCCTAATGAACAGCTTGCTATTATGTACTACAGCGATGAAATTATTGTTCTACAAGAGGCTATTGCGGCGAGTGGTGCTCGTTATGTTGGTGAAAATTTCCAAATATGGGGAAAAGGGAAAAATGAGTTTAACCTCGCTACCATTTCAGAAGATGATGCTATAAATGGACGTGTTGCCGAAGATAAAGGGCGTATGTGCGAATTAGTAAAATAGCTTCGTTATAGCAATAATGTTTAAAATTAAAGGGGAGTGTGTATAACTTCCCTTTTATTTACAAATCAGGTTGAATGTAAAATATTTCCATAGAATGCAATTAGTTTTAGCATATCTATTATCAATTTAGTAGCTTTTAAAATTTAAAAATAAAAAGATCATAAATATAACTATAATAATTCCTGTGCTGTTAAATATAAGTTGGTGTTTTTACTGTTGTTCAATAGAAGGGAGAATATACTGTTTTTTTATTTAACAAATAGAAAAGGAAATTATTTGAATTAAAAAAATATACTTAAAAGTACACGGAGGATAATGATAAAGGTGTTATTTTGAGCTCAATAAATAAGCTTAATTTAACTATATAGTGATATTGTGATTTAAGTAGTGATGACAGTATAAATAGGCTCTTAACGAATGGGCTCATTTTAGTTATACTGTGTGAAATAACATAAAAATTATTCGTTTCTTACCTTGAACACTATCAGAAAATTTATTGTGAGTTTATATGAAATCTTATCCTTAGCTAGTCTCATATTAGTTTTTAAAAGTTAAATTTAGAAGATAATACACCGCTATTTAATATAGTGGGAATTATACTATCAAAAAATTAATAGAGAATAAATCTAATGAAAGTTAAAAATTCAAGAAAATATAATGTAGTGTTACCTGATAATAGAATTTTAGAGTGGTATGAGTCTGGGTCAGAACAAGGTAAACCAGTGGTATTTTGTACTGGTGCAGGTATGAGTGGTCTATTAGGTGTGGACATTGAATATCTAAATAAGCTTAATATCCGTTTAATTACTCCAACTCGTCCAGGATTAGGTAATTCAACGTTCGATCCTCATAAAACGTTAAAATCTTTTTCTCAAGATATTTTATTTTTACTCGAACATCTTAATATTAAAAATTTTAATGTAGTGGGATTTTCTCAAGGGGCTGTATTTGCTATGGCACTTTGCTTTTATTGTCATGTAGACAAATTAGCCATTGTCGCAGGACAAGATCAATTTGATTATCCTGATACGCGAAACCAACTCACAGACGATGTTGCTAATATGCAACAGCAGGCGGTGAGTGCTCCTGACGTATTAGCTTCTTGGATTAAGCAAAATATATCAGCTAATTGGCTAATGGACTTTATTCTAAATTACAGTGCAGATGTTGATTTAGCTGTTTATCAATCGATAGATTTTCTTCCTGTTTACCAAGAATGTATGGCTGAAGCTTTTAAACAAGGTAATGAGGGATATACTCAAGATCTTCTTATTGCTATGCAATCATGGGGCTTTTCACCAGAAGACATAAAAACGCCAACAACATTATGGTATGGCATGAAAGATACGAGTACCGTTCATTCTCCTGATTTTGGAGCATTGTTGTTTCAACGTTTTCCTAATGCACAACGACATTTATGGCCAGAAGAAGGCGGATCACTTCTGTGGACAAAAACTGAAGATATTTTATTAGAATTAGTTGATTAAAACTAAGCACTATATTATTGATGGAGTAGATACTGCGTATTATAAAAAATAACAGTATCTACTGTTTTAAGGTATATTTAATCGATTTACTTCAGTTCTACCGGAAAATACAATTATAAATATGGTTTTCGGTTGGATGGATAATTACTCTTATATTATAATTATTTTCTAAATTGCCAAAATGACATTTTTTTTTAAATAAATTTGAAAATAATTTGCTATAGATCGAATTATATGACTTAATAGCGCCACTGGTTTGGAAGTACAGACCTATTTATGTTAGTGCAGTTTTAAGTAGTTCACCGTTTAGCGTTATCCATGATACCTCTTCGTAGCGAATTCCTTCAAATAGTGACCATAAGTAAAATCCGAAATCAAACCGCAAACAATGCCTTATGGCAAAATAATTAATTAAAGGAAATCTTATGTCTAATACAATGACTGGTACAGTAAAATGGTTTAACGATGATAAAGGCTTCGGTTTTATCACTCCTAAAGATGGTAGCAAAGACGTATTCGTACACTTTTCAGCGATCCAAAGCGAAAGCTTCAAATCTCTGAAAGAAGGCCAAGAAGTTTCATTTTCTATCGAAAATGGCGCTAAAGGCCCTGCAGCCGCGAACGTAATCGGTCTGTAATTTTTAGTCATGATTAAATAAGATATTACGTTAAGTAATATTAAATTTATTAATCAGGCTAATAAAAAACCTCGCTTCGGTGGGGTTTTTTTGTGTCTGCTTTTTATATCCGCTTTTTATGTTACTTTATTTTTATTTTCACGTAGTAAGATATATAAGTCATTTTATTAAAGTTAAGTAAATATTTAATGTAAATAATTTAAATTACCATAAGTATATTTACCTTTATAATTGGTATGATAGATAAAATAATAAGATTCTTATAATGCTGAAATAAAGATAGCAAGATATTGTCTTCTCGATGAAAAGAAAGAAAAAAACTTCATTAGAATAGAAAGATATCAGATAAATCATAAAAAATAATTTAAAGAAGAATATTAAATTAATATTTAATGACTTATCTAAAAAAAATGCTGTCTAATTCAATGTGGCTTAAATGCTTTTAGTTCTCTAAGGACAAACTTGTGTACGCTAAAAATTTTTTTTCATTGCATCTGTTACACCCAAAATATTTTTTAACTTGGTTTGGTGTTTTTATTCTTTTTCTATTAGTACAATTACCCTATTCTTGGTTACTTTTCTTAGGTAAACGTTTAGGGTTACTATCTCGTTTTTTTGTAAAAAGAAGAGTCTCTATAATAAAGCGAAATTTAGAGCTATGTTTTCCTAATAAAGATAAATATGAAATAAATAAACTCGTCATGGAGAATTTATCTTCACTTGGTGTTGCTTTATTTGAAACAGGAATGGCTTGGTTTTGGAGTGATCGCCGATTAAAAAAACTTTTTGTAGTACAGGGAATATCCAATTTTACAAATGCTAATGAGAAAAATGCAGGAATTTTATTAATCGGTATACATTCGATGTCGCTAGAGTTGGGTGGGCGTATCATGGGGCTTTGTTTCCCTGTTAATGCCATGTATAGACCGCATAATAATAAAGCGATGGAATATATTCAAACTAAAGCGAGATGCCGTTCTGATAAAGGGATGATAGATAGACGTAATTTAAAATTTATGGTTATGGAGCTAAAAAAAGGAAGGGCAATTTGGTTTGCTCCTGATCAGGATTTTGGTTTGAAAGGAACCACATTCTCACCTTTCTTTTGTGTCGAAAAAACATCAACTTCGAAAGGTGTTGCAATATTAGCCAAATTATCAGGAGCACCTTCTTTAACTGTAACGCTGATTAGAAACGAAAATAAGAAAGGTAAACAATACAGCTTAATTATTGGTGAAGAGTTGGTTAATTACCCTAGTGAGAATATTCAAAACGATACAGATAGAATGAATAAGTTGATTGAAACAGAAATCATGAGGGCGCCAGAACAATACTTATGGGCCCATAGACGATTCAAAACACGACCTGCAGGTGAAGCGAGTTTCTATCATTAACCTATTTATAAATAGGTTAATAAAAAAAGACCAACACATAATGTGTTGGTCACAGTAAATACTGGAAGCAATGTGAGCAATGTCGTTGTAAAGGTTGAGTAAAAAACTCAATTATTTACAATCTAAAAGATAATCATTATCAATTATCTTGTCAACCCTTACGTTTGTATGGATTAATGAAAAATGAAACAAAAGGATAGAATGGAAAATAAAAAGGTAAGAAGAAGAATAGAGTTAGCAGGTATATAAATTAATTACACCTGCTTAATATATTATGATCATAATAGAAAAATACCATTTATATAAATATAGTAATAACTTCTAATGTTCGAAAATATATACTCATTATTTAATAATAAATATTAGATTAGAGAAGTGATTAATTATATACTATATCCATTATAGCTAAATTTTCACTAAGCCAATTTATATTCATTGAACCTCTATTTTCATTTAAATTAGCATTAAATATTTCATTTGGTTCAATTTTATGCTGTGTTTCCTCCATTTCAACACCATTCCAGCAATTTGTCTTAAATATATGTCCGACAGAGTTAATCATACAATTACCTTCTACGATAGAGCCTGTAAAAGTAATTGTTCCTGAACCAATAACCTTATTATTATTTGCGAGGGTAGGAGATGATAATAAAAATGTTAAACAAGCTCCTATAATAAGATTCTTTTTCATTTTATATTCCTTAATATTATTCTATTGGTCAAATTTAATAATTGATCTCTATTGTGAAAGATCTGTATTTTTTGTACTGGGCTGATGGAAGGAATATTAGAGAAAAAAAATATATCAATCTGTAAAAAAACTTGATGGATAATGACAATTATATAAACATTTATGAATGAATTATTGAAGGCTACAATAATAGAATAATAATTGAAATAAAAAATAGCTTACATAACTAGTTGAATAGTATTAATTTGATAAAATTAGGTCTACTTTTATTAACAAACTAAATTTATTAAACATAAGTTATATTACTTAATTTTTTCATGATACATTTTGTTGTTAAAACAAAAAATTAATAATCTGAGCTATTTAAATATGACAAAAAATTTGTCAAAATATTTCGACGAAGTTACTGTAAAAATAAAAACTATATCTTTATTTGATGATTTTTATCTAGTTAAGCATTGATATCTTAATTTATCACTTTATTATCATTTAAAATAAACAACAAAAAGAGAATAAAATATTTATGCAGAGTTATCATTCACTATCAGCCCAAGTTTACCAAATAGATAAACCTATAGGATGTAGTTTTGGTGATGTAGAATATTATCAAGAGCGTCTTAAGGATGTTAATGGTAAAATCTTAGAACCCGCTGCGGGAACTGGGCGTATTTTGATCCCTTTATTAAAGGCTGGGTTTAATATTGAAGGGTTTGATCTTTCAGATGAGATGCTTTATTTCTGTATGGAAAATCTAAGAAGTCATGGATACCCCCAAGATAAAGTGACTAAAGATAATTTGTTGACATTCCAAGTTGAGACACTTGTTGATGCAATAATTATTCCGACAGGAACTTTCTTATTGTTAGATAGCGAAACAAAAGCACTACAGTCACTTCAACAATGTTATAACGCATTAAATCCAGATGGACGTTTGCTAATTGACATTAGTCTGGCGCATACCTTTACCAAAGGCCAATGTTTTAGTCGACAATTTGAAACACCGGAAGGGGATTTAATTACCTTGCAGATGGTGAATGCCGAAATAGATTATATTAATCAATTAATAATATCTCATCACCGTTATGATAAATGGAGAAATGGGAAAATAATTGAAAGTGAGTGGGAAGTGTTTAAATTGAAATGGTTTGGTATTTATGAATTTAAACGGCTCCTTGAGTTTATTGGTTTTAAAAAAATAACAATTTCTGGAGATTATCAATATTTACGCGAACCAAATAATGAAACAGAAATTATTACTTTTGAAGCTTATAAATAGAAATGAAATAAAATAGTGATAAAAAGGTCATAAAAATAATGGCCTTTTTAACTTGTTAGTTTTTTTTGGTTTTTTCTTGAGAAATTAAATTTTATCTTAGCTATAAAAAAAAGTGAACATTTAATTTGAAAGGAACAGTAATTTTATTTACCAGTATTAAATTGAGTTCTTGAGATAAAAAAATCCCCGCACTAGGCGGGGGGAAATTAAATATCTATCAGTGATGAAATACTGAAACCAATAGTAAGGGAAAAAAAGATATCAATCTGTAACAAACTTTAAAAAAAAATAATGAAAATAAGTGTGAAACTAAAAGTGTTTTTTGAAAAAATCAATAGATACTTGATTTATTTTTAATGTAATTGATTGTTTTTAATCTATTTTTAATTTATTGGGAACTCAGGAGTGGATCATATAGCTAATAATCATATTAATTTAGCAATAAAATTTGTATACATTTAGCTGAGAGCATTGATAAATTTCTTAATCTTTAGAACAAAAAAATACGTATTTATAATTGTTTAGGGTGAAAATTAGGCAATAATAATGATTGATTATTGCCTAATTAGAACAGATGCAAAAAGATGATAGGGTGTCTATCTATTAACTACCATTGTTTTACATCAATCATATTGTTTGGGTATGCCTTAGCGATATAAGAAGAGATATTATTGCGAATATAGGGACTTTTTTCTTCAGGATACATTTCCCAAGCTTTTTTTAAATAACCCAATAGCTCACTATTGATATAATTTGAACTAGATAATGCCTGAATTGCGCCTAAGCTGATTTCTGCGTTATCAGAGATAGTTAGTTCAAAAAATGCTGAAATTTTATATTTTAAATTAGTATCATGAGAGGCTGCATAAATAGCACTTCTTATGATCTCTACATTTTGATGAGTAAAGAAAGGCTGAAAGTCCTCAACAAAAATAGTTTCTAGCTCTGTTAAAATGTAGCCGATAAAGCGCAATGTATCTTCGTGATTGGTTACTTTAAGAATAGAAATAAGACTTTCTTTAAATTGTGCATATTGGTCTTTATATTTGAAGTAAATAACAGCAATCGCAATGTCTGTTTTTTTATCATATGGCGTAATTAATGCTCGTTGAATATGAGGTAAAGCGAGTTCTTTAAAATAAGTTGCTAAGACATTTAAAGAGGCTTTATATAACTCAATACTTTCGGTTTGTAGTTGTTGCTCTAAAAAATATAAACTCCTATTTGATAATTTAGGTAGTTTAGTTAATGAGTTGATAGCATTGATTTTTCTAGTAATATCATCGTTATCGTTGGCAAGACAAAGTAGAACTTCTTCATTACCTCCCATACGATGACCAAACCAACTTGTGTCATAGCCTAAAATAACTTCATCTAACCAACGTTCATACCATTGTGTAAATGATGTCTCATAAGAAAATGTGTAGGGAGTATCTGAATTTACCCAATCAGATGTATATAAAATATGACCTTTATAATCACCATTCACTACTAATAAAAGATCGTACTCACAACCACAGGTTCCTAAATAGAGTGTACCTTGGTGAAGCCTATCGTAAATATTATCAAATTCTTCATCACTACAATCATCAGGTACATGACATAGTGCTTTCCATTCATCAATATCCATATTAGGGCTAAGCAAGCAGGGTAATGCGTAGTTTTTTATATCATGTCTATCTATCGCGTCATCAAAAGCGTAGAGCCCATAATAAGGGCCTGCACCACCATAAGAACCTGTACCACCATGACCAATTCGAGTGATAAAGTCGATATAGTCCTGTGGAAATTTACATCCAGCTTTTTCTTGTAACTGATTAGCCTTTTCTATAGAGAGTGGTGGGTTTAATTGATAGTTATGGTTATTAGCGCCAAATTCTTTGTGTTCGTGATCGACAATAGCAACAAGTACTAATTTTTCACGGATACGCTCAATAGGATTATCTGCATATTTCTTATTTATTTGTTCCCATTGTTGCAACGATGTAAATTTGTTCTCTTTTTCAAAGAGAGATGAAATAAAGCCCATAAAGTAAAATCCCTATTGATGATATGGTTTAAGTCTAAAATGCTTATTTAACAATCCATTATTATGGGTAGAAAACTAAATATAAAATAATTTTCTTACTGAAATTACACTATAAACTATTTTATCTTTAATAAGAAAATAGTATTTTTAGGTAATGCTTTTCTTTATTTATTATGAAATGAGTATAAATATGCAATAGATAAAAAAAAGACCAACGCTAGGAGAGTTGGTCAATAAATACTAGAAGCAATGTGAGCAATGTCGTTGTGAAAAACCAAGTAAAACACTCAACTATTCACAAGGTAAAAGATAATCATTATCATTTGATATGTCAACCCCACTAAGATTATGGTCACTATTTATTCACACTAAAAGCTAACAAAACAATCTAGTTTATAGAAACTAAAGTTGGTAATTTATCAATTATAACAATGAGATCACTTTTTTCTGATTTAGTATTTATCGCATTCTCAATGATTTTCATTTTTTTTATTTTATTGATTAAATCCTTAGCGTGTCGAGATCGTAAATGTATTGTCTTTTTAACCATGAGTTTTCTCCTTATTTGTGATAACCACTACGATAATAGTGATAATACTCAAATGCAAATGATAATCAATATCATTTATTGTTTTGTATTGAGGAGGAGAATAAATTCTTGGTAAAGACTGTGACACATCTTATCCATACTTTATGCACAGATTTTCTTATCTCAGCACTATTAAAAAAATGATAGTATAAATAATCAGAGCTTTAATAAGGAATTGACGCTATGGCATATGATTTAACAAAAAGATTAGTCATAGGGCTATCTTCTAGTGCGTTATTTGATTTAGAAGAGTCAGATAATATATTTCGTACTGAAGGTGAGGAGTCTTATCGAAAATATCAGCGAGAAATGCAAGATATTCCATTAAGTAAAGGTGTTGCATTTCCGTTTATTAGCCGACTTTTAAAGTTAAATAACATTAGAATTGATGATCCTTTGGTCGAAGTTATTTTATTATCTAGAAATGATCCTGATACAGGATTAAGAGTGATGAATTCTATTGAGCATTATGAGCTAGGGATCACCAGAGCTGTATTTCTTCAAGGAAAATCACCTCATATTTATATTCCAGCCTTTGATATTGAATTATTTTTATCAGCAGATCATGATGATGTTATACAAGCAATTAAAGCTAATTATCCCGCAGGACAAATATTAGCGGGCCATGTTAATGATGATAATGCAGATGAATTAAGAATTGCTTTCGACTTTGATGGTGTCATCGCTGATGATGAGGCTGAGGTTATTTACAAAACATCGGGAGAATTATCACAATTTCATCTTCATGAGGCCAAAATGGTTGATACTCCTCATAACCCAGGGCCGTTAAAAAAATTTCTACTGCGCATTTCAGATATTCAAAAACTAGAATTAGAAAAAGTAAAGCAAGATCCTAGTTATGTTCCATTACTTAAGATCTCCATTGTTACTGCACGAAATGCACCGTCTCATAAGCGAGTTATTAATACCATGAGGGCATGGGGAATTTCTGTTAATGAAGCCTTTTTTATGGGAGGAGTAGAGAAGGCAAATGTACTAAAGATTTTAAAACCACATATATTCTTTGATGATCAAAAATTACATTTAAAATCCTCGTCTGAACTTCCTTCTGTACATATTCCGTTTGGAATAGCGAACAAAGATATAGATAATAAATAAATTATTATAATAAAAAAGGTGTGTGATATTTATATCATACTCTCTTTTTTTATTTTGTCTAATATTGCCTTTAGTGGGAATATTCTATTTTTATTGTTTTATTTTTGTTTTTTAAATAAAAGTAAGAACAAAATTGGATCTATTTTTATAGAAGTAGTATGGTGTTGGATGATTTATATATACTATAAATTAATAATATATATAAATATTTTATCTTAAGAGGTATCTAATTAATTAATATTAAATAAGGAAAATTGAAATGGATAATAATCATAGATTTTTTTCTGATGATGTATGCCCTAAAACTGCATTATATGGCCAATTTTATGGTGATAATCACTATGCTGGCCGAGATTATGAGCGGAAAATATATAATGGAAATAAATTTCCAAAAACTAAAAAAGGATTCTATTTTAAAAAATTAATGAATTTCAAATAATAAAAGTAACAAGCAAGTAATATAAATTTATTTTAAATAAAAATATCAATATTATTTAATACGTTCAAATTGATATTTGAAAATGAGTTGATGATTGCATAATTAGGGGAATTTACTACGCTGATAATTTACAGTGCAGTAAAAATAATTATTAATTTTTCTCAATACCAATCGGTTGATAACTTTGCCATAAAGGTTTGAAATATTCACCTGAATTATTTGGTATTAGATGAATGTAGTGATCACCGATTTTGCTCAATAAAATGCAATCATCAACATCTTTTAAATTATCTTTATGTTATTGCTGTCTATTGAATAAAATTGTTGTGATGACT
Organism: Proteus sp. fly-1008; assembly: GCF_040140305.1. Lineage (NCBI taxonomy): Bacteria > Pseudomonadati > Pseudomonadota > Gammaproteobacteria > Enterobacterales > Morganellaceae > Proteus > Proteus sp. fly-1008. Next base: position 332,243 of record NZ_JBEEWH010000004.1, read on the forward strand.
TTTGGGGATCTTATTTGTTGATTGTGCAACAAATTGAATATCGTGAACTTCGATATTTTACTTACCGATATTGTCACCAGCATAAATAATTTCATTAAGAATCCATTTTTTGTATTATTATCAATATATTATTTATTATATAATCATATTGAGAGTAAGTGTAAAAAATGAAAATGATTGGTTTTGTGAACTAATTTATTCATTTTTACTCTAAATACTTGCTATTAATTTAAATGTTATTTGGGGTAGATATGAGGTTACTTATGCTTTTGAGTGTTTTTTTTATTTCTGCTTGCTCATCAACAGGAGCAATAGAATCTCAAGGAAGTAAAAGTCATAAAGAAGATCCATATTCTGATAGTACATTAAATAGTATTAAAACTAATCAGAATATTTATATTGAACAGCAACGTAGTAAAGGAAATTTTTAATCTATTAACTATAGGTCCAGATGAGGCTAAACTTAAATTATCAGATGTGTCTAGCTCTTTATTAATATCAGGCAGACCTACACCTGTTCTAGTGACCAGTAGTTACTTAAAAGATTTTCTATCAAGTTTGGAAAAATAAAGTAGCATTGGTAATAAGCCTCTTCAAACAGGAGAGGTTTATTATCTAAAAAATATAGGAAAATCAGGTTTAGTGGATTAGTTTTTATAGAAGGCAGCTATATTAGCCAGTTACATAATATTTGTGAGAGTAATTTAATGTGCATAATACCTACTAAAAGAGAGACAGAAAGCAAAATAAAAATTATCATTTAAATGATATGTTGTGAAAGACCAGACTTAATCATAATTAGAAAAAGACTTTCTTATCGTAATAATAGTTACTGCCCCAAAAAATATAATAAAGAAAATAAGCGAATAAAATGTTAAAAAATTAATATCGCTTTCTTTAAATAACATCATTATCAATAACATCATTATCAATAATAAAAACAGAGAGAGTAAAAGGAATTTTTTGTTACTATTAATCATGCAATATATGAAAGAAACAAAAATAGATACGAAGAGAAAAGAAAAATAAGCTATAAGAAAAGCAATAAATTCCACACTATTAAAAAAATCAGAGGGTACTTTTTCTTCATGGAGTATAATTATCAACACTATGGCGGTTGCTATAAAACTCATTAAAGTAAAGATTAAAATAACAAATTTATTAGTATATAAAAATGATAGCTCTTTAAAATAAATAATTTTTATAGAAATTTCTAATGAAGATATAAATATGAAAAAAGCGATAAAGAAAATAACAGAAGAAATAGCTAGCCAAATAATATTATTACAGCCAAATGTAGATATGCTGATATAGAGTGATATCGTCAAAGATAATAATGGAGATGCAAATGTTAATAATTTTTTGTTTTCTTGTTTATCGTTCATATTCCTATCCATTGTAAAAATAACAGGATATTAATTAGACAGTGGCAATGATAACTGAATGATTATCTCGCTTAGTCAGTTACATTGAGCATTATTTACCACGTTTAGTTTTGTTAGACCTTCGATACAGAGAAGCCGTTTTTGCTAACTAAGCTGATTTTATTTTATATGAGATAGTATCTGATTTATCCAACGAGAAGAATATGCAACTATTCAAAAATGTGGTTAATGTGATAATACCAAGTATGCATATTATTTTTTCATATTACGCATCAAATATTTATTGTTTTTCTCTTAAGTAATGATACCTGCTATTTTATTTTTTTAGTTATCCAGTAAGAATCTTTTTACATAAGTTTTGCTAATGATTTTGGCAAAATAATCGCAATAAGAAAAGGGCAATTTTATAAGCGAAAGAAAGGACTGTTTTGAGGGATTCATTGTCGGGGTTTTACCAGTGGCAAATTTCAGGCATAAAAAAACCAACCCTAAGCGGTTGGTTTTCTTAAAGATGTTTGGTCGGCATGATAGGATTTGAACCTACGACCCCCGACACCCCATGATAACGACTGCAATCGTTATAACATATTGATTATAATTACATTTATTCACTTTAGCTGTGTAAACAAACAGTGCTTTTTTATCATTATTTGCACTATACGAATCAAGTACTTACATCTTATTTTACCACTAATTTGTTATAGCTCATTATACATAGTAAATAATGATGGGCTGATTAAGAATTTTAATTCCTTTTTTGTCCTGATGAATATATCTGATATTTCAGTATGAAAATTAACTAATAGTACTTTCGTTATATGATGTAATGTTCTTTGAAGAGTCTCAATTTGTTTGGTTCTGTTTGTACAAGTATCATTGTTCATTAACTGCTCAAATGTGTGTGTTATGTTTAGTTTTGCCTCTGGGGATGAGTGGATGTATAAGCATGCTCGTGAGTAAATTTGGTGAAGATAATTCCAAGTTCTCATATCATTATTTCTTTTAAGAACTGAGAAATCCTCTGTTTTTATGAAATCACTATATTCAGTATTATCAATATTATTCTTAAGCGTAATTCTTGCTATATTTTCTACGATTGATCTTAGGTTTAATTGCAAATATCTTTCTTTATTTGTAATGATTGATATTATTGAGTTAAGTGAGTCATAAATAATACCTTGTAAATATTGATAAAAAACATCTTCACCGGAGATATGGTTGTAAAAAATAATATTTTTAAAACAATTTGTTATGAGGTTTCTCTCATGATGTTCAAGAGGATATGCCTCGATAAAGCTGTTAAGAGCCTGTAATTCAACTTTGAATTTATATGGATCTGATATTGTATATATATTCATTATTTGTTTTTATTTTTTATCCAAAGGTTCATATTTTCTAAGGCATTATTCTTCTTTTGTTTTATTTTATAGTTTTCATTTTTTACGTTTACAACAATATCGCTACCTATATTGGTTTTTTTAGGTAGTACTTCTGACATAAGGTAATCATACACCTTTATTGAAATATGGTTTATTTCTTGAGCATTTAACTCTGAACAAAATTTGCAAACTTTGGCTACCATTAATGTTCTAGATCTAACTGCATAAGGTAAAAACTTCACTCCAAGAGAGTTAAAAACGAGGTCAGAAACATCAGTATTAAAACTAAATAATTTTTTTGATAACATCAGCAGAACTATATAACCTATAAATGACTCCTTTGCCGTAGCATTAAATCTCAGCTGATGAATTATTTTTATTTCATATTTTAAATCATTCTCCATTTCGTGCCTCCTCGAGCGCTGAAACTCTATTCATAAGTTCTTGACAAATATTGTGTATATCTTGCCTTGATTTTGTATAAGCAGATGCTATGTTACCACCACCGCCAACCATTAAATCTCTCAGATATGATAATTTACTATTAAAAAAATATTTATCTGTAAATTTAGGATTTTGTTCAAAATCTCTTTTTATTTTTTGGGTTTTATCTGTAAGTCTATTTTCTGTATTACTATACACAAAACCTAAATGTTGTATAGATGGGTTATGATTTTCTTTCAGATAATCAATGACATTGATTAGGTTGGATGCACCAAGAATAGAGTAGTAATCGATTTTTATTGGGGCAACATAATAGTCAGAAGCTATCAATGCAGCATCAGTAAAAATTGAAATAGTAGGAGGGCTATCAATTAATATGTAATCGTATTTACTTTTTAAATCATTATCAATAATAAATTTATTAAGTTTTTTTACTCTGATTGAAACCTGATCAGTATCAAAAATAATATCCATGTTACCAAGGATTATATCTAAATTATTAGTTATTTCTGTTATAACATCGTCAATATTTATTATTTCTTTAGTTGTAGATATTGAATTTTTTGTTTCTAAAATTTTTCTAATTGTCTTGTTGTTTGGTTGTAATGTATTTATATATTCCTCAACCCTATTATATTTACCCATAATAGATTGAGTAGCATTAAATTGAGGGTCAATATCAATTAGTAAAATTTTTTTACCTAGGTAGTTTGATAAATACTCAGCAATACCAATACATAGCGTCGTTTTACCAACACCACCTTTCATATTTATAAAACTAATTACAGGTGCCGTCACTATCTTTCTCCATAATATCAAATTTATGTAATATTACAGCTAAAGATAAAATTTACATTCCTGTTATTTATACAGTATGCTTAAAGTAATTCACAATGTGGCACTTCAACCCATTGTACATGGTTTTCTGTATAAATTTTGGTTGACTCCGCATCACTATGGGCCATTCTTGCTTGTGGATCGAAACCTCGCATTTTAAACATGTGTGCAGCTAGTGCTCTTATCTCATGAAAGGTTGGTCGTTCAACTGGTGGTAGATTAGAGGCTACGCCAGCTTTGTCTCTTAGTTTTGAAAAAGCTCTACTTAAATAATCTGGAGCGACTTGAGTAGGGTGGTTTACTTCTTGACTTATTTTATTTGGTAACCTTTCCGGGATGCGATGCACAACATACGGGCTAGCGATATTATCTCTGCTATTGTCTATAATTTCCTTTAGTGCTTTCCCGATTGGGATCGCTACATGTGACGCTTCTTTATGTTGTACTTTTTGCCGATGAATATATAACATTCCATAAATGCCATTTCTTTCCTCTTCATACCACACGCAACCACAAGTACCCTCTTTTGGGGCTTTAATATTGTATTTTATTCTCGATACTTCCAGTCTTGCTTGTGTTGTTTGTAAAGCCAGATCCATTGCAGTTTTGAGCCATTTGTCAGCTAATGTTCGAATTTTTATAAAATCATCATAGGATAATCTCCTACGCTGTTTGATATCGGTTCTCTTCATTTTTTTACGCTCAGCTGGATTATCAAACATAAGCGATTCATCCATTGCGTAAGAGAATATTTTCTTTAGAAAGCCTACCTTCCTATTTTGAACGTTAGCTGATGCTGTTTCATGATACTGAGAAATAAAACCATTCACATGTTCTAATGTTATTTCATTTGCTGGAATATCTTTAAAATACTCTTTCATTCTAAAGATATTATTATTCCAGTCGGCCTGAGTATCTTTTGATGGTTGTTCATCCTTAACTACACGTTCAAATAATTTATCTAAATGCTCTGTTAACGGCAAAGACTCCCCATATTTTCCACCAGACTCATTAATTAGGGTGTTTACGGTGATCTGGTTAGATGGACGCATAATATTGTTGTATTCGCGAGCAATTGCTATTGCGACAGCTTTGTCTGCGCCAACACATTTTCGTTTACCATTAACTAACGTTAATCGATATTGTTTTATTGATAAATCATAGTAAAGAAAGTCAGGCAAATGCCTAAACTCTCTTTTTCTTGGTCGTGATGCCATGTTAAGAAGCCTTAATTAAATTATTAACACATGACGAAATGACTGATTCAACCCCCCATCTTTCTGATGAGTTGACTAAAATAGATCCATCGACAATTCGACCTTTTAGTTTTCCTATTTCGATCCAGCGCTTAATAGTTCTATTATCTGGAATTGAACCAATTTCAAATTCTCTTTTTGCCCATGCGCTAGCCTTCATTAATTTTCCTGACATCTTTTCTCTCCACACTGTCCGTACACAGTTTAAATAGATATTATTTAATGCTGGTGGTTATTACTGATACAATTTTAATCCGTTTGTTAGATTTCGTTGAAATGACATATTATTAAAATCTGGTTCCATTAACTCCTGCACAACCTCACCTGTATTTACATCATATAAATGGCTATCAGTTAGGTTATTTATAATAAAAGTTTCTCTTTCACTTTGAGACCAGGAGTTAAATGCTTTTAATAATTTTTTAGGTGTTCTGTATTGTGGTTTTATCCCTAACCTTTTTGCAGCTGCGAAATTATGATGCCCATTTACTAATAATGTATATTGCTTACCTCTTAAAGTTACATGCAATATATCGACAATAAACACTTTAAATCTTTTAACTTTATCTAAAACAACATATTCATTTAAATAACGCTGACTACTAATTAATTGACCTTTTATTTCCATCATTAAATCCTTTTAAACTCAATCACCCACACCCACGGATTATCTGCATATTTAAAGTTAGTAGGTGACACTGAATCCCAAAGGTTACGAAACCAGCAAAACGGATCCATACTACCACCAGTTAATTCACGTTCTAAAGGGTAACCTTCAGCTTTAAACTCAGTACCGCCAGCATCCTTTAAACGCTCTATACGAACATCGGTGATCTCTAACTTGATGCGTGAAGCCCAGCGAGGCATGTGTATTGATGGTCGCCATGCTCCTTCGTATTTGCGGTTATCGGTATGGGGTTTCCAGTCAGCATCATCAGGGATTGACCATAGACCATAATCACCGTCTTTTTTCTCACAAGAGGCTTTATAAATTATTGCCGCTTGTTCTTCACCAGCTTTAAGAATATTGTCATTCCAATCGACACAAACCCCATCTTCGTTACCAAGTAATGCAAAAGTTTCACGAACCCAAAGGAGATCGCCAACCTTGCCAAGAGGGCAGGTAAACCAACCGCTAGTATCGTTATGTAAATCGCCAGCCCATCTGAAATTAAAATCATCTTGTTGTACGGAAATAGTCTCTTCTGGTAGTGTACAAGGCTGGTTGTTCATTACTCTACGAGTTTGAGTTTTACGCCCATCTAAAATGGCGCGCACCATTTCAGCATTAAAAATAATTCCACGCTCTTTCATATTCATTCCTCTGGTTGCACCCACCACTCACAAACATTACCCATGAACTCGCCAATAATCTGCTTTTGTTCTTCTTCGCTTAATTTATTCCATTCATCTTCTGTTATATCTAACTCAGTTGAACATTCAGAACCGACAGCGTTAGTTGATGCGTGTAAATACATTTGCTTGCTCATATCTATCTCCTGTTTGCATCCTTGCACTGAGTCCGTGGGTTAAATCACATTAATTAAATGGCGTGGATACATAAGCCCGATTGGAGCAAAGGGGATATCATCATCGAAATCCATCTGTGGCTCAGGATATTGTGGAGTTTGTTGTTTGGGTTGTTGTGGCTGACCCCACCCTTGAGTTTGTTGCGGTTTCTGGCTTCCTGCTTGATTACCACCGTTACCGCCAAAATCTAATTGGTTAACGATAATTACTGGTGCTGATTTTTTCTCACCACTCTGGCTTGTCCATTCTTCCATGACGAACTCACCAGTTACCATAACCTTCATTCCTTTGGTTAGGTGCGGAGGTAGCTTTTCAGCTTTAGGGCCAAACATCTTGCAGATAACCCAAGATATTTTTTCGTGTTCTCCGTAACCTTGTTTCACTGGTAAACTAAAAGATGCAACCGCCTTACCATTTGGCGTCCATCGCTGCTCGCAATCTTTACCTAAGTTTCCACTTGCCGTTATTGTGTTAATTGCCATATACACTCCATTGATTGCCAAACTGAATTCCTAACTTATTTAACCCATGATCCATTACTTCAATGAATTCAGGTACTAACTCGTCGAATTCTTTCATCATTTTTTCGTCACGCTCAACAGGGAAATATGCGATTTCTTTTCCTGCCGGCATTCGTGGGTCAAAATTTGCAAAATGCCAGATATCCTTACCTGTAACCCACATGGAATATTGAACTTGAGCCAC
>NZ_JBEEWH010000005.1:0-206127 GCF_040140305.1 Proteus sp. fly-1008
AACCAAACACTGTAATTTTGTGCGTTCTCTTCAATATCTTGATAAAGAGAATCGAGAGAGATCCAGCGATAATTCATCACTTCATCTGGATTACTCAGTGGTAATTCGTCACTAAACCCAAGAAATAGATGATCAAATTCATGTTCTATCAGATCATCTGTCACTTTCTCGTTATACAGAATAGTTCCAATAGATTGCATATCACATTTCATGCCTAATTCTTCATCTAAACGACGATGAATAGCATTTGAAACTAATTCGTTTGGAAGCGGATGACTACAACAAGTGTTTGCCCATAAACCACCAGAGTGATATTTAGATATTGCACGTTGTTGAATAAGTAATTGCTGCTTTGAATTAAAAATAAATATTGAAAAGGCTCTATGTAAGGCGCCTACAATATGAGCTTCAAGCTTTGGCATCGTTCCCAGCTCATTATCATTTTTATCTACGAGAATAACAGCGTCTTCCACAAGAAATCACCTTAATAAAATAATATGTTGTTATAGCGTGAATATAACATGTCTGTATATCAAATAACGATTTACTGTGTTGTCCTTTTTATGGCATCACGTTTGTAATGCCTAGAATAAAAGGAAAAAAGATCTAAGCAGTATAATATTGAACACCAATCTTAATAAGTTCTCGACCTTGTGATTTACGATATTTATTTGTATCTCTTAACGAATAAATACATCCACAATATTCTTGTTGGTAGAACTGTTCTCTCTTACTTATTTCTATCATTCTGGCTGAGCCACCTTTTTTACGCCAATTATAATCCCAATAAACCATATTTGGATAAGGTGCTACGGCTCTTTCCCCACAACTATTTATCTGTTTCATATCTTTCCACCGAGAGATCCCAAGTGAACTTGAAATAACAGAAAAACCATTTTCAGCGGCATAAAGAGCTGTTCTTTCAAAACGCATATCAAAACACATTGTGCATCGGATACCACGTTCAGGTTCTTTTTCCATTCCCTTAGCTCTTTCAAACCAATTGTCAGTATCATAATCGGCATCAACAAAAGGAATATTATGTTTCTTAGCAAAACGGATATTTTCCTCTTTACGAATTAAATACTCTTTTTGAGGATGAATATTGGGGTTGTAAAAAAAGATTGTATATTCAATGCCTGAAGCTTGTAATGCTTCCATGACTTCACCAGAACAAGGGGCACAACAAGAGTGTAATAAGAGTTTATTGGCATTTGCAGGTAATGTCAGTTTTTCTCGTATAAGTGTCATTGATGATCCTAAACTGCGTTATTTTAGTTATAAAACAATGCTTATATTATAGATATAAATACGTAATTAATCTGCTATTTCAAAATTATTTAAAAATAACCATTTGTTTTATATGACTTTAAATAAGGAAATATCAATATATAAGGTAATATCTATCAGAGAGTTTACTAGATTCATATTCTGATGAGAGGTAAGATGAAATACTAATTCTGCTATTGTTTATAGCAAAATCTAAAATAAAGGAATTTAGTTATGTCGTCTATATTACCTCGTTCTGTAACCTCCCCAAAAAAATTCTTTATTGGTAGCCAACTTCTTGCTTCTGTTGGTAAATACGTTAAAGATTTTGGTGATAATGCTTTTATTATTAGTGATGAATTTTTCTTAGAAAAAGTAACTAAAGAAGCACTTCCTTCTCTAAAAGAAAATAAAATTGAAGCGATTGTTGAAAAATTTAATTACGAATGTACTGAAGCTGAAGTTAATCGCCTTGGCCAAATTGCGGTTAAGAATAAAGCTAACGTTATTATTGGTATTGGGGGCGGAAAGACATTAGACGTGTCTAAAGCGGTTGCTTACTATCAACATATTCCTGTTATTTTATTCCCTACAATTGCCTCTACTGACGCACCTTGCACTGCACTTTCTGTGTTATACAAAGAAAATGGTGAATTTGATAAATATTTATTTTTACCACAAAACCCGGATGTTGTTATTGCAGACACGGCGATTATTGCCTCTGCTCCACAACGTTTTTTCTCAGCAGGTGTTGGTGATGCTCTAGCAACTTACTTTGAAGCACGTGCTTGCTATCAAGCAGACGGTTTAAACTTAGTCAATCAACGCCCATCACGTACAGGCCTCGGTTTAGCACAATTATGTTTTGAGATGTTAAGTGAAAACATTGATAAAGCAATGGATGCTATCCGTCATAAAATTACTACACCTGCATTAGAACAAACTATTGAAGCAACAATTTATCTTAGTGGTGTTGGTGCCGAAGCTGGCGGATTAGCCGCTGCTCATGCGGTCAACAATGGTATGTCTGCAGTTGAGTCTTTACATCGCGTTCAACATGGTGAAAAAGTTGTCTTTGGTTTACTAACACAATTAGTATTAGAAAATGCACCACAAGAAGAAATTGATGAAGTGATCCGTATTATTAAAGCGGCAGAATTACCACTGACACTTGAAGATATGGGTATGAAAGAATTCATTGAAAGCGAATGGCGTACCGTGGCGAAAATTGCCTGTGCTGAAGGTGATACCATGGGTAATATGCCAATGAAAGTTACTGAAGACGATGTTTATAATGCAATGATCGCTGCTAACGCATTGGCTCATCGCTATAAATAATTCTTAGCTTGGTAAATGATTATCTTAAAACCCCAAATTGATTTTGGGGTTTTTCTTTAATCTAAGGTTGGATTCATATGAGCAAGATCGAACGGTGTTATCTGATAAACATAGTAATTCAACCAGTTTGCAAACAATAAATGGCCATGACTACGCCAAGAAGCAATAGGTTTTTTACTTGGATCATTATTAGGAAAATAATTTTCTGGTAATTGAGGATCTAGCCCTGCTTTAACATCGCGATGATATTCATCTGCTAGTGTATTGGGATCGTATTCTGGATGCCCAGTTGCAAAGACGACTCTTTTATCTTTTGATGCAAACAAATAAGCGCCTGCTTCTTCTGAAGTCGCAAGGATCTCTAAATCAGTATTATGTTGAATAAAATCGATAGGAAACCCAGCATAACGAGAATGAGGTGCAAAAAAAGTTTCGTCAAATCCGCGAGTTAATAATGAAAGAGGCGAGCAAGTGCTATGACGATATACTCCTGAAATTTTTTGTTCTAGCGTATATTTTGGTAATCCATATAAAATATTTAACCCAGCTTGAGCTGCCCAGCAAATAAAAAGCGTTGAAGTGACATGCTCTTTAGCCCATGTAATAATTTCCTTTATTTCACCCCAATAAGCCACATCTTCAAATTCGACTAATCCTAATGGTGCCCCTGTAACAATAAGACCATCAAAGTTTTGTTCTTTAATTTGGTCAAAATCGCAATAGAAAGTATCGAGATGCTCTACAGGCGTATTTTTAGGGATACGAGAATCAATACGTAATAATTGAATATCAATTTGCAGAGGGCTATTAGAAAGCAACCGCAGAAATTGGTTTTCTGTTTCTATTTTCTTTGGCATTAAATTAAGGATAAGCACTTTTAAAGGGCGAATATCTTGAATACTTGCTCTACTGGATGTCATGACGAAGACATTCTCTTTTTGTAAACAACTGACTGCGGGTAGCTCATCGGGTACTCTAATTGGCATTTCAATAACCTCTAAAAAACATCTAGACATCTAGAAGCCTAAATTTAGCTAATAACTTTTTGAATGTCGAGGTCTTCATGTTGTGTATGAAGAATATTCATATAAGAAAAAGCTATATAGGTAAAATTATCAAGTATGGACATTCTTTTTTTCCTTTCGTTAGCGATCTCTTCTAGATCCCTCGAGTTATTTTTGAAACTTTCATTTTTGTACAATAAAAAAACATTATTGTAATCACATTGTTAAAAAATATTTAAATAAAAATGGAATTCATTTTTGATTTTTGTGAGAACTGCATTAATCTTAATCAGGTGTGTAAACGATTTTAGGGGAATGCAGAATGTCACAATCGTTAATAACAGAAGAATTAAATTTTACGCAATCTTTTGATGAACAGGAAAAAGAGATAATAAATCAAGATGTTAAGTCATTTTTAACTGATTTGGTAAATCACTTTTCAGATAGACGCCATACTTTATTAGCCGAAAGGGATAGCTGGAAACACAGAGTTGATAATGGTGAGCTTCCTGATTTTATTTCGGAATCAGATTCCATTATAAAATCGGAATGGAAAGTCAATCCAATACCTAAAGATCTTCAAGACCGTCGTGTTGAAATAACAGGACCTGTTGATCGCAAAATGGTTATCAATGCATTAAATGCCAATGTAAAAGTCTTTATGGCGGACTTTGAAGATTCCTTGGCTCCTACATGGGACAAAGTGATTGATGGGCAAATCAATTTACGCGATGCCGTTAAAGGTACTATTTCTTATACCAATGAGCAGGGTAAATGCTATCAACTTAAAGCGTCACCGGCAGTATTGATTGCCAGAGTTAGAGGATTACATCTTCCTGAAAAACATGTGTTATGGCAGGGGAAACCTATTTCTGGGGGGTTATTTGATTTTGCATTGTATTTTTATCATAACCACAAAGCGCTGTTAGAAAAAGGAAGTGGGCCATATTTCTACATTCCTAAATTGCAAACATGGCAAGAGGCGAAATGGTGGAGTGATGTTTTTCATTTCACTGAAAAGCGCTTTGGTTTAGCAACAGGAACTATTAAAGCCACGGTATTAATTGAAACCTTACCCGCTGTTTTCCAAATGGAAGAAATTCTTTTCCACATGAAAGAGCATATTGTTGGGCTTAACTGTGGCCGTTGGGATTATATTTTTAGCTATATCAAGACATTAAAAAATTATCCTGATCGTGTATTACCAGATAGACAAGGGATCACGATGACTCAGCCTTTCTTGAGTGCTTATTCTCGTCTGCTTGTTCAAACTTGCCATAAGCGTGGCGCTTTTGCGATGGGTGGAATGTCAGCATTTATTCCAAGTCGAGATCCGGAACAAAACGGCGTCATTTTGAAAAAAGTATTCGATGATAAAGAGCTTGAAGCAACAAATGGCCACGATGGTACTTGGATTGCCCATCCTGGGCTTGCTGAAACCGTATTAGCTGCTTTTGATGCGGTATTGGGATCTCGTTCAAATCAACTCGATGTACAACGTAATGAAAAAATAACGGCAGAAATGTTATTAGCACCTTGTACGGGCGAAAGAACTGAAGAAGGCATGAGAGCTAATATCCGTGTTGCTGTGCAATATATCGAAGCGTGGATCTCTGGTAATGGTTGCGTACCTATCTATGGATTAATGGAAGATGCGGCAACGGCAGAAATATCACGTACTTCTATTTGGCAATGGATACGCCACCAAAAAACGCTGTCTGATGGACAAATTGTGACTAAAGTTCTCTTTCGTAAAATGTTGAAAGAGGAGCTTGAGGTGATACGCCAAGAAATCGGTGATACTCGTTTTGAAGAAGGGCGTTTTAAAGAAGCCGCTTCTTTGATGGATAACATTACAACCCAAGATGAATTAGTCGATTTTCTGACTTTACCGGGTTATCAACTTTTAAATTAAAAAAGATACGTCAAAACGTATTTATAAACTGCAAACATCATCACTACCGTATTTATAGGAGCTGTTTTTATGACTATTAGTAGATCAGAGCAAATCGCCCAATTAGAGAAAGAGTGGGAACAACCTCGATGGAAAGGGATTACTCGTCCTTATAGCGCTGAAGATGTCATTAAATTAAGAGGTTCGGTTAACCCAGAACATACCTTAGCACGACGCGGCGCTCAAAGGCTTTGGTCATCATTAAATGGAAAATCGAAAAAAGGTTATGTGAATGCATTAGGGGCTTTAACCGGTGGGCAAGCTTTGCAACAGGCAAAAGCCGGGTTAGAAGCGGTTTATCTTTCAGGCTGGCAAGTCGCTGCTGATGCTAACACTGCGGCAAGCATGTATCCTGATCAGTCTTTATATCCGGTTGATTCGGTACCTAATGTTGTTCAGCGTATTAATAATACCTTTAGACGAGCAGATCAAATTCAGTGGTCTAACGGTATTGGTCCTCAACATAAAGACTATATTGATTTTTTCCTTCCTATTGTGGCTGATGCGGAAGCTGGTTTTGGTGGCGTATTAAATGCCTTTGAATTAATGAAGGCTATGATTGAAGCTGGGGCTGCGGGGGTTCACTTTGAAGATCAGTTAGCAGCAGTGAAAAAATGCGGTCATATGGGTGGGAAAGTGCTTGTTCCAACTCAAGAAGCTGTACAAAAACTGGTTGCGGCACGTTTAGCCGCTGATGTATCTGATGTACCAACTTTGTTAGTTGCAAGAACAGATGCCGATGCCGCGGATCTCTTAACTTCAGATTGCGATCCTTATGATAGTTCGTTCTTAACAGGAGAACGTACACCTGAAGGTTTCTTCTGTACCCATGCGGGTATTGATCAAGCCATTAGCCGTGGCCTTGCTTATGCGCCTTATGCCGATTTGGTGTGGTGTGAAACATCTCTCCCTGATCTGAAAATGGCGGCTAAGTTTGCTGAAGCTATTCACGATAAATATCCAGGGAAAATGTTGGCTTATAACTGTTCTCCTTCCTTTAACTGGAAAAAGAATCTTGATGATCGCACGATTGCGCATTTCCAAGATGAGCTTTCTGCAATGGGATATAAATTCCAGTTTATTACTTTAGCGGGTATTCATAGCATGTGGTTCAACATGTTTGATTTGGCACATGACTACGCTAAAGGCGAAGGTATGAAGCATTACGTTGAAAAAGTACAAGAAAAAGAATTTGCTGCACTTAATCAAGGCTATACCTTCTCATCACATCAACAAGAAGTGGGAACAGGATATTTTGATAAAGTCACGACGATTATTCAAGGTGGTATGTCTTCTGTAACGGCACTAACAGGCTCAACAGAAGAGCAGCAATTCTAAAGTTTAAAAATATTATTATCTATTTTTGTGGTGATAATTCAGGAGCAGGATGCTCCTCTTTTTCGTGAGGTTGTGAATGACGCCAGAAGATTTGATTGCTCAAACAATTTTACAGGGTTTTGATGCTCAATATGGTCGTTTTCTTGAGATAACGTCAGGAGCTCAATATCGTTTTGAACAAGCAGATTGGCATAGTACTCAACTGGCGATGAAAGAGCGCATCCGTTTATATGATAATCATGTTGGATTAGTGGTTGAACAACTCAGATGTATTCGTCACGACATTGATAAAGAAAGCCTTTTTTTACAAAAAGTAAAAGAAAAATATACATTATTACTCCCCAATTACCCTCGATTTGAGATTGCAGAAAGCTTTTTTAATTCTGTCTATTGTCGTCTGTTTCACCATCGTGAATTGAATAAAAAAAATCTTTTTGTTTTTTCATCACAACCTGCTTATCGCTTTACACAAGCACCTCGACCATTATCAAAGCAGTTTGTTATTCAAAGTGATTTACCGACATTATTGCAAGATATTTTATCGCGCTTACCTTTACGGTTGCCGTGGCAAAATAAGCAACGAGATATTAATTCAATCTGTAATGTGCTAAACGCCCAGTTTTCTGCTTTGCAGTTACGTAATGCGGAATTTCATATTGCAAATGAACTCTTTTATCGCAATAAAGCTGCTTGGCTAATAGGTAAAATTGTTATTGGTAATCAATATATTCCGTTTCTATTACCTATTCATAATATTGAACAACAATTATTGATTGATACTTGTTTGATAACCGCAGATGAGGCCAGCATTGTCTTTGGTTTTGCCCGTTCTTATTTTATGGTTTATGCGCCATTTCCTGCGGCATTAGTTGCATGGTTAAGAGATATATTACCGGGGAAATCTATCGCTGAGCTTTATATGTCTATTGGATGTCAAAAGCACGGTAAAACAGAATACTACCGCGAATACCTTGCTTTTATGAATTTTTCATCGGAGCAATTTATCGAAGCACCTGGAGTAAAAGGTATGGTGATGTTGGTATTTACATTACCGACGTATGATCGCGTTTTTAAAGTGATCAAAGATAAATTTGCGCCACAAAAAACGATCACCTCTGAGCGCGTAAAAGAGTGCTATCAATTAGTTAAAGAGCACGATCGTGTTGGACGAATGGCAGATACTCAAGAATTTGAGAATTTTGTGGTCGATAAAAAAAGAATTAGCCCTGAGCTAATGGCTGTCTTTGAACAGGAGATCCCAAATAAATTGGAAGATCTAGGCGATAAACTACTGATCCGCCATCTTTATATGGAACGCAGAATGACACCTCTTAATATCTATATGGCACAATGTAATGATAATCAACTCAAGGCTGTCGTCGAAGACTACGGGCAAGCATTAAAAGAGCTTATTGCTGCAAACATTTTTCCGGGTGACATGTTATTTAAAAACTTTGGAGTGACTCGCCATCATCGTGTTATTTTTTATGATTATGATGAAATTAGTTATATGACAGATATGAATTTTCGGGCGATCCCTCCGGCCCGCTATCCTGAAGACGAATTAGCCAGTGAACCTTGGTATAGCGTTGCGCTTAATGATGTTTTTCCCGAAGAATTTCGTTATTTCTTATGCAGCGATAAGCAAGTTTGTCATTATTTTGAGGCTCAACATCGTGATCTTTTATCACCAGAATATTGGCAACAACAACAGCAAAGAATTAAAGAAGGGTATATTGAAGATGTTTACGCTTATTCTCAAACTAAGCGATTTGCTTATCGTGATCCGTCAGGATAAAAAGGTTAAAACAAAGATAGGCATAAAGGGGATACCTATCTTTATTGGGCTAACTATATTTTATTGCAAAAATTAGCACTGAGCACCAGCAACAGCTTCTCTAGCTAATTCAGTAATACGCTGAAAATCACCTGCTTTAACCGCATCATTAGGGACTAACCAAGAGCCACCAATACAAAGTACACTTTCTAGCGCTAGGTAATTACGGTAATTATCTGGTGATATGCCTCCGGTTGGACAGAAGCGAACTTTTGAGAATGGTCCTGCAATCGCTTTTAATGCCTTAACACCCCCGTTGGCTTCAGCAGGGAAAAACTTAAATTCATTTAAGCCATAACTCATACCTAGCATTAGCTCAGAAACTGTTGAAATACCCGGAATTAAAGGGATCGTTCCAGCTACAGCTGCTTTGAGTAGCGCTTCTGTTAACCCTGGGCTAATAGCAAATTGAGCACCTGCTTCAGTAACTTGTGCTAACTGTTGCGGATTAATCACGGTCCCTGCACCTACAATGGCTTCTGGGACTTCTTTCGCAATACGGCGAATAGCTTCAATAGCGCAATCAGTACGTAATGTGACTTCTAAAACTTTTACGCCACCTGCAACTAATGCTTTGGCAACAGGTACAGCTTCATCAATATGATTAATAACAATAACAGGAACAACTGGCCCTGATTTTAGTACAGACTCTGCACTTGTATTCCAATGATTCATCATTTGTATTTCCTAATTAGAAAATGGTGAGCAAATGAATTAAATCTGCTCCTCGTTAGGCATTAAAACTTGTTGGTATTAAAAATCGATACAACAAGCACCTTGTTCAGCTCCGGATAAATGACGACGCAAATTCACAAACAGTTCACGGCCACAGCCTATATTGTTCGTACTTAAATCAGGCATTTTATCTTGGCGAGCATTGAGTGTTTGTTCATCAACAAGGAGTGTTAACTCACCTGTTTTACCATTAACACGAATGATATCACCATCGTGCACTTTGGATAATAAACCACCATTAATGGCTTCAGGAGTGACGTGAATTGCAGCGGGTACTTTACCAGATGCGCCTGAAAGTCGGCCATCGGTAACTAATGCTACTTTGTAGCCTTTATCCATTAGTACCCCTAATGGTGGCATTAATTTATGTAATTCTGGCATACCGTTGGCTTGTGGCCCTTGATAACGCACAACCACAACACAATCTTTATTTAGCTCACCAGCTTCAAATTTAGCGGCAATATCATGTTGGCTATTAAACACCACAGCTGGGGCTTCAATAATTTTATTTTCATCAGGTACGGCAGAAGTTTTCATTACAGCTCTGCCTAAATTACCTTGCATCACTTGTGTACCACCATGTGATGAAAATGGTGTATTGATATCAGCAATGACGTCTTTATCTAAAGAGCTTATCGTACCCTCGCGCCAATCAAGTTTGCCCTCATTTAGCCAAGGTTCTAAGGTATAACGCTCAATGCCAAATCCTGCAACAGTATTGACATCACGGTGAATTAAGCCTTTCTTCAGTAGTTCACGAATAATTAGTGCGATACCACCTGCCGCTTGAAACTGGTTGATATCGGCAGGGCCATTAGGATAAATACGAGCAATAAGTGGTACAACTTGCGAAAGTTCAGAGAAATCATCCCAATTAATGATAATGCCGGCCGCGCGTGCCATTGCAACTAAGTGCATTGTTAGATTGGTTGATCCTCCGGTTGTTAATAGAGCAATAATGCCGTTTACAATTACCTTCTCGTCAACTAATTGACCGATAGGGAGGTAATTACCTGAGTTTTCAGTAAGACGTACTATTTGGCTAGCAGCTGCATCAGTCAATGCGTCACGCAATGGTGTATCTGGATGAACAAAAGAAGCGCCGGGTAAATGTAACCCCATCATTTCCATGACCATCTGATTTGAGTTCGCTGTACCGTAAAAAGTGCATGTGCCAATGCTATGGTAAGACGCAGCTTCGGCTTCTAACAAAGCATGACGATCCACTTTACCTTCAGCATAAAGCTGGCGAATTCGCACTTTTTCTTTATTTGGTAAACCACTCGTCATAGGACCCGCTGGAACAAAAATAGCAGGAAGATGACCAAAAGAGAGCGCAGCCATCGTCAGTCCAGGAACAATTTTATCGCAGATCCCTAAATAGAGTGCACCATCAAACATATTATGGGATAAACCGACAGCTGCTGACATCGCAATCACATCACGACTCAGGAGTGATAATTCCATCCCATCTTGACCTTGAGTTACACCATCACACATAGCAGGAACGCCTCCTGCAACTTGCCCCACGGCACCAACAGCATGCAATGCCTTTTTAATTTTTTGAGGATAATTTTCATACGGCTGATGAGCTGACAACATATCATTGTAAGCAGTGATAATGGCAATATCATTATGAACCATATTTTTCAGGCGATTTTTATCGTCAGCCTGACAAGCAGCAAAACCATGAGCTAAATTACCGCAGGCCAATTGAGCGCGATGTACTGTTTGGCTTTTTGCGGCTTCGATTTTTTTCAGATAAGCACGACGAGTCAATTGTGAGCGAGCAATAATGCGCTCTGTTACCTGTTTTACAGTCTCGTTAAGCGGAACAAAGTCGTTCTGAATTGGATCATGGTTTTTAGGGTTCATAATGATGCTTCCTTTATTCACACAGGGTGATGAGCGTTACTATTGGCTATGAAAAGAGAGTATTTGAATTTAGCTATAGTATTTGTTACCGGTAACATTGTTACGGGTAACAAGAAGAGTTGCAATACTCTTAATGCGTCTTAAACAACATCTGTGATCAACATCAATTTTTTTAGGTGATAAATAACAGTTTTTTAATATTTAACGAATATAAAGCCGAAACGCTGTCTTTTTAAAAAGCTGAATCGGTTTAATTATGGAGTTCCTTCCTCATTGTTTGGTAATGAGGAAGGTGAAAGATAGGATCAGCTTTTTACACCACCGTATTCACGGCTAATTTGTTTTGCAGCCTTGATAACCATAGCGCCTAATTCAGTGATACGTGAATCAGTCATTCTAGAAACAGGGCCTGAAAGTGAAATTGCAGCAAAAGGCTGGTGGTGTTCATCATAAATACAAGCACCAATACAGCGTAAGCCTAAAGCATGCTCCTCGTCATCGAAAGAAAAGCCTTGTTTACGGGCTTGCTCCAAATTTTCTTTTAAAGAAGAAGGGAGTGTTTTGGTGTGAGGTGTATAGGCCATTAAGCCTTTTTTCTGAAGTAGCGGTAGCAATTTATTTTCTGGTAACGTTGAAAGAAATGCTTTACCGGCACCTGATGCATGCATCGGTAATTTACCACCAATAGGCGCCGACATTCTCATTAGTGCATTACATTGCACTTGATCGACAATCACGGCATCAAATTCAATTTGGTCAAGGATCGCCAGATTGACGGTTTCACCAGAATCTTCCATCAACTGACGCAAAATAGGATGCACCATTACTAAAAGATTACGAGTTTGCAGAAAGCTACTGCCAACAATAAAAGCGTGCGTACCAACAACCCACAAGCCTAAATCTCCAACTTGACGGACAAAACCATGTTGCTGAAGTGTAGTGAGTAAGCGGTGTGTTGTGGAATTAGGCAACCCAGCTTGAAAGGCGAGATCTGTTAAGGCGATACCACCAGGAGATTCGGAAATATATTCCAATAATGTTAGCCCACGACTTAATGACTGAACAGGGCCTCCTTGTGCGGTACTTTGAGTGGCAGTTGTTTTCGTCTTACGCACTTTTTTATTTGTAGGGGAAACTGTCATGCATACACTCCAGAAATGCTATCCATATTAATATCTATTATGAACTATCTCGCATAATAAAACTCCTCCGATCACTGCATTTTTCAAAACAAAGTGTGTGATAAGAAATATTTATTAAAAGCATTTATCACTGAGTGAAAATCTCTCATCTTCGTCTTCGAAATCTTTATAAAAAGATATGGTAGGATAAAAAAACAACGAAAGAAAAATAAAGAAATAAGAATAAAAACATTCTCGGTTAAGAGGAAACAACGTGGCAAACATAAAACAACAACTGGTGGAAGCATTAGAAAAACGTATCTTAGTACTCGATGGCGCAATGGGTACAATGATCCAGCAATACCAACTAACAGAAGCTGATTATCGAGGTGGGCGTTTTACTAATTGGGGTTGTGATGTTAAAGGAAATAATGATCTTTTAGTGTTAACACAACCTCAGATTATTGCAGATATACATGATGCCTACTTTCAAGCGGGTGCTGATATTGTTGAAACCAACACTTTTAACTCAACCTCCATTGCGATGGCTGATTATCAGATGGAGTCGCTCTGTTTTGAGTTGAATGAAGAAGCCGCAAAATTAGCGAAAACCTGTGCAGATAAATGGAGTGCCTTAACACCCGATAAACCGCGTTATGTTGCTGGTGTTTTAGGACCAACAAATAGAACGGCGTCCATATCTCCTGATGTTAATGATCCTGCATTTCGTAATGTTTCATTTGATAAGCTGGTGGATGCTTATCGAGAAGCGATTCGAGGATTAATTAAAGGCGGCGTCGATTTAATTATGGTTGAAACTATTTTCGACACATTAAATGCGAAAGCAGCTATTTTTGCGATTAAATGTGAATTTGAAGCGCTGAATATTGAATTACCTGTGATGATCTCTGGCACTATTACAGATGCCTCAGGAAGAACTTTAACGGGTCAAACAACAGAAGCGTTCTACCACTCTTTGCGCCATGCTGATGCACTCTCATTTGGCTTAAACTGTGCATTAGGCCCTAAAGAATTACGCCAATATATTCAAACACTTTCGCAAATTTCTGAGACCTATGTCAGCGCTCACCCTAATGCGGGTTTACCTAACGCATTTGGAGGTTATGACTTAGATGCTCAAGAAATGGCTGAGCAAATTAAAGAGTGGGCGCAAGCTGGTTTTCTTAATATTGTGGGGGGATGTTGTGGAACAACACCTGCACATATTCTTGCAATTTCACAAGCAGTAGAAGGTATTGCGCCAAGAGTATTACCGCCCCTTAAGAAAGCGTGTCGTCTTTCAGGTTTAGAGCCTTTAGTGATTGATGAGAATTCACTATTTGTGAATGTGGGGGAGCGAACTAACGTAACAGGTTCTGCTAAATTTAAGCGATTGATAAAAGAAGGTAATTATCAAGAAGCCTTAGATGTTGCACGTCAACAAGTTGAAAACGGTGCTCAAATTATTGATATCAACATGGATGAAGGTATGCTCGATGCGGTTGAAGCCATGACACGTTTTCTCAATCTTATTGCTGGTGAACCTGATATTGCTAAAGTCCCTGTAATGATTGACTCTTCCAAATGGGAAGTCATTGAAGAAGGTTTGAAATGTATTCAAGGCAAAGGAATTGTTAACTCGATTTCTATGAAAGAGGGAGAAATTCCTTTTCTTGAACATGCTAAATTAGTGCGTAAATATGGTGCCGCTGTCGTTGTTATGGCATTTGATGAAGTGGGCCAAGCGGATACTCGAGAGCGTAAAATCGAAATTTGTCGTCGAGCTTATCAACTATTAACAGAACAAGCAGGTTTTCCACCAGAAGATATTATTTTCGATCCTAATATTTTTGCTGTCGCTACAGGGATTGCAGAACATAATAATTATGCTGTTGATTTCATTGAAGTCTGTGCCGATATTAAATCTCAACTCCCATATGCCTTAATTTCTGGCGGTGTTTCTAATGTTTCATTCTCATTTCGGGGTAACGATCCTGTTCGTGAAGCTATTCACTCTGTTTTTCTTTATTACGCCGTAAAAAATGGTATGGATATGGGGATTGTGAATGCAGGGCAACTTGCTATTTACGACTCATTACCTGATGAACTACGTAACGCTGTAGAAGACGTTATTTTAAATCGCCATGAAGAAAGCACAGATAATCTATTAGCATTGGCAGAGCGTTATCGTGGAACGAAAAGCGATGAACAAAACCATCAACTTGCTGAATGGCGACAATGGGATGTAGAGAAACGTCTAGAGTACGCTTTAGTTAAAGGGATCACCGAATTTATTGTTGAAGATACAGAAGCTTGTCGTCAACAAGTATCAAGCCCAATTGAAGTTATTGAAGGGCCACTGATGAATGGTATGAATACAGTGGGTGATTTGTTTGGCGAAGGGAAGATGTTTTTACCTCAAGTTGTGAAATCAGCAAGGGTGATGAAACAAGCGGTTGCTTATCTTGAACCCTATATTCAAGCAACAAAACAAGCAGGTACTTCCGCAGGTAAAATTTTACTCGCTACCGTAAAAGGGGATGTTCACGATATTGGTAAAAATATTGTGGGTGTTGTTTTGCAGTGTAATAACTATGAGATTATCGATCTGGGGGTGATGGTACCTTGCGATAAGATCCTGCAAACGGCGATTGATGAAAAAGTTGATATTATTGGTCTTTCAGGTCTGATTACCCCATCACTTGATGAAATGGTGAATGTGGCGAAAGAGATGGAAAGGAGAGGTTTCTCGTTGCCATTAATGATTGGTGGTGCAACAACATCTAAAGCCCATACTGCCGTAAAAATAGAGCCAAATTATAGCCACCCTACTGTTTATGTGCAGAATGCATCACGTACGGTAGGTGTTGTCGCAGCGCTGTTATCTGAAACTCAAAAAGCTGATTTTGTTGCAAAAACACGGCGTGAATATGAAGTAGTGCGCCAACAATACGCTAGAAAAAAACCACGTACACCGCCAGTCTCTTTAGACATTGCACGATCCAATGCACTTAAAATTGATTGGCAAAATTACACGCCCCCAAAACCGAATCAACTTGGTGTGCAAGAAATTACTGCAAGTATTGATGTGTTGCGTGAATATATCGACTGGACGCCTTTCTTTATGACATGGTCTTTAGCAGGAAAATATCCGCGTATTTTAGAAGATGATGTGGTGGGTGAAGAGGCGAAACGGGTATTTGCTGATGCGAACGCGATGCTGGATAAGCTAAGTCATGAAAACTTACTCACACCTAAAGGTATTATGGGGATCTTCCCTGCTAATCGTCTGGGTGATGATATTGTTATTTATCAAGATGAAAGCCGGCAGCATGAATTATTGTACAGTTGCCATTTACGTCAGCAAACAGAGAAAAAAGAGTTTCCTAACTACTGTTTAGCAGATTTTATTGCTCCCATAGAAAGCGGTGTTCCTGACTATTTTGGTGCTTTTGCTGTAACAGGAGGGTTAGAGGAAGACACGCTCGCCAATGCTTATGATAATGCCCATGATGATTACAATAAAATTATGGTGAAAGCACTATCGGATCGTCTTGCTGAAGCATTTGCGGAATACCTTCACCAACAAGTGAGAACAAAAATTTGGGGTTATAGCCCTAATGAAAACCTCTCTAATGACGAACTTATTCGAGAAAAATATCAAGGAACAAGACCTGCACCGGGGTACCCTGCTTGTCCTGAACACACAGAAAAAGCAAAAATTTGGCAATTACTTGATGTTGAAAATCGCATTGGGATGAAACTAACTGATGCGTATGCTATGTGGCCCGGTGCTTCAGTGTCGGGTTGGTATTTTAGCCACCCTGACAGTAAATATTTCGCCGTTGCTCAAATTCAAAAAGATCAGGTTGAAGATTATGCAAAACGCCGAAGAATGAGTGTCAGTGAAGTTGAACGTTGGTTAGCGCCTAATTTAGGGTATGACTCTTAGTTTATTTTTATTTTCAGATCTCAATAATGCAATAAATAACAAGGGGATAGTAATATCCCCTTGTTATTTTCTCTAGCAGTTCCCATTAAAGGTGTTTAAGCTGAGAACTTGTATCAGAAAAAAAGGACATAACGATGAGTTATACTTTGTATCTTCAGAAAACTCCGCCCGCTGGCACTGAAATCCCCTTCCCTTCTTTAGTGAAAGGGGGCTATCCATTAAATGAAGTGTTAATTAATGCTTTTTTAAATCTGATGCAATTAACCGGAAGTTTAGATACAGAGGCAATTTTAGACGAAAAAGCATTTGATAAAATTTGGCTGAAAGCCGAAATGACACCGGCACGGATCGAAGAAGTGGGCGATTATATTTATCATCAAATTCCTACTACTCCAGAACCTGTTAAAGAAGAAATAGAATTATTTAAACAGGCTATGAAAGAAGAAGAGGCGCTATTAGCAAAAGAAAGTGAGAAAGACGGTAATATTCCTATCCATAAATTTGCTACTAATGATGGTTGGATAGTGACGCCAAAAGAGTGCGAAATAATTGCTGCTACACTTACCGCTAAATTACTAGAAGATAACCGAGTTTTTGTTGAAAAAATCGCAAAAATGTCACATCTTGCACATCGTTCTTTAGAAATCGCTTTAATTGATTTTGGTAAATTTAATCAATTTGCAAAAAAATATGGTGGTTATCGGGTTTATTAAATTATTAAAAAATAGGCTTCTAAAAAGAAGCCTATTAGAAAACTTTAGTTTGGATTTATTTAAAAGATTAATTAATTTGTAAGCTCACTTCTTTTAATTTATCTAGATGATAGTTTAGCATATTTAAAATTTTATCATCAGGTAATTTAAAATGGTGATCGCTAAGTATTCCTAATTCTTTTTCATATCTGTGAGTAATACCATTTATTATTTCAATAAATTTATTTAGATTTTTATTATATTCTTGAAGTTCTTTTATATATTGTCTGAGTTCAGTAGGATCTGTTAAATCTTCATTGTTAATTTCATGGTTGTTTATTTTATCGATAATTTTGGATTTGTATTTGTTATATTCATATATTTTTTCAGGGATGTTTTTATCATTAGTGTTTTCAATTTCTTTTGTTATTTCCTGAAAGCATTGATAATGTACATCAATGAGTTCTTTTATTTTCTCGTTGGGTCCTTTTATTTTATTAAATAGCTCTTCTTTAATTTTTAAAAGAGTTTCTTTTTTACTTGCTTCACTTTCTTGACTTATTTTTTTTATATTCTCTTTTTCAATTTTACTTAATATTTTGTTGTATTGTCCTATTGAGAAAATATCTTTATGCTTACACATATTATTTATTTTTATTATTGATTCAATACATTGTTGATCTAATAAAGAACTATCTTTTATATCATTAGAAGAAGTCTTATTTAACTCAATATTTTTTAAAATAGAGAGTGTGCTTTTCTCTACTGTTGTATAAATTTGATTAGAGTTTTCGACCGAGGAAAGCTGATTTTTTATTTTTTTTAAAGTATTATCTGCGTTAGAGCATGTTACTTTTTCTGCGTTATTTTTTATAATACTGCAAAGATTATCATAAATTTTCATTTTTTATTACTCCATTAATAAAGTTAGATTTTGATTCTAATTATTATTAAATGAAGTTCTTTAAAGCTTACACCTTTTCAGAAATAAAGGTTGAAAATTGAGAGAGGTAAAAAGTTTATCTTTCTCAATTTTCAATGTGAATTTGCTAAAACAAAGTATCATGCAATTTACGTACAATATTATCCGCATCTTTGCCATCAACTAATAAACATAAATTATGAGTACTTGCACCGTGGCTAATCATACGAATATTGTAATCTTCTAATGTGCCGAAAATCTTAATACCTAAACCATTTACCTGTGAAAGTGAATTACCAATCACGGCAACCAATGCCAGATCATCTTCTACTTCAACACGGCATAATGCAGAAAGCTCGGTTAATAATGCATTGGTTAATAAGCTACCTGATGAATTTGTTGTACCCGTTGTATCAAGGGTTAAAGCAATACTGACTTCTGATGTTGTTATCACATCAACCGAAATATGGTGGCGCGATAAAATGGTAAAAATTTCAGCCAAGAATCCACGCGCATGAAGCATTTTTAGACTATGTAATGTGAGTAATGTTTGCTTTCTACGTAGTGCAATTGCGCGGAATACAGGTGGGTTTTCTGTTTGAGCGCAAACTAAAGTACCGCCTTCTTCAGGGGCTTTGCTTGAGCCTACAAAAACTGGAATACCACTACGAACGGCAGGTAATAATGTAGCGGGGTGCAAAATTTTAGCCCCAAAAGTAGCCATTTCTGCTGCTTCATCAAAGGCGATTTGATCAATGCGATGTGCCTCTGGCACTATTCTTGGGTCAGTGCTGTAAATACCTGGTACATCGGTCCAGATATCCACACGAGACATTCCAAGTGCTTCACCAATCAATGCAGCTGTATAGTCGCTACCACCACGACCTAGAGTTGTTGTTCTACCTTTTGGTTCTTGACCAATAAAACCTTGTGTAACAATAACAGTTTCATCTAGACGAGGCTGAATAAGGTTTTGTGTGAGTTCAGTCAATTGCCCCATATCTGGCTCAGCGTGACAAAATAGATCGTTCGTTTTCATCACTTTTCTGACATCAAACCAATCTGCTTGTATGCCTTTTTCACGCAGTAACTCAACAAAAAGTAAGGTTGACATTAATTCGCCATGACTTACAAGTTCGTCTGTTAATGCATCAGAAGTCGCTAATGCTGCCGCTTCAGAGAGCATTTCAATATTTTCAAGCAGGCGGTTTATTTCTTGGGAAATAATTTCTGGCTGAGAGAGTTGATTGATAATCGCATACTCAATATCGCGAACTTGTGAAAGTAAAGCTTCTCGTTGTGAGGGTTCAGTTCCTGCTGCAAGTTCAATCAGTAGATTAGTGATCCCAGCAGATGCGGAAAGGATGACGACACGAACTGACTTTTGTTTCAGGATAATATCTGCACATTTTTCCATTGCTGAATAGTTAGCAACACTAGTGCCACCAAATTTAGCAATAGTGTATGGTGATGATGAAGATGAAGGCGTAGCAGTATTATCAGTCATTGTCGTATTCCTTTAGGCAAAAATGAGATGTTGGACACAATTAGGAATATCGGTTATTAAGTAGAGAGTCAATGCAGAGTGAAGAATAATCAATTTAATTAATAATCAGCTCCACATTATCGGTTTTACCTATGTAAGTAATTAGTACTAGATTTGTTGATTGGTTTTGACCAATATCATCAAATGAGAAAGAATTGACTGTAACTATTAAATGTCAGGCTACAATCTGAGGATATTGGATTGTAATCTTAAGAGAGTATTGTGAATGAAAAATGTAAACCCAACTCAAACCCTAGCTTGGAAGGCATTAGAAAACCATTTTTCGGTTATCAAAGATACCGATATGAAAATGCTTTTTGCTCAGGAACCATCACGCTTTGAGCAATTTTCAAAAATATTTTCAGACCAAATTCTAGTGGATTTTTCAAAGAACCGTATTACGAAAGAAACATTAGATAAATTGCAGGCTTTAGCTAAGGAATGTGACGTAGAAGGTGCGATAAATAGCATGTTTACGGGTGAAAAAATCAACCGTACTGAAGATCGTGCTGTATTGCATACTGCATTACGTAATCGTAGCAATACTCCAGTTATCGTTGATGGCAAAGATGTTATGCCAGAAGTTAACGCAGTACTGAATAAAATGAAAAAATTCAGTGAGCGTATTATTAGTGGTGAATGGAAAGGTTATACAGGCAAAGCAATTACTGATGTTGTAAATATTGGTATTGGTGGATCTGATCTTGGTCCTTATATGGTAACAGAAGCATTACGCCCGTATAAAAATCACCTTACTATGCATTTCGTTTCGAATGTTGATGGTACTCATATTGCTGAAACACTGAAAAAATGTGATCCCGAAACGACATTATTCTTAATTGCGTCAAAAACATTCACAACACAAGAGACCATGACAAATGCGCATTCAGCAAGAGATTGGTTCTTAGCGTCAGCGAAAGAGAGTGCTTTTGTCGCTAAACATTTCGTTGCGTTATCTACGAATAGCACTGAAGTTGAAAAATTTGGTATTGATACTGCCAATATGTTTGAGTTCTGGGATTGGGTTGGTGGTCGCTATTCATTATGGTCAGCAATTGGTTTATCTATCGCGTTATCTGTTGGTTATGACAACTTTGAGCAATTACTGGAAGGTGCTCATGCTATGGATAACCACTTTAGAACCGCTGATGCTGAAAATAACATCCCAACAATCCTTGCACTGATTGGCATTTGGTATAACAATTTTTTTGGCACAGAAACTGAAGCGATTCTGCCATACGATCAGTACATGCATCGTTTTGCTGCTTACTTCCAACAAGGCAATATGGAATCAAATGGTAAGTATATTGATCGTGATGGAAATAAAGTCAGTTACCAAACAGGGCCTATTATTTGGGGCGAACCGGGTACAAATGGTCAACATGCGTTTTATCAACTGATCCATCAAGGTACAAAAATTATTCCTTGTGATTTTATTGCACCTGCAATTAGTCATAATCCATTATCTGATCACCATGCAAAATTGATGTCTAACTTCTTTGCTCAAACAGAAGCGCTCGCTTTTGGTAAAACTCGTGAGCAAGTTGATGCTGAATTTGCCACAGCAGGAAAAGATCCTAAAGTCATGGGATATGTTGCACCTTTCAAAGTGTTCGAAGGTAATCGCCCAACTAACTCTATTTTGTTAAAAGAAATTACGCCTTATTCATTAGGTGCATTGATTGCAATGTATGAACATAAGATCTTTGTACAAGGTGTTATTTTCAATATCTTCACGTTTGACCAATGGGGTGTTGAATTAGGTAAGCAGCTTGCTAATCGTATCCTTCCTGAATTAAAAGGTAAGGAAAGTGTTAACAGCCACGATAGCTCAACAAATAACCTGATTAATCGTTACAAAGCATGGCGTTAATCCGAATAAATTGAATATAAGTAGTCGGTTAGATACAAAGGAGGTTTTTATGGCCTCCTTTATTTTTTGGATGTTTCGTGCTTAATCTGATTTTCTTTTAACGCTTTTTTAGATTATTTATGCGAAATGTTATCAGCTTTTAACTTCCTTTAGTCACATCATGATATCCTTATGCATCATGACTCACACAAGCTAGGATCATCAACGCGTGATGATGAAATAATGTTCAAAAAATCAATAATTACCCCTGCTCCTATCCATTGGTTGCCCAGTGAGGAACATGAAAATCTTCAAGAAAGTACATTAAGTTGGTTAATGGAATTAGGTTCAATGACGCGACGGTTTGAACAGCATTGTCAAAAAGTGACAGTGATGCCTTATCAAGAAGGATTTGTTGATGTTATTGAGCCTGCTGACGAAAAAGCATGTTTACCTGAAAGTCAGCGTTATTGGTTAAGAGAAGTGGTATTGTGTGGTGATAATGTTCCTTGGTTATTAGGGCGAACATTAGTACCAGAAGAGACACTGACAGGTGAAGATAGAAAACTGGTCAATTTAAGAACCGTCCCTCTTGGACGTTATTTGTTTCAGGAAACAACCTTAAGCCGTGATTTTATTCATATCGGGCAACAAAATGGGTATTGGCTACGCCGTTCTCGTTTCCAGCTTTCAGATAAACCTTTATTATTAACCGAGGTGTTTCTACCTGCATCACCAATGTATGAGAAGTAATTAGGGGGAGCTAAAATTGGAGGGAAGTATGACGCACAATAAATGGCAGGCATATAGCCGTTTAATGCGTATAGATAAACCTATCGGAGCGCTATTATTACTTTGGCCAACTTATTGGGCTTTATGGATTGCTGCTAAAGGTTTTCCTGATTGGCATATTCTGATTGTCTTTACTATTGGCGTGTTCTCTATGCGTGCCGCTGGGTGTGTAATAAACGACTTTGCTGACAGAAAAATTGACGGCAGCGTTGAACGAACTAAAAATAGACCATTACCTAGTGGGGCTGTGACAGAAAAAGAGAGTAAAATTTTATTTATTGTATTGGTTATATTGTCATTTGGCTTGGTACTCACGCTCAATACGATGACAATTTGGCTCTCTGTAGCAGGACTTGCACTAGCATGGTTTTACCCCTTTGTTAAACGCTTCAGTAATCTACCTCAGCTTATTTTAGGTATGGCCTTTGGGTGGTCAATTCCAATGGGTTTTGCTGCTGTTTCTGAAAGCTTACCATTAGTATGTTGGCTATTATTTCTTGTCAATATTATCTGGTCGGTGATTTACGATACCCAATATGCGATGGTTGACCGCAATGATGATATAAAGATTGGCGTAAAATCTACCGCTATTTTATTTGGTCGTTATGACAAAATTATTATCGGTATTTTACAACTGGTGATGTTGGCGCTACTCGTGAGCATTGGTGTTCTGCTGAACATGAGAGGCATCTATTATTGGTCGATATTACTGATTACCGCACTCTTTATCTATCAACAAAAACTGATTGCAGAGCGTGAAAGAGCACCTTGTTTTCAAGCGTTTATGAATAATAATTATGTTGGTTTTGTTTTATTTGCGGGTATTTTATTTAGTTATTTCTAAGATATCGTAAGCGCTAAGCTATCATCGACAATAGAGTAGAAACAAAAAGGGATAAGCGTAATGCTTATCCCTTTTCTATTAATAATGGCGTTATGACTGATTATTTATCAGCTTTAGGCTCACTTTTTTCATTAATTATCTGTGCTGAATTGTTATCTTCAGTGACACCGACACTCTCAATGGTTAAGCGAATTTCTGGTGACATTAATTTTGCAATCACTTGGTAAAGAGCAGATGCATCTGCTTTTAGGATATCTTCGTTATCGTTGAGATAGCCTTCTTCACGCAGTGTTGAAACTAAGGTAGAGAATACGGCTTTATCAAAGAATTCAGGTGCGTTGATGCCATGTAATACAGAAAGACGTTGTGCCAAAATACGGCTCTCTTTTTCCAATAATGCACGACTAATTTCAGGGGCAAAATTGAGTAAAGATAGCGTAATACCATAACGTTGCAATGTTTCTCTAACACTAGCTGCTAAGAGCTGCAATGGACGAATACGAGCAGGGTTAATGCGTAGTAAGCCATCACTATCACAACAAATTAGACGCTGACGACAAAGTTCTGCTATCAAGGTATTAATGACTTCAGGTAGCTCTTCTTTCTCATAGCGAATAAATAACTCTGCTTTAATTAGAGGGAAGATTAATTCAACCTGTTTCATTAAATCATCACGATGGATTTTTTCATGATGCAAGATGATGCTAGCAATTAACGATGGAGTAACCATTAGATGGATCGTGTTATTACGGTAATAAGTCATTAATACCGCACTTTCACGAGGAAGCACCACAATATCACCCAAACTATCTTTTTCGACTAAGAATTTATCTGATTGCAGAGCATGTTCTAATAACGCCTCAGCATTTTTATCAGACACAATCATGTCAGCCGAATAAGGCACATTACGTAATAATTGCAGATAACAATCGACTTGTTCTAACAGCTGTTCTCTAGTGAGTGCTCGCTGACGTGATGCCAACAATGCCGTTGATACTAAGTTAATTGCATTAATTGAGGCCGCATTATTGATATGAACCATAATATTGTCAGCCAGTGCGCTTACAGCTGGATTTAACCAACTTGGACGTTGTGGCTCAATGGGATCGATATCATCACGCCATTGTGGAACTGCTTGATTTAAGTACTGCGCAACAGAGATAGGTTCACCAAAGTTAACATAACCTTGACCAAGATTACGTAATTTACGTAAACCCCTCACCATCTGCATAAAGCCTTCTTTCTCTTTTGTTGCGCCACGTAATTCTTTGGCATAGGTTGCCACTTCCATAACGTGTTCATACCCAATATAAATAGGAACAACAGAGATAGGGCGTGTTTCACCGCGTAACATTGCTTGTACTGTCATTGAAAGTGTTCCTGTTTTAGGATCTAACAATCGACCTGTACGTGAGCGTCCACCTTCAACGAAATATTCAATAGAGTAGCCACGTGTAAATAGCTCACCTAAATATTCACGGAAAATAGTGGAGTATAGCTTGTTACCTTTAAAGGTTCTTCGGATAAAGAAAGCCCCTAAACGGCGGAAAATCGGGCCTGCTGGCCAGAAATTAAGGTTAATACCCGCAGCTATATGTGGAGGAACTAAGCCTTGATGATAAAGCACATAAGAAAGCAGTAGGTAGTCCATGTGGCTACGGTGACAAGGTACATAAACAATCTCATGCCCATCTTGCGCGAGTTTACGTACACGTTCGGCATTATAGACGTTGATACCTTGATAGAGCTTATTCCATGTCCAACTTAATACGCGATCACTAATACGAACTGCTTCATATGAGAAATTAGCTGCAATTTCTTCCATGATATCAGTGGCATTTTTGCGTGCTTTATCCAGTGAGATTTTTTTTGCTTTTGATTCATCTTCAATTGCTTTTTCAATGGCTTTCGATGAAAGCAATTTATTGAAGAGATCTTGACGTGCTGGTAATTTCGGACCAACAGCAGCTAAACGCTGGCGAGAAAAGTGGATACGCGCAACACGTGCGAGCTTTCGGGCTATACTGGTGTCAGTACCGTGTTCGTTTGCCATTTCACGCATTGATACAGTAGGTGAAAAACGAACAAAGCTATCACGACCTAACCAGAGGATAGCGATAAATTTTTGGATCCCATTAAGTACGCGCAGATGTGGAACGCCATTATGACCTTCACGGCCAGGAGAGCGACCAAACATCACGGAAACCGGCAACATCTCGATATCAAGGTGTGGATTATTACGATGAGCATCAAGATAAGCGTGGAATGTTTTCACGGAATCTTTACGAGGATCAGGTGAGTAGTAACGGAATACTCTTGGACCGTCATCAATAAAGACATACGCAGGGAGCTTAGTACCACCTATCTCAATAGGTTGCAGTGGATCAGGTAATCCTAAAGATAAACATTGCTGTCTTAATGTCAGTAAGTCTGCCTTTGAATGATAAGGTAGCACATAAAGGAAAGATCGCGACGTATCCAACCCTAACTCAGTGATAGGATCAGTCGGAACTCGTTTACTTTTTACCAGTAATTTTAGTGGTAAATTCAATGTGTTATAATATAGTTTACGCCAAGCTGACATAAATAGTTGTAGCCTCTTATTAGCAATACTTCGAAAGCATAACAGAAAGTCTTTCGTAGATCTGTGGTGCTGTGACAATATTAATAGAGAAAAGTGGCAAAATAATCGTTTGTTTTCGATAGAGTTTATTATGGCTAATCAAAATAAAGGTCTTACCCGAATCATTAAAGCTGGTGGCTATTCATACAAGGGCATTCGTGCCGCTTGGATTAATGAAGCCGCTTTTAGACAAGAAGCAATTGTGACCTTGGTTGCAATTATCCTTTCATTTTTTATAGATGTCAGTGGTCTAGAGCGCATTTTACTCATTGGTTCCGTTGTATTAGTTGTGATCTTGGAACTGGTAAATAGTGCAATAGAAGCGGTTGTCGATCGAATTGGATCTGAATACCACGAATTATCAGGGCGTGCAAAAGATATGGGTTCTGCCGCCGTTCTCATTGCTATTATATTGGGATTATTTACTTGGGTAACCATTCTTTGGGGGCATTTCTTCGCATAAAGTTAAAAAATTCGATTTTTGTCGAAAAATAATCCAAAGATGCGTGTTTTATATTCATTTAAGGTTTCAAATCGTCATATACCTGTATATACTCACAGTCTGACTGTATAAACAAACAGGGGGCGGAATGAAAGCATTAACTGCAAGGCAGCAGCAGGTTTACGATTTGGTTCGTGATCACATTTCGCAAACGGGTATGCCACCAACACGGGCTGAAATAGCTTCCCAACTTGGGTTTCGCTCACCAAATGCGGCAGAAGAGCACTTAAAAGCTCTTGCTCGTAAAGGTGTGATAGAAATTATCTCTGGTGCATCTAGAGGTATCCGTTTGCTAATGGAAGAAGAGCCAGAAGGACTGCCATTAATTGGGCGAGTTGCTGCGGGTGAACCACTTTTAGCGCAAGAGCATATTGAAAGCCATTATCAAGTTGACCCAATGCTATTTAAGCCAAGTGCAGATTTTTTATTGCGTGTTAATGGTATGTCGATGAAAGATATCGGTATTATGGATGGCGACTTACTTGCTGTGCATAAAACACAAGATGTTCATAACGGGCAAGTGATTGTGGCACGTATTGAAGATGAAGTGACAGTAAAGCGCTTTAAGAAAAGCGGTAATAAAATTGAACTTCATGCAGAAAACCCAGAATTTTCACCTATTATTGTCGATTTACGCGAACAAAGCTTTACTGTGGAAGGTTTAGCAGTAGGGGTTATTCGTAACGGCGAATGGCTGTAATTTGTACCAAAGTAAGTCAATACAACTTATTTTAAAAAAATGCAGATGATGTGTAAAACCACAAAATCATCTGCATTTTTTATTTCTGATTTGTATAAAAAAACACCATTGCACTACAAATGTAATTACAATATGATGTGTTTTAATTACGGAGGTGCTTATGGCAACGATACAAGTTAGAGTAGACGATGAGCTCAAAAAAGAAGCTTATCAAGTATTTGAAAAAATGAACCTGTCTCCTTCAGATGCCATAAGATTATTTCTACGTTATGTTTCTGAAAATGAAAAATTACCTTTCTCAGAAGTTTCTGTCGTTGTTGGGGAGCTGGATGAAGATGAGGATATTTTAGCTGTTGTACGTGAACGCTTGAAAAAACCAAGTAAACGTATAAGAGTAAATATTGATGATCTTTAATCTTGAGTTTGATAAGCGTGCCTTGAAAGAATGGCGGAAACTCGATCAAAGCATTAAAGAACAATTTAAAAAGAAATTAAAAAAATTACAGGAAAACCCTTATATAGAGTCAGCTCGCTTAAAAGATGATCTCGCGGGTTGCTATAAGATTAAATTACGAGCATCTGGTTTTCGATTGGTTTACCAAGTTATTGATTCTGAAGTTGTGATTTTAGTTATTGCTGTTGGTAAGCGTGAAGAGAGTAAAGCTTATTCATTAGCTGAAGTGAGAATTCAAAAGAACAACATGTATTAGCCAGCATTTAGCTGGCTTTTTGTTTTTATAAGCTCAACGAGGCTTATAGTCGCCGGTTTTTCTCTGCTTAAGATTATCATCCATACTGTGATCATGGTGACAACCTTCAGGATGTGTACACTCTTGTGCTTCGTGGCACTGTGAACACAATCCATGAATTTCGATAACGCTATGTCGTAAATAAAACCCACTCTCTTTTGCCAGTAATGAAATCGCATCTTCGATTTTATGGCTATTCTTTTCAGTGACAGATAAACAACGGTCACAAATTAGCATTACTGACGTATGTTCAACATCATCAAAATGATGGCAAAGCACATAGCTGTTGGTGGATTCTATTTTATGGATAAATCCTTGCTCAAGTAAAAACTCTAACCCGCGATAGACAGTAGGTGGTTTTGCTTGTGGCTCAACTTGGCGTAATAAATCCAATAAATCGTATGCGCTAATAGCAGAAGGTTGCTGCATTATCAGACGCAATACTGCCAGACGTTGTGAAGTCAGGCGGACACCTCGTTTCTGGCAGATCTTTTCTGCCTGAGCGAGCAATTTCTCTTCATTCATGGGGATAAGATGCTCTCAGACGTTGTTAATAACACAGATCCTATCATATTTTTCAAGAGCAAACCTTTGTGTAAAGTGGGGTTTATGAAAATAACTTTTCATGGTGATCTGTAATAATTATCAACAAAAAACCCAGCCTAAGCTGGGTTAATTTTTCAGATGGTTTTAGATGATTTTTTCTAAAACTTAACAAAACTAGGTCTCAAGTAACCGTCAGAACGGAATATCGTCATCGAAATCCATTGGAGGTTCATTGTTCGGCGCTGGAGCTACTGCGGGTTGTTGTGCTGGGCGAGATTGCGCACCACCGCTAAATTGTTGTGATGCTTGTGGCTGTTGTGGTTGCCCCCAACCGCCTTGACCACCTTGTGAAGGCGCACCATCTTGACCACCACGACCACCTAACATCTGCATTGAGCCACCGATGTTAACGACAACTTCAGTGCTATATCTGTCTTGACCACTTTGGTCTTGCCATTTACGTGTTTGTAATTGACCTTCGATATACACTTGTGAACCTTTACGCAGATATTCGCCTGCAATTTCAGCTAATTTGCCGAAAATTACCACACGGTGCCACTCGGTTTTTTCTTTCATTTCACCGGTTTGTTTGTCGCGCCAGCTTTCTGATGTTGCCAGTGTTAGGTTGGCAACTGCACCGCCACTTGGCATATAACGGATTTCTGGATCCTGCCCTAAATTACCGATAAGAATAACTTTGTTTACGCCTCTGCTCGCCATGTGAGGTACTCCTGCGAAAGTAAAATTTTTGAAATCATAAGCGAATAAGTTTATCACGTACGCTAAAATTTGAATATGACGTGTGATGAATTTCTCAATTGTGAACATTGTCGATATTTTTTTGTCTCAAAATGACAGGTTTACATCATCATTCAATTTCACTATATATACTGTATATCCATTCAGTTAACTTTGTGTCATAATTATCCGATTATTTCTTTTTCGGCGACTCTCTCAATCCGGGATATATTCATGGATAAAATCGAAGTACGGGGCGCTCGCACCCATAATCTAAAAAATATCAATTTGGTCATTCCTCGCGATAAACTTATTGTTATTACGGGACTTTCAGGCTCAGGTAAATCCTCTTTGGCCTTTGATACGCTTTATGCAGAAGGGCAACGACGTTATGTTGAATCACTTTCTGCTTATGCTCGTCAGTTTCTTTCGTTAATGGAAAAACCTGATGTTGATCACATTGAAGGTTTATCTCCCGCTATTTCGATTGAACAAAAATCTACATCACATAACCCACGTTCAACGGTGGGAACAATTACCGAAATACACGATTACCTACGTCTCTTATTTGCGCGTGTTGGTGAGCCTCGTTGCCCTGATCATGATATTCCATTAGCAGCACAAACAGTCAGTCAAATGGTTGATAATGTGCTTGAACAGCCTGAAGGCAAGCGTTTAATGCTGTTAGCACCCGTAGTAAAAGAGCGTAAAGGTGAGCATATTAAGCTACTGAATAACCTTTCCGCTCAAGGCTATATTCGTGCACGTATTGACGGTGAGGTGTGCGATCTTTCTGA
Source organism: Proteus sp. fly-1008 (assembly GCF_040140305.1). NCBI lineage: Bacteria > Pseudomonadati > Pseudomonadota > Gammaproteobacteria > Enterobacterales > Morganellaceae > Proteus > Proteus sp. fly-1008. The sequence continues at coordinate 29,727 of NZ_JBEEWH010000005.1, forward strand.
TCCGCCGACATTAGAATTACAGAAAAAACATACTATTGAAGTGGTGATTGACCGTTTTAAAGTTCGTGACGATCTCGCTCAACGTTTAGCAGAATCTTTTGAAACCGCATTAGAACTTTCAGGTGGCACTGCCGTTATCTCTGATATGGATGATAACAATGCAGAAGACATTATTTTTTCTGCGAATTTCGCGTGTCCTGTTTGTGGTTATAGCATGAGCGAGTTAGAACCTCGTTTATTCTCTTTTAACAACCCAGCAGGAGCTTGTCCAACCTGCGATGGTTTAGGTGTTCAGCAATTTTTTGATCCCGATTTAGTGATCCAAAACCGTGAGATCTCTCTTGCTGGTGGTGCGATTAAAGGATGGGATCGTCGTAATTTCTACTATTTCCAGATGCTACGCTCACTGAGTGAACATTATCATTTTGATGTTGAAGCTCCGTTTGATTCTTTGCCAGATAATATCCAAAAAATAGTTTTAACTGGCTCAGGTAAAGAGAATATCGAATTTAAATACACTAACGACCGAGGTGATGTCGTTGTTCGTCATCATCCTTTTGAAGGTGTACTAAATAATATGGAACGCCGTTACCGTGAGACAGAATCAAGCGCGGTGCGTGAAGAACTTTCTAAGTATATTAGTAACCGTCCTTGTGCATCATGTGGTGGTACGCGTTTACGCCGAGAAGCGCGCCATGTGTATGTTGAAAATACGACGTTGCCTGAAATTGCAGATTACAGTATTGGTCATGCCATGACCTTTTTCCAAAACTTAAAACTCAGTGGACAGCGAGCGAAAATTGCAGAAAAAGTGTTAAAAGAAATTGGCGATCGACTGAAGTTTTTAGTCAATGTTGGCTTAAATTACCTCACACTTTCTCGTTCAGCTGAAACATTATCTGGTGGTGAAGCGCAACGTATTCGCTTGGCGAGCCAAATTGGTGCTGGATTAGTGGGTGTTATGTATGTATTAGATGAGCCTTCTATTGGATTACATCAACGAGATAACGATCGCCTACTTGAAACATTGATCCACCTGCGTAATTTGGGTAATACCGTGATCGTTGTTGAGCATGATGAAGATGCTATCCGTGCAGCAGATCATGTTATCGATATTGGCCCAGGCGCGGGCGTTCATGGTGGTGAGATTGTTGCTCAGGGGACACTTGAAGATATTATTAATAATCCGAATTCATTAACGGGTAAGTTCTTAAGTGGTGAGCGTCGTATCGCTATTCCAGAGCAACGTGTTCCGGTTGATCGAGAAAAAATGCTGACCATTCTTGGTGCAAAAGGCAATAACTTAAAAAATGTAAATCTGAAATTACCAGTAGGTTTATTTACCTGTATTACAGGGGTATCAGGTTCAGGAAAATCAACACTTATCAATGATACGTTATTCCCTATTGCGCAACGTCAATTAAATGGTGCTACAACTATTGTTCCTGCGCCTTATTTAGATGTTGAAGGTCTCGAGTATTTCGATAAAGTTATCGATATTAACCAAAGCCCAATTGGCCGAACTCCTCGTTCAAATCCAGCAACCTATACTGGCGTTTTTACACCTATTCGTGAGTTATTTGCGGGTGTTCCAGAATCTCGTACTCGTGGTTATACGCCGGGTCGTTTCAGTTTCAACGTAAAAGGTGGCCGCTGTGAAGCTTGCCAAGGTGATGGTGTATTAAAAGTTGAAATGCACTTTTTACCGGATGTTTATGTTCCTTGCGATCAATGTAAAGGTCAGCGCTATAACCGTGAGACCCTTGAAATTAAATACAAAGGGAAAAATATTCACGAAGCCTTGGATATGACTATCGAAGAGGCAAGAGAGTTTTTTGATGCTGTTCCTGCGCTGGCTCGTAAGTTACAAACATTGATTGATGTTGGGCTGTCTTATATTCGTTTGGGACAATCTGCGACAACATTATCAGGTGGTGAGGCACAACGGGTTAAGTTGGCGAAAGAGCTATCAAAACGTGGTACTGGGCAGACATTATATATTTTAGATGAACCCACAACAGGACTTCATTTCGCTGATATTGAACTGTTACTTGACGTTTTACACCAGTTACGTGATCAAGGTAATACGATTGTGGTGATTGAGCATAATCTTGACGTCATTAAAACTGCAGACTGGATTGTCGATCTCGGCCCAGAAGGCGGAAGTGGTGGCGGACAAATTTTGGTATCGGGCACACCTGAGCAAGTTGCCGAATTTGAAGGTTCACATACCGCAAGATTCTTAAAGCCAATCCTAGAGCGTGGTTATTAGTACCAGGCTATTTATTACCTTATAATCTAAGCGCTACAGATAATAAACCCTTTATTGTTTGTAGCGCTTTTCTTCAAGAAAAGTAAATCTATCATAAATGATAGAATTTAATTCTATTGAAAAAAGTATTCTCTTTTCACTATTCACTTCCTTATATATTTTTATCTTATTAATTCTCATTTTTATAAAAAAATAGATTAAATAGTTATTCATGCTGTTTTGTAACGTAATTTTAACCAAATACGATACAACAAAGCTAAATAGAAAAGATTATCACAGTATATCGTGATAGACAGCACAGTTTGTTTGGTGATTTGTTTCAATTGTTATACTTGATTATTATTGTATGACAATAAATATTTTCATTTATTAATCAATTAGTTGTGTGTTTTCGGGGGTTACAATAGAGGGAAGGTTATTATTTACTATGCTCTTTGAACAGATAATCCTACTTTTCTCCTTAAGGGAGAATTATTTTCCAAATCATTTCAGGCTATCACGATTTATAACAACTTTTTTCTCCGTAATATTCCCTATCATTTACCCATAATAAATAACGCCTGCAAATAATAAGGTTATTTTGATATCGCAACGTTAGATAGAGCTTTTTTACCCCCAAAATTCGTTTTGCTATTAACAATTACAATATAAAAAGTGAGTACTAATATGGAAACGGCTTCCTCAAAAACAGAGACCACAAGCTATCCCGCAACTAGTGCTGGCGCTCGCCGCGCAGGTATGACAGAACAAGAATGGCGTGCGGCTATTAAATTCGACGGCAATGATGTGGGCTGGGTTATCATGAGTATCGGTATGGCTATCGGTGCAGGTATTGTGTTTTTACCTGTACAGGTCGGCCTGATGGGATTATGGGTTTTCCTACTATCCTCTATCATTGGTTATCCAGCTATGTACCTTTTCCAGCGCTTATTTATCAATACGTTGGCTGAATCTCCAGAGTGTAAAGACTACCCAAGCGTTATTACCGGCTATCTCGGTAAAAACTGGGGTATTTTATTAGGTGCACTCTACTTTGTGATGTTAGTTATTTGGATGTTTGTTTACTCAACAGCAATCACCAATGACAGTGCTTCTTACTTACAAACATTTGGTGTTACTGAAGGTTTACTATCAGAAAATCCATTCTATGGTTTGATCCTGATTTGTGCCTTAGTTGCTATCTCTTCTCGTGGTGAACAATTACTGTTTAAAGTATCAAGCTTTATGGTGCTGACTAAACTGTTTGTTGTTGCAGCGTTAGGGATCTCCATGATTGGTATGTGGCATCTTTATAATGTGGGAGCATTACCTCCAGCAGGACGTTTAATTAAAGAAGCTATTATCACTTTACCTTTTACACTGACTTCAATTCTGTTTATCCAAACATTAAGCCCAATGGTTATCTCTTACCGTGGTCGTAATAAAAACCGTGAAGTTGCTCGTCATAAAGCGTTACGAGCAATGAACATCGCTTTCGGTGTGTTGTTCTGTACTGTTTTCTTCTATGCAATCTCATTCACATTAGCAATGGGTCATGATGAAGCCGTTAAAGCCTACGAACAAAATATCTCAGCATTAGCGATTGCGGCGAAATTCTTCCCTGGCGGCTGGGTAACAGTTGTTAGCGTTATGCTTAATATCTTTGCCGTAATGACTGCATTCTTTGGTGTTTATTTAGGTTTCCGTGAAGCAACACAAGGGATTGTGATGAATATTCTGCAACGTTATATCCCTACTGAAAAAATCAACCAAAAATGGGTACAAAACGGCATTATGATTTTCGCCGTGCTACTGGCATGGGGTGCCATCATTCTTAATGCGCCTGTATTGAGCTTTACGTCAATTTGTAGCCCAATCTTCGGTATGGTGGGTTGCCTTATTCCTGCATACTTAGTGTACAAAGTACCTATGTTACACAAATACAAAGGTGCGTCACTATACCTGATTATCTTTACCGGTTTACTGCTCGTTATCTCTCCGTTCTTGGCATTCTCATAGTCGCCAACTTCGGTTCTAGTTAGACGTTGTTGTAAAAAACTAAATTAATCCAAGGTGTTAGATTATGAGCAAGAACAAGAATTCTCATTTATGGTCACAGTTTGTTCGCCAGTTACGTGAAGGTGTTAAACCTGCAGTAGGTTGTACAGAGCCAATTTCATTAGCACTGGCAGCGGCAAAAGCAACCGCGCTTTTAGTTGAGCCAGTTGTTCGTGTTGAGGCTTGGGTTTCACCAAACTTAATGAAAAATGGAATGGGCGTAACCGTACCTGGAACGGGAATGGCTGGGCTTCCTATTGCAGCTGCGCTGGGTGCAACGGGTGGAGATCCTGATGCAGGGCTGGAAGTCTTGCTAAAGGCTTCCGCGGAAGCAGTTGCTCAAGCTAAAACACTGGTTGCTGAAGGTAAAGTCACTGTTGGTGTAAAAGCTCCATGTGAAGACGTTCTTTATTCTGAAGCAAAAGTGTATGGCCAATCTGGTTATGCCATTGTCAGTATTGCAAGAGAGCATACACATATTGTTCGTTGTGAATGTAATGGTGACGTTGTTTTTGAGGAAGATAAAACAGCATTTGCCAATAATTGTGAATGTACTGATGAAAAACCTTTTACTGATGTTTGTGCCGAAGATATCTATAACTTCGCACTTAATGTGCCTGTGAATGAGATTGAGTTTATGCTCAATGCTGCCCATTTAAACGGTGCTTTATCAGAAGAAGGGCTAAAAAACACCTATGGATTAGCCATTGGTCGTACATTAATTCTGCAACAAGAGAAAGGTTTGTTAGGTAAAGATTTACTTAATGAAATCATGATCAGAGCATCTGCTGCTTCTGATGCTCGCATGGGGGGTGCGGTGTTACCCGCAATGAGTAATTCAGGCTCAGGTAATCAAGGGATCGCAGCAACATTACCTGTTATGGTTGTTGCTGAATTTATCCATGCTGATGATGAAACTTTATTGCGTGCGTTAGTTTTATCACACTTAATGGCTATTTATGTCCATAGCCATTTTCCACCTCTTTCGGCTCTTTGTGCTGCAACCACAGCTTCAATGGGGGCCGCTGCAGGAATGGCATGGTTACTGACAAAAGATTTCACTACAGTGAGTATGTCTATCAACAGTATGATTGGTGATATCAGTGGCATTATCTGTGATGGCGCATCAAATAGCTGTGCAATGAAAGTATCGAGTAGTGCAGCGAGTGCTTATAAAGCAGTATTAATGGCGATGCAAAATCAAAGTGTTGCGGGTACTGATGGTATTGTCAGTGACGATGTTGATAGCTCAATTGCAAACCTTTGTGCATTAGCCAGTCGTGCAATGCAATATACGGATATTCAAATTATTGAGATTATGGAAGAAAAAGCGCGCCGTAATGCCGGGGAAAAGAAGCAGGCTGTCAATGTATAAAAGGTCAAAACCTAAAATGACAGTGAATGTTGTTATGCAGTAAAAAAGAAATACCTGCTTATGAGAATAGGCAGGTATTTTTTATCGTAAAAGAGTGTGAGTAATTTAAATACTTACAGCGGCAAAAGCTTGGGCAATGCGCTGAACATTACCTGTATTGACACCAGCCATACAAACACGACCTGTACCAACAAGATAAATACCAAATTCTTCTCGTAATCTATCAACTTGTGCCTGTGTAAAACCGGTATAACTAAACATGCCGCGTTGTGTTAATAAGTGATCAAAGTTCTTTTCAGGTAATGCAACTTTTAAGGCATTCACTAAAGTGACTCTCATCTCTTTAATACGATCACGCATATGTGCTACTTCTTTTTGCCATTGTGCTGTTAACACTTGGTCTGAGAGCACTTTATTGACAATTTGTGCACCGTAATTTGCTGGGCTTGAATAGATGCGACGTACACCTGCTTTTAGTTGACCTAATACATGTTCGCATTCAGTGGCGTTATCACAAACAATGGATAAGCCGCCCGCACGTTCACCGTAGATCCCAAAGATTTTTGAAAACGAATTACTGATAAGTATTGGTAATCCTGCTTTTGCCATAGTACGAATAGCGTAAGCATCATCATCTAAGTTTTCAGCAAATCCTTGATAAGCAATATCTAAAAATGGAATTGCTTGGCGAGATTTTAATACTTCAGTGACTTGATCCCATTGATCTTTAGTCAGATCAGAACCTGTTGGGTTGTGGCAACAAGGATGCATTAATACAATGCTTTTTTCAGGCAGTTTTTTAAAGCAATCTAAGAGTGCGTCAAATTTAACGCCTTTAGTTTCAGGATCAAAGTAAGGGTAATAATTTACCTTAAAGCCTGAACCCGCAAAAATAGAGCCGTGATTATCCCAAGTAGGATCGCTTATCCACACTTCGGAACTTGGGAAATAGCGATGCAGAAAATCAGCACCGACTTTTAGTGCCCCTGAACCACCTAATGTTTGTATTGTGGCAATTTTCTTTTCTGTAATTAGAGGATTATCTGTACCGAAAAGGAGATCTTGAATTTCGCTACGATAAGGCGCCAGCCCTTCCATTGGTAAATAAAGTGTTGCTGTGGGTGTCATGGCATTGAGTTGCTGGCGTGCAACTGACACTGTTCCTAAAATAGGGGTTTTGCCTTCTTCATCATAATAAAGACCAATGCTTAAATTAATTTTATCCTGACGTGGGTCTTTGTTATAAACATCCATCAATGAGAGAATGGGATCTCCCGGAAACGCTTCAACCTGTTGAAACACGGCTTCTTCTCCAATCACTTTGAGTGTGTCATAGGGATACAATATCGTGTGTATTATTGTTCGTCTAGGTATTCCATGATGACGCGCGAGGTTAATTTTGTAATCAACTCATAGGCGCTAATGCCACTATATTTGGCAATCTCTTCTACGGGCAACACATCTCCCCATAAAATGGCTTCATCACCAACACTATCAATAAGTTCAGACCCTAAATCAACGCTGATCATATCCATAGAAACGCGGCCCACAATCGGCACTTTTCGACCATTAATCCACACAGGAGTACCGGACGGCGCACTGCGAGGATAGCCATCACCATAACCAATGGCGATAACGCCAAGATAAGTGTCTTTTTCACTTACCCATGTGCCACCATAACCAACGGGTTCACCCGCTTTATGTTTGCGAACGGCGATCAGACTTGTTTTTAGCGTCATTGCAGGGGTTAAACCAAAGTCTTTGCCCGTTCTTTCATCACCAGTAGGAGAGATGCCATAAGTGATAATGCCGGGGCGAACCCATTGATAATGAACTTGAGGCCAAAATAAAATACCAGCAGAAGCTGCGATAGACTTATCACCAGCTTTATTTTGAATAAAATCTTGAAATAGTGAGATTTGTTTTTGTGTTACTTCAGGAACATCGGGTTCATCAGCGCGACTAAAATGGCTCACAATATTGACAGGTTGTTGTACATTCTTGCAGGCAGAAAGTCGTAAATAAAAGGCTTGTGCATCTTCAGGGCGTATGCCTAAACGGTGCATGCCAGTATCGACTTTCATCCATACTTTAACGGGTTCATCTAAATTAGCTTGTTCTAAGGCTTCTAATTGCTCTTGGCTGTGAACAACAGTTTCAATATGGTTGACAACCAAAATAGGTAAATCAGCAATATCAAAAAAACCTTCTAATAAGAGGATGGGTTTTACAACGCCCCCACTTCGTAAGGTTAATGCTTCACCAATACGTGCAACACCAAAACAATCAGCATTATCCATTAAGGTATACGCTGTTTCTAATAACCCATGACCATAAGCGTTTGCTTTCACGACAGCTATCAGGTGGCTATGTGGGGCATAGTCTCTCACATGCTGAAAATTGTGACGCAGAGCGCGGCGATCTATCACTGCGGTTGCCGCTTTCATATTATTTCAATACTTCCTCTAATTAAATCAAGGTTAGTGATTATTCATCGTCGTAAGCAGGACCAGCGTAGTTATCAAAGCGCGACCATTGACCGTTAAAGGTAAGTCTGACTGTACCAATTGGACCGTTACGTTGTTTACCGATGATAATTTCTGCAACACCTTTTAAATCACTACTTTCGTGATAAACCTCATCACGATAAATAAACATAATAAGGTCCGCATCCTGCTCGATAGAGCCTGATTCACGTAAGTCGGAGTTAACAGGACGCTTATCAGCACGTTGTTCCAAACTACGGTTTAACTGTGATAGTGCAACTACGGGAACTTGAAGTTCTTTAGCTAATGCTTTTAATGAACGCGAAATTTCAGCAATTTCTAATGTTCTGTTTTCAGATAATGAAGGTACTCTCATTAGCTGTAGGTAGTCAATCATGATAAGGCTTAAACCGCCATGTTCACGATAAATTCGACGAGCACGAGAGCGTACTTCTGTTGGTGTTAAACCCGATGAGTCATCAATATACATATTACGTTTTTCAAGCAAGATACCCATGGTGCTTGAAATACGCGCCCAATCCTCATCATCAAGCTGGCCTGTTCGAATTCTTGTCTGATCAACGCGAGATAATGATGCCAACATACGCATCATAATTTGGTTGCCGGGCATCTCTAAACTAAAGATAAGTACGGGTTTTTCTTCTGTCATTGCCGCATTTTCACATAAGTTCATGGCAAATGTGGTTTTACCCATCGAAGGACGTGCTGCGACAATAATTAAATCTGATTTTTGTAATCCAGCGGTTTTTTTATCAAGATCTTGATAACCACTAGAAACTCCGGTGACACCATCGTGAGGTTTTTGATAGAGCTGTTCTATTTTTTCAACGGTTTCTTCTAAAATAGCTTCTATCGCTTTCGGACCTTCATCCTTATTGGCACGAGTCTCAGCAATTTGGAACACTCTAGATTCGGCAAAATCGAGTAGATCTTCACTGGTGCGTCCTTGAGGATCAAAACCGGCATCCGCGATCTCATTGGCGACTTTTATCATATCGCGAACGACTGCACGTTCTCGGACAATATCGGCATAAGCATTGATGTTCGCCGCACTTGGCGTATTTTTAGAAAGTTCTGCTAAATAAGCAAAACCGCCAACACTGTCTAATTCGGCATTTTGTTCTAATGCTTCTGAGAGTGTAATTAGGTCAATAGGTTTACCTAACTCCAGCAAGCGTTGCATTTGCGAGAAAATAGTACGATGAGGTCGGCTATAAAAATCCTCTGCGGTAACACGCTCAGAAACATTATCCCAACGTTCATTATCTATCATCAGACCGCCTAACACGGACTGTTCTGCTTCCAGCGAATGGGGAGGTAGCTTTAATCCCTCCATTTGTCGGTCTTTAATATCAGACATCAGTTTGTCAGTGGTCTTATTTCTGGCCATAAATCCTGCATAAAATCGAAAAAGTCTCAGTCAGCATATTAGTATACGCTAACCCAATTATCTGTGCCTTGTAGAAATAGCTATCCTTTGTCATTATCTCTAAAGGTCTTTTTGCGCTCGTTTATTTAACCTCTTATCCTACAAAGGAGATAGTAATGGCTAAACGTATTCAATTTGCAACTCATGGTGATGCAGATGTTCTTGAGTTAGCAACATTTACACCCGCTCCTCTTGGTGATCACGAAGTTCAAGTTGCCAATAAGGCAATAGGTATTAACTATATTGATACTTATGTACGTAGCGGATTATATCCTGTAAGCCAATTTCCAAGTGGATTAGGCACTGAAGCAGCGGGTATTATTATCAAAACAGGCGCTAAAGTGACTTCACTAAAAGAAGGGGACCGAGTTGTGTATGCGCAATCTCCGCTAGGGGCTTATAGCGATACGCATAATGTACCAGAAAATAAAGTGGCGCGTCTGCCTGATAATATCTCTTTTGAACAAGCTGCAGCCTCTTTTTTAAAAGGATTAACGGTTTATTATCTCTTCAATGAAACCTATAAATTACAAGCGGGTGAAGTCTTTTTATTCCACGCAGCAGCGGGTGGCGTTGGTTTAATTGCAAGCCAATGGGCTAAAGCCATTGGTGCAAAAATGATAGGTACAGCAGGCAGTGATGAAAAGGTTGTTAGAGCAAAAGCCGCAGGTGCATGGGAAGTAATTAATTACCAAACAGAATCAATAGTTGAGCGTGTATTGGCCTTGACTAATAACCAAAAAGTGCCAGTTGTTTATGATTCTGTCGGTAAAGCGACTTGGTTAGACTCGTTAGACTGTTTGCAGCACCGAGGTTTAATGGTGAGTTTCGGTAACGCATCAGGTGCAGTAACGGGTGTTGATTTAGGTATTCTCAATAAAAAAGGTTCTTTATATGTGACGCGCCCATCTATTTCGGGTTATATCACAACCCGTGAAGAGCTAGATACTGCAAGTGAAGCACTATTTGCATTAATTGGTAGTGGTAAAATTGATGTCAGTGTGCCAGATAATCAGAAATTTGCATTAGCAGATGCAAAAGAAGCGCATCGTTATCTTGAAAGCCGACAATCTCAAGGATCAAGTCTACTTATTCCTTAATTATGGTTTGTAAGATTTAAAACCTGTTTAAAATAAATTAGACAGGTTTTAAATATTTATTTTTTAATTATTTTTCAGTCACAAATTTAAGCGCATTTTCTAAAACAGATAAATCAGCACCTTGCTTATGGGCATTTTCACTTAAATGACGACGCCATTGTCTAGCGCCTGGAATACCTTGGAAAATTCCCAACATATGACGAGTCACATGTCCTAAATACGTACCTTGTGATAGCTCTTTTTCAATATAAGGATACATTGCTCTTACAGCAGCGGCAGCATCAGCAATAGGCAATTGATTATCAAAAAGTTCATGATCAACATGCGCTAAAATTGACGGGTTTTGATAAGCCTCACGACCCACCATCACACCATCCATATATTTTAAGTGTTCCTTCGCTTCTTCTAACGATTTAATTCCGCCATTAATCGCCATGGTAAGATGTGAGAAATCACGTTTTAATTGATAAACACGGGGATAATCTAAAGGTGGAACCTCACGGTTCTCTTTTGGACTTAAACCTGATAGCCATGCTTTACGTGCATGAATAATAAAAGTGTCGCAATTATTATTGCGACTAACAGTATCAATAAAATCACATAAAAATTCGTAGCTATCTTGGTCATCGATCCCAATGCGTGTTTTTACTGTGACAGGGATATCAACCACATCACGCATGGCTTTCACACAATCAGCAACTAATTGTGCATCCCCCATTAAACAAGCACCAAAACGCCCATTCTGTACGCGATCTGAAGGACAACCTACATTTAAATTAATTTCATCATAGCCACGCTCTTGTGCCAATTTTGCACATTGCGCTAAAGCTTGAGGATCGCTTCCACCCAATTGTAATGAAACAGGATGTTCTTCTTCGCTGTATTTTAGATAGTCGCCTTTACCATGAATAATGGCACCTGTTGTAACCATTTCAGTATAAAGTAACGTATTTTTACTTAATTGACGAAAGAAATAACGACAATGACGATCAGTCCAGTCGAGCATTGGTGCAACAGAGAAGCGGTTCAAATTATATTTTTTTGAATTGCTATTAACACCATGATTTTCTGTTGATTTATTGAGTTCTATATTTTCTGACATGTTGTAATTCTTTCGTCTATTTAGGCAGTGATTATCTCTAAACTATTAAAGGAGATAAAATGAGCGCGCATTATAGCATAGAGGATAGCTTACACATGCTGGATCTGATGCTAGGATTATTTTACGAAGCTGAAGATAAGTAATAATAAATCATAAAATAGGAAAACATAATGCCAGCTGAAAAAAGAGCATTACCTTATTTCAAATATCATCCTGAACCGATAAAAACAGGTGCTTTTATCACAGATGATACCGTTATATGTGATTGTTGTGGAAAGGAAACCGATATCTATTATGGTAGCCCTTTCTACTCAGTAGAAGATATTGATGCACTATGTCCATGGTGTATTGCTGATGGTTCTGCAAGTGAAAAGTTTGATGGTGAATTTCAAGATATTGCAAGCATTGAAGGCGGAGAAGCTCTCTATGACGAAGAGGGGGAGTATTGTGGTTCTACTTTACCTCCTATAGATAAAAACAAACTCGATGAATTAACAAAACGAACACCTAGTTATCATGGCTGGCAACAAGAACATTGGCTAATACATTGTGATGAACCTTGTGCCTTTATTGATTATGTAGAATGGGACGATATTAAAGATAAATTAAAACAATTTGCTTCTTTAGAGCAAGATATTCAAGACGTTGGTTTTGAACTTTCTGATTTATCAGAGCGTTTATGGGATGATAGTGGTTGCCAAGGTTATTTATTTAAATGCTGTTGTTGTGGAAAGTTACGTCTACATATTGATTTTAGTTAATAAATATCATTCAAATAATATTAAGTCTACTTTAGAGTGTAGGCTTGATATTATTTTTTATAAAACAACCTATTTATATTATCTCTATTAAAAATGGAAATGGTCACTGCTCAATATTTTACGCTATAAAGCAAAAAAATAAAAAGAGGAGCATTGAATATGAACATTAAAAGAAAAATTCTTATAAAATTTAAAAATCCTGATTATGATAATAAAAATCTGTTATTCCCTATTTCCCATGAAAAACATTGTTCTTTATTATCTGATATATCCTTGGTTCCTATTATTTCTTCTATTCATCAATTACCTCCTAAAAACAATATTAGTTTTATTCCAATAAGCTTTAACGACTTAAATAAATACTATTACCTTAATTTACCAGATAATAATCAATATTCATTAGAAAGTATCATCAAAATATTAACACAGCATCCTGATATTGAATATGTGCAATCTGTACCGATACAACCTATTGAACCTCCTAATATTACACCTGATTTCACTCAGTATCAGCAATATTTAGATGATCCAGAAAGAACAACCAATATTAATAAGATTATAGGATTGGGGATTTTAGGTGCATGGAAACAAGAAGCATATGGTCAAGGTATCCAAGTTGCCGATATTGAATGGGATTTCAATCTATCTCACCATGATTTATCAACTGATAATATTACACCATTACTCCCTTTTAATGAAAAAACGAGTCAGGCAGATCACGGTACCGCGGTTGCAGGATTAATTATGGGAAAAAAGGATGGTAAAGGGATCACAGGGCTAGCGTATAAACTCGATATGTTTTATGCCATCTCTGAATTAACCTGTGGACGTATTGATGCGATTATTGCCAGTAAACGCATATTACATGCGGGTGATATCGTTTTATATGAAATGCAAACCATCTGTGAGCACCAAGCTTATGTGCCCGCTGACTATGAAATGCATATTTGGGAAGCGACACGCGCACTAACAGATGCAGGTATTATTGTGATTATGGCAGCTGGTAATGGTGGTGTTGATCTTGATTTGCCTGCTTATAAAAGTTATCGCCAACGTCATGACAACAATTCGATACGTGTCGGCGCTGGTTCACCTTATACATTAAATCGCTTACCTTTTTCAACGCATGGTTCACCCATTCATGTACAAGCATGGGGTGAAGCTGTCGTAACAGCAGGTTATGGTGATCTCTTTCGAAGTGATGATAATCATACTTATACCGCCAGTTTTAGTGGAACTTCGTCTGCGAGTGCATTGGTGGCGGGGGCGGCAGCCATGATCCAATCTTGGTATAAAGGCAAAACAAATAGAGTCTTAACACCAATACAAATGCGAGATTTATTAATTAGAACAGGTACTTTCCCACTATTAAATGACAAGATTGGTCCATTACCCAATGTGAATAATGCAATTTTATATTTAAAAAAATTAATAAAATATTATTGAAAAAATAGTTATCAACAAAACACCTTCTACTGTTTGGAAGGTGTTTTCTAATAAATATCATTATGATTAATAAAAACTTTTATGAGAACTATGTGGGTTTTAGAGCCGTTATCATGTTTTAATTGTCGTAAAAAAGCATTGAACTAATCAATATCCTTTTCTGTTTTTATAGAAAAATAGGCCGATTAGCTGACTTATAATAGAAAAATTATTTAATCATAAACTTAGTCGATTTCTAATATTTATATGAATAAGTAGCATTTTGATTTTATTATCTTTTTATTAGAAAACAAAAAAGCCTGATTTATGAGGAAAAACTTAAATATGAATAGTTTTTCACTGTTTATACGCCTTTTTGCTTTCAATTTCACGCCACTGCGTTTATCATTTTCCGCTTGTACTATACATACGGCGTCGCTGGTTTTGGGCTTCTGTGGAGCATAATGCTCCGGCAGCTCACACAGTCTTTTCCAGTGGCGGTTCTATCTGCATTATTCTTCGGGATAGAGTATTACCTTAAATGACTGAGAAAACATCTCTGACACCAGTTGTCGAATTAAAATCCTTAAGTAAAGGTTTCGACGGAAAACAAATTATTTCCCGCCTCGATCTTACTATCAACCATGGCGAGTTTTTAACCATCCTTGGTCCTTCGGGCTGTGGTAAGACGACGGTTTTGCGTCTAATTGCGGGTTTGGAAGACGTTGACGATGGAAAAATAATTCTTGATGGGCAAGATATTACGGATATCCCAGCGGAACAACGTTTTGTAAATACGGTTTTCCAAAGTTACGCACTTTTTCCTCATATGACTGTTTTTGAAAACGTCGCATTTGGTCTTCGCATGCAAAAAACGCCTGCAGAAGAGATTAATGTTCGCGTTGAAGAAGCCTTGCGTATGGTGCAACTTGAAGATTTCGCCCAACGCCGTCCTGCACACCTTTCTGGTGGACAACAACAACGTGTTGCGATTGCGCGTGCTGTTGTGAATAAACCAAAAGTCTTATTGCTTGATGAATCATTATCTGCACTGGATTACAAATTGCGTAAGCAAATGCAAAATGAATTAAAAGCCTTGCAACGTAAATTAGGAATAACCTTTATTTTCGTGACTCATGACCAAGAAGAAGCGCTGACTATGTCAGACCGAATTGTGGTGATGCGTGAAGGGCGTATTGAGCAAGATGGGACACCGCGTGAAATTTATGAAGAGCCAACAAACCTGTTTGTTGCGCAATTTATAGGTGAAATTAATATCTTTGATGCACGTGTTTTACATCGTATTGATGAGGCGCGTATTCGTGCTGATGTTGAAGGCCATGAATGTGATATTTATACCTCATTGCCTGTAACTCAAAATCAGCAACTCAAAGTATTGCTTCGGCCTGAAGATCTTCGTGTTGAAGAAATTCATGATCTTGAAAACCTTCCTGGTCTGATTGGTTATGTTCGTGAACGTAACTATAAAGGCATGACGCTAGATTCTGTTGTTGAAATGGAAAATGGCAAGGTGGTGATGGTCAGTGAGTTCTTTAATGAAGATGATCCAGATGTTGATCACTCGTTAGACCAAAAAATTGCAGTGACTTGGGTTGAAAGCTGGGAGGTCGTGCTGGCAGATGAAGAAAACACGTAAACTATTTCAAAACATCGTAATTACCGGTGTTGTGGGTTGGTTGATGGTGTTCGTCTTCTTGCCGAATATCATGATCATTGCGACTAGTTTTTTAACGCGTGATGATGCCAATCTTGTCGAGATGGTCTTTACACTCGATAACTACTATCGCTTATTTGATCCTATGTATGCAGAAGTATTACTGCATTCAATCAATATGGCGGTGGTAGCAACATTAGCTTGTTTATTATTAGGTTATCCTTTTGCTTATTTCCTTGCAAAAATGCCTAAGAAAATACAGCCATTAATGTTGTTTTTATTGATTGTACCTTTTTGGACAAACTCGCTTATTCGTATTTATGGATTAAAGATATTCCTAAGCACTAAAGGTTATTTTAACGAGTTCCTGTTGTGGATAGGACTTATTGATAAACCACTCAGGATTATTTATACCCCAGAGGCAGTTGTACTGGGATTGGTTTATATTTTATTACCCTTTATGGTACTGCCGTTATATTCCAGCATTGAAAAGTTAGATAAACCTTGTTTAGAAGCAGCGCGTGATTTGGGGGCTAATAAATTTCAGACCTTTATCCGTATTATTATTCCATTAACGATGCCAGGCATTATTGCGGGTTGTTTACTCGTAATGTTACCTGCCATGGGCTTATTCTTTGTTGCTGACTTAATGGGAGGGGCGAAGAATTTATTAATTGGTAACGTAATAAAAAGCCAATTCTTAAATATTCGTGACTGGCCTTTCGGTGCGGCAACCAGTATTTGCTTAACATTAGTGATGGGATTAATGCTGTTTGTGTATTACCGAGCCGTGAAGCTACTGCATAAGAAGGTAGAAATAGAATGATAGGACGGTTATTGCGTGGTGGATTTATGTCCATTATTTACGCGTATCTTTATATCCCGATTATCATTCTGATAGTTAACTCTTTTAACTCATCGCGTTTCGGGATTAATTGGAAAGGATTTACCACAGATTGGTATGCCATTTTATTTAATAATGACAGCCTGCTTCAAGCTGCTGGGCATTCATTAACGATGGCGGTCACTTCTGCGACATTTGCGACATTAATTGGCTCATTAGCAGCGGTTGCACTCTATCGCTACCGTTTTCGTGGCAAAAAATTTGTCGGTGGTATGTTGTTTGTTGTCATGATGTCACCTGATATTGTAATGGCAATTTCATTACTTGTTCTATTTATGATCCTAGGTGTTTCATTGGGATTTTGGTCGCTTTTATTTTCACACATTACATTTTGCCTACCTTTTGTTGTGGTAACGGTGTATTCACGATTAAGTGGATTTGATGTGAAGATGTTGGAGGCTGCCAAAGATTTAGGCGCGGGTGAATTTACTATTTTACGTAAAATCATTATGCCATTAGCCATGCCAGCAGTGGCTTCAGGTTGGTTATTAAGCTTTACGTTATCCATGGATGACGTGGTGGTTTCTTCTTTTGTGACGGGACCAAGCTATGAGATTTTGCCATTAAAAATATATTCAATGGTGAAAGTTGGGGTTTCACCTGAAGTGAATGCGCTTGCAACCATCCTTTTAGGTCTATCCTTAGTATTAGTGTTAATTAGTCAGTTGATCTTAAGAGACCGAACTGGCAAAGCGTAATGACATGTATTAGTGCGAGTTTCTCGCACTTTTTGGGGTCTTGATGACCAATCTGTTGGAGGTAGGCTAGCTGCCTATTTGATATTAACGCATCAACCACTGAAGGAAACATAAATGAAAAAGTGGTCCTCTGTACTTGCTGCCAGCGTAATGGCATTAAGTATCAGCACAGCATCGGCTGATGATGGTAAGACATTATATTTCTACAACTGGACGGAGTATGTGCCGCCTGGTTTGCTTGAACAGTTTACGAAAGAAACTGGGATTAAGGTGATTTATTCCACCTATGAATCCAATGAAAGCATGTATACCAAGTTAAAGACCTATAAAGAAGGTGCTTATGATTTGGTCGTTCCTTCCACTTATTTTATTTCTAAAATGAGCCATGAAGGGATGTTACAAAAAATCGACAAATCAAAATTAACACATTTTGATAATCTCGATCCTAGCTTATTACATAAGTCATTCGACCCAGAAAATGATTACTCTATCCCTTATATTTGGGGTGCGACCGCTATTGGTATTAATAGTGATGAAGTTGATGTGAGTAGTATTACTTCATGGGCAGATTTATGGAAACCTGAATATAAAGATAGCCTGTTATTAACTGATGATGCGCGTGAAGTTTTCCAAATGGCATTATTAAAACTAGGTTATTCAGGTAACACGACCGATCCTAAAGAGATAGAAGAAGCCTACAAAGAGCTACAGAAGTTGATGCCAAATGTGTTGGCTTTCAACTCAGATAACCCGGCTAACCCTTATATGCAAGGGGAAGTTAATTTAGGAATGATTTGGAATGGCTCTGCATTTATTGCTCGTGATGCTGGGGCACCGATTGAAATGGTGTGGCCAAAAGAGGGCGGTATTTTCTGGATGGATAGCTTAGCTATTCCAGCTAATGCTAAGAATGTCGAAGGTGCTCATAAACTTATCGATTTCTTATTACGCCCAGAAATAGCAGCCAAAGTTGCGGAGAATATTGGTTATCCGACGCCAAACTTAGCTGCACAAAAATTACTGCCAAATGTGATCACTAAAGATAATTCTCTTTATCCAACAGAAGAGATCATTAATAAAGGTGAATGGCAAAATGATGTGGGTGATGCAACTGTATTATACGAAAGCTATTACCAAAAATTAAAAGCTGGACGCTAATCACATTTGAATATAGTTCTGAGCCACCTTTTAAGGTGGCTTTTTTATGGTGAAAATTGCATTTTTATTTAAGGATATAAGTTGAATTTATTTGCTGAAAGCGTAAAGGTAATTAAAACTTTTTATTAATGAGTTAATAAACTTAATTGAAGGCATAAAATGATATCTAGCGCATCAAAAGGGACGTTATATGGCATTGTTGCTATTTTTCTTTGGAGCACTATTGTTGGTTTAATTCGCAATATCAGTGAGTATTTTGGCCCTGTTGGTGGTGCAGCATTGATTTATACCACAGGAACAGTGTTTCTTATCTTGATCTTAGGTGTACCTAAACTATCACTTTTTCCTAAACGCTACCTTTTTTGGGGAGCGCTATTATTTGTTACTTATGAAGTGTGTTTATCCTTGGCATTAGGATTTGCAACAGATAGAACACAAGCCATAGAGCTAGGAATGGTGAATTATTTATGGCCTAGTTTTACCTTAGCACTTGCTGTCATAGTCAATAAACAACGATTCTCTATTTTACTGATCGTAGGGTTATTATGTTCATTTAGTGGATTAGTCTGGGTTGTGAGTGGAGATAATCCTCTAACTATTGAAGGCTTATGGCAAAATATTCAAAACAATCCATTAAGCTATATATTGGCGTTTTCAGGTGCCATTCTATGGGCGTTTTATAGCAATTTAACTCGTCTTATTTCTGGTGGGAATAATGGAATTGTACCTTTTTTCTTATTAACGTCACTTGCATTATGGGGGCAATACCTATTTTCAACACCAGTTGAATGGATTATTGATACAAAAAGCATCACGCTTTTGTTAATCACGGGGGCAGCAATTGGGCTTGCTAATGCAGCATGGACAATTGGTATGATCAGAGGCAATGTGACTTTATTAGCCACACTTTCCTACTTTACTCCTGTTATTTCTACTGCATTTTCCTCAATATTATTGTCTACCGCACTTTCTTTTTCATTTTGGCAGGGTGTAATGATGGTGACAGGTGGCTCTTTAATTTGCTGGTTAGCGACTCGTCAAAAAAAGATAAAAGTACTCAAAACGATAAAATAGAGAGAAAAACAAGATCCTTAACTCAAATATAACAGTGAAAAGCGGCGTTTTGCATTATTGGCGGTATGGTACTTTGGTCGCATTAATCTAAGTTGAAATTTTTTCACTATACGACATAGACAATATGCGCTTATTTATATGACTTATATACTGAGAATGCTTACTTTGATTTAAGTTATTTAAAATATAAGTAATACGATAAGAACAAATGCAACAAAAAGGGATTGCAATGAAACTTGAAACACTTTCTGTTCACGCCGGTTATTCACCTGATCCAACCACAAAAGCGGTAGCTGTACCTATTTACCAAACCACATCTTATGCATTTGATGATACACAGCATGGCGCTGATCTCTTCGACTTAAAAGTGCCTGGTAATATTTATACCCGCATAATGAATCCAACCAATGACGTATTAGAAAAACGTGTTGCCGCCTTAGAGGGCGGGATTGCGGCTGTGGCTGTGGCATCGGGTATGGCTGCTATTACTTACGCTATTCAAACTATTGCCCAAGTGGGTGACAATATTGTTTCTGTCGCTAAACTTTATGGTGGTACTTATAATTTAATGGCGCATACATTTCCTCGTATTGGTATTGAAGCACGCTTTGCCCCCCATGATGATATTGTTGCATTAGAAGCATTAATTGACGATAAAACAAAAGCAGTATTTTGTGAAACCATCACAAATCCAAGCGGAAATATTGTCGATATTCAAGCATTGGCTGATGTTGCTCACCGCCATGGTGTACCTTTAATTGTTGATAATACGGTTGCAACACCTTATTTGTGCCGTCCTTTTGAACATGGCGCAGATATTATTATTCACTCGTTAACTAAATATATTGGCGGTCACGGTAATTCAATTGGTGGTATTGTTGTTGATTCAGGTAAATTCCCTTGGGCAGAACACAAAACACGTTTTGAAATATTAAATACGCCCGATGTTTCTTATCACGGGGTCAATTATGTTGAGCATTTTGGTGCGGCTGCCTATATAGCCCGTTGTCGTGTTGCACCTTTGCGCGGAACAGGTGCGGCATTATCCCCCTTTAATGCATTCTTGATCCTACAAGGCTTAGAAACACTGGCACTACGTATGGAAAGACACACTGAAAATGCACAGAAAGTGGCAGAATACCTGCAAAATCACCCTCAAGTTGCATGGGTGAAATATGCAGGTTTAAGCAATCATCCTGAGCATGATTTAGCGGTACGTTATATGTCAGGTAAACCCGCAGGTATTCTCTCTTTTGGTATCAAAGGGGGTGCAGAAGCAGGTGCTAGATTTATTGATGCATTACAACTCATTGTTCGCCTTGTGAATATTGGTGATGCAAAATCATTAGCATGTCATCCAGCATCAACCACACATCGCCAATTAAATGATGAAGAATTAGAACGCGCTGGTGTTTCACGAGATTTGATCCGTTTATCTATTGGTATTGAACATATCGACGATATTCTTGCAGATTTAGAACAAGCATTAAAAGCCAGTATTTAATTAAAGTTATCACGCTAAGAATTAAAAACCTTCTTTATTTAAAGGAGGTTTTTTTATATTTAAAATTCTTGGTTTTATTAGTATTTTTAGGTTATTTGAATTGATTGATATTAATATAAGGATATATTATGAATGTTGCCTCTATATTTAGAGATACGGCGAATCAACTGACAACGGGAGTAGGGAAAGTAATAAATAACATTGTTGATTTTTTCTCTAATCTTAGTTCTGGTATAACGGGTTTATTTAATAGCAATACGCCTTTTAGACAGGTTTCAACAAGTTCGAAATCCGATGAGTTTGAGCTTGTTAATTTCTGTAATAATATCAAGCACTTAGGAGGTGGCTCGCTCTCTTCTGTAAAAATGTTTTTAAATAGCCAATGTGAAATGGATGATTCAGATGAAAGTGAATGTAATTCAATATATGGTTCAGTTGATAGTGAATATAATTCAATATATGGTTCAGTTGAAAGTGGATATAATTCAATATATGATTCAAGTGAAAGTGGATATGAATCAACAGATAATCCAGAAAAACATATATATGAAGAAATAAAAAATCCAGAAGAAAATATATATGAAGAAATAGGTAATCCAAAAGAACATAAATATGAAGGAATAAATATTCCAGAAGAAAATATATATGAATCAATAGAAGAAAATAACTTAGTCACAGTTGATAATACATATAGTGAGGTTTTTGATTCTATTGATTTTTATGAGGAGGATATTTATACTTCACCTTCTGGTGATACGTTATCTGAGGAAAATAGTTATGATACCATTCCAACAGATGATGAACTTCTTAGGTTGTTTCTTAGTAAAATTAAAAATGGCACTAAATTTAATACTCTTTAAATAATGCTAATTCTATTTTTATAAAAAATAAATTTAATTTTAAATAAAGAGATTAATTTAATATTGATTTCTTTATTTTATTTATCATTATTAATGAAACAGTTAATCAATACAGTGATTTTTGATAAAAATCAAATTCACCTTATCTGAAATTTATTACTTTATCATCAAGATCAAATCTGTAAAATAATTTTATTTTTTTAAATTAAGTTTGATTGAAAAATAAAGGAATGTGAAGTCAACTACATTATTTACATATAATAAGTACGAGTCTAAAAGGGATTGATTTTGATCAATAAGGAACATACCGACTGGTCGGTATTATCCTATGCATGAATACAACTGCACATCACCGAAAAAAAGACCCTATCCGAGTTCAAGAGCAATTATTGGAAGCGGCAAGCATTATTGTGGCTAATGAAGGAATAGCCTCTCTTTCTTTAAATGCCGTAGCAAAAGAAGCGGGTGTTAGTAAAGGTGGTCTACTTCATCATTTCCCCGGAAAATTAGAATTAGTGCAGGCAGTATTTAAACGGCTATTGGGGATTATGGATAGCCGAATTGCAGTTATTATGGAAAATGATCCTATTGAAGCAGGGCGTTTTTCTCGCGCATATTTAACTTATATTTCTGATTTAAAACAGTCAGACGAAAGTCGCCAATTAGCCATACTGTCTTTAGCAATGCCAAACGAGCCTATTATGCGTAAATGCTGGCGAGATTGGATGTTAGATCATTTAGCCAAAGGCGATAAATTAGATAATAGTTATTTAGGTACTTTAATTCGTTATGCCGCAGATGGTCTTTGGTTATCTGAATTAACAGAAGGCCCTACTATCTCACAAGAGGAGCGTAGCGCATTAGTTGAAAGATTATCTGAAATGACATTTGACTACATGGCAAACACAGCAAATCAGTAATTTTAATCAGGATGAATGAGGGCACAATGAAATACAAAATAAATGCCTTAATTTATTACGACGCAACGGATGGCGCGATATCATTAGAAAAAGAGAGTGTTGATACACATCTTTCTATTACCGCAAATGCGTTACTTTTTTATTTTATTCAGCATCCTGGAGTGGTCAACCGTGATGAAGTATTAAAACGTGTTTGGGATGATAATGGGCTGGTTTCATCAAACAGTAATTTAAACCAATATTTGAGTTTATTACGAAAAACATTTCGCCATTATGGTATTGAAAATATCATTGTCACTATTGCGAAAGGGCGATTAGAGTTTAATCCGGATATTTCAGTTGAACTCATTGATGACTCAACGCTATTACCTTCAACTCAAACGAATGAAGAAGCACCTATTTTAGTTAAAGATGAAAATCAAATAGCTGTTGAAACAGCGACACCTTTATCTTTAACGCAAACACCTTTAGAGCCTACACAAGAAGAAACACCGCAACAAAAACAAAAACCAGAAATTTGTTGGTATTTAGCCAGCATTGGTTTTCTATTAGGTGCCGTATTTCTTGCGGTGATCATCTTTTTTAATCAACATCAATCAAAGCCAATTTCATTGACACCATTAACACACAATGATTGTGAGTTACTTTCTAATGAAGCTATGATTAATTCTGCAGTAAGTGATAATTATGTTCGCAATTTTGACGCAGTAAGAAAGAAGCTTAATTTACAGTGTGTGAAAGGTGAGCGATTCGTTTTCTTTTATGGTGATAAATTACAAACAAATGGATTGGGGCGAGTGTTTTTAGCGCACTGTGCAAAGAACGAAGATAATCCATTTAGTTATTGCGACAATTACTTTTACTATTCTTGGAAATACTAATGAAAATTTCAGGGAAACTTTTATGTTTTTTATCGGCCCTGATTTTTATCTTGGTCGCTACTTATGCTGCAACAAGATTATTAACGATTAAAAATGAAGGTGTCATGGTTTGCTCAACCAAAGGCATTATGCGTTTTGAAAATATGGAAGATGAAAATGTAAATGGCAATATTCATTTTTCATTTGGTGCCAATGGTAAAGGATCAATTGTTGTTGAAGGCTATACTACTTCAAAAGCCGGATGGTTGTATTTACAACGTTATGTGAAATTTGATTATACGACCAAGCGTGTTTCACCGACAGAGCGTCACTATTTTGTTAGTCAATGGGATTCTAGTGCATCATCAATTGATGAATCTCCTGATGTGATTTTTGATTATTTTATGCGCGAAATGTCAGATAGTCATGATGGGTTATTTATTAATGCACAAAAGCTTAATGAGAAAACTTTACTATTAAGTTCGCTCAATTCCCCCCTCTATATTTGTACCTTAAAACCAGGTAGTAAATTTGATTAACTGATCCTATCTAATCTTGTTTTTATAAGGTGGGTACATCTGTTTCCACCTTTTCAGTGTTTTAAGATCTAATTTATTACGCTTCATTCTTTTACTTATATTCACTGTTATTGTGTGATGACTCTCTCTCTTTTACCTTCTCTTGTTGTACAAACTGAAAGCTTTCCTTAAATAAGCATAAATGCTCAGTCGTAGGTTTGTGCCTTTCCAGTAAACGATACCTCCCCCCACTTTATTATTCGTGTAAGCCTTGTATATAGATATTAGATAAAGCGTGCTCCTTTCCACTTTTCTATACCTGTTGTAAGGAGCTAGATGAAATAAATACGTTATCAACACAAAATAGCACGATTTGTATATAGACTCGATTTAGCCTTTTTCAATTATTGATCTCACATTGAAATATCAGTGATATCTCGCACATCTTTTCTTCCAATATGTACTGCCTTTTTTCACCTTTTCAACATCCTCCTAACAAAGTTAACTCGTCTATTTTTCCATCTATTTTTTGTGGAAATTAATAAACTTATAACGATGAAAAAAATAAATAAACAGCATGATTAAATAAATTTAGAGATAAATAACACTAAATTATAGAGTTAAATTCTATATGTGTTCATATTATGGATTTATGTTTTGTTTTCTTTTTTGCGCGTTATAGTGATTTTGAAACCAACGTCTGCGTTTAAAAAATCACCACGCAGACACAATGGGCAAACGTAAACCGTTAAACGGCTTCTCGGAGGAAATGAAAATGGGTGATGCATTAGGTCTGATCGAAACCAAAGGTCTGGTGGCATGTATTGAAGCCGCTGACGCTATGTGTAAAGCCGCGAACGTTGAACTTATTGGCTATGAAAATGTGGGTTCAGGTCTCGTGACTGCGATGGTGAAAGGCGACGTAGGCGCAGTGAAAGCTGCTGTGGATTCAGGTGTGGAGTCAGCACAACGTGTGGGTGAAGTTGTTACATCGCTCGTGATTGCTCGTCCTCACAATGACATCAACAAAATTGTTATCAAACACAAGGCATAGTTTTTGCCTTAGGAGAACGTATGGGTGATGCATTAGGACTTATTGAAACTCAAGGGCTGGTGGCATGTATTGAAGCCGCTGACGCGATGTGTAAAGCGGCAAATGTTGAGTTAATCGGCTACGAAAATGTGGGTTCAGGTTTAGTGACTGCAATGGTGAAAGGTGATGTAGGTGCCGTTAAAGCCGCTGTGGAATCTGGCTTAGAAGCTGCTCAACGTGTTGGTACTGTTGTGACTTCATTAGTCATCGCTCGTCCACATAACGATATTCAAAAAATCGTTGCCCAGTACAAAGTGACTGAATAACGAAGGAAATAAATATGAAAGAAGCACTAGGTCTAGTTGAAACCAAAGGTCTTGTCGCTTGCATTGAAGCTGCTGATGCAATGTGCAAAGCAGCCAATGTTGAACTGATTGGTTATGAAAACGTCGGTTCAGGTTTAGTGACAGCAATGGTGAAAGGCGATGTCGGTGCAGTAAATGCAGCGGTTGAGTCAGGTGTTGAAGCGGCAAAACGTATCGGCACCGTGGTGACTTCTCGTGTTATTGCAAGACCGCATAACGATATCGAGAAAATCGCACAACAGCACAAAGCCTGATTTTTCAGGCGTGCTGTAAAACAAAGAAATAAGTTATTCAGCTAAATTTTTTAACTCCTGTATGGAGGAAGACATGGTTGCATTAGATAAAGATTTGCAATCCAGACAACTGGCTCGTGAGCTAGTTCGTAACGCGAAAAATGCACAACTTGTTTATGCTAAATTTTCGCAGGAAAAAATCGACAGTATTGTAAAACACATTGCATTTGAAGCCGCTCGTCATGCAGAAGAGTTGGCAAAAATGGCGAACGAAGAAACAGGCTTTGGTAAGTGGGAAGACAAAGTGCTGAAGAATACCTTCGCGTCATTGCGTGTGTATGAACATATGAAAGACATGAAGACCGTTGGCATTATCAATGACGATAAAGTGAAAAAAGTCATGGATGTTGGCGTGCCTTTAGGTGTTATCACGGCGTTAGTTCCTTCAACTAACCCAACATCAACCATTATCTATAAAACCCTAATTGCACTGAAAGCGGGTAATGCGATTATTTTCTCTCCGCATCCAAATGCAAAACAGTGCAGTTTCCGTGCATTAGAAATTGTTAAAAAAGCAGCTTTAGAGGCTGGAGCGCCAGCAGGTATTGTTGATGGTGTGACATTACTGACACTGGAAGCGACAAAAGAATTAATGCACAGCAAAGATGTGTCATTAATTTTAGCGACTGGTGGCGAAGGTATGGTACGTGCTGCTTATGCATCAGGTACGCCAACCATCAGTGGTGGTCCAGGTAATGGCCCAGCCTTTATCGAACGCAGTGCAGATATCAAAAAAGCAGTGAGCGATATCATCACCAGTAAAACATTCGACAATGGGGTTATCTGTGCATCAGAGCAATCCATTATCGTTGAACGTTGCATTTATAACGAAGTTCACCGTGAGCTATTAGCGCAAGGTGCTTACTTTATGAATGATGAAGAAGCAACCAAAGTGGCTTCAATGTTACTGCGTGCTAACGGCACAATTAACCCTGCTGTAGTGGGTAAAGATGCGATTTATTTAAGTCAGCGTGCAGGTTTTAGTGTGCCAGCAAATACGCGTGTATTAATCGCATTACAAGATACTGTTTCACCAAAAAATCCGTATTCACGCGAAAAATTATGCCCAATCTTAGGAATGTATATTGAAGAAGATTGGAAATCAGCGTGCGATCGCGTGGTGCAATTGCTGACTAATGAAGGTTTAGGTCATACCTTGGTTATTCATACCAAAAATGAAGATGTTATTCGTCAGTTCTCTCTAGAAAAACCGGTTAACCGTATTCTGATTAATACCCCGGCGGCATTAGGTGGCATCGGTGCAACCACTAATATTACTCCAGCGTTAACTTTAGGCTGTGGGGCTGTAGGTGGTGGTTCTAGCTCTGACAATGTCGGTCCAATGAACTTACTGAATATTCGCAAAGTAGGTTATGGCGTGCGTACCGTTAAAGAGCTGAAACAACCTTGTCCTTTAGCACAAGAAGCTGCTCAACCTGCTGTTTCTGCTTGCTCTGTTTCTAGCGCAAATCACCAGACCAGCATTCTTGATGATGACCGTTTTCGTACACCTTCTTTAACCCCTGTTCATGCGGAATGCGCAACTGCACAACGTCAAACTCAAGGTGATGATCGCTTTGGTGCATCTCCTTATGCAACGACGGTCAGTGCTTGTGCGCAACAAGTGGTTGAACAAGGTGATATTACCGAAGAAAACGTGGAACGCATTATCAAGGAAGTTCTCGGACGTCTGAGTAAATAACTCATTGATATAAGGCGATATAAACCATGATCCTCGCAAAGGTAATCGGACACGTAGTAGCGACACAGAAAAGCCCAGAACTTAAAGGTAGCAATTTATTAATGATAGCCACCTTAGATGATGAGCTTAAGCCACTGAAAAATAAAACGTATGTTGCAGTGGATAGTGTGGGTGCAGGTATCAACGATGTTGTGTTGGCTGAAGAATATTTTGCACTGAACAAAGAACGTTACAAAGCGATGTCAGTGGTTGCCATTGTTGAGAAGGTTTATCGGGACAGTAAGGAGTAATAACGACATGAGTGAGTTTCTGATAAAACCCCAAATTCAGTTTGGCACCAATGCACTGAATTTTCTCTCTGGGTTAACTGCCCGCCGCGCATTTGTGGTGACAGATAAAGCAATGGTGAAGTTTGGCTTTGCAAATAAAGTCACTGACAAGTTAATGCAACGGGGTATCGAGTTCCAAGTTTACGATGATGTTGCTTCAGATCCGGATATTTCAGCCATCGTAAGTGGTATGAAGATGATGGATGCGCATTATCCAGATTTGGTTATCGCACTCGGTGGTGGATCAGTGATTGATGCCGCGAAAGCCGTTATGTACTCCCTCTGGCATACCCGTAAAGAGAGCAACAGAACAAAACCACAATTTATTGCGATCCCAACCACTAGCGGTACGGGTTCGGAAGTGACTTCTTTTTCAGTGATCAAATCACGCAGTGAAAAACTGGTTTTGGTTGATGAGTTTATGTTGCCTGATGTCGCCATTCTCGATCCTGAGTTGGTGAAGTCTGTACCGCCAGCAATTACTGCTGATACGGGAATGGATGTGCTTTGCCATGCACTAGAAGCCTATGTTTCTAAAGCCGCATCTGACTTTTCTGATGCGATGGCAGAGAAAGCCGTCAAGTTAGTGTTTAGCCATCTTATTGATTGCCATCATCAAGGTGACAACTTACTTGCCCGTGAAAAAATGCATAACGCATCTTGTATTGCGGGGATGGCATTTACTAACGCCTCGTTGGGTATTACTCACAGTCTTGCTCACGCATTAGGTGGTGTCTTCCACGTTCCTCACGGTCGAGCAAATGCGTTATTGATGACACATGTTATTGCTTTTAATGCAAATTTTCATGGTGATTGTAATAGTGAAGCAGCAAAACGTTACGCCTATCTTGCTCAAAGCTTAGGACTTCCGGCTAACACCGTAAGAGAAGGGGTCACCAGTTTAATCGTCGCTATTAATGTATTGAAAGATGAAATGGGTATGCCGAAGAGTATTCGCGATACCGGTGTCAGTGAAGCGGACTTTTATGCCCGTTTAACGGAAATGGTCGGACAGGCTTTACGAGATAGCTGTACGCCGACAAATCCACGTGACGTAAACACACACCAATTAGAAACATTGTATCGTCAGGCATTTGCCGGTGTATCACACAGTTAATGCTCAACCGAATTAATACCGATTAGGTCAAGTAAAGAACATCAGGAGAGCCTCACATGGCCAAATATTCTTTGACGCCACGCGTAAAAATGCTGGCAGAACGTTTAGTTTCACGTAATAGCTCCATCAGCACAGAGCGTGCAACCATTTTTGATTCATTGGACAGCAATATTGCAGGTGTGCCTCAAGCGATTAAACCTGCACAACGTTTTTATGAATTTATTCGTCATTTTCCAAGCTACATTGCACAAGATGAATTGATTATCGGCAGTCAATCATCAACACCACGCGGCGCGATTTTCCATACGGAAGAAGAAGTGCGTAGCGACTCTATCTACCGTTTCTTAAGTATTAACAATAGCGTTGCATCACCTGATTATATGCTAGTGGTAAACCAAGGTTTCTTAGCAATCAAAGCACAGCTTGAAGACAGAATTAGAAGCATTGGCAGTGCCGTAAATCGTAGCAGTATGGACGAAGCCAATTTTTGTAAATCCGCCATTTATGCGTGTGATGCAGCACTTTATTTCGCACAAATTCTGTCTGCAAAAGCAGAGAATTTAGCTGCAATGGAAGGTAATCCATATCGTAAAGCAGAATTATTAGATAGTGCTGCGGTATTACGTAAAGTCCCTGCAAAACCAGCAGAAACCTTTAAAGAAGCGGTTCAAGTTTTCTATTTACTGCAATTAGTCTTACATCTGGAAAATGGTAGCTACGCCATTAATCCAATGGGATTTGATAAAGCGTTATATCCATTCTATCAACGTGATCTCGACCAAGGTCGTTTAACACAAGCACAGGCTTATGAAATTGTTGAAAGTGTTTGGTTGAAATTAGCAGAGCTTTCCGAAGTACGTGCGACCAAAGAAGTTGATGGTTATCCAATGTTTGATGCTATGACACAGGGTGTTGATATTAACGATCCGCGAGTCAGCATCAACGAATTATCAGAAATGCTGCTATCAGCGCGCGCTAATCTATCAACATTACACAGTTCACTGCAAGTACGTTTATACAATGGCCGTATGAATTCACAGCCACAATATGCTGCACCTTCAGCGAATGTTGTTGCACCAACAGCAGATGCGAGCGAATTCAAAGTAATGGAAGGTTTAACGCCTCGCTTACAACGCTTACGTAACCGTTATTTAGAAGCACGTCCAAGTGTTTCCATCTACAGAGCATTAGCATTTACTGAAATTGTCCGTAATAACCCAGGTTTACCACCCATTTTACTGCGTGCAAAAGCATTCCGTCGTGCATGTGAAACGGCACCTATCTTAATTCAAGATGAAGAGCTGATTGTTGGACATCCTTGTGGAAAACCGCGTGCTGGTGCTTTCTCTCCTGATATTGCATGGCGTTGGGTTCGTGATGAACTTGATACTATGAGCACGCGTCCACAAGATCCATTCCAAATTTCAGAAGAAGATAAAAAAGTTATTCGCGAAGAAATTGTTCCCTTCTGGGAAGGTCGTTCTTTAGATGAAATTTGTGAAGCACAATATCGCGAAGCAGGTGTGTGGGAATTTAGTGGTGAAACCTTTGTCAGTGACCTTTCTTATCACCAAATTAATGGTGGTGGCGATACTTGCCCAGGTTATGACGTATTGCTTTTCACTAAAGGTATGAACGGTATTAAAGCCGATGCGCAAGCAAAACTGGCTGAATTAAGCATGGAAAACCCTGCTGATATCGACCGTATCTATTTCTATAAAGCGTCTATTGAAAGCTGTGAAGGTGTGATTGCTTATGCACATCGTATTGCAGAACATGCGCGTGAATTAGCATCAAAAGAGAGCAATCCTCAACGTCGTGAAGAGTTACTGACGATTGCTCAAGTTAACGAAAATGTACCAGCTAATCCACCAAAAACACTGCAAGAAGCCTTGCAAAGTATTTGGACTGTAGAGTCACTGTTTGAAGTTGAAGAAAACCAAACGGGTCTTTCTTTAGGTCGCTTAGACCAATACTGCTTCCCAATGTATGAAAACGATATCAAATCAGGTCGTTTAACACGTGAACAAGCACTGGAAATGATGCAAGCCTTTATCATCAAATGTGCTGAGTTAATGTGGATGTCGAGTGAGCTAGGAGCGAAGTATTTCGCAGGTTATCAGCCATTTATCAACTTAACTATCGGTGGACAAAAACGCTCTGGTGGCGACGCGTGTAACGACTTAACTTACCTGATTATGGATGCAGTGCGCTTTGTGAAAGTGTATCAACCATCACTAGCATGTCGTATTCATAACCAATCTCCACAGCAATATATGGAAAAAATTGTGGATGTAGTTAAAGCGGGTATGGGCTTCCCTGCATGCCACTTCGATGATTCTCATATCAAGATGATGTTGCGTAAAGGCTTCGATTTCGAAGATGCGCGAGACTACTGCTTGATGGGTTGTGTTGAGCCACAAAAATCAGGTCGTATTTATCAATGGACATCAACGGGTTACACCCAATGGCCTATTGCAATTGAGTTTGTATTAAACCGTGGTCGTATGGTGCTGTTTGATAGCTATCAAGGTTTAGATACCGGTGATTTACGCGACCTGCGTACTTATGAAGATTTCGATCGCGCTGTAAAAGAGCAAGTTGCACATATCGTTCGTTTATCCGCAATTGGTACGGTGATCAGCCAACGTGTTCACCGTGATGTTGCACCAAAACCATTAATGTCTCTGCTGGTTGAAGGCTGTATGGAACAAGGTAAAGACGTCACTGCGGGTGGTGCAATGGTTAACCATGGTCCAGGTCTTATCTTCTCAGGTTTAGCGACTTATGTGGACTCAATGGCGGCTATTCGCAAACTTGTTTATGAAGATAAAAAATACACCTTAGAGCAAATCCGTGATGCGCTACTAGCTAACTTTGAAGGTCATGATGAGTTATTACGTGACTGCTTAAATGCACCGAAGTTTGGTAACGATGATGATGTTGTTGACCAATATGCGCTGGATATTACGGAATGGACTGAGCGTGAATGTCGTAAATACAAAATGCTCTACTCCACTTTGAGCCACGGTACGCTGTCTATCTCTAACAATACGCCAATTGGTGAGTTAACCGCAGCGACTCCAAATGGTCGTTTTGCATGGAAACCATTGTCAGATGGTATCAGCCCAACACAAGGTGCGGATAAACATGGCCCAACAGCGATTATTAAATCAATCAGTAAAATGAATGTTGAAACCATGAATATCGGTATGGTTCATAACTTCAAATTCCTGAAAGGTTTGTTAGATACCAATGAAGGTCGCCAAGGTTTAATTACCTTATTAAGAACGGCTTCCATTTTGGGTAACGGCCAGATGCAATTTAGCTATGTCGATAATGAAGTACTGAAAAAAGCGCAATTAGAGCCTGAAAAATACCGTGACTTAATTGTCCGTGTTGCTGGCTACAGTGCTTACTTCGTTGAATTATGTAAAGAAGTTCAGGATGAAATTATCAGTCGTACTGTAATTGAGAAATTCTAATTACAGCCATAGGGATAGTGCAGGCTATCCCTTTAATCGACAAGACAAGATTTAAATTTATCGAACAGGGATGTTTGATGCAGATTTGGAGGCGTAAAGATGGAAATGGCAGCAGAAATAAGAGGGCGGATATTTAATATCCAGAAATACTCTATTTATGATGGTGATGGTATTCGTACTCTCGTTTTCTTAAAAGGCTGTAATATCCGCTGCCCTTGGTGTTCCAATCCAGAAGGTCTCAGCAGTGAGTTTCAGGTGATGTACTCTCACGACAAATGCGTAGATTGCGGTAAATGCGTTGATGTTTGTCCGGCGGGGGTGCACTACATGACAACCAATGAAAGTGGTAAACAAGTTCATCGTGTTGATCGCGCTGTTGATTGTATTGGTTGTCGTAAATGTGAAGAAGTCTGTATCTCAGATGCCCTTGATATTATGGGAAAAGATGTTTCTGTTTCTGAACTAATGAAAATCATCATGCAAGATTATGACTTTTACATCTCTTCAGGGGGGGGCGTCACAATCGGTGGCGGTGAAATGAGTTTACAAACTGATTTTGCGGTTGCGCTTCTACGAGAATGTAAAAAGATGATGATCAATACCGCTGTGGAGACGCAAGCGACCACTAATGTGGCGAATTATGAAAAATTAGCGGAAGTTGTTGATCAATTTCTGATTGATATCAAACACATTGATACAGCTCAGCATAAAGCGTTGTTTGGTGTCGGTAATGAAAATGTCCGTCGTAATTTAGAACGTTTAATGGATCTCGGTGCCAATGTGGTTATTCGCATGCCATTAGTCCGTGGTTATAACGACTCTTATGATGCAATTACAGGAGCAATTAATTACGCCATGGAGCTATCAAAACGCGGCAATATTCAGCGTATTGATATTCTTCCTTATCATCAGTTTGGGCGTAATAAATACGAAAAATTGGAAATGATCTACCCAATAAAAAACGATCCTAGTTATACACCAGAAGAGCTAGACAGTTTAGAAGCCTTCTTTAAGAAATTTGATTTCGATATCCGTCTTGTCCGTCACTAAGTAGGAGAGAAAGATGAACAGTTTAGGTGTGATTGAAACACGAGGATTAACCGCCGCCATTCAAGCGGCAGATGCGGCTTGTAAAGCGGCAAATGTGGAAATTATTGGATACCGAAAAGTAGGATCTGGCTTGGTATCTGTCTGCTTTCAAGGTGAGATCAGTGCAGTAAGGACTGCGGTTGATCATGGTGTTGATGTGGTTAGCCAAAAAGAGCTGGTTATTGGTTCATTAGTTATTGCAAGACCAGAACCAAGTGTTATCACCAAATTACTGACCATAAAAAGTAAGAAAAAAGCCCCAATTGTTACTGAAAAAACGCCAGAAATTGCTCTTGAAACAGTTGTTGAAACAATCGTTGAAGTTCCTGTTAAAAACGAAGTTGAGAAGCTAGAGACGACAAAAGCAGTTGCAGATTTACAGGCTCAAAATATTGTCGCTGAAACTAAAGTTGCGACAGACAAAGTACAAAGTAGTAAGAAAGAGATCAAACCAGAAGGCCGTAAAGGTAAAAAATAATGATTAATCAACAAATCATGGGAAAAATCCTCTCTCGTTTGCCTGCACATGGCGTGATGTCGGGGGAGACGCAAGGAATGGCAATCCCTGTTGGTATTTCTAATCGGCATGTGCATCTTTCACAACAAGATGTTGAAGCATTATTTGGCAAAGGTTATCAACTCACTCCGTTTAAAGATCTTAAACAACCGGGTCAGTTTGCAGCAAAAGAGTGTGTGATGGTTGTGGGGCCAAAAGGCTCTATCAGTAAAGTTCGTGTTTTAGGGCCTGTTCGTCCACAAAGCCAATTAGAAATTTCAAAAGCTGACTGTTTTGCATTAGGTGTAAAGGCACCAGTACGTGAATCGGGTGATTTAGTTGGTTCTGGCAATGCTGTTCTAATGGGGCCTGTGGGTCATGTTGAGTTAAAAGAACAAGTCATTTGCGCACAACGTCATATTCATATGAGTGAAATTGACGCCAGAATGCTAAATGTCACCAATGGGCAAAAAGTACACGTTAAAACAGAAGGTGAGCGTAGTCTGATTTTTGATGAAGTCATTGTTCGTGTTAATGAGAAGTTTGCTTTGGAATTTCATATAGATACTGATGAGGCTAATGCTGCCGGGCTTCGCAATAACGATAGTGTATTTATTGTCAGCTAAGACAATGAGGTGACGTAATGGATGCTCAGTTAATAGAAAGGATTGTTGCTGAAATAGAAAAAAGAATGAAAAAATCGGTGTTGTTAGCACTTACTCCTGCACCGGGATACCAAGATGAAATTTGTCAACGTATCAATACTTTTTCTCATATTCGATTTTCTCTATTTGTCACAACACCGGCACAAGAGAGCCATGATTTGTCGAAATGGCGTCATCTAGGTGATATACATAAAGCGGACGAGTTTGATGTTAATAATTTATCTTCTTATCACGCTTTATTCGTTCCCTATTTCGATAAAAAGCTGGTGGGTGAAATTATTAACGGGTTATCAATGAGTGAAGAAGGAGAATTAATTCATTCAGCATTAACTCAAAATATTCCCGTTATGGCTCTCCCATATTTTTGCCAACCAGAAAGTGAATTAAATGAGATTTTAGGTTTAAATAAAAATAAAGAGTACAACCTGCTTATTCAGGAAAATATTAATCGATTAAAATTATTAGGCGTTTCTTTTTATTCCATCAATGAAATAGAGAGTCACTTAATTGATAATAATCATAATAAAAAAACTGAATGTTATCCTGAAATAAAGAAAGAAAATAACAATCGCTATATTACTTTAAATGAAGTAATGAATAAGCCTGGAGAATACTGTTTATCACAAGATAAATTGACAGATTCTGCTATTGAATATTTAAAAAGTTTAAAAAATTAATATTAAATTATATCTGATAACTCAGGAGTCTTATTATGTCACCAAAAGCTAAATCATGGCTTTGGATGCTGGCGGTTATTATTTCAGAAACCTCAGCAACCTCTACCTTAAAAATGTTTGATAATAGTGAAGGTACAACTAAAACATTATTATTAGGCTTAATTGTTGTTCTTTATGTTATTTGTTATTACTCATTATCACGTGCAGTGAAAAACATTCCAGTTGGTTTAGCTTATGCAACATGGTCTGGTACAGGTATATTAGTAGTTTCTTCTTTAGGTATGTTGTTTTATGGTCAACATCCTGATACTGCGGCAATGATAGGTATGGCCGTTATTGCCAGTGGTATTGTAATTATGAATCTCTTCTCGAAAATGGGATCAGAAGAAGAGGAAGAAGAAGCAAGCGAAACGCCTAATATTAAACAGGCTGCATCGTCAGTGAATAAATAAATCTATTTTCAATAAATCTATTTTTTAATAAAACTATTTTTTGATAAATAAGTATTTATTAAAATAAATAAGGATAACAATTATGTTTACCGGATTCTTATGGCTGGCGCTGTCTATCGGTTCTGAAATCACTGGTACGTCAATGATTAAAAAGACCGATGGTTTTAGTAAATTAGCCCCTTCTGTTTTAGTGATTGCTGCTTACTGTATTTGTTATTTCGCTTTAACCCGCGCTATGGGATATATTCCTGTGGGTGTAGCGTATTCACTTTGGTGTGGATTTGGTATTGTGGGCGTGACACTAGTTGCGATGATTTTATATAAACAAAAACCCGATTTACCGGCTATATTCTCTATGGCATTGATTATCTCTGGTGGGATAATTATGAATACATTCTCAACGATGTAAGCTAACATTATAAATTAGATATTTATTTCACCTTTTTAACTAAAATGCCGATGTGTTATTAAACAGTATCGGCATTTTTATAATTTCTTTGTGTTTTTTTAAAATGAACATTAACTATAAAAAGATGTTTTTTTTATATTTTAAATTTTGAGTGAATATAATATTTGGAGGTTTTTATTTAAATGTAAATTATAAAAGGAATAAATATGTTTTCAATATTAAAAAATTTGGGTGGTCCAAATGTTAGGGAAGTAGATAGACGTGCTGAAACGAGTTATGTTAAACAAAATAATACTCCTCATACTAGTATTAGTCATATTAATAATACGGATCAAAAATCGAAAACACCTAATTTAGCACAAAGAATGATAGCTGCTAATTCTTCTGAATTATCGACATTCTCAGGGGATATATTAATATCTAATCAATCAAATAATAATAATAGCCTTTCCCCTCCATTACCACCCAAACCACCAATAAATTCACCAATATATCAAACGTCTAGTCATACTTCAGATAGGTCTGGATTACTAGCAAGAAGAACAAATGCTGGAGTTAACCTACTGAGTTTTAACCTACAAGAATCTAATGAAAAGGTTAGATTAGATAGCAAGAAAAGTGCTTTTTTAGACGTCGTTAAAAATTGTTTCAATACAGATGAACATAATGAAAAAGCGATAAGGTTATTTGATAATTTAAAACATTATAAGTATAAGAATGATAATTATCAAACTGTTAACGATGCTATATATAATAACATAGCGTATTGTAAAGATACTTTAATTAAAGTAGGTGATGTTGTATTACCTGCAAATAAGGTTAGTGTTTCTAACTCTCCTCATATGACTATTGCATCCCAATACCCATTAAATAACAAAGAGAGTTTAAATAACTATTATCATATGTTATTTGATAAAGGTATAAAAACAGTTTATATCTTAGCATCAAATTATGATATTAAAAATAAACTCTCATCATTTTATGATGGATGTAATAAGAGTGATTTTAAATATTTTAGAGAGAATTTAGATTTAGGTAATATACAATCTAGTGGTACTAGATGTTTGGAATTAAATAAAGATAGAGCAAAGTTAGAGTGCTTAGATTGCAAAGCATACATTAAATCATTGAATAAAAAAAATAGTGATGAAAAGAAAGAAATAAAATTTGTGCATATTTATGATTGGAAAGATCATACAGGAATAGATGCGGAAAAATTAAAAAATACAATTGATACTGTTGGTGGTCATTTAAAAATAAAACCGACAGAAGAAAATATCGCTGTCCATTGCCTTGCTGGATTAGGAAGAACAGGGGAATTTATTGCTTTAATGGAAATGATGAAAATGATAGAGGCAGGAAATAAAAAAGAAAAAAGCTTAGAAAGTATTATCACTGATCTAAGGGAAAAGCGCAGTGTCCATACGCTTTATCAGCCTGAACAAATTGCTGAGCTAATTAAGTTTGCAATAGCAAATAATATCCCGTTGCTCAATGATGATATTAAAATGAAATAATATTTTTTCAAAAAATCAGTATAACAATCCCCATTGTATTCACAATGGGGATTAGTTTTACGACATTACTGTTTTTTATTTTTTTATTTTTTTAGTTTTGCTGCTCTCGGATTTGCTGTAACTGTTTTTGACGCTCAGTTTGAGCGCTGACTTGATGGTTTCGCGCTAAAAAACTATACATCGTTGGTAATACAAACAGAGTAAACAGTGTGCCGACTAACATACCTGACACAATAATTAGCCCTAATCCATAGCGGCTATTCGCGCCTGCACCACTGGCAAATAACAGTGGGATAAGCCCAATAACCATTGCCGCCGTGGTCATTAATACAGGACGTAAGCGGATTTTTGCTGCTTCAATAATTGCATCACGACGGTTTAGGTTTTTATGAACTTGCAATTCATTAGCAAATTCCACCATTAAAATGCCGTGCTTACTGATAAGTCCTATTAGTGTGACTAAACCAATTTGAGTGTAGATATTTAATGTCACCATACCTAAAGCTAATGGCACTAATGCACCGCAAATAGATAATGGTACGGTAATTAAGATAATCAACGGATCGACTAAGCTTTCATATTGCGCAGCTAACACTAAGTAAATAATAATAAGCGCGGCAATAAAGGCAAAGACTAAGGTATTTCCTTCTTGGGTAAATTGGCGAGAATCAGATTGCCAATCATGACTAAAGCCCGCAGGTAATGAATTTGCCACATTATCTAAAAAAGCGACCGCTTGCCCCATGGTAACGCCGGGGGCGGGGATTGCTTGGAAAATCGCTGCATTTTGTTGATTAAATTGCGTAAGCTTATTAGGCTCAACTTGTGTCGTAATATTTACAACGGTTGATAATGGAATTAACACATTATCTTGAGTACGAATATAGTGCTCAGCAAGAGCCGCAGGCGTTAAACGTTGATGGCGTACACTTTGTGGAATAACGTCATAAGAGCGACCATCCATGCCAAAACGATTAATATAGTGTTCACCTACTAATAGTGAGAGTGATTCACCAATATCCTGCATACGAATGCCTAAACTATTGGCTTTCGCTCTATCTATCGTTACTTGAACAACGGGGTTGTTGTAATCTAAATCGCTGTCTACTACGACAAATAGGCCACTTTCTCTGGCTTGTTGCTTGATTTGTTCCATTGTTTCAAACAAAACGGGATAACCTAATGGGCTGCGTAGCACCATTTGTACAGGCAATCCCCCCACTGAGCCCGGTAGAGAAGCTAATTGGAAAGCAAAAATACTGGTACCTTCCACATTATTGACGCGATTTTGCAAATCAGCTTGTATTTGATCTGCGTTGCGATCACGTAAATCCCAGCCATCAAAGTTAATACCACCAAAGCTCGCTGACGGGCCATCAGTACCATTAATTATCCATGTGCTGTCTGTTTCAGGCAAACTCATATAAATTTCATCAAGTTTCTGGTTAAAGCGCTCAGCATAGGCAAGATTTGCGTGTTGTGGCGCTTTCACAGCAGTTAATACACTCGCCTGATCTTCTGAAGGTGCCAGCTCTTGTTTTGTCTGACTATATAAAAACGGTAAGCTGACAAACACAGCTAAGGCGAAAACAACGGTTAACCAGCGATTAGCTAAAGAAAAATTAAGGACATAACCATAGTAGTGAGCCATCTTATCGAAAACAAGCTCAGCCATTTTAGCCATTTTTCCTTCATTTTCTTTTGGTTTTAGCATTAATGAGCTCATCACAGGGGATAAAGTTAATGCCACAATGCCAGAAACAATCACACTACCTGCCAGCGTTATGGCAAATTCTTTAAATAATGCACCTGTTAATCCAGCCATTAAACCAATTGGCGCATAAACGGCAGCTAATGTAATTGTCATTGCAATAACAGGGCCGGCAACTTCTCTTGCTCCGACTAATGCTGCCTGAACAGGTGATAGCCCTTCTTCAATGTGTCGATGGACGTTTTCAACAACAACAATGGCATCATCTACAACGAGTCCAATGGCTAAAACCATTGCTAGCAAGGTGAGTAAGTTAATACTAAAGCCAAAAGCAAGCATTAATCCGGCAGCACCTAGCATCGATAAAGGAATGGCAAGTACAGGAATAAGAACTGAACGAAATGATCCTAAACAGAGATAAATGACCGCGATAACGATTAAAATTGCTTCAATTAACGTTTGTACTACTTGATTAATAGAGGCTTTGATAAAACGTGAAGTTTCAAATGCCAGTTCTACATCGACACTAGGCGGTAAGGTTTTTTCAATATCAATTAGATGATCTCTAATGCCATCAACAATCACAAGTGGATTACCTGTTGGTGTCGGGAATAAACCTAAAAATACGGCTTTTTTACCATTCATAATACCGCTA
The DNA here is from genome assembly GCF_040140305.1 of Proteus sp. fly-1008. Classification (NCBI taxonomy): domain Bacteria; kingdom Pseudomonadati; phylum Pseudomonadota; class Gammaproteobacteria; order Enterobacterales; family Morganellaceae; genus Proteus; species Proteus sp. fly-1008. The sequence continues at coordinate 69,901 of NZ_JBEEWH010000005.1, forward strand.
GTTTCAGTGGCCGCGGCACCTAGCTCGACAGTACCAATATCACGTAAACGGACAAGATTGTTACCATCATTAGAGATAACCATATCTTTAAATTCTTCGACATTAGTTAAATCAGTATTGACATAAACGTTAGCAATAACAAATTCGCCTTCTACTTTTCCTGGCGCCGCTTGATAGTTGTTACGGCGAACTGCATTTGCGACATCGCTAGCTGTTAAGTTACGGCCTGCTAATTTATCTGCATCTAACCATAAGCGCATGGCCAATTGTTGACCACCAAATACTTGTACTTTAGCAACACCATTAATGGATGAGAACATCGGCTCAACAACGCGAGAAAGGTAGTCTGTAAGTTCGGGAATAGAAAGCTGTTCACTTGAGAAACCCACATAAGCTACGGCTGTAGATTCTCCTGATGAAAGCTCAATCACCGGATCATAAGCTTGTTCTGGCAACTTATAACGAACTTGATTAACCTTCGCCATAACTTGCGTTAAGGCTTGAGTCGGATCACGATTTAACTCCATTCGAACAGTGACTAAACTTTTACCTTGTACTGAAGATGAAGAAATATAATCAACACCCTCAACAGAAGAAACCGATTGTGTAATTGGTTGGGTAACAAATCCCTGCATAAGCTCAGACGAAGCGCCAGGATAATCTGTTGCAATCGTAATCGTTGAGTTCTGTAACATTGGGTATTGGCGAACGGGTAGTTTACTGAACGCAAATGCGCCCAGTAAAAGGATTAGTGTGCTAACAACTAATGCCAAAACAGGTCGCCGAACAAAAATATCGGTAAACTTCATTATTAACTCCCGTTATGGTTTTGTTGTCGCAGATTGAGCGAGCGCTAAGGTGTCTTGCTCAATAGGCTCAATTGAAATGCCATCACTTAATTTAATTTGGCCAGATGAGACAATTTGATCACCAAGCGCTAAGCCTTCTTTTATCTCGATCATGCCGTTGTAGCGCAATCCAACTTTCACAGAGACACGCTTAGCGATAAGGTTTTTTTGATTGTCAGATTGCGCTACAAACACGGTATCTCCATAGGCAGTATAAGTAACTGCCGTTTCTGGTACGGTTAATACCATAGGACTATCTGGAGAAGTAACTTGTACTCGAGCAAACATGCCCGCTTTTAATTTGTTATCAGTATTAGGTAAAACTGCTTGTACTTGTACAGTACGAGAAGGGCCAATAAGAGGATCGACGGCATTAATAGAGCCTGTAAATACCATCTCTGGGTAAGCATCCACCTCGATATTAATGGGCTGTTTTGCGAAAACTTTGGGAGCAGCTTGCTCATCAAGTGAGAAATTGAGTTTTAAATGACTCGCATCGACTAAAGATGCAACACGTTCACCTGCATTGAGGTACTGTCCTTCATGAACAAGTTTGATCCCGACAATGCCATCAAAAGGTGCTTTTATTGCTTTTTGTGCAATTCGTGCTTTTACCTCACGAATGGATGCGGCAATCATATCGCGCTCAGATAATGTACTGTCTAATTGCGCGGCGGCTGCGACATTTTTACTATAAAGCTGTCTTGTACGGGAATAGAGTTTATCTGCGTTAGTTAATTGTGCTTGTAAACGCAATAATTCCGCTTGTTCAGGTTCATCATTTAATTTAGCTAAAACTTGGCCGGCTTTAACAGTTTGCCCTGACTCAAAATTAATCACGGCAATACGGCCATTGGTTTCAGCCGCTAAATAGACTTGGCGTGCTGCTTCTAATTCCCCAACACCTTGCATATTATTTGGTAATTTTGATGATTGTACGGTTGCTAATGCCACTTTAGTGGGCGGGTAAGCAAATTGCTGTGATGCATCTTCATCAGATGATGTTGTTGCATAAACTGCTGCACCTGCACTGAGTAAAAAGAGTGAGGTACATATAGTAAGAGTAAGTTTTTTATTCATATTATTGTTGGTCTCATAGTGACTGTTTTTCTATTTTTTATGGTTTTATGCGTTAGTTTTTTTCCATAACGCTCTGAAATGACTTGCCATTGCTGTGGTCATTAATCCGCCAATAACGGCTAGATGCTCTATTGCAAAAAACATCGACAGCATGGCTTTATCTCCCGTCATATCCCAAAAGGTATGAACAATCACAATAGTTAAAAATAAAAAGACAGCTAAAGCGCCAGCACCTAGCCATAGATAGCGATCAAAAAGCACCAAAAGTGAGCCACAAAATAAGACGATCGCAGTGGCAATATTAAAAAACCAATCAGGTTTCAATCCCGCAGCGCGCATTTCCACCAAACTATTCTCGTAATCAAAGACTTTGGCAAAGCCAGAAGAAAGAAATAAAACAAGAATAAGTAATCTAGCGATAAACCATAAAGAATGGCTTTCGAGAATACGTGCAATTGAATTTGGCATTCACCTGACCTCAACAATCTTAAAAAACAAAAACCAGCATCCCTCTGGCTTGACTTAATTTGAGGAGAGGACTATAAAACCTCAAGTTAAGTTGAGGTCAAGAGGAAAATATGGAAAAAGAGAAAATAGATTTCAATAGAGCACTTACAGTCGGTGAAGTGGCAAAGCGTAGTGGTGTTGCTATTTCGACGCTTCATTTTTATGAAGAAAAAGGTTTAATTGAAAGTTATCGAAGTGCAGGTAATCAGCGACGTTACCCACCTGTTGTATTACGTTATGTGGCAATTATCAAAGCGGCTCAAAGTACGGGAATTCCATTAAAAGAAATCCAAGAAATATTAGGAAAGTATCCACCAAATAGTAAATTAACGGCAGAACAATGGCACGAAATATCAACGGATTGGAAAGTGCGACTAGATGAACGTATTCGTCGTCTTAAACGATTACGTAACGGGCTTGACCACTGTATTGGCTGTGGTTGTTTATCGTTAAGTGATTGCCCATTACGTAATCCAGACGACATTTTAGGTGAGAAAGGTGCAGGAGCACAGATCCTATAATGAATGTTAAAAAGAAAACGAAGCGTTATCGGGTTTAAAGAAGCCCTCATAATCATCTTGGTTATCGTTCATACCTAATAAGTCGAGTGTAAATTGGTGATAAAAGCCTTGGTAAGAGAGAAGTGAAATTAACGCCTGATTAATTACCTCTTTATTATCACTATTTTCTAATTCACTTTCTTGGTGAGCATACATTAATAGCGCAACTTGACGTTTTTCTTTTAAGGTTTGATTGCCTTCATTTTTAACATCAAATTTATTTAATAACGCTAAGATATCTTTGACTGTATTCACGTTGGTGGTTTTTAAATATTGGTAAAAGGTAGGATTTAGTGTCGCCATTAAAGGATCTAATTCCTGATTTGCAATGCGCTTTGATGCAGAAAAATGAGGTTGTGGCTCATATAAGGTCTGTGTTTTTAAAGCATCAATCTTCATTATTACCCTCACTGGATGTTTCTATTTGAGGATGCATATCATCTGATGCATCAAACGTATTAATAAATTTCAGTAGAGTGTCTTTAATTTCTTGAGTAAATGTTGCTTGATAAGATTCAGAAAAAGGCTGGTGAAATTGTGATTTTAAATCATTGAGTAACAGAGCAGGATCAAAAAAAGTCACTTGATCACCAGCATGAATAGCAATGGTCTTGTTGTCATGAGATATCAATTCAATATTGATATTATTAAGCTCTTTCTCAAGATATGGGCGTAGCGTTGCTGGAATATCTAGCGTTATTTTTTTCTCTGAAGGTATTGCTGAAATTAAACGACGTGTGAGTTCAACTTGTATTTCTGGTGAGTCAAAAAATTGAGCAAGAGTAGCGATTATTTGCTCCCTTTTTTGAAATTCATACTGTACCAATTGTTCTTGATATTGAATTGAGAATTTTAATATATCCCCTAATAATGCTTGTAATCCTTTACTATAAGCTTGGTTTGCTATCTCCTTATTATGCGCATCTAGTTTCTCATTAAAATCTCGGAGCATTTTTTTTGTCGCGAGTTTGGTCGCTAATTCGATTTTATAAATATTATCAAGTTGTCGAACATATTTAGCTCGTATTAATACACCTTCACGAGTGTATGTTAAAAGATTTTCAGACAGCGAGCGCAGCATAATCTAGCACCAAAAGAAAAAGTGAACGGGATAAAAAGAGTGACTGAGGAAGTTCAACTAGTGATGATTGTGGTGCAAAAAGCAATGTGAAACGTTGAGCCAGTGCGGTTGAAATTGAATTAATAAAATCAAAGAGTAATTGATAGCCGATATTTATGGGTACGATACTTTCCAGAGGAGCCGTTATCTTCTTATCTATATTTAAAACAGAATAAAGAGATAAAAACGCTTTTAATTGTGGCTCTAACTGATAGTAATTACCAGATAATAAAAGCGTTTCTCTAGAGTACAAATAGCCTAAAAATAGAGAGCAACGGGGAAGTAATACCCAATGCGTAAAAATTTTCTCTACAATAATATCGATGTCACAATCTAGTTGATTAATAAGTTGATATTGCTGAATTAATTGACGATTAGCGAGTTTATGCCAAATTATACTTTCTTTATTTGACGCTAATACATCGTAATCTGCATGAAGATAACTAAGTGGATCATACATTACACTGGATATCATTTCGAATTGCTCAGGAGTTAGATTTGTCATTATTCTCTTCCTTTTGTGTTTTTTTATGTCGAAATATTATCAATGAAATCGTAATGAGAACGGCGATAACTACCAATAATAAACTTAGAAATAACCAAGAAGTAAGAAATGAATCAGAGCTATTTTGATAAAGTTGATTATTTATTATGTTGAACTTATTAATATTTCTTGGATACAACAAAACGGTAATATTATTTTCATTCATATCGTTAAAGGCATTATGAATAAAAGCACGAACATCTTCGCTTAATTGATCATTATCTAGCATACCCTCTTCATAAAAAACTAAAGCTGAAGCATGAGGCGTTGGAATAACGCGTTCAGTCGGGGATATTGGATAACTTACATGTACCCTAGCATCAATAATATGGTCAATTGTGAGTAATGATTGTTCTAATCGTTGCTCAATGGCAGAAATTAAACGTGCTTTTTCGGCTTGAGGTGATGATACCAATGCATCTGATGGAAATAACTGAGTCACTTCAATTCGAGATAGTGTGGGTAATTGATATTCTTCTAAAATTTGAATTGCAATTCCCATATCTTCTTTTTTGACCGAAACATCAAATAACCCTTTTCCTAATGCTTTACGAGTACTGGTTATTTGGTGTTTTTGTAAAACGGCTTGAATTTCAGTTGCCTGTCTTTGATCCAAATTGGTGAGTAGAGATTGATCTTTACAGCCACTTAATAATGGAAACAGGCAACATAATAATGCCAAAAACAAATATCGCATTTTCATTACTATTGTGCCTTGAGTAATGTTTCAACAATATTCAGTGATTTTCTGGCTAACGTGCTCGCTAAATTCATGGTGATGGTATAGTCATTAAGCGTTGTTTGTAGCTTGGTATAACTTTGTACATCCGTCAGTTTGCCTAATGTTGCTAACTTCTCTTGAATTTGTTTTTCATATTGAAAACTATGAGTCACTGTCTTCGCCATAATCGTGGATAGGTTGTCCTCACCATGATTATTTTCATTGGATAATGCATTGAGATTAATAGGAACAACGGGTGTAATAGCCATATATTTCCTCCATTAAATAAAAACTAACGCATATTCCCGATAATGCTCATTGCCAAGTCTTTCACAACTTTAATCGACGTTGATTCTGCATTACGCGTAATATTATATTCAGCAAGTCTTGCTTGATAATCGGCTAATGCGGCTGCATTTGAGGTATCGGCTTTTAATGCGTCTAATGCATTTTTCAATGCATCACTTTGGTTTTTAACTGGCTCTTGAAAATAATCATCAACTTTTGCTATGGAGCTGACATCATCGGCAACGGGATAAGCTGGCATAATATTCATCCTTTATGGTTTTTAAAATTCATCGTGTATTAGTATTGCTATTATCCTTTAGGAAAATAACGGTGTTGGCTATCAAGAAAAATATATCCGTTATCTTCTTGTAAAATAGCTTTGTTTTTTAATGTAGGATTACTCATATTTTCGCGGTAAAAAATAAATTTTCTTCCAAAAAGAGTAGTTTGTTTTTTTATATAATCATCAATGATGATTTTATTTTCTTTATCTAAAATATCTTCAAAAATAAAAATCAATCGATTATTTTTTTCTTCAATTTTGTAACCTGTCGTTTTTGCAAAAGGTAATTTATTCATTTCATCAATAATACTTGGAAGTGAAATGGCGTGAATTATAGGTAGACAATACGGTGTAAATCGATTGTTGATAAAATTTATCACTTTTATTTTTTCATGTTCATTATGATAAATAAAGTTAATTATGGGTTTTTGTTGATCTTTTAAGATTAAATGCACTATTTTTTTATTGTTATCAATTAGCAAGTTATTTATTTTATCTGTGTTGATATATATGATCTTTTCTTTTGATAAACTATTTTTTTCAAATATAGGATAGCTTTTATCATAAACACAATAGTAGTTTTCGTTACCTTCAAAACCTTTGAAGTTAAAGCTTTCTTGGATAGACGGTGGAGTTTCTGTATCCTTGTTTTTTAACACGAAAAATGAAAAAAGGAAGATTGATAATAATATTATTATCGTAAATGAAAAAACAAATTTCTGGATGGAATTTAATGATTTTTTCTTATTTTTGAAATGAAAAGAAGAGAATGATAGTGTGCTTTTATCACTGATTAAAAAAATAGGAATATCATTAAGATAAATAGGTTTATCTAATACTATATCGTAAGTTTTATCTTTTTCATCCTTGTTTAAACTTTGCTCAATAGTGTATTGATTATTTTTTCCCCTTTTTTCATCCAATGTAATGGAGAGTGTTTTTTCTTCTTTTTCTTTATCACAAGGAATGTAAATGATTGTTTTTAAACTGTCTTTTTTACTTTCTTGATAGTTGCTTTTATACAGGACAACGGTATAGTGATTGGGTGTTAATGGAATTAACGAGCCTCTTAATGGACCATTGAGGACATAAATATAATATAGCATGGAATTAGCCTAATGATAAATTGTTATTAATTCATAAATTAAATGTAGCTTAGTGAAATATAAAAAAAAATCTTTTAAAAAAAAGAACATGTTTTTTATTTGATATTTGAAAATAATATATTATTGTCATGTTTTTAAAATAATAAACGAAAAAAATCTGATATTCATCTTTATAGTTAATTGTGTGAGATATTATTGTAAGATTATATAAAGTAAAATAATAAAAATGAGTTAACTAAAGATTTACTATCTTTACTTTTTAATTTTATGATAAGTATAACGAGAGGTATTCACCATGTTGATAAATGATATAAAAATAAGTGGCGATAAAAATATATTGCTAGGTAATTCATTGTTCTTTTGCATTCCTTTAAAGAATGATTATCCGGTAAAGATATATGACGAAAAAAAGACTAGAATTATAAAAGGAAAGGCTTTTATTTATAATGCTAAAAATGATGATGTTATTTTCCAATCAGAAAACCAGTCTTGGCGTATTGAAAAACGATCATTTTTTATTTGTGCAAGATTATTGGCATTTATTGATTATGCTCGTGATTTTTCAAAAATGACAGCGATAGGATCTGAATTTGATATTAATCAGCAGATTTTTTATATAGAAGATACTAATAAATCTCTAGAATACGTATTAATAAATGAAGCAATAAAACCAGAAAGCCAATTAGAGTCTCTATTTGTCACAATAAGACACAGTGAAAGTTATTGGCTTATTTTGCATCTTATTAGTTACTTAGATGAGAAAAAAAGTAATATTGCACAAATTGGAGAGCGATATGGAGTATCAGGTACGCATTTTAGACGACTGTGTAAACGTTATTTAGGTAATTGTGGAAAAAGCCAATTGCGTTCATGGCGTGCAGCATCTTCAATTTTAACCACGCTATCAACCGATGAATCATTGACACAAATTGCAGTCGATAATGGATTTAGTTCCGCATCTCATTTCTCTAATGAAATTAAGACGTTATTTGGTATTACACCAACAGAATTTCGTCGAATTGGTCAATATCTTTATGAAAATAAAAAATAAAATTTATTGTGTTATTGGGCTAGCACTTTGTTGCAGTTTATCTTTTCAAACTCAAGCTGCTCAAGGAAAGGTTATTTACACGCATCAGGTGAAAAAACCGGATGTTTTTATTGCGGTTGATACACGAGTCGAGCAATTTTTTCTCGTGTTATCAGATAAACTAGATAAACCTTTTATTCTGAGTAATGCAGTAAAAAAGGAAAGAGTAACTGGAAATTTTGATATTTCCTCACCAGAAGAAGCATTTGAATTGATGGTGAAACGTTTATCATTGCTCTATTTTAATGATGGAAAATCAATCTATATTTATGAAAGCAGTGAGATATTACAAGAACTCTTTCAGGTAAAAAATATAGGTCTAATCGAGCTAAAAGACTATTTACAAGATGTAGGATTATATGATCCGCGTTATCCACTGCGTGCAGGTCAAGATCAACGTACTTTTTATATTTCGGGGCCTCCTGTTTATATTAAATTAGTCAAAGCCGCAGCTGAGTTTTTAGATAATGATGCACAAGAAAAAATTAATGAAAATACCAATAACCAAGTACCCGTGGGGAGTTCTCGCTATGGTGATGAGTTTGTACAGATATTTCCATTAAAAAATACCTTTGTACAAGATAGAACTTATACCTTACGCGATGAAACAGTGGTGCTACCGGGTATTACTTCTGTTTTACAGCAGTTATTTATGCACTCTAAAGGAATAGAAAGAACAGCGGTAGAACCTCATAAAACGCTAGAAAATAACGATAGTCAGAAATACGATGAAACGGTAAATAGTATTGAAGAAACGAATGCTCCTATTATAACTAAAATAGGGCAATATAACGTCGAATTAGTGCCATTACCGGGTTCAAATAGTCTTTTAGTAAAGACAAGCCGAGAGGGATTAATATTAATCGATTCACTCATTTCTCAATTAGATAAACCCAAAAGACAAGTTGAATTGTCGTTATGGATAATCGATATTTCTAAAAATAAAGCAGATAGTTTAGGTGTTAATTGGCAAGCAAGTTATGGCTCGGGTAAAGGTAGCTTCTTTTTTAATACGGCAAGTTTAAGTGTTGTATCTGGTTTTAACTTTTTAGGTAAAATTAAAGCATTGAGTGAAGATGGTGAAGCGCAAATGGTATCTCGCCCAATATTATTAACACAAGAAAATACCCCCGCCATTTTTGATAACAACACGACTTTTTATACTCAAATAAAAGGTGAACGCGTTGCTTCATTAGAATCGACAACATTTGGCACAATGATCAGTGTGTTACCACGTATCGGTAATTCAAGTAAAGATATTGAGATGATCATTAATCTTGAAGATGGTGCAGAAAAAAAAGACGATAATGGTGATGATGAAAGTGTTGAAAAATTACCTGTAATTAACCGTACAAATATTAGTACTGTTGCTCGTGTTTCGGAAGGTGGAAGTTTATTAATTGGTGGGTATACACGAGAAGATAATGTGAAAGCCGAAACTAAAGTTCCTTTTTTAAGTGCTATCCCTTTAGTTGGCCGAGCTTTTAAATATGAGTCTAATAATAATAAAAAAATGATCCGTATTTTTATGCTGCAACCTCGATTATTAGAAAACACGGATGCTGAAGATTTTGGATCTTTAATCGAAAATCCATTTCAACCAATAGATAAAAAAACATCTCAAGCATTAAAACAGCTTCAAGCCTTTATGAGGTAGCACTATGATCGGGCCAATTAATACCTCTAATTCTACAAATTTGGCAAACAATAGTATTGGTAAAAAAAGCCAACAAGAAACAGAGTATAAACAACCAAAAATAAATGAAAGTCAAAACTATCAAAATCAATTAATAGAGATATCTGATGATATGTCTATGGTTGCAACACTATTTTCTCAACGTTTTGGTCAATCATTAGATAAAAAAGCAAATAGAGGACAAAGTACATTATATATTACAGAAGAGGGCTCGGATAAAAAACTTGATAAAGTCATGATGTTATTTAGAAAATCAGGGCGAAGTTTGCAAGAATTGCTCAATTACTTACGTAAAATGTTCCCTGATGAAAGTGATCTCGTTATGGTTTTACGAGAATTACTTAGAAAAAGAAAACTAGGTTCGCAATTAGATGCAGGTATTGAGAATGAGATAAATCGTTTACTTGAAGGTGAAAATGGAAAGCAAATTAGAGCCGGTATTAATATTGCGCTTCAGGCTAAAACATTTGCAAAGTTACTTTCTCTCAATGCTTCGACATTAAGAAATCTTTATCGTAGTTTTATTAATCTTGATTTTGAACCTATTTATTTTTTTAAAATGTGGATAGAAGAATATGATATTAAACAATGTACAATTATCTTGAGTTTTCTAACACAAAGCATAATTTGTGATATGCAATCATCAATGCCAAGTTGTTCTCAAAGTTCAGAGTTTGGTTACTTGCTTGACCGAGTTAATAAATTACGGGCTTTAAGTAGTTTTATAGAAATCAATATAGATAAACTCGAAAAACAAGATTTAAAAAATAAAATAACAGATAAAGAACTGTATCAATTGATTTTTCATGGAATGACATTTCCAGAAGAAATGGAAAAGTATTTAGTCTCTCTTTTAGAAAATGAATGGATAAATTATTTGGTTAATATGAAAATGAAATTATTACAAGGGCTAAAGACGATATTCAATAATTATCCTGAATCATTATATTTATCTTATGAATTTAAAGATGAATGCCAAATAATTATACAAAAACTTATAGATAATTACCTCCAATTAGAACAATATCAACAAAGAAAATAAATAAAAAATAATTTATGGATAATTTCTATGATTTATAGATTCCTATTGGCAATAAAAAACAAACCAGAGCTAATCGTATTATCGGTTATGATTTTGGTTATTATGATGTTAATTATACCCTTGCCAACGTATATTGTGGATTTCCTTATTGGATTGAATATTACTATTTCTCTTCTTATTTTTATGAGTTCATTTTATATTACCCGAATATTGAACTTTATGACCTTTCCAGCATTATTATTGATTACGACACTTTTTCGGCTTGCTCTTTCTATTAGTACAAGTCGATTAATATTGTTAGATGCTGATGCCGGTGAAATTATTATGTCATTTGGTGAGTTTGTTATCGGTGAAAATTTAGTCGTTGGTTTTGTAGTTTTCTCTATTGTCACTGTCGTGCAATTTTTAGTGATTACTAAAGGCTCTGAGCGTGTTGCAGAAGTTGCGGCACGCTTTTCTTTGGATGGTATGCCCGGAAAACAAATGAGTATTGATGCTGATTTAAAATCCGGCATTATTACTAATGAAGAAGTAAAAATAAGAAGAAAAGAATTAGGTCAAGAAAGCCAATTATATGGATCTTTTGATGGTGCAATGAAATTTATTAAAGGCGATGCTATTGCGGGCATTATCATTATTTTTGTTAACTTAATTGGGGGTATTTCTGTCGGTATGGCGCAAATGGATTTATCAATTTCACAGGCGTTACATACTTATACACTTTTGACCATTGGTGATGGGCTTGTTGCCCAAATTCCTGCATTGCTGATTTCTATTAGTGCGGGTTTTATTGTCACGCGTGTTGGTGGTGAAAATAATAATCTTGGATTTAGCATTATGAATGAATTGCTTGCTCAAGATTTTGCATTATTAGTGACGGCCATCCTTGCTTTTGTTATTGGTTTTTTACCTGGTTTTCCAACGCCTGTTTTCCTTATTTTATCGATAATATTAGGAGGCTATTTCTTTAAAAAAAAATGGAAAAGCAAGAAAAAAGTAGCCTCTACAGAAAATGAGGATGAAAAAAATGAAGATAATGCTTCAGATCCTGAAGGTAAAAAAAGTATTATTTCAAACCTATTTTCAAATAAGAATGAATTAGATGATGAAAATAGTTTGTTAACTGAGAACATTACTTTATCTCAAGCAGAAACATTACCTTTAATTATTACCGTATCCTCGAAGAAGAAAGCGTATCTTTCAAAATTAGTGTTCGAAAAATGGTTGAAAAAAGAGTTTATTTTACAATATGGTGTATTGCTTCCTGATATTGTTATTCATTACTCAGATATAATTGATGAAAATAAAATTATTATTTTAATAAACGAAGTTAAGGCTGATGAATTTGATTGCCCTTTTCCCTTTGTTTATATTGAAAATTCTAATGATGAACTTTTATCTTTAGATTTTAAATTGTTAGAAATTAAGGATGATGATGTTAGCCATTATTGGGTTAATAAAAATGAGGCGGATAAATTAGCATCGTTAGATTATAAAGTAGAATTACCAGAAAATTATTTCTATAGAAAATTCTCCAACTTGATTACATTAAATATTGTTGAATTTCTTGGAATACAAGAGACAAAAAATATACTTGATAAAATAGAGGAAAACTCACCAGAGCTATTAAAAGAGTGTTATAGACAAGTATCTATTCAACGAATTAATGATGTTTTACAACGTCTAGTGCAAGAAAAGATCCCTATTAGAAATATAAAAACAATTATAGGAGGATTAGTACAATGGGGAAGTAGAGAAAAAGATCCTGTGCTTTTAACGGAACATATACGATCACTACTTTCACGTTATATTAGCCAATTTTTTTCAAAAGATGGAAAGTTTAATGTGATTATTTTATCTCATGATGTAGAAGAGATTATTCGTGGTGGAATAAGACAGAGTTCATCAGGGACATTTTTAAATTTAGAACCTGCGGAGCTTGATATGATAATAGAAAAAATATCTACCGCTATTGATGAGATTAAATATATTCAAGATTATGTCTTTTTAACAGCAATAGATATAAGACGATTTGTTAAAAAACTGATAGAAACGCAATATCCACAATTATCTGTATTGTCTTATGATGAAATTACATCTGACATTGAAATTAACGTTTTACAATCTATTTAGGAGAGATTATGTCTGTTGATCTAGCAAGTTTAATTATGGATGCTATGAATGTAATTGGCCGCAATGATTTATTTTCAGAGGGAAAATCTGTTGATAATCATTCAACAATAACAATTAGCTTAGGTGATATGCCCGATATTAATTTATTGGTTGTTGATGAGGTTCCTATGATCTGGTCTGTGCTTGGTGAATATGATGAAAACTTATTATCACAATGTAGCACATCATTATTATTAATCAGTATTAATAATCAAATGGAGAGTTTTTATCCGGGGCAGCCTGCTTTAGTGAAAGTCGAATCGGAATTAGAACTACGTGCCTCATTTATGCCCATTGCTTTACAAAATGGTGAATCAATGGCAAAGGCAATTGATGAATATTTCCAAATGATGAATAGCGTTCATCAACAGTTTGTTGGATAAAAAATGAACAATGCATTTTCAATATTTCATCACGCGGCTCATCCTATGCGAATACAAGGTAATATTCTTGAAGTTACGCTACGAGATGTATTTATTGGAGAAATTTGTCTATTAAAAGATTCAATCATTAATGGTCATATTATTGGTGAAGCGATCGTGATTGGTTTCCGCAATGGTATTACGATTTTAAGTATGATGGGAAGTTCGCAAGGTTATTCTTTGCAAATAATCGTAGTACCGACGGGAAATGCTTTTTCAGTCGCTTTAAGCCCCAATGTTTTAGGGAGTATGATTGATATTAAAGGTAACTATTTATTACGCTTTAGTAATAAAAAAATAGAAGAAGAAAACTTCTATTCATATTTACCTATTGATGGTCATCCTCCCTTATTTAGTGAAAGGCGTCCTATCACCACAATTTTTGAATCAGGTGTTCGTGCAGTTGATGGATTATTAAGTTGTGGGTTAGGGCAACGAATGGGAATTTTTGCCAGTGCTGGAACGGGTAAAACAATGCTTATGAATATGTTTATCCGTTTTTCTCAAGCTGATGTTTTTGTTATCGGGTTAATTGGTGAAAGAGGACGTGAAATCACAGAGTTTGTCGAGGAATTAAAAGCAGATAAACGATGCGAAAAAACAGTATTAATTTGCTCAACCTCAGATCAACCCGCAATAGAGCGTTGTAATGCAGCATTAGTTGCCACTACAGTTGCTGAATACTTCCGAGAACAAGGCAAGAATGTCGTATTATTTATTGACTCAATGACACGTTATTGCCGAGCTTTAAGGGATGTTGCTCTTACGGCAGGCGAACTTCCTGTTCGCAAAGGTTATCCTGCTTCTGTGTTTGATAAATTGCCCGCGATCTTAGAAAGACCAGGAGTGACTCAAAAAGGTTCAATCACGGCATTTTACACTGTCTTGCTTGAAAGTGATGATGAGCCTGATGCTATAGGAGAAGAAATTCGTTCTATTTTAGATGGACATATTTATCTTTCACGAAAAATTGCCGCTTCGGGTCATTATCCTGCGATTGATATTTTAGGCAGTGTAAGCCGTATTTTTCAGCAAGTAACCCATGTTGAGCAGCAAAAAGCAGCCTTGAAAATAAGACAAATATTGATGCGTTTACAGGATATTAAATTATTACAAGAGGTGGGTGAATATCGTGCGGGTGAAAATGAGTTAAACGATCTTGCTGTAAATAAACAATCAGCAATAGAGGCTTTTCTTGTTCAATCTTTCAAAGAAAAAGCCGATTTTCAACAAACTTTGAATCAACTTTATGCGCTTACCTCTTAATCAACAGGTATTGATGAATGCTATTGCTAAGCGCCAGCAAAGAATAGAAAGAGAGCAACAAAAGTATCAACAGTTAATAAAAGAAGCTGAAGACAAGAAAAAAGAACAAATGTTATTAGCTTCTGCGCTGGAAAATGAAGTCCCTATGTATGAAAAGGCAGGGCATTATTCTACTCTTTCGTTAAATCAACAAAAACGTAAACAAGCTATTGTCTTAGTGTCATTGAATATTTCTATTACTCAAATTAAGGAAATAGAGTATCAATTAGAAAAATTAAAAAAAGGAAGCCTAAAGTTACAAAAAGAAAGGGAAGTGACGATCAAAAAACAAAATAAAATAAAGCTTTATCTTGAAAGAAAAGCATTAGAGAAAGAGTTATATATTGAAAGATTAGAACAGAACGAAATACAGGAGATGGTATTGTATGATATTAATAAAGACAGATAATGTTAACTTGAATACAAATTTATCCAATGAAAAAAATAGTGAGAATAAGTCTGTTTTTTCTAAAAAACCATCATTTCCTTCTGCTGATTTGCAATTATCGATGTCTAATGATGAAAGTATTTCCTCTAAAAATCGCAGTAAGATAAAACAAAAATTAGATGATTTTTATCATCTAAATCATCAGGATGATATTGAACTAAAAAATTATCTAAAAACAAAATCCAATAAGATAAAATCTAAAGATGAAAAGGAAGAAACCGATTTTTTAAATTTAGAAGGATTATTATTAACCCAAAGAAAAATATTTTCACAAATTTTCGCTCATGCAAAGAAAGTGAAAATAGAAAAAAGAACACTATCAGATCATGAAAGTAAAAAAGTACCGATTTCTTCTAATATAACAATGGCAAGTGATTTTAAATCAACTAAAGGCATAAGTATTAGTCCTTCTGATGGTAAAAAGGAAAGTAAACTAGATATTAATGAGTTAGGTTTTCTTGGTGAAAGTAATGCCGTCAATCAGAAACTAGAAAGTGTAGAAAAAAAGAAAGACATTAATCCTAATGTAGTAGAAGTAGATAACAAAATAGAAAAAAAAGTAGAAAATAAACAGCATCCTTATGAAGAAAAACGCTCTTTTTCTGAAAATAATACTGCATTTAAAATAAAAGAGAATGCATCGGATCTTCACAATAATATAATAGAAAAATCACATTATTCAGGCCCTGAAAATAATCATTCAAGCAGTAAAAAAATAGAGAAAAATGGTCTTTCATTTGATACAGCAAGACAAAAATTGAATGAAAAAAAAGTAAAGGAAGAAGTTAATGATATATCTATGTTCAATAATATAAAACCAGAGTATCAACAGAAAATACAAGAACCCTTAATAGATAAAAAACTACTTGATATACCTGCTTTAAGTCTTCTTTATAAAGAAGTATCAAAGATGACTCAACCTCCTAGTATTACTTATGTTTTTAAAAAATGGGGAAGTGCGCTTCATCAGATGAAAATTAATTTTGATATCAATAAAAAGATCGAATTGACTGCTTCAACTGGACGCGTTTATCAATTCTCTTTAGATAACTTTCATCAATATCAAGGGCGATTAGCGCTTTCATTAGAAAATGATAATTCTCATTGGCAGATTAATGCAATTGATCCTTCCGATGATAAAGAAGATGAAAAATGATCTTATCAGATGTTAAAGAGAGTATTAGTCAGGATCAAAATAGCAATTCAATGAGAATCCTATCTTCTTTATACGAAGCGCAATTGCCTATCGCATCTGCTTATTATTTTAAAATAAAAGGGAAGAATACATTAGGTTTATTTACAGGGCTTGTTGCCGTTAACCAAGCCATGGATAACTTGTATGCTGAAAAAAAAATAGATTGGGAGACGGTTCCTGAAGCTTATCTTCGCGTTCTATTCTCACAGAAATGTTCACAATTATTGTTTCCTTTTTCGAAAGAAGAGATGTCAGTAACTGTAGATAATATCTGTTTAGGAGAGCAGAAAAAAGTTAGTTATCCCTTTGTTAATACCTCAATAGGAGATGTATTTATTTGCTCTTTTGAGGGGCATTATGAATGGATGTTGTCCTCAAAAAATGAAATAAATGCTATTGCTCAATTCCATCTCGGTAATAGCAAAATGTCTGTTTCGTTATTAAAAACCCTTTCTTTGGGCGATATTGTGCTGATTGATAGTATTGATTCTTCACTGATTATTGGTGAAAAAAAATGGATGAGTTATCAATGGCAAGAAGGAGAAAACATGGTGGTTTTAGAAGAAGAGTTGCTGAATAATGAAGTAGAGAAAGAAGCATTAATAGACGATATTGATACAAATATAGCGACACAAGACAATAGGGATTTAAAATCAATTGGTACTATTCCTATCACCCTGTCTTTTTTACTCGAAAGTAAAGTATTACCTATTGAGGAAATTGAAAAACTAGCTATAGGGCAACAAATTATATTATCTGATAATGCCTCACGACATATTACATTAGTTGTTAATGGTGTTGCTATTGCTCAAGGGGAATTAATTAAAGTGGGTGAACGATTAGCTGTGGAAATTCAACGTTCCCATTTATTGCAAGACTAAATATATGGAAAGCTCAACAACGCTCATTTTAACGTTAGCACTAGCAACATTAGCTCCTTTTATTATTGCTGCTGGAACCTGCTACTTAAAATTTTCAATCGTACTTGTTATGACTCGTAATGCTTTAGGTGTTCAGCAAGTGCCTTCTAATATGGTACTCAATGCAATTGCATTAATGATGGCTTTGTTTGTTATGACACCAATAGCAAAAAATACCTATCAATATCTTATTGAAAATCCGGTTGATATAACCTCTCCCGATTCTTTTGAGCGATTTTCTGATGATGCATTAGAGGAATATAAACAATATTTGTACAAATATTCTGATCCTGAATTATTAGATTTTTTTGAACAAGCACAAGGCAATCGACCTGATAGCTATGGCGAGAAAGAAAATATAGAAAAATCGTTGTTATCACTACTTCCCGCATATGCATTAAGTGAAATAAAATCTGCCTTTATTATTGGTTTTTATCTTTATCTACCTTTTATTGTTATTGATTTAGTTGTTTCTTGTATTTTATTAGCGTTGGGGATGATGATGATGAGCCCAATCACATTATCAGTGCCGTTAAAATTAATTTTATTTATCGCTATGGATGGTTGGACTCTATTAGCTAAAGGACTAATTAATCAATATCTTGAACTCATGGCGGTAAGGTAATGGATATGGTTTATGCGGCAAATAAAGCCGTTTATTTAGTGATATTACTTTCAGCAGGACCTATTGCCATTGCGACATTCATTGGATTGGCGATTGGTTTATTACAGACCATTACACAAATACAAGAACAGACATTGCCTTTTGGTGTAAAACTTGTTGGCGTTTTTGTTTGCTTATTAGTCACTATGGGGTGGATGGGTGATAAAATATTAGTGTATGCAAAAGAGATGATGGCGCTAGGATTTGCAGGATAAATAATATGTTAATACTGCTAGGGTATATACAGACTTATTTAGTTGATCTTTTTTTACTTGTCGCAAGATTATTTCCTATCTTTCTTTTTATTCCTTTTTTAAATAGTCGTATTCTTAATAGCCAATTATTAAAATATATCATTATTTTTTATATCGCTATGGGAATTAGACCCAACATTATTATTACAGATGAAGTAAGAAATATATGGGAGATAATATTATTAAGTGAATTACTTCTTGGCGTTTTAATTGGGATTCTTTTTGCCACTCCATTTTGGATTGCGTCTGCATTTGGCGAGTTTATTGATAACCAACGGGGCGCTAGTATTGGGGATACTATCAATCCAACTACGGGAATTGAGTCTTCTGAATTCGCTTCATTAACGGGTTTATTTTGTGCTGCCTATTTTTTATCGACAGGCGGGCTAACCTTATTAATGAGTACGATAAAAGATAGCTATGATGTATTTCCTATTGGCTATTTTAACAAAGAAATTGGTTATTCTTTCATTGGTAACTGGCTAAATAATATGGTTTGTACTGCGCTTGTTTTGGTTTCACCTGTACTGATTATTATGTTTTTGAGCGAAGTGGCATTGGGGGTTTATTCTTTATTTTGTCCTCAGCTAAATGCATTTTCACTATCATTATGTATAAAAGGAATTATTGCCTTTATATCATTACTGATTTTCTTTACTTCGGCGATGACCACAGAGCTTTATGAATTTTTTAATAATAGATACTTTTATACGATTTTTATGAGTATTTATCATGGCTGAAAAAACAGAAAAGCCCACCCAGAAAAAACTCGATGACTCTGCAAAAAAAGGGCAAATTTTTAAGAGTAAAGAGCTGACATCAGGGCTTGTCTATCTTATTGGTGTTATATATTTATTTCATCAAGTAAATTTAGATGAATTTAGTCGCTTTTATCAATCATTGTTACTCAATCCAATGAATATTACATTAAAGAGCTATACAGGTGTTATCTATCGACTCTTTTTTGATATTGTTTTACCCATCTTACTGGTAACTTTTTTATCTGGTGCGATCCCTTCTTTATTTAGTTCACGATTTAAGCTTGCGACTGAAGCCATTAAAATTGATATTAATCATATTAATCCAATATCTGGATTTAAAAAAATATTTAGCATAAGAACAATAAAAGATCTTTTAAAAACATTATTATTTATAGTTATATTTTTAATTACTTGTTATGTTTTTATTATTTTACATAGTACGGAAATATTTATATTATACCGCTCGAGTTTAAATATTATTGTTGATAAATGGTGTTCACTAGTCGTTAATTTTGTATTTGTATTTTTTATTCTTTCAATACCTATTCTTATTTTAAATATTATTGCTGATTTCTTTATCTTTATGAAAGATATGATGATGGAAAAACATGAAGTTAAACAAGAATATAAGAATATGGAAGGTGATCCTGAAATAAAATCAACTCGACGACAGTTCCATCAGGAATTACTTGATGAACCCATGAAAAAAGTGATCCGGGATTCATCTGCCGTTATTGTCAATCCAACCCATGTGGCGGTTGGTATCTATTTTGATCCTGATAATGGCATTATGCCTTTAGTTTCATTGAGTTGTATTAATGATAAAGCATTGGCAGTGAAAGCTTATGCTAAAAAAGTGGGAACGCCTATTGTTCGTTATCCTGAGCTGGCGAGAAAAATTTATCATAAATATCATTTATTTGATGTAATGATAGATCAAGATTTATTAGATGTTATGGATATTCTTATTTGGCTTAAGAGAATAGAAAATGAAGGATTATTAAGAGAAGAGATGGATTATACAAATTATTGATTGCTTTACGTGATGCATTCGATGTTTTAATTATAAAAATAATGCATTTGTATTTATAAATATAGGCGTGTGTTTTATTAAAGTAATTAATTAATAATCATCCTAGAATTTTACTATTAATTATTCATCATCGATGAAAGGATTAAAATAATGTCATTACATGAAAAAATGTCAAAAAAAGAACTTGATCAATTAGCAAACTATATTGTTTCCATTGTTCAAAATGGAACATCAATCAAGGATGAAGGTGCTATTCCAGAAGGATTTATGGAAGGAATTTATTCATTTGCTTATGACTTCTACCAGAAAGGAAAACTGGATGAAGCTGAGGCTATTTTCAAATTTTTATGCCTCTATGATTTCTATAATGTCGATTACATTATGGGATTAGCCGCAGTTAAACAACTAAAAAGACAATATCAACCTGCTATTGATTTTTATGCACTTGCTTATTTAAATGCTAAAAAAGATTATCGACCTGTTTTTTATGCTGGACAATGTAATTTATCTTTAGGTGATAAAGAAAAAGCAAAATATTGTTTTGATCAGGTTTCAAAAAACATTAATGATGAATCAATAAAAGAAAGAGCATTAATCTATTTAGAATCATTAAAAGATGTTCCTCTTATCATTCTTGATGAAAATAAGGAAGAACAACATGAGTGAAATATATAAAACTAATAGATCTGATAATATGATTAATTCTATTCCACTTCCTTCAATGGAAGTGGAAAAGGTGACTAAAGGATCAACCCAACAAGCACAACGAATTAACGCGTCGAGTGAGCATATTGTCTCTTTACAACTTAAAGGTAAAGATGATCAAACGTTAGCACCGATTCTTAGACTACCTGTTGAGAGTAAAAGAATAACTCAACGAATTGATTTCGAAAATGAATCTCAATTTAAAACAAAATCATTTTCTACTCAAAAAACAAAAACAGGTATTGACGAACATAACAATAATAAAGGTGAAATTGATCAAAATAGACAGGTTTTTTCACATGTAGAAGAAAAAAAAGATAATATTCAAGTCAATAAAAAGAATGACTATGATGAAAATAAGGAGACTCAATTCGCTGAAAAAAATGTTTCACACTCTCCTTCTTTTATTTCTGCACCTTCAGAAAGTAAAAAATCAAATAAAGATTATGATTTTTTATTTTTACAACTCTCATATCAAAATATTATTCATCAAAATGTATTAGATAGGATTAAAGATCCCGATAAACTTGAATATTATATGGATAAGCTAGATAGATTATCCAAAGGTATTAATGGATTAAGGGATGATTTTCGAAAAATATTAAATGAAATTAAAAACAATAAAGATGCTCTTGTTGATTATTGGATGGAAATTTTTAATCAAATAAAAAACAATAATTTCAAAACAGAAGAAGATGTTTATAATTTTTTAAAGAATAAAAATATCCCTAAATCACTTATTAACGAATTATTATCAGATAATATTAAATCAAAATCAGATATGGAAAGTTTACTTAAAAAAACTTTTCCATTCTTAAATCTACCTAATGATATTTCTAATATTTCATTGGATGATCTAGATAAATTATACAATCAGTTATTTCATTTTTTTGAAGATGCTTTTAAATACATGCCTGATGTTTCACTCAGTGAAGATAAAATAAATAAAATAACGTCTCATACTGATGAATTAAAAGCATTAATTAATAAAAAAGAAAATGAATCAATAAAAACAAAGCTTGAGCAAGCAAAAGAGGTTTATCGTGAATTAACCGTATCTCAAAGTGCATTAGAGCTTGAGATTATGTCTGACACATTGTCAGGTATGGCGCTACTGACTTTTCTATTAGCAAAAACAAGAGAGCTAACATTGAAAGTCATGCTACAACGCTCTGAAGGCGAGCAAAAGCTATTTGATGAAATGCAGGACGTGACCGAAAAATCATTAAAAGATAAAATAGAAGATCAAAAAGCACAAATAAAAAAACAAGAAGAAATTCAATTTTGGGCAGGTATTGGTTTAAAAATATTAGGTGGATTACTGACTTTAGTTGCTGGGATTGCTTCTGTTTTTACAGCAGGCGCTTCGATGGCGCTAATGGGAATTGCAGTTGCACTATTTGTTGCTGATGTGGCTTTAACGGTTGCTGATGAGGTTTATCAGGCGGTAAACAACAAATCCTTTATGGATGAAATAATGGGGCCCATTTCAGAAGCCGTAATGAGCGCAATAGATAGCATTGTTGATTTTCTCGCTGATGCGCTTAACTCTACATTAGACGTATTAAAAAATATTGGCTTAGAAAAAATAGTCAATGAATTAAAAGCCGCGATACAAGATAAAATAAAAATCGCATTAAAGATTTTAATCACTACCGCGTTATTTGTTGCCGCAATTGGATTAAGTTTTATTGTTGGTTCTGCTGCTAATGCAATATCTGGAGTTGCAAAGAAAATAGTGAACCAACAGATGCGAGATACGCTAAAAAAAGTATTGCATGATTCTCTAGAAGCAATGTTAGGTAAGATGATCAAAGAAATTATTATCGAAACTTTTGAAAAAGTGATGGAGAAAATTAATAAGCTACTAGCTAAAGAAATATCTGATAAAGCATTGACTATGCTAAATAGAACCGTCGTTGTTTCTAAATTAGTGAATTCAACAGCAATAAATGCCGTTAATATTTACAGCACAACCATCTCGACAAAGATATTACAATCAATCGCAGATAGTAAAAAAATAGAGGCAATATTAGATCTTATTCAAAAATTAATGGATAAGATCATGGAAAGTTATCATGAAAATATTGATGCCATTACTGAGATATTAAAAAATATGAGTCAGCAATCTTCAATAAGTAATAAAGCAAAATCAGATATGATAAGAAATATGTCTTTCTAAATTAGAATAAACAAGAGGTTTATATGGCAACGCCAAGCATTAGTCCATCAAATGAAAATAGAATTAATACTAACTATCAAAATGAAGATGTTAATTTAAATATTGATGAGGTGAAAATAGAATATAATAGATCGGAAAGTAGCCTCACTAATAAATTGAAAGTTTTAATTGAAAATGCCAAAAAAGATATTAATCAAACTATTCCTGTTTTATCTGAACCTGAAATTAAGAAACCTAATATAAAAATATTATTAGATGAGTTGGATGTTAATCTTCCTATAGATAAAAATAAAATTATAAAAAATACGGGACAATTTAATTTTATTTCAGATGAAATGATGAATTTAATTAACCTCATTGTTAAATATTTAGAGGCAATGATAAAGAAATTTGAAGCATCAAGAGAATTAGGGGCAACTTTGATGACGGTTGAACTCAATATGGCAGATCAGATGAAGGATAACCTTAATAAAAAAGCCAGTATTATGCTAACTGCGGCAATTAGCAGTGCAGCTGTGTCAATGACGATCCATGGTTTAGGCGCCTTTACTTCCATTAAAGGTATGGGGAAAGAGCTCATTGGTCACTCTAATCCGATGATGGTGAAAGGGACATTAATAACGGCGACTGCCGATCCTTTAGCGCGTATTGCGGATCAATCATTACAAATTAATGCGATCAAAATTGATGGCGAACAAAAAATATTAGAGGCTCGCAGTAGTACAACCAATCATGTTATTAATAATAATAATGAGCTCCAGCGTGAAGTCGCTGAAATTATCAAAGCATTATTACAAGCGATTGAAGCTATTATTCACGCAAATCAAGATGCCGCTTCTTCTATTGGCTCCAATGTAAGAGGATAAATAATGCATAAAGTTATTTATCAAGGGGGTGCTAATACACATTTTGATAGTTATTCTACTTTAGAAATCAATGATATCAGTGGATCTAAGCGTCACTATTCTGAAAAAGAAGTTTGTGAATTATTAGAAAAGATACAGCAAGAATATAAAGATATCTATATTGATAAAGGGTTAAATAGTAAAGAAAATATAAGTATTAACTCTCAAGAATCATCTCTTATTTTAAAGAGGAAATATGATAAAAATTGTTTTAATAATAAAAAAATAATTCAAGAGATTAATAAGATATCGTCGATAATAGAAAAAGCCCCTCCATCGGGCAAATCAACGACAGATTCACTGCACGATCTCTTTAATGAAGTTAAACAATCTATCGTAGTGGGTAAACATGGCTATTTAGATATATTGAAATCTATTTTCTCTAATTATATGGACTATGTTAAAGAGTTACGAGAAGCCATTTCTTCATTAAGTCAATATACAAAAGCAGGAAAAAAAGATGGATACATTGCGATTAATTATGTGAAATTCTATGAGGGATTAAATTCTGTTGTAAAAAAATATAAAAGCATGAGGGAGAAAGATTCTTTTTTCTATAATAGAATGCTATTTTCTTATTTAGGTGATGGAAAATATCACCGTCAATTTAATAATAATGAAATTTTTTACAAAAATAAAAATCAAGTAGAAACTTCAATTAAATCAGTGGAGAAGATTTTAAAAGGAATAAAAGGTATTAATATTACACTATCACATTTTCCTGTGAAATTAGATAAAAATACATTAGTTGAAAGGGAGACGTCTCCTCCTATTAAAACTGAAGAGTTGGAAAAAGACAAAAAAGAATATCCATTAAATAAAGAGATGAATCAAAGGGCGCTATTACTGCCTGATAATTGTGATATTGACATAGAGTGTCTGTGTTCAATTGATTTTTCTGATATTGATAAATTGATGGATCTTTTTGAACCTTATCTTGCTTCACTGGGGGTTTTATCAGAGACAAAATTAAAAGAGAAAAGAGAGTCATTGGTAAAAGATCGAGCACTTGAAGTAAATCGAAGAGCAGAAATAATAAAATCTAAAGATTATAAAGGATTTATAATACCGTTGATTGATATTGATGAAGAGATGGGAAAAATTATTGAGGAAAATGATAATAAAATAAAAAATAGCAATATATATCATGATAAATTGCAAACTGAATTTGATTTATTTAAAAAGTCATTAGATTCTGTAGAGAAAAGAATTAATGTGAATATGGATGAGCTCTCTAAAAAGTTTAGTTCAGCAAATAGTAATTATGATAATTTTATCAAAATAATCAGTAGTACCATGAATACTCTACTTGAAATGGCAAAAGGATTTTTACGATATTAACTTTAGATTGATAAAAATAATAATTAAGACTCATTTTTGACTTTATAAAAAGACTTAATAATGCTGCTACTTAACATGCAACTTTGGAATATATTAATTCTAAGTTGCTTCTTTTATTATTAATAATATAAGAGGTTAGGTTATGGCTACCGCTATTGATGTCAACAATTATCATGTTGATCATAAAACATCCTTAAATTTATATTCTAATCCGATTCCGCATGATGAAGAAGTGGAAAATTTTTTAAATAATATTTATTATTCTTTAGAGGATATAAAAAAAGAAAGTAAAAATATTAACAATTCTTATTATGAAGAAAATAAGTTTACAGAGAAACAGAGATCATATATCAATGATAATATGTATGTTCAATCAAAAATGATAGAAAAAAAAGCATTGAATGATTTGAATACATTATCTCGGAGCTTACACGATAATGCTCTTAAAAAAGAGTACTCGACCGATTCATTGTTTGATCTTTTTAATGATGTAAAACAATCTATAGTTGCAGGTAAAAATGATTATCTTGATGTTTTAAAAGATATATTTGCAAAGTATATGGAGTTTGTGAAAGAACTAAGAGAAATTCTTGCTTTACTGAGTGATGCAGTTAAAGCTGGGAGTAAAGACGGTTATATTAATATCGATATTAATGATTTATTGAATAATTTACTGGATCTCAGAGATAAAGCCGCAAGGAATTTCTTTAATTTATCCATGTCTTTTACAAAAGATGCACAAGGGCATTTTCATCGAGATGTTAAAGATGAAGAAATATATTATGAAAATAATTATAACGTTGATAGTGCGGTTAATGCCTTAGACAAATTATTAAATGAAATAAAAGGTGTTAAATCAGAAAAAAAAGATAACTCTATACCGCCAGATATCTCATTTGGTTTTAGTGCCAGTATTGATGTTTCATCTCTGGATAAATTAATTGATTATTTAATGAAAATGGATTCATTTCCTCATGATATTTTACAAACTGAATTTGATCTTTTGAAAAAGACATTAGATGCTTTCGAGAAAAATATTAATACTAATCTTGATGAGTTATCTAAAAAATATAGTTCAGCAAATAGTAATTATGATAATTTTGTTAAAATAGTGAGTAGCACAATGAATACATTATTAGAAATGGCTAAAGGTTTTTTACGTTTTTAAATATAGATAGAGTAAAATTATGGATAATGCGATTTTTTAGGGATAAAAAGAGCGGATAGAAAATAACTATCCGCTTTTCACTTTACAAAGAATAATGCAAATTAGAATTTATATTCCATACCTAACCAATAATTACGGCCATCTTCCATATAACCTTGAGTATATTCATAAGACTTATCAAAAAGATTATTTACAGAAGCATTAGCAGAAACACCATATCCAAAATCATAATCTAAACGAAGGTCAGTTTTGGCATAACCTGTCAGTTTGTCATTTTCATCAATGCGGTTATAGGTCCAGCTTTGTGCTTCTTCCATAATGGTAAAGCGAACCTGTTCAGCAGGAATAAATGTTATCCACATATAGGCTTTATGTTTTGGTAAACCTTCAACGTGTGCTATTTGTTTAGGATCGCTATGGATATAGCTGTAATTTAAGCCTAGCTCTAACCAATCTGTCACATTACCTTTAGTACCTAAATCAAGCCCAATATAGTCAACACGTCCACTATTTTGGTTTTGAAAGAATGCGTTGCCACCACGGTAAACAGTATGTGCCATAATCGCATCACTGACTCGGTTATAGTAAATACTGGTTTGGTAACCCCATTTATCTGTAATGTGCCCTTCATAGGTTAAGTCGAAAGATAATGCACGTTCAGGATCTAAATCTGGATTGATGATCCCTTTAGAGCCATCTTTAGGTTTTTCAGTGGTATAACGCTCTTTTTGTGTAGGGAAACGGCTGCGATCAGACACAGAGAAACGAACATTGTCATTATTGGCTAACGAGTATTTCGCCATCATTTCCCAGTTAAAGGCCGTTTGCTTGTTATCATCAGCGCCTTTATCAGTCTCAACGCTATCGCGCCAGTCATAGCTAATTGCACCCACTAAATCGAGATCATTCGTGGCAGCCCATTGATATTCTGTTGCTAAAGACCACGTTCTATCTTTATAACGCATCCAATCACCATTTTTCTCTTTCTGAGAACGGTGAACGTCATCTTTCCAGTGAGCAGCGAAAGAGAGTAGATCATTATCACGAGTATCGATAGCTAATTGTAATGCGGCACCGGTACTGTAGTCGTCATAGTGACTGTAATCAGGTGTATCGCCTTTTTTAGGGTACATATAAAGGGTATTTTCAAATTTATCGTGATAAGCACGACTTTGTAATTTCATACCATCAGTAATTTGAGTAGTGCCGCTATAGTAATAGCTTTCTTTGTTGTAATCTGGCCATGCCCAATATTTAAATTTACCTTTGCCTAATGTGGATGGCGGGCTATTTTTTTCACCGTCTTGTTTTACATAAGTTAGGGTATATTCGTCAGAAGCGCGTGGTGTCCAACCCACTTTGATCATGCCACGTTTATCATTTGTTGCTGAATTATCACGACGTCCATGAGTGCCTGCCGCCGCATTATTTTCATCAGCACCGGGAATTGGAGTAAAACGTTGTTTTAATTGGCTACCACTGATTTGAATAAATCCTAAATCATTACGTACACCTAAGCGTGCACTCATATTGTGTGCATAATCAGCACCACGAGCAAAACCTTGAGAATAAGCAATGCTTCCTTCTAAGGGTTTTTTCGGCGTCGCAGTGGTGATATTAATTGCCCCTCCCATTAAGTTAGGGCCTTGCAATAATGAGGTATAGCCTTTGTTGACTTCAATGCTTGCCAGATCGTTTGTGGTAAAACGTGCCAAGTCTAAGTTGCCATCGTAAGGAACATAAGTTGGAATACCATCAAAGAATACAGGCACTTGGCGGCTATCAAACCCACGCACTTTAAAGGTGTATTCATTACGGTTACCCGATTTTTGCATTACAACACCGGGTAATGTTGAAATTGCTTGCGCCGCATTGACCTTATTTTGTTCAAGCATTTGTTCTTGCGTCAATATATCTGGATTTGCTGCAATTGGGCTACTCCATACGGTTAATAAGTCGGGAGTGGGTTGTCCATAAGTGGTGTCAGCAAGTGCAATACTGGGTAAGAGAGCAAGAGATAAACAGTAGCATAGAGGTTTTAATTTCATCATTTCAATCTCAGTTTATAATCTATATGTAATTTTTTATATAACGATATGCGTAAAAATAAATGAATAAAAAGAGTGCTACATTTGTTAGCACTCGGTTTTTTTATAAAATAAAGCAACAAACTCATATAAAAGAAGTTCAGCAAAGATGTTCTTCTATGCCACTACAACTATTTCCTTGTTATCACTTCTGTTACATTGAATTGATGTTGTGTTTATTTATTATTAATTAAATATGTAAATATTCACTTACTTATAAGTTATTATTTTTATTTAATCTTTTTTGTAAAGACGAACTTTAATATCCGTAGGTGGAGCATAATAAGGTGAAGACGTTACCATCAAGGTAATGCCCGTTTGTGCATATTTTTCGATAGTATTGAGGTTAATACCGCCAGCAACAGAAAGATGACAATGTGGTGCAATATGTGGCACTTCTTGTTGTAGCAGTGCGATATCTTCAATAGAGAACTTATCGAGCTGTAAAATATCAGGCTGTGCTTTTAACGCCTCTCTTGCTTGTTCAATATTATCAACTTCTACAACAATGCATTTTTCAGGTGCAGCTTGGCGTAACTGCTTAACATGTTGCGCCCAATTATTTGGCTCTGATAAAAATCGACGATGGTTAGTAAAGAGCAAAATAGTTTCAGAGCAACCTTGACGATGAATGACACCACCGCCCGCTAGTACGGCTTGGGTCGCCAGTAATTTAGTATTAGGGATATTTTTACGTGTACACGCAATTTGCCCTTTAGGTTGATAGCGGTGATAAATATCTAGCATTCTTGCCATATAATCACTCACGCCACAGCTCCACTCAAGGACATTTTGTACCACTTTCCAGCCTTGATGTAGTGCATCAGCACGACCTTCAGCTGTGATTAAACAATCATCGGCATTAGCAAAATCACCATCTTGTTGATGTGCGGTTACTACTAATCCTAATTTTTCCAATAAGCGACAACCTAGAGTGATCCCACTGACGCAACCTGCTTCACGGCGTGTAAACGTCATTGTGCCCAGTTGATTACTAATATTCAGTGCTCGGCTGGTGAGATCACCATATTGAATATCTTCCATCAACAAATTATCAAGAAAGGTATCAGGATAATAAATCATAGGGTTAGCTCACTTTCAGGAACAACATCCCAAGAAACCATTGCCCAATCACGAGTTGGTGAAATTAGGGAAATACCTTTTTCAATACTTTCATGATAGTAAGTTGTTAGGCGTGTAATTTCGTCTTCGCTTAAAGGCCCTACGGAGAAGTTAATACCTTCAATAAATTGTTCAAGACTATTGAAATTGCTTTGGCAATTACGGCTACGGATGTAATCCACTTTAGGGTGAATGCCCATTTGGTTTAGCATATTCACAGCATAAATGTACGTTGGAAGAGTAGGAACATTTCGACCCAGTAAGCGAATAATGCGTTGATCAACAAAGGTTGGCGAAACTGTGTGAGTGGTATAAACACGTAATTTAGCTTGGCGATTTAGTTTTAACAGCGCTGTTTTTAAATCCATGACTAATGTTGAACGTGAAGCAACGGCAATATCACAACGAGGAAGCGTATCCCAGCTATCTTCCCATGAACACGTTATAAATTCTGCGTGGTTGATGCCCGCTTGTTCAGCTCTGCGTTTAGCGACCGCTAACATCCCTGTACTGTAATCAATACCAATCGTTTTTTTGAATTTATCTGCAACATGAATACTGATAGAGCCAGGGCCACAACCTACATCTAATAGGGTTTCAGCATCGGTAAAATCCATCATTTCACGAAATTTTATTAAATAGGGATCGTTAGGGTTGGCACAGGTTTCTGCCATTTTTTCAGCACGTTTATCCCAATGTTCCGGCTCTTTTTTGGTTCTTTCTGCCTGTACCATATGGTTTTTATAAAGTTCAGCAAAATCTGTGGTTTCAATTGTGTTCATATTCTTGCCTATGGTCATTTTTATTATCAGAGTATGCGTGAAAATGCGCCTGAATATCTGTTGGTTGTACACCATAAAGGTGCGCTAAATTGTCGGGTGTCAGCAAAATATCAGGTCTATCTTGCAAAACGGGTACATGAGGTGTCAGCAAAATGACATCATCAGCCAAAGAAGCAGCATGTTGGGGGTGATGTGTAGACATAAAAACACTGATCCCTAATGCTTTTAATGCGTTAACTTGGGTAAGCAGTTTGATTTGATTACCAAAATCAAGGCTTGCTGCGGGTTCATCCATAATCAACAATTTGGGTTGTTGTACCAAAGCGCGTGCAATGAGTACCATCTGTTTTTCACCGCCACTTAAGGTATCAAAAGTTCGGTAAGTAAGATGAGAAAGCGAAAGCATTTCTAAGGTTTCCATTGCCATTGTTTTATCTTGTGAGCTTGGCATCGAAAAAAAGGAGAGATGCGCGCCTCGACCCATGACAACCATATCAATAACATTGAAAGAAAAGGGAATATGTGTTGCTTGAGGAACATACGCCACAATTTTGGCAAGTTCTGTTGGTGACCACTCACTTAGTGTTTTACCCACAATATTAATCTCACCATCAATACAAGGTATTAGGCCTAATAACGTGCGCATCAATGTCGTTTTGCCGCAACCATTGGCGCCTAATAAGCAAATTATTTGCCCTTGTTTGATATGAAAGGAGAGATCTTTAATTAAGGGTTTACCTTTGTAACCAATGGAGAGTCTATTGGCGTTAGCAATGATCATGTGCCTTTCCTCGTTCTGAGCAATAACATTAAGAAGAATGGCGCACCAATGGCGGAGGTTAAAATACCTAATGGGAGTTCAATATTGGCAATCGTGCGGGCTAATGTGTCAGTAATTAATAACATAATAGCACCAACAAGCAAGGAAACAGGGAGTTGCTGGGTAAAGTTAGCACCCACTAACAATCTGGCAATGTGAGGCACAATTAAACCTAACCAGCCAATAATGCCCGCAATAGAAACCGCACTTGCGGTTATTAATGTCGCAGACAAAATAAAGACAAGTCGTGTAACTTCGACATTTAAACCCAATGTTCTGGCTTCTTCATCGGAGAGACTGAGTATATTCATACGCCAACGCAGTAAAATTAACGGAATAAAGCCCACTAACATTAAAGGTGCGACAGAAAGTAAATCAGAAGCGGTAATAGTCGAAAGACCACCTAAGAGCCAAAAGGTAATTGAAGGCAATTGTGTATAAGGATCGGCGAGAATTTTCATCAATGAGATTGCGGAGCCACATAGTGCACTGATAGCAATACCGACTAATACAAGCGAAAGTACGGGATCATGTTGTTTCGCAAGTCTTGAAATAAAGTAGACTAGAGCAACTGTTGCTAAACCGCCCGCAAAAGCGAAAAGTTGAATCGACAACATGGATTGTCCAAGAAAAATACCTAAAACTGCACCGACACCAGCGCCAGACGAAACACCAAGAATATCAGGTGATACTAAAGGGTTACGAAACATGCCTTGATAAGCCGCACCTGCAATCGCCAATCCTCCACCAATTAAGATTGCAGCCAGAACGCGAGGAAATCGTATTTGCCAAAAGACCGTTTCAGTTCGGCTGTATTCCACATTACCAGTTAATTTATTACTCACTAGAGTCCACAGCTCATTGGTAGTAAGTGAATACTTACCACTAGTGATCGCAATTAACGTGACAATGGAAAATAACGCAAAAAGAAGCGTGATGCGTGCCGATTGACTCATGTATACCCCAGCAATTGCTGACATTGTTCAGTACTTAATTGTGTATGGTAAAAATGAGCAAAATAGTTTTGCAGATCGTAAGCTACTTGTTTTTCGATTCGAGGATCGAAATGGCTTTGTAGGCGACGCATTCCCATTAAACGATTAATACCCGGAGGGCCATCTAACCAACCAAATGGTAAGCCTTTAAACAGTAATACTTTTTTGTTTTTAACGGCTTGGAGGCTTTTCCATACAGAGTCTTGCATTATTTGCTGATAGGCATTTTCATCTTGTGTGATGATAATTTCAGGATCCCACATTAACAGCTGTTCAGGTGATACATCCGTCAACCCGGTGAAATCGGGCACATCTACCACGTTTTCAAAACCTAATGCCTCAATGGCTTCTGTATGAATTGAGTGTCTTGCACCCGTTTGTAATCCTTTTGCGCCACGAGCAAGATAAAAACGCGGGCGCACTTTTTGTTCAGAAACAAATAGGGCTGCATCACTAAGGTATCGTTCTGCAATTTGCGCTAATGTTTCTGCTCTTTCTGTAACCCCTAATAAAGCCCCCGTTTGACGCAATTGGGCAGGACTATCTTTTAATGTGCCATCAATTAACACATAAGGTATACCAGTTTGATCAGAAACTCGTTTTGCTAATGAGCGATAGGTTTCATCTACATTTCCACTATCAATAATGATATCGGGTTCTAGCGTTAGTAAAGCTTCTAAAGATAAGGTGCTTCCTCGTCCTGACAAACGCCCTAAACGGGGTAATTTACGTAAGTCCTCTGCAAATAAAGGGCTTTTCTCTAAATTAAGGGATGAGAAGCCTAATAGTTTTTCAGGGGCTAATGCGAGCAATAATTGATCGGTCGGAGGCCCAGCACTGATCACGCGATGGATTGCCGTTGATGCCGGAATATGACCGAATTGTGCCGCAATACGCGAGGTTATCGCAGCTCTTACCGAATGTGGAAGTGCAGATAATGTCGCAATTGTTGTGAGGTAAGTTAGAAATTGTCGTCTGTGGATCGCCATAAGTTCACACTATTTATTGTTTTATATCGGTATCGTTGTTTCATTTATTATATAGCGAAGAATACTATATTTCCTTTGGCTTAAGTCAAGGGATAGTCAGTCAAAATCAAATCTGTGCACACATCTGAAAAACTTTATTCGAAATAGTGTATAACGTAAGGCTATAATCAGCGTTCTTGGAAAAATAAAGCGCGTATTAATACGAATGTTTTTGGATAGTTGCGATATAAAATGAAGAAAAAACGCCCCTCATTACAGGATGTAGCTTCACGTGTTGGTGTCACCAAAATGACGGTTAGTCGTTTTTTGCGTAACCCAGAACAGGTCTCCGAAGCTTTACGAGAAAAAATTGCGCGCGAGTTAGATAGTCTTAATTATATTCCTAACCGTGCTCCTGATATCTTATCTAATTCTACCAGCCATGCGATTGGGGTATTGCTACCTTCTTTAACTAACCAAGTTTTTGCTGAAGTTATTCGTGGTATTGAATCAGTAACAGATAAATACGGCTATCAAACTATGTTAGCGCACTATGGATATCGTGCTGAAAAAGAAGAAGAACGCCTACTTTCATTGCTCTCTTATAATATTGATGGGCTTATTCTTGCAGAAAGAACACACACACCAAAAACAATAAAAATGCTAGAAACAGCAGGTATTCCAGTGGTGGAAATTATGGATAGCGTTTCACCTTGTTTTGACTCTGCTGTGGGATTAGACAATATTGATGCATCACAACAGATGGTCAGTGAAATGATCAAGCGTGGCTGTAAACGTGTTATTTATCTTGGTGCAAGGCAGGATGAACGTACTCTAATGCGTTTAAACGGGTACGAGAAAGCGATGCAAAATGCAGGCTTACCTACAGGTAGTGTAATGACACCAAAAAGTTCGTCGTATTCGTTAGGCGCTGAATTATTACATGCTGCACGTAAGCAATACCCCGATTTAGATGGGCTTTATTGTACCAATGATGATATCGCCATTGGTGCTGTTTTTGAGTGCCAGCGTTTAGGTATTTCAGTGCCTGATGATATTGCTATCTCAGGTTTTCACGGACATGACGTGGGGCAAGTAATGACTCCTCGTCTGGCGAGTATCTTTACTCCGCGTGATGAAATGGGGCAACAAGCAGCAGATTTATTGCTTAAACGCATGAAAGGCAAAATTGCTCGAGGACAAGTTATTGATGTTGGTTTTCGCATTATTACAGGTGAAAGCATATAAGAATTTAATATATTGATAATGTTTAGATTTATCATTTAATAACCCTAGTGTTATGAAATAATGAACATTAGGGTTTTTTATTGAGCCTTAAATAAATATCGAGTCACTCCTCCAATATTTTGTTGTCAGTTTGTAGATCATCTTACTTTCATTTGAGAGTCGCCTCACATTTTCACTTCTTAGTTGATCTTCGTTGTTGTATTTACCTTACCACTTCGGATATGTTACCCGTAACAGTTACGGGTAACATTACAAAAAAGACTTAATATCTGCCTTAAAGGAGCATTCTATGAACGATACCCAATCCCTACACCATGTTTTCATCTTAATGGGGGTATCAGGCAGTGGTAAATCTGCGGTCGCAAGTGGTGTGGCACAACGTACAGGTGCTGCATTTTTAGACGGTGATTTTCTACACCCTCGCTCAAATATTACTAAAATGGCATCAGGCCACGCTTTAAATGATGAAGATCGTAAACCTTGGTTACAAGCACTAAATGATGCTGCTTTTGCGATGCAAAGAACGAATAGCGTATCGCTAATTGTCTGTTCTGCATTGAAAAAAAAATATCGTGATATGTTAAGAGACGGCAATCAATGCCTGCACTTTTTATATTTAAAAGGTGACTATGAGCTGATTGAAAGCCGCTTAAAAGCACGTAAAGGGCACTTCTTTAAACCTCAAATGTTAGTGACTCAATTTGAAACCTTAGAAGAGCCAACCAACGCTGAAAATGATGTGTATGAAATTGATATTTCAATGCCACTTGATGATGTAATTGAAAGTGCAATTAATAAAATAAATTCAGTGACACAAGGGGCTTTTGAAGGGGAAACAGTATGAGTACATTAACGCTTGTGCTAACTGCGGTTGGCTCGGTTCTATTATTACTCTTTTTCGTTATGTATGCGCGTTTGCATGCATTTATTGCATTGATGATTGTTGCTATCGGTGCAGGTATTTTCTCTGGAATGCCACTTGAAAAAATCACACAAACTATGCAAAACGGAATGGGTGGAACATTAGGTTTCCTCTCTATCGTGGTCGCACTGGGTGCAATGTTCGGTAAAGTGCTACATGAAACTGGGGCATTAGACCAAATCGCAGTCCGATTATTAAAATATTTTGGTGAAAAACGAGCTAACTACGCATTGGGTATTGCAGGCTTAATTTGTGCATTACCTCTGTTTTTTGATGTTGCCGTTGTCTTATTAATTGGTGTTGTATTTGCGGTTGCTCGTCGTACTGGTGGCAATGTGGTGAAAATGGCTATCCCTCTGTTTGCGGGTGTTGCAGGTGCTGCCGCCTTCTTATTACCGGGACCAACACCGATGCTATTAGCTGACCAAATGAACGCTGATTTTGGTTGGATGATTTTAATTGGTTTATGTGCGGCTATTCCGGGCATGTTACTAGCTGGCCCTATCTTCGGTAACTTTATTAGCCGTTACGTTACCTTAGAATTACCAAAAGATTTAACTGAACCAAGTCTGGGCCAAAACAAAATGCCTTCTTTTGGTTTTAGCCTTGCTCTTGTGTTATTGCCTTTAGTGTTAGTGGGATGCAAAACCATTGGCGCACGTTTCGTTGAGGAAGGTTCTCAGTTATATAATATTCTTGAATTTGTTGGTCATCCATTTATCGCAATTCTTGTGGCTTGTTTAGTGGCTATTTACGGTCTTGCTATTCGTCGTGGTATGAGCAAAGAAAAAGTAATGGAAATCTGTTCTGCTGCAATCCAACCTGCGGGGATTATTTTGTTGGTAACGGGTGCCGGTGGTGTTTTTAAACAAGTGCTGGTGGATTCAGGTGTTGGTCCGGCATTAGGGAATGCTTTAATTGGTGCAGGTATGCCAATTGCGGTGGCGTGTTTTATTCTTGCTGGTGCTGTGCGTGTTATTCAAGGCTCTGCAACGGTAGCGTGTTTAACTGCAGTAGGTTTAGTTTTACCAGTTATCAATGAGTTGGGCTACAGTGGCGCACAAATGGCGGCATTATCAGTGTGTATCGCGGGTGGCTCTATTATTCTTAGCCATGTTAATGACTCAGGTTTCTGGTTGTTTGGTAAATTTACTGGTGCGACAGAAGCACAAACCTTAAAAACATGGTCTTTAATGGAGACTATTCTGGGTACAACAGGTGCAGTTATAGGCATGATCTTCTTCGCTTTTCTCTAATATCTAATCTTTATTTTCACATTGTTAGCGCGTCTTTTGACGCGCTTTTTTTCATTACAATAAATAACTATTAAATGTGACAGAAAATACCAAATTTCTCATTAACCTATAGGTTTCTTTATTTCGGTGG
This sequence comes from Proteus sp. fly-1008, assembly GCF_040140305.1. NCBI lineage: Bacteria > Pseudomonadati > Pseudomonadota > Gammaproteobacteria > Enterobacterales > Morganellaceae > Proteus > Proteus sp. fly-1008. The sequence goes on from NZ_JBEEWH010000005.1 coordinate 106,591, forward strand.
GCACACTAGGGTTGTCATATTATGGTTGACTATAATTCGCTTTTTATTAAACACACTGATTGCAATATTCACACAATCACACTTATTCGAGATTCAATTTTAGCATCAAGTAATAAGCTACAAAATAAGCTCAGTTTGCTTGATGAAATGGAACATCTCTTTAGCCAAATGTTAGATAACTCACAATCATTGACTCAATTTCTAAATGAAGTGGATGCGCATTTTACATATAGCCGAAAAGAGATAGACGATTTTTCAAGTTGGCTGAAGAAAATTAAAGATAGTGCTAGCAATATTGATAGGCTTTCCAGTCAGGCGAATATTTTATCAATTAATTCAGCAATTGAAGCTGGACACATCGGGCGTGAAGGGGCGGGATTCTCAGTCTTAGCCCAAGAGATGAAAAAATTATCATTAGAAATCCAGAAACAAGCTTCTTCTATTGCCAGCATTAATAATAATTTAGGTGCTCGTTTTATTCCTGTTAAAGCAACCACAGAAAAAAACCAACAGCAGGTTCAACAAGTTAAAACACTGGTTGAAGAAGGGCATCAAAATTTAACGTCACTGTCAGAACAAGCTAGCGAGCTTAAACATATTTTTACCTTTCTTTCGATGCAACAGTTTTTTAATACGGTTAAACTTGATCATGTTTTATGGAAAGAAGCGATTTATATCCATTTATTGAATAATGATGATGAACACTGTGTTAATCAGCATACAGAGTGCCGTTTAGGCAAATGGTATTATCAAGGTGATGGGCGGAAATTTGCAGGTACAGAGGCTTTTCGGCGTTTAGAACAGCCGCATAAGTTAGTGCATGAATGTGGACGTTTAGCATTAAAGGCCAATATAGAAGATAATCAAGAAATGGTTGCACACTATATAGAGCAAATGGAACAAGCCAGCGTTGATGTTATCAAATATGTTGATGTTTTATTAAACTCAGATAATTACTAACTTGATGAATAAAACAAGAAAAACAAAAAGGAGCGATAAGCTCCTTTTTGTGTGTTGAACTGCGTGAATTAGCTCTTGTTTATTAAGGTATTTAATTGGCTATAAAGTGTATTGGCACTGCTTTCATAGCCTTCCCGAGAAAGATGAACACCGTCAGGTCTGGCTAAATCGTACAGCGCCCATGCTTTTATCGAACATTCGCCACCCATATAATCACGCCAATCCCAAAAGAGCGTCTTCTCTTGCTGAGCCACTTCTTTTTGAGTTCTGACGATATCACTTAGCCATTGAGGTTGTTGTGAACGACAATCTGGTGCTTCTTTATTTTTAACTGAATCAGACGGTCCAATTAATAAGATAGCGCTATTAGGCGCTTGTTGGCGAATTTGACGAATTTTATCCGTCAGTTGTTGGCGATAGGCATTTAAATCAAAAGTATCATTAAAGGCTTCATTGGTACCATAAGCTAAAATTACCATATCAGGATTTAGCTGGCCTAATGTTTCTGTCCATTGTGCGCCCCATCTATCCATCATATTGATTGTGGCACCATTAATGCCTAACGAGGAGAGCATGACGCCAGGTTGTTGATTGGTGATCAACCAACCCCCTAATTTAACTGGCTGGCTTTTGCTAACTGTAATACTGACTGGAAAAGTCATAGTAATTGGATTTGAAAACTGCCATTTACCTTGCGTTTGCGATAATGAAAGGACTTTGCTTGTCGATGACTGTACATTTACTTGTGCTGTAGTTGGCGTTTTATAGAGCGCTTGTAATTGATAACGTTGCTGAGTTATTGGGTTTTCAGATAACTGTAATTTAGCCCATTTAGCTTGTGGTTCACTAATAAACCCGCCCAATGGGAAATCAGGATCGCTATCTTTTCTGCTTGAAAGCAGTGTCCATGCTTTTTTATCGCTTTGGTATTGTACGTTTGCAATACGTTGTCCTGCGATATTAGTCGGAGGAATAAAACCAATACCACCATTACCGTAATCGGCTTGAAAACGTTCACGCAACTTACCACTGAAAAAATCAGCCGCAGTATGAGAATCCCCTAACTGAACAATGTGCACTGTTTGATGGCCTTGTTGTAACCTTTTAACAAAGCTTGAAAAGTGAGGGTCGTGATAGTTGTAGAGTTGTCTTGAACCATCAGCAGGTAATACTGTGGGGGTGGGTAACTTCACTGTTTTTTCAGTGTCTTGATTACAAGCAACTAAGAGAGAAACTAAAGCCAGTATGATTGAGCTACTGACTAAAGTCTTACACTCAAGGATGTGCGTTAATTGTTTCATTTACAATAACCGTGTTTTTATCTTTTACATCATCGACTGCATTATCTTCTTTTGTTTCTTCTTGAAGATGAATACGTGAGAATACCTGTTGAGCAATAATTTGCTGACCTTTTAAGCTAAAATGAATACCATCACCGGCTCTTAACTTAACACGGCTACTACCATCACCCATATAATCAGAATAAATATCTTTCTCATATTTAAACATATCATTGACGGAAAGGTAAATTTCACCCATTTTCTCAGCTTCTTCACGGTAAAGTTTATCAAGATATGCCATGCCTTCAGATAACTTTTGTTTACGCATATTGGGTGGCCCAACCCAAATAACCGTAACATTATTCTGTCTGGCATTTTCTATAATGCCTGCAATGCGTGCTCGATAAGTTGATTCCCATGCTTCACTAGCAAATTTTAAATAACGCCCACCACCATCAGGTGGCATATCCCAAGGATCGTTAGGGCCTAAAAAGACCACCAGTAATTTAATGGTATCGTCACTGGCTAAACGTGTTGCAATAGTTTGTGGCCAATTAAAAAAGCGCGGATAAGCAAGTCCTGTACTTTGTTTACTTAAATCAATACTGCTGATGTTGTAATCCGTTTGCAGTTGGCGTTTAAGTAGTGGCGCGACGCCTTGCATCATTGAGTCACCCGCAAATAGGACTTTATCTTTTGGTGATAAGATAATTTCTGTTTTTTGAACGATAGGTTTTAAGGCTTCTAATGCCGCATCAGAGACGTCAGTAACAGAATGGTAAGGTAATCCTCCCATTATTTGCTTACGCTCCAATAATTGCGGAAAGCGTTGCGTTAGTTGAGATGCAGGTCGCGTATACCCATTAAAGAAGTGCAAGCCCACAGCAAAACCTTCAGGAAGTTGTTCTGGTGTGGAGGTTTGTACAATAGGTTTTGCTTGATTATCAGGATGGTGAACCTGTAGATAATCGCCGTAGCTTTCTATTGCAACAAATACGCCATCACGCAGTTGTCCCCCCACTTTCCAAGTATAATAATGAGAAAGCCCCGACCAAGGAGCAGGGCGATGATATTGTTGTTGCCAAAAGCGCTCTAGTGATGTTTGGTTTAGCCAAATCAGTAAAAGGGTACTCAACAGCACCATTAAGGCAACTTTTGCTGTCTTTTTTAGGTTTGAGCAGAAATCAAAAGCTGGCATAAATAAATCCTGGCACCCCATCTGGAGACAACATAAAAATAATAGTGAGGATCAACGCAAGTGGTAGAGGGTAAACATACCACGGCACTTTTTTCTCAAGACGAGCCACTATCTCCTTTAAGGTCACAAAGCAAGGATAAAGCAAGAACAGTCCCCAGAACATAAAGAGCGTTAAACCCTCAGCTTGTAATGATGCCCAAGCGCCCGTACTAAAGAGTTGCCGTATTAAGACAAACGCATCACCTACAGTTTGACTGCGGAAAAATATCCACGCAAAGCAAACAAAGTGGAAAGTGATTATCCATGACAACAACATATTTAATGACGATAACGCACTCGGTGGGGCATTTTTCTTCAAAGGAAAGAGACGGTGTTTAATATTTAATAGCACCACACCAATCCCATGAATAGCACCCCAAATAATAAAGGTCATGGCAGCGCCGTGCCATAATCCAGAAATCACCATAGCGGCAAAGGCATTAAAGTTTTGTCTAATCACGCCTTTACGATTACCCCCTAAAGGAATATAGACGTAATCACGAATAAAGGTAGATAAACTGATGTGCCAGCGACGCCAGAAATCGGCTAAGTTTATCGCTAAATAAGGGGCATTAAAGTTACGAGGCACGACAAAGCCTAGTAATAACGCGATACCAGTGACAAGATTGGTGTAACCCGAGAAATTAAAATAGATATGCCATGCGTAGGCATAAACTGCCGTCAGCACTTGTCCGCTTTGCGCTAAATCAGGCGCATTAAATACCGGATCAACATAGTTTGTTGAAAACCAACCACTTAACCAAAAGAGTTTTGCGATTGCTAAAACAATCAGCATTATTGCTCCTTTGTAATCAATGATTTTACGGGTTGGCGCCTGAATTTGCGGAAGAAATTCTTTAGCACGATTAATCGGGCCAGCTACGATGCTTGGGAAAAAGCACAGATAAAGCACAACATCCAAAAACGGGGCTTTGGGGATCTCTTTTCGACAAACGGAAACCACATAACTGACCGAATGGAATATATAGAATGAAAGCCCTAATGGCGCAAGTAACTCAATCAGCGGTAACTCAATGCTGAGTCCCCATTGCTGGAATGCTTGGGTGAGTGTTTCTTGGAAGAAGGAGTAGTATTTAAAGGCTGTAAAGTAGACACCCACCAATAACCCTAATAGCCAATAAATGACTTTAGAAGATGTGTACTTAGTTAATATATTCGCCAGTAAATAAATAAACAGTGTATAGCTTAATAAGATTATCGCAGGACGATAATCCGCATAAAAAAGAAAAGCATAACTGACTGTAATCAGTAGGATATTTTGGATCTTAACGTGCTTTTGGAAGAGCCAATATAGAATAAAAAAGCTAACAAAGGCTCCGAGAAACTCGAATGAAAAAAAATTCATAAATGGCTCTAAGGGTGTGATTTAAAAGTCATACCAAATGTATTACCCCATATATTATGAATTCTAAGCTGGCTTTCAATCAAAAGATTATCTTGTGATAAATAAAAGCCACTTTTCTCTAGAAAGAAAAGTGGCTTTTTGCCAGATGAAAGCCTGTTAAGGCTTAACTATCTTGTTTCGACTGCAACTGAACTTGAGTGATCAGTTTTTTATTTGAGTCGAACATTTCGGTCAGATAATCGTTATAACTTGAACCCAATTCTGAGTAACCTTTCAAGTCAGTGATTAACTGGCGAGAGTCGAGTTGTTGCTGCGTCATTCTTTGCTGTGCTCTTGAGGAGCGCAATGAATTATAGGCGCGGTGCGTATTGAGATTACGCATATAAGCAATCACTGAGCCTTCAATATCAGGGTAGGCTGCATAGCCTTTGGTTTTCCCTGGAACGTTATTGCAAGACTGACTCCCACATCGCATACCGAACAGATTGTTATTTTGTTGTGCCAACTTTGATGTTCCCCAGCCAGATTCTGTAGCGGCTTGCGTTGCGACAAAGTGTGTCGGAATAATATCAACGCGAGTCAGTAACGAATCCCAATTTACTTTTTTAGGGCTGGTACATGTGACGCCATAGTATTGACAGATTTCACGCAGTTTTTTTAAATCTGCGCTGCCCCAGTGCTGGGCTTTACGTTGAGCAGTTAACCACTCACGATCTCTCATTATCTTATTATTAACATTGTCAATAATAGGAACTATGACATTTAAAAACGCTTTCTTACGCTGTGTTCCCGAAGGGTATCTTTTCAAATCTGGCAACGGTGTTGACGTGCTTTTGAAAGAATACGCCTGCAGTATCTGGGAACTGCTGGTACTGGTTGAAGCAAAACTTACACCAGTAAATAGTAGTGAAATCAAGAAAGCGAAGACGGCACTTGTCCTCATCAATTGAGAGGGCATTGCTTCTCCTCGTTTAACTGGATAAAAATCGAACGAATACTAGCAAATTACTTTTTTTATAGCTACAAAATATCACCTCACATTAGGATAACTACGAGTGATTTGTTAAATAAATGTATAAGGTTTACTGGAAGGCCACGTTTTATAATCGCTTTTTTCCTTTAACAAAAAATGCTTTTTTGATAAAAACTTAAATTTGTCTTATGTAAAAAGCGGTGACTTAACCCAAATTTAGTAAAAATAAGGGTTTTTAATGTGTCAGTTTTGTTTGTTATTTAGTCAATTTTTGTTGTTTTTGGTCTAGTTTTATTATCAATTTCACGCGCTTTTTCTGCTAAATCAGTAAAATCCGCCTCATGCCAATAGGTTTTTGGATATGGTAAATTTGCCATTTGCGTTGTTGGCCAAAGCTGAAATTCTGCTAATTGTTCTAAAACATAACCAGAATAAGTACTAGGTAATGTGAGGTAGTGTGGAGATGCGGTTTCCTCAAAAGGTAACACCGGATACCGCATATCTGAGATATGATAATCACGCATTAAAACTAAAAATTTGTCAGGAACACGTTGTTGACTATCCCACCATTGTCCATCAATCACATCAAACCATTGTTGTGTTAATTGACGAGGTTGAGCTTCTAATTGATAGAGCGCGGAAGGAATGATGCCCTGCATTGATTGATTATAGTGCTCAAGGCTGGTGGCGTGACCATTAAGGATCAAAGTGAGTGAAAGTCGTGCACCAATTAAGTTTGAGTAGAGATCTTCAGGTGAAAATGCAGAGATACCCTCGGAGAATCCTGGCACAGAACGAAAACCATACCATTGTGCAATTTCATGCCATACCGCAAGACGATAACCTAATCGCGCGGCAAGATAAGCACTTAAGGTATAGCGTTCTGTTTCATCTTTAGGTGGGGTAAAAGCATTAAAGTGTATTTTACGTTGTGCTAGTTCATTGCTTAGTGTTAGCGTCCACTCTTGGCCTAACTTTGGATAGATATGGCTAAAGAGGTAGTAAGTATAATCTGCCGTATCACGAATATGGGCGATATCGAGGAATCCCCCTTTATGAGAGTAAATTAAACCTGATTTCTCACTCCCAAAACCTAATACGGCTGCTGTACCAAGCCAAAAGCTATCGTTATAACGATGATTACCTAATGTCGAAGCTTCAACTACATTATCAATACGATAAAAAGGCACGGGTATTTCAAACGCTTTGACTTTTAAGTTATAACCAAAAGCACAACAAGGTCTCAAGCCATTAGGTGCTGTTAGTGGTGCGGGTATTTGCCAAATCTGTATTGCCTTTTCATTGGTAACACTATCAAGATTGGCATGCAGAGATTTAACAGGTGTGACTTGAGTACAACCTGCAATAAATAAGAAGAAGACAATGGTGTTGATAAAAAGAAACCGCTTAAACATCAAAATGCTTCACCTACTTGAAAATAGAATCCTGTGCTTTCTTTACCGATACCAAAATCAAGGCGTACATTCATGCGAGGTTTGAACTCAAATCGATAACCGATGCCAACACTCGGTAACCAATGGCCTTGACCTAAGTCACGCGCTTGATCACTTAACGTACCACCGCCAACCCAAAGTGCAATGCCATGTCGCCAATCGAGTTTTTTACGGTACTCAACTTGGGTTGAAAAAACATGATTATCTTGATATCGCCCCTCATAATAGCCTCGCATTTGGTGCCCATTACTCAGTTTAGATAATTGGCTCCAAGGCACATCACCTGATGTAAAACGTGCATAGTTATCAAATGCCAATACTGCGGTATCACTCAAAGGATAATAGTAATTATATTGTATCTGTGTCGCATTAAAGCGGTTATTACTGCCAGTATCCGGTGAATAATGGGTATAGCTGATATCAAATGCCTGACCTTGGCTCGCATTAGGCAAAAAATCACGACTATCATAAGTAAAACGGACACTTAATCCAGAGCTGGTTGAGCGCAAAGGTAAATCGCGTTGATTCATATACGTTTTAAACGGATTATCGGGCGCGGCGGCTTGTAGATTTGAATAATCCCAGCCTAAACCAATATAGGTGTTTTTAGTGATTTGACGCAGTAACGTGGGCGTTAGACGCAATTCTTGAGAGCGAAATTCGCCGAAATGATCTTTTACACGCCCTTCGTGATAACCTTCACCCCAATAATTAGTTGGTACATTATTTAATGTTCCAGTGAGATAAAAGCGCCATGTATCATTAGCCAAATAAGTGTAGTTACTAAAGGTCATACCAAAAGCCCCTGTCGAGGAGCCAAAGCCACTTAATGAGAGTGACGATATTTTGCTATCAGGGCGGCTGTCTGCTTGATAAAGCCCCACAAGGGCGATACCGACACCTAATTCTAATTCAGGCGTATAGAAAGGCCCGGGTAAAATACCCCAGTCGATAGTTTTACTGCGATCGAAGCTATTTTCTCCGCCTAATCCTACTAACCATTGGTCTATTTGTTGTCTATCAGGAAAGAGTTGTGCTTGTGCTGTGTGTGAAGTAAAGAGGCTGGCAAATGCCAGCCCAAAAATAAAAGGGTATTTAACCATTAAAAACGGAACTCACCAGAGACAAAAAAGCTATTACGGTTATTAAAACCGAGTTCTGTAATGACATTAAAGTTACGTGTGACTTCTAAACGTGCACCTACTGTTTGGTTCCATTTATGAGCAAGATGCTGTTCAACATCGAATTTAATATCCCCACCAAATATTCCGACCATTTGTTCAAAGTTGGGTGGTAAATTTAACTTGCTAACATCACCTCTAAAACGTTGAGTAATATCTTGGTACATTGCACCTGTCCACACTTGCAGTTTGGTATTGCCTTGACCAGAAATTAACGGTTCAAAGATAAACTCATAACCTACTCGAGGTGAAATCACTAACGCTTTAATATCACCGTCTAAAATATCAAGGTTAGTTTTGGTGTAGTTTAAGTCAAAAGTACCAAAGAACTGGTTATAGCCCCCTGCTAAAGTAAAACCTCCACCATAAGTTTTGCCTTCAAAATCTAAATTAAATATTTCGTTTTGAGCAACAGGGATAACGAAACCGCCACCAAAGTCAGCGCGAACATCGTTTAGAACAGAACGAGAAGTACCTTTAGTTTTACCGTATAAGCCATAAACATTGAAAAAAGGAAACACCCAACTGTCTAATTTAAGCATATGGGTTTCACTTTTTTCACGAGTGTGTCCCACATCAATTTTGACAACATCGCTGATTTCAGGCCATGCAGGTGTCGAAAAGCCAATTTTATCCACGATAATATCTTGACGTAGATTCATATAACTATAGCTTGCACCAAATGGCTCAGGAATATCATAACCACGAGCACGGGCTTCATCACCCCAAATTGGTAAAACACGAGATTGGCTTGCTGGGGTACGTGTATCTAGCGAACCTTCATTATTTAATGCAGTGCCACCAGATTGGCTCACACTTAAAGAGAGCAGAGGACGATCGCTGTCCGCATAAGAAAAACTCGTGGCAAGGAGGGAGGCGGTCAATACCACCTTATTTAAATTGGAAAAGTTCATACATAACCCACAGAAAATTAAAAAAGTAAGTAGTAAAAGAGTAGCCGTAAATTTTAATCTTTTTCTAATTGATGGTCACCAGCTATAAGTGCGATATACAGTAAGAGATGCTTATATTTCGCGTTATTATAGGATTATTAAGGGTTTATTAAGTAAAAAACCTTATTTTTTCTAAGCTAATCTTAAGAAAAGTAGTCAATTAAAATTATAAAAGAGAATAATAATTATTCTTTTAATTATCGTTCTTTTATTGCTTTCTATAATACTGATTAAATTAACGTCGAAATAAGTTATTTTAGTGATAAACCGTTATGATATTAGTCAACTTCACATGGACTCTTTTAATAAAGGAACGCTATGACCTATCAAGAGCTTTATCAGTACGCTATTTTTATGTTGTCTCGCCGTGATTACAGTACAAAAGAACTACAACGTCGAATCGAACGCCGAATTCGCGAAACGGAGAAAGATTCACCTACCGCTCCTGAATGTTTGCCTCAAGTAATTGAACGCTTACTTGAAAGCCAATACCTTGATGACAATCGAACCATATATAGTTTTTTTCGTAGCTATTTAAATAAATCTTATGGGCCGTTACGTATTCGCCAAGAATTACGCCTAAAAGGATTTCCCAGCGAAATTATTGAACGTGTATTAGAAGAAACAGACACCGATTGGTACGCACTTTGCCTAGAGGTCAAAGAGAAAAAATTTGGCACAGGCAAGCCCAAAGACTATAAAGAGAAAGCGAAACAAATCCGCTATTTACAATATCGTGGGTTTACCTCTGATTATATCAATGCATTGTTTTAATTGATTAACGTAGTGCCATTGCAATATCAGCTAATTTTTTATCATTATTTTTTTTAAAATAGACCTTTTGATGTAAAAAAATATCAAAAGGAAATGGTGAGCGAATAAATTGCACCTCATCATTTGTGATCGTTGAAATATAATGAATATTTTCAGGCATAAAGCAATAACCTGCTCCTTCATCAATGCAATGCAATACATCAGCCATCTCTGTTAAACCTAAAGTATGATATTGGTAACCCTGTTTTTTTAATCTATCTAAAATTGTTGAAAATATCGGATTATGCAAAGAACTGTTCCTTTGTATTAACGTTTCTTTAGCAAAGAATGTTTTGGTATCTGAATATTTTTCAAAGAGTTTTTTATTAACCAATAAGCCGACTTTTTGAGTGCATAAATTAATTGTATTAATATTTTCATGTGAATAGTCAAATTCAAGAGAGGAGATCACAAGATCAAATTCTTTATCAAAGAGTTCCTCATTAATATCGTCAATATAGCCATCTTCTAAAGACAGTTTATATTGATTGTTTTTTTGTCTTATTTCCAATAATTTTGTTTTCAAATCTGGATAGTAAAGCCCATCTAACTTAATTGAAAGCAATGTCTTATCTTCATTTAAATCAAGGATCTGATTTTCGATTTTTCTAATTTTTTTATAATAAGGATATAGACTCTCATACAGTGTTTTTCCTGCCGGAGTAAGTGTCATTCCATTTTTTGAGCGCTTAATCAATGACTTACCGATTTTGGTTTCAAGTTCATTAATACCATGACGTAACGCAGATGGGGTGACATTAATTTTTTCGGCTGCTTTTACTAGACTTTGATAAGTCGCGACAGCAAAGAACTGATTTATTTTTCTTGAGAAAAACATGCAGGTGTTCTCCACAGAGACATATTAATTGAAATTAATAATCTGCTTGAATGAGATTTTTACATTGATATTTGTCAATAATATTTTTCTAGCGACTAAAAGTGAAAAATTATCGAAGATAAATTAAAAAAATAACATTGGCGACTAAATTTGATAATAAATAATAGTATTTTTTATAAATAACAAAATCAAATGATTGATTTTTTGTTATTACTATATTTTATTTATTACTTATGTCTATTTTTTTAATGTTATTTTTTATTGAAAATCGCCATCAACCTATAAAGCATAAAAAAACTCAATATCAAATTATAAAAAATTCAACTTTCATTTTTGTTTTTTTTGATATTTTAATTTTCGAGATGAAACGGCAATTTAATTATCTCTATTTTTAATTAACTTATATTGGGAAATATTTAATGAAAAACATTAATACACTTTTAACGAAAATGAAATCTTCTACCTCAGAAACTATTACATTAAAAGAATTAGCACCATTATCATTGCATGAAATACGGGCATTAAGTGATGAAAAATTAACTTGGGATGAAGCAAAAACATTATATACAGAGGCAAAAGAAGCTGCAAAACGTAATAAATTGAATGAATCTCATTATTTAGCGCGTAATAATCCTCAAGTACAAAATGCGGTCACGTTAGGTATTCAATCACAATCAGCACAAAGCCGTGCATTAAGTGATTGGATCCCAGAAAGAGGGGATACTTTTGTCGATGGCAAATCTGTGGCTTCTATGTTTTCACCAGCAGGTTATTTAACTGAGCTTTATCGTGAAGCAAAAGCCTTACATACTGAAAGCTCTGTTTATCATCTTGATAAACGTCGCCCTGATTTAGCGCAATTAGTGCTTTCTCAAGAAAATATGGATAAAGAAGTTTCTACACTTTCTTTATCTAATCAAATCCTAACCACTGCACTACAAAATAAATTAGGTAGTGGTAAAGATTTATTTCGTGAATTAGCGACTAACCGTTTAACTGGTGGCACTCCTTATCATCAACCTTATGAAACTATCCGCCAAGCTATTATGCTTCAAGATAGAAATCTTGAAGGTTTAATGTCATCCCCTGATGTGACTAAAACTTTAGATTCAGCACTGTTAGCGTCTATTCAAGCGGATATCTCTCCTGAACTTTATAATATTTTAACAGAGAATGTTGATAAAGATACTGATACTTTATTCAAGAAAAATTTCGGTAATCTTAATAAAGAAATATTAAAAAGTTCTCGTTTTCTCGCTGAATATTATGATGTTGATGTTAAAGATATCAGATTTATTTTAAAAGCATTTAATAAAAAAGAAGCGTTAACAAATAAAGAACTATTAAATATAAATAAAATTATTAGGCTGTATAAAGCGATAGGAATGCCTGTCTTATCTGTGATCACGGCAATTAAATCAAAAAATAGTGAATTTAATATTGATAAGGAAATATTAAGTTCTATTTTTCATATAAAGATGATGATGAATAATTATCATATTACCGTGGAACAGGCGATTGTGCTTAATGGTGGGTTAATTTCAAAAATATCTTTTGATAATACACCATCTCAATTTGATCAATTATTTAATAATCCACCACTTGATGATACGCTTTTGATTGACGATAATAAAGAGATCAGTTTTTATCACCCGTTAACTCCAGAGCAATCAATTCGTGTAAATATTTTAAAACGTGCTTTTAATGTGAATTATATTGAATTGAAGATGTTATGGCACTTAACATATAAAACTATGAGTATGTTTAATTGTAATTTACAAGATCTTTCTTTACTTTATCGTCTCCAATTAATAGCAAAAATTCACGGTTTATCTGTTAATGAATTAGTATTACTTATAGATATTTTACCTGCACCATTTAATGGCGCAATAAAAGACTATTCTACTTCAGATGAACTAGGTAATTTAATTCATACAATTAATGAATATATACAATTCGCTAAAAAAGAAAAATGGACGATAAGTGAATTGTTTTTAATTTGCTCATCAAAATATGACTCTGAATTTAGTTCTGAACTTGGAATTTTAATTGATAATTTAAAAACAATATTAAAAAACACACCAACAGATTATGACGAACAATTCTCAGTTGTTGTATCATTCATTGCCGCTGAAATGGGTATTGACTCTATTGAAAAAGCGAGCTGGATATTACATTGGGTTGATCTAGAACCGGGTAATAAATATCTAAAAGATATATTACCAATAATTATTAAAGATAATTTAACTCAACAAGATAAAGAAAATATTGCACTATTCTTTAATCGACTAAAAAAAACCACCTTGGTTTCAAATAAAATCGGGTTAAATAAGTATGCATTAGAAATTATCAGTGTCAAACCTAGTGCTTTTTATCCTAAAGAACCTCATGTGTTAACAATTGATAAAATAAAAAATATCACTCAATTCCATCATTTTATTTCGCAATGTGGCGATAGAGCGAATGAATTTTTAATTGAACTTAAAAATCAATCATTAACAACTGAAACAATGGCATCAATTTTAAATATTGATGAAGAAACTATTACTCAAGCCTTAGAATTAACACCAACCAAAGCATTAAAAGATTTTCAAAATATTACTGTTCTTATTCAATATATTGAATTATCTAAAACACTCGGTATTTCCCCAAATGACTTCAAATTATTAGTTGATTTAAAATACACGGAAAACAATGATGTAGAAGGTACTTATGATAATTGGAATAAACTTAGCCAAGTTATGCAGTCAGGTTTAAGCAGTGAAAAAACAGCACAACTTGTTCAATTAATGGATGAGAAAAAAGCGACAGTATTAACCCAATATTATGCCAATCAAAGCAGTAATCCATCATTAATCAGTCGAGACGATGTTTATCACCATTTATTAATTGATAACCAAGTTTCTGCTGAAATTATGACAACTGCGATTGCACAAGCGATTGCTAATATTCAATTTTATATCAATAACTGTTTATCTGGTGATGAAAAGGATGTTGATAAGAATGTGAAGGGGCGGACTTTCTTTGCGCAATGGAATGAGTTTAATAAACGTTATAGCACATGGGCTGGTGTTTCGAAATTAGTCTATTATCCTGAAAACTATGTTGACCCGACTATACGTATTGGGCAAACCAAAATGATGGATACCCTATTACAGTCTATTAGCCAAAATAGTGTTAATCGCGATACGGTAGAAGATGCCTTTAAAACCTATTTAACCTCATTTGAACAAATTGCGAATTTAGAAATATTAAGTGGTTATCATGATAGTGTGACATTAGATGATGGATTGACCTATTTTATTGGTCGAAATCCTGCAGATCAAATGAGCTATTATTGGCGCAGTGCTGACCATAGCAAAATTAAAGATGGTAAAATGGCGGCTAATGCGTGGACAGAATGGACTAAAATTGAAAATGGCTTAAATCCGTATAATGGTTTAATTCGCCCAGTCATTTTTAATAGCCGTTTATATATTGCTTGGATTGAAAAAAATGAAATAGCAAAAAATAATAATTCAAATACAGTCGAAAAGGAAATTAAATATAACTTAAAACTTTCTCATATTCGTTATGATGGTTCTTGGAGTACGCCTGTTAATTTTGAATTAAATAATAGTGTTTTTGAGGATAAAAATATTAATTTTTACTTATCTAGTAATGTGGAAAATGAGGAGTTAATATTATCTTTTTATAAAATAGATAATGACTATCCAGATAAACTTGATAAAAATAAATGTTTTATATTTAAAATCAAAGAGGAAATGAATGAAATTTCAATTCCGGAAGATACTGCTGGTATAATTTATGCTAATGTTAAGTATTATTTCGATTCTTATTCTGGAAATCAAGGTTTAACCAAGCGTATTAACAATCAATTTATTGCTAAAACTCAATCATCATATTTAATAAATAGTGATCCTTCAACAACAAATGGTAGTAATATCACGACAAGTGATTTTATTTCTCTTGATGGTAGTCAAGTTAACAAAGCACGTATTATTGATTTTAATAATGATAATATCAACTGTGAGGTATCAGCGTTTGTTAATTGTCATGTTAATGCCCCAGTTTATAATAATGAAATAATAAGAAAGCTATTCAAATCCAGTTCTATAAATCCTTCAGATCTTTATTATTTTACGACGCCTTTAGGTGGTCTGTCTGAGCGTGATAAAACGTTTACCTTAGAGCCTAGAAATTTAATTTTAATTTGTGTTATTAATAGTAAAAATAACGATTTATATATGTTTATTTACAATACTGAAAAAGATGAGTTAGATGATGTATATATAAAATATCTAGATAATTATGATAAATTAGGGATCTTCCTTATGCAGGACGGTATATCGTACTCTGCCGCAGGTCAACAATTTTCTCTTTCATTAGCGGATAAATTAATACCAAATAAATATAATGGGACTTTTAATAAAAATGCTGGAAAATTAAAAGTCGGTTTTACCCTTGGTAGAAATGGTAATATTTATTTACCACTCGATCTGGGCTTGAGAGATAGACGCCAAGCTGAATTTATATATGTGGATTTAGAGGTACTTGGTACTAGCTATATAGAAAATATTAATGATATTTCAATTAATCTAAGCTCTAAAACGGATAGTGTTAAAAAAGAATTTTCATTATCGACTTGGTCTTCTGGTTCATCTTCAATTAATGTCGGTGAAAATACTTATAATAGTAAAGATAATATTCTTAATTTAAACATTCCAACCAGTGAGTTTTTAGCAGATAACTCTTCTGTTTTAGATGTTAAAATTATCGTAACAGGTAAGACGACTGGAATTTTGGTTGAAAAAGAATTTAGTTTTGATATTAAAAAAATATTAATAGGGAAGCATGACGATGTCATTTTTATAAAGACAAATGCTAAAGGTGCTCAATATCTTTCTATGACTTTGAAAGATAAACCTACATTTATTCGTTTAAATACCTTATTTGCCCGCCAATTAGTTAAACGTGCCAATAAAGGAATTGATAGCATTTTAACCCTAGATACTCAACGTTTACCTGAACCTGCATTAGAGGGTAATACGGATGAAACGATGGACTTCAATGGTGCCAATGCGCTCTATTTTTGGGAGTTATTCTATTACACCCCAATGATGGTCGCCAGTGTGATGCTTGAAGGACATAACTATGATGAAGCTGGTCGCTGGTTACGTTATGTCTTTAGCCCGAATGGGTATATTGAGAATGGTATTCATGTTGATCGGGCTTGGAATTCACAACCGCTTTTGACTGATACCGCTTGGGATAAAGATCAACTTGATTCAACCGACCCTGATGCCGTGGCGCAAACTGACCCTATGCATTACAAGTTAGCGACTTTTATGAAGTGCCTCGATATTCTCATGGATCGTGGTGACAGTGCTTACCGTGTATTAGAGCGCGACGCATTAAATGAAGCCAAAATGTGGTATATGCAAGTGCTGAAATTGCTAGGTGATGAAACCGAATTATTAGGTGATAACGTATGGTCTTCTCCTAAATTAACAGAGGCAGCATCAAAAACCAAACAACCAACTCGTACGATGACTGAAGAAAGTGAAGAAACTGTATCACCGCGTACGGCTAACTCATTAACGTCACTCTTTTTACCGCAAATTAATGAAAAATTAGCGCAATATCGCGATACGCTAAAAATACGCTTGTTTAATTTACGTCACAATTTATCAATTGATGGGCAACCTTTGTCGTTAGCGATTTATGCAACTCCGGCTGATCCTAAAGCATTACAAAATGCAGCAGTCAATCAGTCTCAAGGTGGCAGTACATTGCCAAATGCAATGATGCCAGTACAGCGCTTTCCTGTGATTTTAAATAGTGCAAAATCTGTGGTTAGTCAGTTAATGCAGTTTGGTAGCTCGCTTGCTAGCATTACAGAGCGTCAAGATGCACAAGCATTATCAGAATTACTCTCTACGCAGGGTAGCGAGATTATTCTGCAAAATATAAAGTATCAAGCGAAAATCATTGAAGAATTTACGCATAGTGAAAAAGCACTAAAAGCCGTGCGTACGGGGGCTCAAAATCGCTGTGATCACTATAGCAAGTTGTATGATGAAAATATTAGTACATCAGAACAACAAGCAATGGATCTCTATTTAGCATCTTCTGTATTAAATACGGCAAGCCAAGGGTTGAATATTGCAGGAGCTGCTGCTGATTTAGTACCCAATATTTACGGTATGGCTGTGGGTGGCTCTCGTTTTGGGGCTATTTTTAATGCCACTTCAATTGGATTGCAATTATCAGGCTCTGCTACCCGTATTGCAGCAGATAGATTAAGCCAGTCTGAGGCTTATCGCCGTCGTCGTGAAGAATGGGAACTGGCTCGTGATAATGCAAAATCGGAGTTGGAACAAATTGATGCACAACTTGAAGCCCTGAAAGTACGTAAAGAAGCCGCGAATTTGCAGTTGGAGAGTATGAAGTTACAACAGCAACAAACGCAAGAGCACTTAACTTTCTTACAAAATAAATTTACCAATACAGCCCTGTATAACTGGTTACGCGGTAAATTAATGGCGATTTATAAGCCTTTCTACGACTTAACCGTATCTCGTTGTCGTATGGCGGAATTAGCTTATCAGTACGACTTAGGTGAAACTCAAACCTTTATTCGCCCTGGTGCATGGCAAGGTAACTATTCTGGTTTGATGGCGGGTGAAAGCTTAATGCATAACCTGACTCAGATGGAAAACAGCTACCTTGAAAAAGATAAGCGCACATTAGAAATTACCAAAATTGTTTCGCTGGACGATGTATATCAAGGCTTAAGTAGCAATCAATTTGGCTTTGATAAAGTGTCTGATGTTATCAACGGGAAAGCGACAATACTGGGTACCACAGAAAATGGTATCACGCTGAAAAATGGTCAATTACAAGCTTCAATTAAGCTCTCTGATTTAGCTATCGACAAAGATTATCCTGCTGATTTAGGTAAGTTACGTCGAGTTAAACAAATTAGTGTGACATTACCAGCATTAACAGGCACTTATCAGAATATAAGAGCAGTGCTGAATTATGGCGGTAGTGCGGTGAAACCAAGAGGTTGTAATGCAATTGCGATTTCTCATGGCATGAATGACAGTGGTCAATTCCAACTGAACTTCAATGATGATCGTTATCTGCCTTTTGAAGGTTTACCCGTGAATGATAACAGTACACTGACTTTAAGCTTCCCTGATGCAACAAGTAAGCAAAAAGAGATGTTACTGACATTAAACGACATCATTCTCCATATTAATTACACCATTCGTTAATTATCTAAATATTAATTACAGGCTCTTAACTGAGCCTGTAAGGAGTTCTACATGCAAAATTCAGAGAATTTAACCTTTGATGCGCCGAATTTACCAAAAGGTGGTGGTGCAGTTACAGGATTAACCGGCAATATGGGTGCCGTAGGTCCTGATGGTGCGGCGACTTTTAGCTTACCATTACCCATTAGCCAAGGTCGTGGTTATGCTCCTTCTTTAGGTTTGACGTATCAAAATCAAGCAGGCAATGGGGTATTTGGTTTCGGTTGGTCTGTGGGCGTGATGTCTATTCGTCGTCGTACTTCAAAAGGCGTGCCATCTTATTCTTCACAAGATGAGTTTATTGGGCCAGAAGGTGAAGTGATTGTGCCTGTTTTGAATAAAAAAGGCGACATTGAAAATACTCAACGTAATACATTATTAGGCGTAAAACTTGCACATCAATACCAAGTCACAACCTATCGTTCTCGTATTGAAAAAAGCTTTAGTCGTTTTGAATGTTGGTCATTAAATGAGGCTAATACTTCTGCTAATACACCAAAACAATTTTGGGTGATGTTGAGTGCAAATGGTGAGGTTCACTTATTTGGTTATGAAACCACAGCACAGATCGTGGATAGCCAAAACAGCGAGCATATTGCGCAATGGAACCTCAATGCTTCGGTTTCAGCAATGGGTGAACAAATTGAATATCACTATTGTGCTGAAGATGAAAAAGGTTGTGATAAACAAGAAATTCAATCACATAGCAATGCCAATACACAACGTTATTTAGAGAAAGTGTATTACGGTAATCCTGTGGGTGAACGCGCTTTCTCCTGTACTAAAAGCGATAATACATTACCGAAAAATGCTTTATTTACTTTAGTGTTTGATTACGGTGAGCGTAACAGTGCATTAGCCTCTTATCCGCAATGGCAGAGCAATTCAGACTGGACACTGCGTAAAGACTGTTTTTCGCTTTTCCATTACGGTTTTGAAGTCCGTACTCGTCGTTTATGTCGTCAAGTGCTGATGTATCACCGTATTGAAAGTTTAGAAAAACAAACAGCATTGGCGGAAACACCGGAATTAGTCGCTCGATTAACGCTTACTTATGATGAGTCAGCATCGGGTACGGTGTTAGTTTCAGCACAACAATCGGCTTTTAACGATAATAAAGATACACAGTCGTTAATAACATTGCCCCCTGTAAAATTTGATTGGCAAAAAGTCGGTACAACGAAACAAGCATTATGGCAATCACTGGATGAACTCAGATCTTTTACACCACAACAGCCTTATCAATATGTTGATTTATTAGGGGAAGGGCTTGCGGGTGTGTTGTATCAAGACAGTGGTGCTTGGTGGTATCGCGCACCAATGAGAAAAGAAGATAAGCAAAATCCTAATGCCATAACATGGGATAACCCTAAAAAACTCCCTGTTATTCCATCGTTACGTGGCTCAGCAACGCTGACTGATATTACGGGTGACGGCAAATTAGAATGGTTAGTCACACAAGGTAATGTAAACGGTTATTACATTCAGGATGACACTAAAGCAGAGAATTGGCTTAATTTTGTGCCACTTGGTGCCATACCTGTGGAATATTTTCATCCTAGAGCTGAAATTACCTCATTAACAGGCAGTGGTTTTGCTGATCTCGCCTTGATTGGTCCTCGCAGTATTCGTCTTTATGCTGGCTCAGCGCAAGGTTGGAAAGAAAGTAAAGAGATAATGCAGGCTGAAGGGGTGATCTTGCCGATTAAGAATATTAATCGTCGTGCTTTAGTCGCCTTTAGTGATGTTTTGGGCTCTGGACAACAACACCTAATTAAAGTGGATTATCAAGGAGTAACTTGTTGGATTCATCTCGGTGAGGGTAAATTTAGCAAACCAATCACTATTTCGGGATTTTCGGCAGATCGCCTTAAATTTAATCCTAACCAGCTCTATTTAGCCGATTTAGATGGTAGTGGTACAACTGATATCATTTATGCCCAATCTACTCATTTAGAAGTTTATTTTAACCAAAGTGGTAACCAATTTGTACGTGGTGATGATATCCCATTACCTAAAGGTGTGCGTTTTGATAATCAATGCCAATTGCAAGTAGCGGACGTTCAAGGTTTAGGTATTGCCAGTATTTTACTAACAAAATCTTATCCAACACCGCAACATTGGGTTCTTTCTTTGCAAAATAACAAACCGTGGTTATTAACCTCTATTAATAACAATATGGGGCTACTCCAAAAATTACACTACCGTAGTTCTGCCCAATATGGTTTGGACGAAAAATTAACTCGGCAACAACAAAATAAAGATAATGTAGTAAGTCATTTACCATTCCCTTTGCATACGCTTTGGAAAATTGACACGGTTGATGAAATTACACAAAGCCAGTTAACACAAACTTTTAATTATCGTTATGGTGTCTGGGACGGTAAAGAAAAAGAGTTTCGTGGTTTTGGTTGTGTTGAAGCTACGAACGCTGAATCATTTAAAAGTGAAGAAAATACGACGGATAAAACACCAAGTGTGTTAACCCGTCAATGGTTCTTAACGGGTAAATCTATTGTTGATGCTCAGCTTTATAACGAGTTTTGGCAAGGCGATAATGGTGCATTTCCCCATTTCTCACCACGTTTTACACAAGGTGAAGGAAGCGCTGAAAAGATCTGTGATAACACAGTGCGTCAAGAACAAGGCTATTGGCTTGAGCGTGGATTGCAAGGTCAATTGCTTCGAAAAGAGGTCTATGGACTAGATAATTCTGTTGTTTCCAGTGTGCCTTATGCTGTCACAGAACAGCGACCTCAAGTACGTCTAATTGAAATGCAAGGGCGCTCACCTGTAGTGATGCCTTCTGTAGTAGAAAGTCGTGAATATCACTATGAGCGTATTGCGACTGATCCAGTTTGTCATCAACAAATCGCTTTAGAACAAGATAGTTATGGTTTTGCCTCTAAAACTGTTTCTATTGATTATCCAAGACGAGTTAAAGGCACGGAAAATCCTTATCAGCATTATGAAAGCTTGCCAGAGACGTTATGGGCATCCAGTTATGATGAGCAACAAAATACACTGCGTTTAGGTTTATTGCGTCAAACTTGTCATCATATTAATCACCCTGAAAGACAGGTTTATCAGCTAAGTGTTATAGCAACAAGTCGCCAAGATATTTGGACATATGGGGCAGAAAAGCAGCCTAAAGAGGGGCTAAGTGTCGAAGCACTATTAGCCACCAATAATTTACTGACACAAAAATCAGTATTTGTTGGGCAACAACAGCTTGCTTATATGGATGTCAATGGAAGTGGCACATTGCTAGAGCCTGATTTTCCAGCTCGTTTAGCCTATAGCGAAAGTGCAGAATTAGATGAAGAAACTGCCAACGTTATTTCACAACCTTATCCCGATTTAGCACTGAATGACGTGATGACAAATGCGGGTTATCAGCAAAAAGCGTATTTGTTTGCGGATGAAACAGAAAAAGGCAATACGTTGTGGGTGAAACCACTATTAGGCATTACCCAATATGGCTCATTAGCGCAATTTTATAAGCCGCTTATTTATAAGCAATCTAACTTATCTTGTGAGTATAACTTATTATGGGATAAGCAATTTTGTGTGTTAATGGGAAAAGAGTCTCCACTCAATATACAAGATTTCCATCTTACTTATGATTGGCGCTTTTTGTCACCTAATTCAATGACGGATGCAAATGAAAATATTCATCAAGTGATGTTTGATGGTTTTGGGCGAGTAACGACAACACGTTTTTCAGGTAGCGAAAATGGCAAGCAAAGCGGTTATAGCGATAAGCCATTTATGATGCCGACAACGATTAATGATGCGTTAGCGTTGACATCAACACTGCCTATTGCAACAGGTTTTGTTTATATCACTGACAGTTGGATGTCCACATCTTCAAAATTACCACCTCATGCACTGCAAATTATGACCGACCGTTATGACAGCGATCCACAACAGCAAATTCGTCAACAAATTGCTTTTAGCGATGGTTTTGGTCGTTTATTGCAAACTTCCGTGAGAGTTGAAGCTGGAGACGCTTTCTTGCGCGATGAAAAAGGGATATTAGCAGTTGATAGTGCACAACAGGTACAGCAAAAAAGTACCACAACACGTTGGGCTATCTCAGGTGAAACAGAATATGACAATCAAGGAAATGTAAAGCGTGTTTATCAGCCTTATTTCCTCAATGATTGGCGTTATATCACCGATAGTTCTGCACAACCGAATCGTTTTGCAGATACCCATTATTACGATGCATTAAGTCGCTTATATCGAGTGAATACGGCAAAAAACTATCAGCGTAATATGATAGTAACACCTTGGTTTGTGGTCCAGGAAGATGAAAATGACACTCTAATGTAAGTTATTTATTGCCTATCAACGCGGGTTAATTGGCGATGTCGTTTAATCCGCTTAATTTAGGAATTTTATTATGCTAGTGGCGATCCCATCAGAAAGCGATGCGCTGGCTTGGATGATTATCGGTGGATTTTCAGCCTGGGGAGGTGTCGTGAGGTATTTAATGGAAATTAGGCAGAAAAAAATTAAGTGGTCTTGGTGTGGTATCACCAGCCAAGTCGTGATCTCTGTTTTTACAGGATTATTAGGAGGGTTATTAAGTTTTGAAAGTGGGGCAAGTCGTTATATGTCTTACATGATTGCAGGACTTTTTGGCTCAATGGGTAGTACAACTTTAATTTGGTTGTGGAACCGTGTTTTTGGTGTGAATAACCTTAAGGAGCCTAAATGAGCATATATACATTGAGTCAACGTAGCCAGAAAAATCTAGAAGGTGTGGATCAGGATTTAGTCCGAGTGGTTAATTTGGCACTGACATTTAGTGAATATGATTTCGTTGTTATTGAAGGGGTACGTTCATTAGCTCGACAAAAAGAGCTAATGAAGGAAGGTAAAAGTAAAACACTTAATAGCCGTCATTTAACAGGGCATGCCGTTGATATTGTGCCCTTAGTGAATGGTGCGATCCCTTGGCAAGATTGGTCAGTATTCGAGTCGGTATCAAAAGCGATGAAAAAAGCTGCTTATCAATTGAATGTTCGAATTAATTGGGGAGGAGATTGGGTTTCATTTCGTGATGGTCCCCATTACGAGCTTTGTAGAGAGGCAAGTCCATGAATATAAGTACTTTTTTACGCTTGGGCGTTAGAGGTGGTGTGGCAATAATTATTATTATCACATTACTGGTTATTCGTTATCAATATAACCAAATAAATCGACTTTCTGAACAAAATAGTCAGCTTGAATATCAACAACGCACATTGCAATCACAATTAGTGCAATGGCACGAACAAACGGAAAAAGTCTCTGAAACACTTATACATCAACAAAAGGAGCAACAAGCTTTAGAGGAAGAAAATCATGTTATACGCCAAGAGTTACGGCAGATTTTGGTTCAAACGCCTTGCGCTAATGAGCCTGTGCCTGATGCTGTTATCCAGTTGCAGCAAAACTCCCCCAATCATCGTTAAAGCGCCAGATAAATTTGTTCCTGCGCATTTGTTACAACCGTGCTCTGCACCATTTTTTAATGTGCAAGTGTGGGGGGATTATCCTGATTATGTGGCACGTTTAATGTTGATATTGGAGAAATGCAACACCGATAAAAAAGCGGTTGCTGACATATTAGCCTTAAAGGATCAGCGTAATAGCCATGAATTAGATCATAAAAAGAAAATCAATTAAGGGATCATAAAAATATGAAAAATCAACAATTAAACACAAGAACCCCAACCGTAGTGGTTCATGATAATCGCGGATCAACCATTCGTGAAATTAGTTATTGTCGTCATCCTGACACAATAAATAAAACCGATGAACGTATTACTCGTCACCATTATCATGCTCGCGGTTATTTAGAACACAGTATTGATGCAAGATTGTATGAAGCCCGGCAATCCGACTCAACTATTCAATCCAATATTCAGCAAACAGTTAGTTTAGGGGGAGCGTTATCACTTTCACAAGGTGTTGATAATGGGAATAGCTTTAATCTCAATGATATTGAGGGTGCGATTTCGCAACAGATTAATGCCAAAGGAACCGTCATAACCTATGAATATACCGATCCACGTTTTGAGCGAAATTTAGATAACATTAAAGAAGGAAAGCTAGGCGAAAGTAGCGCTAGAGTGGTACAGAAATTTAAGTGGGCTCAAGCTTGGGATGAATTTATTGCTAAAAATCAGGTAGGAAAATGCATTGAACACTTTGATATCGCAGGAAAGAAAACCGCCGATAGTTTTTCATTATTAGGTGGTGTGTTATCTGAAACGCAACAATTATATTTTGGAAGATATATTGATTTGAGTTCAAATAATGACGTTTCTAAAATAGAAAATTCAGAAAAATACACCACACAATATACCTATGATGCCACGGGAACAATATTAACTGAAACGGATTGTAAAGGGCATCAACGCCGCATGATTTATGATATTGCGGGTTTTGTTAAGCAGTCTTGGCTTACGCTAAAAGGACAATCAGAACAAATTATTTTACGTTCATTAACTTATTCAGCCGCAGGACAAAAATTACGTGAAGAGCAGGGTAATGGTTTGGTGACGACTTATGAATATGAGCCTGAAACCCAGCGTTTATTACATATTAAAACAGCACGCCTTCAAGGTCATGCATTAGGGGCGAAGATCATGCAAGATCTGCGTTATGAATACGATCCTGTCGGTAATATTATTTGTTTGAAAAATGATGCTGAAGCGACTCGCTACTGGCGTAATCAGAAAGTGGTGCCTGAAAATCGTTATGTATATGACTCACTCTATCAATTAGTGAGTGCGACAGGACGAGAATCAGTAAATCAGCAAACACCCGCGGCGATGCAATCTCAGACCATTACCACATTAGTCAAAGATACACAAAGCTATACCAATTATACGCGGTTATACGCTTATGATCGCGGTGGTAATTTAACGCAGATCCGACATAACTCTTCAATTGCACAACAAAGTTTTACTCAAGATATCGTTGTTTCAAATAAAACCAATCGAGCCTTATTAAAATCACAATGTGAAGATCCTAAAATGGTGGATAGCTATTTTGATGAGAGTGGTAATTTAATCAAGCTTCTCAATGGTGATGCCATTATTTGGGATGAACGTAATCATCTGAAAGCCACAAATCAGGTAATAGAGAGTGGTTTTTTATATGAAGGTGAAACTTACCAATACAATAATACAGGGCAACGTGTTACGAAAATACGGGGGCGTAAAGCAGCTTATGGCCATTTAGAAAAAGTTACGACGCATTATTTACCGAATATTGAAATATGGGAAGTAAATGAAAATCCGGTGACGGAAAAATATATCGTCGCGCAAGTAAACGCAGGCACAAGAGCAGGTGTGAGAGCATTGTGTTGGGAAATAGGTTCGCCTAAAGGGATTGAAAATAATTCACTGCGTTATAACTATGATGACGGTATGGGTAATAGCGGATTAGAAACCGATGGCCAAGGACAATTAGTCAGTTATGAAGAGTATTACCCTTATGGCGGGACTGCGATTTGGTCGAGTGAAAATGCGGTAGAAGCCGATTACAAAACTATTCGTTATTCGGGTAAAGAAAAAGATTCAACAGGAATGTATTACTACGGTTACCGTTATTATCAGCCGTGGATTGGTCGTTGGTTAAGTGCCGATCCCGCAGGTACGATTGATGGGCTAAATTTATATCGTATGGTGCGTAATAACCCCGTGACGTTACATGATCCTGATGGGCGAATGCCTAATAGCAGTTTCTCTCTTCTTTTCGCATCAGATGATATGAAGCTACAAAAGGGATCTATTACTCCGTTACGAAATCGTGGATTATTTGTGGGGAGTAATAAAGAAAGTTCTGAGGCGACATTGCCATTCGCTATCAGTCGATTTGATTCAGTTGAGCATAATCCTGTGTTAAGAGAGTATAGTCCGGAATTATTGAAACGAGGCGGTGATTTATACCAATCAGTTCATATCTTCCGAGGTTCTCAGGTTACGTCCCAAAAGCCTGGTGTTGGAACAGTAGGAACTTATTGGGGGCGCAAAACACTTTTTGATGATCTAACCGCTATTTATGTTACGAATGGTAGATCAGGCAGTGTGGGCATAAGCATTCAGTTGGATGATATTCAGGAGAAGAAACCCATTGTCATTACGTCAGGAGCTTTAAGTGGCTGTACGATGCAATACGCTGTAGATAAAGAAAAATTTTATGCAGTTCATACCGGACAAAAACCCGGCGACGATAGCTGGAAAACGGGTATTCAAGGAGTGAGCACAACACAACACAGCTTTAGAGCCCTGTCGGGTAAGAATTTATCGGTATCAGGAAATCATAATAATGACTTGATTGGTACATTAAGTGAGTTTGAACGTTCGGTAATAACTTATCTTGGGAAACAAGGCACGAGGATAGATCAAGTTCAAGAAAATGTCGCTGTATTTGATTATAACAATCAACATAAAGTATCTCGTTTTGAACCCAGAGCTGGCTATAGCTACGCTTTATTGGCTCGGGATACAGGAAAAGTCAATGTAAAAGTATTATCGGAAGATGTAACTATCAACAAGAATACCAGCAAAATTACTGTTCTTGACTCAATGAAAGTTCGTTTACGCTAACACATCGTTGTTACAAGAGAACATCGTTCACGATTGTACATTGATAGAATGTAATCTCGTTAAAATATATATCTAAAACATACAATCCGGTGAGGTAGTATTTTTGCCTCATTTGGGTTGTTTTTATCTTATCTTGATAATTTGAATGCTTTTAATAATGTGTAAAATAAAGTATTAAAAAATAATTTAATATATTGTTTCAATAATAAATCATCATCTAATTAATATTAATATGGCGTTTTATTCCCGTTTTAATATTAAATTAAATAGCGACATCGCTCACAAATATAAATAAATACATATTTAATTATCTTTTTTTGACTAATATCTAATGTGATTAACGCAATCATGATATTTAAAAATACTTATTAATAATTATGAGGTTTTATTATGAAGAAAAATAAACTTATGGTATTTACTGCAACGTTATTATTATCATCAGCGGGTTTTGTTTCAACAGCGTCAGCCGATGTAACATTAAAGCATGGATATATTGATGTTCCCCCCAGTAGAGCTTTCCTTTGTTCATCAAAAGGGGGCAATTTAAATAAAAACTGTGGTCCAATACAGTATGAGCCTCAATCTATTGAAGGACTTAAAGGTTTCCCTGAAGGTGGTCCAGCAGATGGTCAAATCGCCAGTGGCGGCAAAGAGGCTTTTTCTGCGTTAAATGCACAAAGTGCTGATCGTTGGCATAAAGTAGCAATGAAAAGTGGAGAAAATACCTTTAAATGGACATTAACTGCAAAGCACAGTACAGAATCATGGCGATTCTTTATTACTAAACCAGAATGGGATGTTAATAAACCACTGACTCGTGCTGATTTTGATTTAATACCATTCTGCCAACAAGATGATAATGGTAAAATACCAAAGGAAACCGTAGAGATAAATTGTAATATACCAGAGCGTTCTGGTTATCAGGTTATTTTAGGTGTTTGGGATATTGCGGATACAGGTAATGCTTTTTATCAAGTTATTGATGCTGAGTTTAAAAAATAACCAAGTTAATTGAAATTATTTTTTAATATCAATAAGAATGTTGGATATATATTATTCCATCTTAAATATAATCCGATCTTGGATATTAAATTAAAATCTTAAATTTAGATTGATAATTATTTATTTGTTAAATAAAAATAATAGACATTTATTATTGAAATTTAATCAATAGCGCCTTTGTGTGGGCGCTATTTTCATTGGATCGACTAGAAATCCTTCGCTCACAATGCTACTTTCTACGTTATACCTATAATTATTTAGCTTAAAAACCACATCATTGAGGCGCGATTATGGAAATCTATTTAGATACAGCGGATATCGAAGAAGTCAGAAAACTCTCTCAAGTTCTTCCTATTGCAGGTGTCACTACCAATCCGTCTATTATTGCTAAATCGGCACAAGATATTGAAACACTGTTACCTGAATTAAAAGCAGCCATGGGAGGCAAAGGCCGAGTATTTGCTCAGGTCATTGCCAGTGATGTCGATACCATGATTGAAGAAGCATTACGTATTGGCAATATTGCAGATAATACTGTGATTAAAATCCCAGTTACTGAAGCGGGACTTGTCGCCATTAAACAATTAAAACAAAAAAATATGCTGGTATTAGGTACCGCGATTTACAGTGTCTCACAAGGATTAATGGCAGCCTTAGCTGGGGCAGATTATATTGCACCTTATGTTCACCGAATGGATAGGCAAGGCTCTGATGGGGTAAGAGTGGTAAAAGAGTTACAAACATTGATTACCATGCATAATTTACCCACAAAAATCCTCGCTGCGAGCTTTAAAACACCCCGTCAGGTTGTTGATTGTTTATTAGCAGGGGCTTCTTCAGTGACATTACCGATTGAACTTGCTTACTCTATTATTCGCTCACCGGTTGTCGATGATGCAGTAAATAGATTTGCAGATGATTGGCAAACCGCATTTGAACGTCGTTTTTTATAATCAAATTAATAATATGAGACTAAGTGCTATA
The DNA here is from genome assembly GCF_040140305.1 of Proteus sp. fly-1008. Lineage (NCBI taxonomy): Bacteria > Pseudomonadati > Pseudomonadota > Gammaproteobacteria > Enterobacterales > Morganellaceae > Proteus > Proteus sp. fly-1008. Next base: position 135,566 of record NZ_JBEEWH010000005.1, read on the forward strand.
GCGCTATAGCGCTATAGCACTTAATTTATCCATTTTGGTATATTTAAGATATTAAACTTCACTTTTACTAATGTATTAATAACTAGATTTGGATGGCTTAAAATAAACGAATATTGATTTACATCTAATAATAAGCCACCTTTCTGGCAATCTAAATTTAGATCTATTACTATAATCTTAGTCTATAAATGGATTATTAATACAATTTATCTATTTTTTATTTTTTTGAAAAAATAGTTTATTTATCAATGAATTGTTATTTTTCTCTAAAAGCTGTTTTATATTTTAATATTTAATTAATTTTTTGTTTTTACTCGGTTTAATTATTATTGCTTTGGCTTTAATAATAAAGTAATAAATTGTGACAAGTGTGTTAATTAAAGAGTTTGGTTGTTAAAGATAAACTAAATATTATATTGATGGGGTTGTTAACTTACCAGATTAACAGGGAAAACCGATACTCCGCGGTGCAATGATAATTAACATATACAGTTATTATCTTTATTTAGCGATAAATAAAACTTTATTTGTGATACTGGAGTAAATATGTGCGAAGAATACATGAATAAGCCACTTTATCTATCAATTGCTGACTGGGTTCAAGCGCAAGAGCGTTGGGTAAGTGCGAAAGAAATTGCAACAAAATTCGATATTCCTCAATGCAATGCGATTAATATCGTTTCTTATATTCTTTCTGATGTAAAAGAAATCGAATGTGAAACGAAAAGTGTCCCTAATCAGTTAGAAGGTAGAGGATGTCAGTGCCAACGAATGATCAAAGTGAGTCATATCGATCCTCAACTTTATTCACGCTTAAAGGGCCATGTTCAGGGTAAAAGTAGTCAAAGTTCTCCTGAAAAATTAGCAGCGATGATCCCTCATGGATTAAACCATGAACAAAAATGGCAATGGATGTTATCAAAATCACAACGACGCTAACGTGACTTATTAAGTGGTAGGCTAAAAAACAATGACGACAGGCGCGTATAACGCCTGTCGCTGTTTGCTACTGACCTTTCGGTTTCACTTCTGTTGTGCCTCGTAAACGTGGGCGATTAGGCTCAGGTGCTGTTAAAGGCGTAGTTTCGACTAAGCTTTGACGACAGCGTACCGCTAAGTCTTGATATTCTCGAGTGTTCATCCGTTTCCATTCCATATCTTGTTCAGTAATATCACGGAAATGTTTGGCAGGACTGCCAATTAACATTTGGCGAGGTTGCCCTTGAAAACCCGCTTTTACAAAACTCATTGCGGCTACAATGCTTTCTTCACCAATCACTGCGCCGTCCATAATCACGCTGTTCATGCCGACTAAGCTATCACGCCCGATAATACAACTATGAAGAATGGCACCGTGTCCAATATGTCCATTTTCTCTAACAATGGTATCCATATCGGTATAACCGTGCATGATACAACCGTCTTGAAGGTTTGCACCTGCTTCGACAATTAAGCGTCCATAATCACCTCTTAATGAGGCTAAAGGGCCGATATAAACTCCTGCGCCTATAATTACATCACCAATTAATACTGCCGATGGGTGAATATAGGCGGTTGGGTGTACCACAGGAACAAGACCTTCAAACGCATAGATACTCATCCGTTTTCCTCTTTGTTGTATTATCGAAACACGAGATAATTACCGTCCTTTCCATTCAGGGGCACGTTTTTCAGCAAAGGCAAGTGGCCCTTCTGTGGCATCTTCTGAATGGAGAACACTTGGGTAATGTTTTAATACACCACTGCGCATTAATTTGTAGCCTTCTTCAATAGAAAGCTCACTGGTAGCACGATAGATCTCTTTTAATGCTGCAACGGCCAGTGGGGCGCTATTAGCGATTTGGTCTGCGAGTTCACGAGCACTATCCATTAATTGTGCAGAGCTCACAACACGGTTTGTAATGCCCCAACGTAATGCTTCATCCGCATTCATGCGACGGCCTGTCATCAGCATTTCATTGACAATCGCAGGTGGTAAACGCTTAGGTAAACGCAGTACACCACCACTATCTGGCACGATCCCCAGCTGTGCTTCAGGTAATGCAAAAGAAGCGTTGTCTGAGCACACCATCATGTCGGCAGCGAGTGCTAATTCAAATCCACCACCAAACGCATAGCCGTTAACCGCCGCAATGACAGGTTTATCTAGATTGAAAAGCTCGGTTAAACCAGCAAAACCGCCCGCACCGAAATCAGCGTCAGGAGCTTCACCTTCAGCCGCTGCTTTTAAATCCCATCCTGCCGAGAAAAAGCGTTCGCCTGCACCAGTAATAATCGCGACACGTAAGCTAGGATCATCACGAAAACGAAGGAAAACTTCTCCCATTTCATGACTGGTTTTTGCATCAATAGCATTGGCTTTTGGTCTATCTAATACAATTTCAAGTACTGAACCACGTGTTGTTAAGTGTAATGATTGGCTCATGTTGTATTCCTTTTCATCATCAAAAATAAGCATTTATGATTGAGGTTATTAAGTTGTGGTTGAACCTACCTATGCCTTATTTCAAATGCTTTTTAATCACTTTTCCGGAGCAATTACGTGGTAAGCCTTCCCTAAATTCAACGGCAGAAGGGACTTTAAACTTCGCCATATTTTGCTCACAGAAATGGAAGAATTCTTCTTCACTCAAGGTTTCATTTTCAACCAGTACTACAAAGGCTTTGATTGCTTCATCACGAATGTTGTCAGGCACCCCAATTACGGCGACATCTTGAATTTTAGGATGTGAAGAAATGATATTTTCAATCTCAACGCAAGAAACATTTTCACCACCACGTTTGATCATATTGCAACTGCGATCAACGAAATAGAAAAAGCCTTCATCATCCCGATAACCATAATCTCCTGTATGTAACCAACCTTCTGGCTCTAAGGCTTTTGCTGTGGCATCAGGTCGGTTGTAATACTCTTTGAAAATGGTTTTACCGGGTTCGCCTTTTACGCAGATTTCGCCCACAACGCCATCAGGGACTTCGTGGTTTTGTTTGTCTCTGATTTGTGCTTGATAACAAAAACCCGGTCTGCCAATTGATGGCCAGCGGCGTTTATCACCGGGTCTGTCACCAATTAAACCAACTATAGTTTCTGTCATGCCATAAGAGGTGAGTAATCGCACGTTAAAGCGCTCAATAAAGGCGTCTTTTTCTTCGTCTGCGAGATTGAGGTAGAACATCACTTCACGTAATTTGTGTTGCTTTTCTTCGGATGAAATCGGTTGTGCCATTAACGTTCTCATCATCATGGGAATGCATTCCGTCACCGTCGCTTGATACTTAAGAATTTGTTTCCAAAAGGCTCTAGCACTGTATTTTTCGAGTAGGACAAATGTCGCACCTACAGAAAATGCTGCGAGAGATGCGGTGCATTGGCAATCAATATGAAAGGCAGGCATAACAGTGAGATAAACATCGTCTTCACGTAATGCGTTTTGCCATGATGAGTAATAACCGGCAAAGCGTAAATTATAATGTGTGATAACAACGCCTTTGGGTTGAGAGGTTGTACCTGAGGTAAAAAGGATCTCAGCGGTATCATCTACACTTAATGGAGTGTGATGATTAAGTGTAACAGGATGCTTGGCTTTCTCTTTTAGAAAATCAATAATCCCTTTCTCAGTAGGAAGCCTGTTTTCTGTTATTAAAAACAACTGAGTTAAAGGATTTTGTTCATCCTGTAACATAGGTTGGTAAATAGGATAGAAATTATCACGTGTTACTACGTAATGGGCTTGGCAGTGATTGATTATCCATGCGCTCTCTTCATGCATAAAGCGCGCATTAATCGGCACCATGACAGCACCTATTTTTGCCAGCCCAAACCAGCAAAAGAAAAACTCTGGGCAGTTATCAAGATGTAAGGCAACGTGGTCGCCTTTTTTTATGCCACCAGCATGGAAAAGATTTGCGGTTCTGTTTATCTCTTCATTTAATTCACTGTAGCTAAATTGTCTCACTTGTCCTTGTGCGGCTTCAAAAATTAGCGCTGTTTTTGTGCCATAAACCTCAGCCAAATCATCCCATATTTGGCGTAAGTTTTGTTTGCCAATCACATCCATTAAACTGTTATCCTATTCTTTTGCCATGAGTTCAGATGCGCTTTCTATCTTTGCGCTATCTGAATTCAGCGGTATTACTTTTCGATTTTAGCCAGTCCCTTATCGACTAGCCCCCTGATTTGTTCGTCGCTATAACCGATATTTTTCAAAATCGCATCAGTGTCCATGCCGTGAGATGGCATTCCACGCCATATTTTTCCAGGATTATTTTTAAATTTCGGCATCACATTTGGCCCTTTGCAGGTATCACCATTCATGGTTTGCCATTCGGTGATCGATTCGCGCGCGATATATTGCGGATTGTCTTCAAGCTCAGGAATAGTCAGCACTTTGGCACTGGCAATATTGAGCTCTGAAAGTCGTTTAAGGACATCAGTGATCGGTTGTTGTGCTAACCATTCATCTAATTTGTCTTCAAATAATTGACCATGAGGGCAATTAATACGGTGAATAAGTTGCGTACCTTCTGGCACTTCAGGTGTACCAAGCAGATGAGCAAGGCCGATATCTTTGAAAATTTCTTCAATTTGAGTGATACCGACAACTTCCATCACGATATAACCATCTTGGCAACGGTAAAGCCCACAGCCTGCGTAGTACGGATCTTTCCCTTTGGTCATACGAGGACAAATCTCACCGCCATTGAAATAGTCCATCATGAAGTATTGCCCCATACGCAACATCACTTCATACATTGCAATATCAATACTTTCGCCTTTACCCGTTTGTTGAACTTTATACAGTGCCGCTAACGCGGACGTGGTTGCTGTCATTCCTGAGAAATAATCTGCGGTATAAGGGAAGGCTGGCATTGGCTGATCTTTGTCACCATTTTGAATAAGGTAACCACTAAAGGCCTGAGCGATGGTGTTATAAGCGGGGAGGTTGGTATATTGCGGATCACCGTATTGGCCAAAACCCGATAAATGCGCAATAACCAATTTAGGATTATGCTCCCACAATACTTCATCAGTAATGCCACGGCGCGCAAAGGCTGGGCCTTTACTGGCTTCGATAAAGATATCGGTTGTTTCCATTAATTTTAAGAACGCATCACGACCTTCGTCTTTAAAGATATTTAGCGATAGTGCATGAAGGTTACGGCGAGAAAGCTGAGGATAGTGAGGTTGAACGCGAATGGTGTCAGCCCATGCAACGTTTTCAATCCAAATCACTTCAGCACCCCATTCTGCAAACATTTGTCCTGCAAATGGCCCTGCAATTTCAATTCCTGAAAACACAACACGAACCCCTGAAAGTGGGCCGAATTGTGGCATTGGTAAATGTTCTGTCATAGCGTCACCTCATAAGTGGTTGAGTGAATACTCTCTCACCTAATGATGAGAGAGTTTTCGTGATTAATTAGCGGTACTGTTTAAGCACTGAGCGTCCTAATGTCAGGATCTGCATTTCGTCAGAGCCACCAGAGACACGGTCAACACGAAGGTCACGCCAGAAACGAGAAATACGGTGCTCGCCAGCAATACCCACACCACCAAGCACTTGCATTGCACTATCGACCACTTCAAATGCCGCATTCGCACAGAAGTATTTACACATAGCTGCATCACCAGAAGTGATTAAGTTGTTGTCACTCTTCCATGCAGTTTCATATAACATGTTGCGCATTGAATTGAGTTTGATCGCCATATGAGCGAATTTTTCTTGAATAAGTTGGAAACGGCCGATAGCTTCGCCAAATTGCACACGTTGGTTGGCATAACGAGCGGCATCTTCAAAAGCGCACATTGCTGTACCGTAGTTAGTGAGAGCCACTAAGAAACGTTCGTGATCGAACTCTTCTTTTACACGGTTAAAGCCGTTACCTTCACGACCAAACATGTCTTTTTCTTCAAGTTCAACGTTGTCGAAAGTGATTTCACAGCAACTATCCATGCGTAAACCCAATTTTTCTAACTTGTTGACTTTAATGCCCGGTTTACTCATATCCACAAACCATTCAGTAAAGATAGGTTTATCTGGAGATGCAGAGTCACGGCTCATCACAACAACATAAGGGGTATAAGCACTACTGGTGATGAAGCATTTGCTACCGTTAAGGTAAACTTTGCCATTTTTACGGGTATAAGTGGTCTGTAAGCTACCGACGTCAGAGCCTGCACCGGGTTCGGTGATAGCAGAGTTCCACATCTGTTTACCTGTACCACGGAACGCCATGATTTTATCAATTTGCTCTTGAGTCCCTTCACGCAAGACGGTGTTAAAGCCACCAGGTAATTGATAAAGCACGTAAGTTGGTGCACCTAAACGACCTAATTCCATCCAAATTGCAGCAACAGTAACAAAACCTGCATTTAATCCACCGTGCTCTTCAGGAATAAGCAGATTGTCAATTTCCATATCCGCTAGGGCTTTGACAAAACGTTCTGGGTATTTGCTTTCGCGATCACACTGTGCGAAATAAGCTTCCCAGTTTTCACTGGCCATTAATTCGCGGACACCGTCAACAAACAGTTCCTGCTCATCATTCAATCTAAAATCCATGTTAATAACCTCTTAATATGTCATTCTTTGCGTATAGCGGATCAGTCTTTCCAATGTACTTTGGCATCTTTAATAAAGGACAAGGTGACCATGATATTGACGAAAAATAGTGGGCATCCTCCGGCGATAATGGCGGTTTGAATTGGTTTTAAACCCCCAAGTGCGAGCAGAATGATGCCGATAACACCGACCAGCACAGACCAGCCGATACGCACTAATAAAGGGGGCTCAGAGCCTTCTTTCATAGAGCGACAAGTGGACATTGCTAGTGTGTAAGAACAGGCGTTAATTAAGGTGACAGTGGCAATAAAGCAGAGGATAAAGAAGCCCCACATTGTCGCTGTACTAAGCGGTAATGCCGCCCATGTTTCGATAATGGCGCGTGGAACACCATATTGTTCAATCAGTTGTGGAATGTTGAGAATATTTTGGTCAATCAGTTGTAAGGTGTTACCACCAAGAATTGTCCAAATTAACCAAGTCCCTGCGGTTAAGCCTGAAACCATTCCTAAACACAGTTCACGAACAGTACGGCCTTTAGAGATACGGGCTAAGAAGATACTCATTTGGATGGCGTAAATAACCCACCATGCCCAATAGAAGACTGTCCAGCCTTGAGGAAATCCCCCTTTACCGATTGGGTCGGTATAAAACAGCATGCGAGGCATATACATCATCAATGTACCGACTGAATCGGTAAAGTAGTTGACGATAAAGCTCGCACCACCAACGATAAACACCCAGCCCAACATTAAAAAACTCAGGTAAGTACGAATATCGCTGGCGATCTTCACCCCTTTTTGCAGACCAAATGCCACACAAATTGCGTTTAATAAGATCCAGCAAGAGATAATAATGGCGTCTAATTGCAGGGTATGAGGAATACCGAATAAGTATTGAATACATTCAGTGACTAACGGTGTTGCTAAACCAAGACTAGTTCCCATTGCTAGAATTAAAGCAACGAGATAGAAGTTATCAATAATCGTTCCAACAATCCCATTAACGTGTTTTTCACCGATTAATGGCGTTAAGGTGCTACTTGGGCGAATAACTTCCATTTTGCGAACAAAGAAGAAATAAGCGAACGCAACAGAAAGGAAACTATAAGTTGCCCAAGGTAGAGGACCCCAGTGGAACAAGCTGTAAGCAAGGCCAATTTCTTTAGCTTGAGTTGAATAACCTTCCATTCCAAAAGGTGGGCTTGAAATGTAGTAGTATATTTCAATCGAACCCCAGAAAAGGACGGCGGCTGATGTACAAGACGCAAACATCATAAAGATCCAGCTTGCGGTACTAAATTCAGGTTTATCTTCTCCAAGACGTTTATTGGCATAACGACCGAAGACTAACCAAAACCAACCTCCGAACATGATAACCATGTACCATTCAAAGGCCCAACCCCAGACATTGGTAACATAGCTGAATACGGCATTAATCACTTCATTTGAAGCATCAAGATCGCGTACCGTTAACCAACATAAAATACCAACAATGATCAATGGCGGAAAAAAAACCTTCGGTTCTATTCCTGCCTTTTTATTATCTTTGCTCATAGGTAAAATTTCCAAATATATTTAGCGCAGAAGTTTAAGTAGTGTTAATTCTTAATAACTAATAAAACAATTAAGTTTATTTATGAATATTTTGTCTATTGGTGATTCATCATAATAGAAAAATAAAGTCATTGGCTAATCTACAAATCCATTAATGATGAAGAATGATGGATATTATAAGAAATCTATTCTGTTATTCACTTCACACTATTCTTTTTGTCGATTTTATGTTACGTTTTATAACGTTTTATTTTCATTGTAACTTGTTGATAATTATTAATATTGCTTTGTATGTAATCGGCTTGTTATATTCTGTCTTTCAATATTGTTGATCGAAGTAGCAATATTGAAAGTTGAATACTTCAATTAAAACCAATTTCAATATTGGTGATGTATTTAGCAATATTGAACGCTATCTCTTCTTTATTTAATAATGTTCAATATTGGTGACCTAGGTTTAATTTTTTAATCACTTAATTATGTTAATTCTATATTACATTGCCAGAGTAAATGACATTATTTATTAATTTCAGGAGATGTAATGAATATTATTACATGTTACAAGAGTGTTCCCGATGAGCAGGATATTACGGTAAATAGCGCAGACAGTTCGCTGGATTTTTCTCGTGCTAATACCAAAATCAGCCAATATGATTTAAATGCGATTGAAGCCGCTAATCAGCTTAAGACGCAACTTGATGGCATTCAAATCACGGCAATGAGTGTTGGTGGTAAAGCACTGACAAATGCGAAAGCACGTAAAGATGTTCTTTCTCGCGGTGCTGACGATTTAGTTGTTGTGGTTGATGACCAATTTGAAGCCTCTTTACCCTACCAAACGGCGATTACACTGGCGGCAGCAGTCACTAAAAAAGGTTATGACTTAATTCTTTGTGGCGATGGCTCTGCCGATCTCAGCTCACAACAAGTTAGTTTGCTGGTGGGAGAAATTTTAAATATCCCAGCAATAAATGGCATTAATAACATTGTTTCTCTCTCTAATGATTCAATTACGGTTGAACGTGAATTAGAAAATGAAATTGAAACACTGACCATTCCATTACCTGCTGTTATCGCGGTTTCTACCGACATTAACACACCTCAAATTCCTTCGATGAAAGCCATTCTTGGCGCAGCCAAAAAACCAGTTCAGCAATGGAGTGTTGCCGATTTGGGTCTGGATGTTATTACTGCGCGTTCAGAGCAAAAAATCGCGGCACCAAAACAAAAAGTCCGTCAACGCATCATCATTGAAGGTGATGGTGACGATCAGATTGCTGAGTTGGCAGAACATTTACGTAAAATTCTTAAGTAATAGGGGGAGTTATGAGTCAGTTTTCAACTGTTTGGGTATTTAGTGATGCACTTTCCCGTTTACCAGAATTAATGGGCGGCGCTTCTTCATTAGGGCAATCTATCAATGTATTTACATTGAATGACGAACAAAGTGCAGCAGCCTTTAAATTAGGAGCAACAGCGGTTTTCCAATTAGAAGGCAAACCAGACGATCGCATTATTGAAGACTATGCGCAAAGCATGATTGAAACCATCAAACAAAAAGGTGATGCAGGTTTAGTGCTATTACCTAATACACGTCGTGGCAAATTACTCGCAGCGCGCTTAGGTCATCGTTTAGACGCGGTTGTTTCTAATGACGCACAATCTTTAAAAGTAGACGGTGATGCATTAGTAGCAAAACACATGGTTTACGGTGGTCTTGCTTTTGGTGATGAAACCTTGAAAACCGCTTATTGCGTAGTGACTGCAAGTGTAGGTGCTTTTGATGTTGCACCAGAAACAGGTGCTACGGGTAATGCACAAAAAGTGGCATGGATTGCCCCAGCTCAAACCATTATTCGCAATGCAGTTCAGCCTCGCGAAATTAATGCGGTTGATTTAGATAAAGCGCGCTTTGTTGTCAGTGTAGGTCGCGGTATTGGTAGCAAAGAAAATATCGTTATTGCAGAAGAATTAGCCAAAGCCATTGGTGCTGAAATCGCGTGTTCTCGTCCTGTTGCCGAAAACGAAAAATGGATGGAGCACGAGCGCTATGTTGGTATTTCTAACCTGATGCTGAAACCTGAACTCTATTTGGCTGCCGGTATTTCAGGGCAAATTCAACATATGGTTGGCGCTAATGGCGCACAAATTATTGTTGCTATTAATAAAGACAAAAATGCACCTATCTTCCAATTTGCAGACTACGGCATTGTCGGTGATTTAATGAAGATTTTACCTGCATTAACTCGTCAATTATCTAACTGATTTATTTAAGCAGAGAAGGTGACTTCTCTGCGTTTATCGCAAATTCTGGAGATGTTATGTCCGATTCCGAAGATATTTTCGATGCCATTATTGTTGGCGCAGGATTAGCAGGATCTGTGGCTGCACTTGTTTTAGCAAGGGAAGGCGCACAAGTATTGCTAATAGAAAGAGGTAACTACGCTGGCGGGAAAAATGTAACCGGTGGTCGTATGTATGCACATACTCTTGAACGCATCATTCCTGAGTTTGCGCAAGAAGCACCAGTTGAACGCGTTATTACTCACGAAAAATTGTCGTTTATGACTGAAACCGGCGCAATGACAATGGATTACCAAAATGCACAAGGAAATAACCCAAAAACCGCCTCTTGGTCTGTATTACGTGGTGAGTTTGATCAATGGCTAATGGAACAAGCCGAAAATGCGGGTGCGCAATGCATCACAGGCATTCGTGTTGATAAGTTAGTCGAGCGTGATGGCAAAATTGTTGGTGTTGAAGCCGATGGGGATGTGTTAGAAGCCAAAGCCGTTATTTTAGCTGATGGCGTGAATTCTATCTTGGCTGAACAGTTAGGGATGACAAAACGTGTTGCCGCTGAAAATGTCGCGGTAGGCGTAAAAGAGATCATCGAATTACCTGAAAGTGTGATTAAAGATCGCTTTAACCTAAAAGATAACGAAGGCACAGCTTGGTTATTTGCGGGATCACCTACCGATGGATTAATGGGAGGGGGGTTTTTATATACCAATAAGACTACGCTCTCTTTAGGTCTTGTTTGTGGGCTTCACCATGTTAAAGATGCGAAGAAATCAGTACCACAAATGCTGGAAGATTTTAAACAGCATCCCGTTGTTGCGCCGCTAATTGAGGGCGGAAAAATGGTGGAATACGGTGCGCATGTCGTTCCAGAAGCGGGCTTAAGAATGCAAAACGAATTAGTACGTGATGGCGTATTGATTGCAGGTGATGCAGCAGGGATGTGTATGAACCTTGGTTTTACTATCCGTGGCATGGATTTAGCGATGGCATCTGGTGAAGCTGCTGCAAAAACGGTGCTTTCTGCTATGGAGAAAAATGATTTTAGTAAACAATCACTTAATGAATATCTCAAACATTTAGAAGATGGCCCGTTACGCGATATGAAAGCGTATCAGCGTATGCCTGATCTACTTGATAATCCTCGTATGTTTACTGCTTATCCTGAAATGGTCGTTGGGATCGCGAAAGATCTCTTTACTGTTACGGGTGACGCACCTGTACCAATGCGTAAAACCATGATGCGTCATACCAAAAAAGTCGGTTGGATGAATCTGATCAAAGATGGGATCAAAGGAGTAAAAGCAATATGAGTTCTCCCGTAAATGTCGATGTCAAACTAGGCATCAATAAATTTAATGTCGATGAAGAAAATCCACATATCGTCGTTAAAGAGCAACCTGATATGCAGGTGTTGGAAACCTTAGTCAAAGCCTGTCCTGCTGGTCTTTATAAAAAACAAGAAGATGGCACCATCAGCTTTGACTATGCAGGGTGCTTAGAGTGTGGAACTTGTCGAATTCTTGGTTTAGATAGTGCGCTTGAAAAATGGGAATACCCACGTGGAACTTTTGGCGTGGAATATCGTTACGGATGATGTATCGCTACTTTTCTCCCAGTGCTGCCTCCGGCCTGGGAGCTTTTCTTTTTTGCTTTATTTAGAAAAAATACCAGGACGCAGTCATGCAACCCAGAAACTTTGATGATATTCGCTTTACCTCTGTGCATCGTCGAGTGATGTTATGGGGGAGTGGTGGCCCTTTTCTTGACGGTTATGTATTAGTGATTATCGGTGTGGCATTAGAGCAACTCACACCGTTATTACAGCTTGATTCACAATGGATAGGTCTGCTTGGTGCGGCAACATTAGCCGGACTTTTTATTGGCACATCACTTTTTGGTTATATTTGTGACAAAGTGGGTCGTCGTAAAATGTTCCTTGTGGATATTGTGGCTATTGCGCTTATTTCGATTGCAACGATGTTTGTGTCAACGCCAGTGGGTCTCTTGGTGATGCGATTCCTTATTGGGATTGTGATTGGTGCTGATTACCCCATTGCGACGTCGATGATCACGGAGTTTTCCAATAAAAAACAACGTGCTTTTGCTGTCGGTTTTATTGCCGCAATGTGGTATATCGGGGCGACGTGTGCCAACTTAGTCGGTTATTTTTTATATGATGTGGCAGATGGCTGGCGATGGATGTTGGGCAGTGCTTTTATACCTTGTGTCATTATTCTAATTGGTCGTTTTGATTTGCCTGAATCCCCGCTTTGGTTAATACGAAAAGGGCGTATTCAAGAGTGTAATGAAATGATGATCAAACTTTTTGGTGAACCTGTTGTTTTTGAAGCTGAAAATGCCAAAAAAACCCGTTTTATCGAGCTCTTTAATAAACGTCATTTTTCTTTTGTGCTTTTTGTTGCCGTTATTTGGACTTGCCAAGTTATCCCGATGTTCGCCATTTATACCTTTGGACCACAAATTGTCGGTTTATTAGGGTGGGATGCGGGAAGAAGTGCGGCATTAGGGAATGTAGTGATTAGCCTGTTCTTCATGTTTGGGTGTATTCCTGCCATGTTTTGGTTAAATCAAACAGGGCGACGTCCGTTATTGATTGGTAGTTTCGCCATGATGACATTGGCATTATTGGTGTTAGGGGTTTTCCCTGATTTACCTATCTTATTTGTTATCTTAGCATTTGCGACTTATGCTTTCTTTTCTGGTGGCCCCGGCATTTTACAATGGCTCTATCCTAATGAATTATTTCCGACTGATATTCGAGCGTCAGCCGTGGGCATTATTATGTCAATAAGCCGTATTGGTACGGTTATTTCAACTTGTGCGCTTCCTGCCTTTATCGCTACTTATGGAATTAATACGACGATGCTAGTGGGTGCCGCAATTTCTTTATTCGGCATGATAGTTTCTGTGTTGTTTGCACCAGAAACCAAAGGATTAACGCTTAATCAGACCTCAACCATGCCAATGCGACGAGGTAAATAATCTTTTTAATTAATAAATAAATTAAGTGATTTAATTTACTTTTTATTTAGATGTTATAAAGTTTAATCATTATTGTATTTATTTTTATATTATATTGATTTAAATTATCACGTCGATATTTATTGATAAGATTTTTTTATATCTTAAAGTGATCTGAGTATATTTATATTAAAAAAAGAGAGTGGTTTTATTTTTTATTTAAATAAAGTGACTCTCCTTTTTCTTTATTTAAAATAACACCTTTATAACGCCTTGGTTTCAAATTTATCTCATTGTTATTAATTACTCTTCAATTACAAATTATATTTAACTCATCAAATCTAGATCCCAATCACAGATCTCTCTCATACTATTCAAATGACGAAAAACAGTTCGTTATTTACCAAGAATGAATAATATCCCCTACCCAGAATAAGGTCATTACAGACGCAAACACCAGCAAAAAAGCGGTTGAGTAGGTATTTATGGCCTTATTAGAAATGACAGTTAAAGAATGTCTAAACAATATTGTAAAGCAATATGCTTCACAAACAGCCTTGATTGAAAACCAAAGTAAAAAGACACTTTCTTGGCAACAATTACAACAAGAAGTAGAAAATGTTGCGCGTGGTTTTTTAGCGATTGGTTTAAAAAAAGGCGATCGTTTAGGTATTTGGTCTGCTAACAGTAAAGAGTGGATAATTTGTTTTCTTGCCGCTGCTCAAATTGGTGTTCCTGTTGTTTGTATTAACTTTCATTTTAAAAAAAGAGAGTTATTAGATTTATGTAGATTAACCGGTATTAAAGCATTGTGTTTTTCTGATGGGTTTAAAAGTAATAACTTTATTGAGGTGATTAATTGTCTTTCTAAAAAAGCATCCGAAAATAAAGATGTATTACCTCAGTTATTTATTAGCATGGGAAATAAAACGGCAGAAAAAAGTGTTTCGTTATCTCAATTAAAAGCAATTAGCAAAAAAATATCAGATAAAGAATATCAACACGCTGTTTCACAAGTCAGTGTAAAAGATTTACTGACAATTCAAATGACATCAGGTAGCACAGCTATGCCTAAAGGTGTCATGTTAAGCCAATATAATGTAATTAATAATGCCATGCTGTCAGCACAGCGATTAGGCGTAACACATAACGATGTCATTTGCCTTGCTGTTCCTCTATTTCACTGCTTTGGGCTCTCTTCTTGTCTCTTTTTTGCGTTAACAACAGGATGTCAATTAGTTCTGCTTGATAACTATTGTGCAGAAGATGTTTTGAAAGTGGTTCAAAACTATCGTTGTACCGTTATGCATGGTGTGCCAACGATTTTTAGCCGTTTAATGAAACATGAGCAATTTTCTCACTACGATTTATCTAGCCTTGATAAAGGCATTATAGCCGGGGCAAGTTTTCCTCCTGCGTTAATCGATGATATTGAAACTATCCTCGGCATGAAAGGGATCACCATCTCTTATGGTCAAACCGAAGCTTCTCCTTGTTGTACTCAAACATTACCAAACGATGCTTTACCAATAAAACGCAGTTCTATCGGTAAGCCATTACCTTTTGTTGAAATGAAAATTATTAATCCAAAAACGGGTAAACCTATGCCAGTGGGTATTTTGGGTGAAATTTGTACCCGTGGTTTTCATGTGATGATGGGTTATGACAATGCCCCTGATAAAACCCAAGAAGCTATCGATGAAGAAGGTTGGTTACACACAGGCGATATCGGTTATGTCGATGAACAAGGAAATTACCACTACGCCTATCGCATGAAAGAGATTGTAGTCCGTGGTGGTGAAAATATCAGTCTTTGTGAAATAGAAGAGGCTATTGCGGAATATCCCGGTGTTGACGCAACAAAAGCTTTTGGTATTCCTTCGGTTGATTTAGGTGAAGAAGTGATTGCCTCTGTTTGTGTGCAACAAGGCCATACCATTACGGAAAGCGAATTACAGGCATTTCTACAAGAGCGGCTAGCTCGCTACAAAATCCCCAAAGAACTCCATTTCTTTACGCAGTTTCCTCATACCCCTTGCGGAAAAATTGATGTGCAAGCCCTGAAATTGCAATTGGGTTATGGCGTTTCAATCAAGGATGAAAAAACCAAAGTAGCGGGTTAAGTGACAACGGATTTATCCACATTCTGACAACAGCAGTATGAAGTCTAAAAATAATTAGGAGAAAAAATGACAAGTCGTAAAGCACTGGAAGGCGTCACTGTAGTTGAGTTGGCGACCTTTATTGCCGTACCCGCAGCGGGACGTATTTTAGCTGATATGGGTGCGAACGTGATCAAAATTGAATCCCCAAGTGGTGATAATTTACGTTACACCGCACCGACTGAAGGCCGTCCATTAGATCAACATGAAAACACCAGTTTTGATTTAGAAAATGCCAATAAACGTGGCATCGTATTAAATACAAAAACAGAAGCAGGTAAAAAAATTCTGTTTGAACTGCTAGAAAAAGCCGACATCTTCTTAACTAACTGGCGTCCTGGTGCAAGAGAGCGTGCGGGATTGGATTATGAAACGTTAAAACAACGTTTTCCAAAATTAGTTTACGCCAGCGTGACAGGTTATGGTGATGAAGGCCCAGATAAAGATCTACCAGGATTTGACTACACTGCATTCTTTGCTCGTGGTGGTATTTTAGGTTCGCTGTACCAAAAAGGCACAGTACCGATGAACGTGATCCCGGGTCTTGGCGATCACCAGTGTGCATTAGGCTTGGTTTCAGGTGTGTTAGCTGCTTATATTCGCGCTAAAAATATTGGTCAAGGTGAGTATGTTTCAACTAACTTACTGCATACCTCAATTTATACTCAAGCAATCATGATCCAAGCAGCACAATACCCAGATTATGGTCAGCCGTATCCAATCGATCGTCGTAATACTACCAGCCCATTTATTCTGGCTTATAAAACAAAAGATGACCGTTTTATTCAAGTCTGTATGCCAGTTTATGACGCCTACTATCCAACCTTCATTTCTTGTATTGGTCGTCCAGATTTAGCGGAAGACGCTCGTTATACACGCCTACAAGAAGTGGCGAAAAATAATCGCTCCCCTGAATTATATGACCTGATTTGGCAACAAATTGAGCAAAAAACAGCGCCAGAGTGGGCCGATATTTTCACCAAAAACGATATCCCATTCAGTATTGCGCAAACATGGGAAGAAGTGCTGGAAGACAAACAGGCTTGGGCAATTAACACCTTCTACAACATGAAGTACAAAAATGGCAGTGAAAAAGCCTTAGTTCGTCCACCTATTGATTTCTTAGAGAGTGGTTTACCTGAATATCGTCGTGGTCCTTTGTTAGGTGAAGACACACCGTCTGTATTAGCTGAATTAGGGTATAGCGCAGAAGAAATTGCCAGCCTTGAAGCCAATAAAGACGTGATGACGTGGAAAAAATAATCCACTTATTTTTTTAATTTTCAGGAGAGCAAAGGCATGCAACAAGACATTTTCACAATGGGCGTTGATATCGGATCGTCTGCATCAAAATGCATCATCATGAAAAATGGTGACGCAATTGTCGCTAAATCACTGGCATCAGTGGGTGCAGGAACCTCAGGGCCTGAAAAAGCGATCGCTGAAGTATTAAGCCAATTTGGTGGCTCCCTCAGTCAGATCAGTTGGATCTGTGCAACAGGTTATGGGCGTAATTCTCTGAAAGAAGCCAATAAAGAAGTGAGTGAACTGAGCTGTCATGCCAAAGGCGCGCACTTTCTTTTTCCGGGCGTCAAAACAGTGATTGATATCGGCGGTCAAGACGTTAAAGCACTTCATATGGATGGTGCAGGCCGTTTATTAAACTTTGTGATGAATGACAAGTGCGCCGCCGGTACAGGACGCTTTTTAGATGTAATGTCGAGAGTATTAGAAACCAAGATTTCTGACCTCGCTCAAGAGGGCGCTAAGTCCACTAAGAAAGTCACGATTAGCTCAACCTGTACTGTGTTCTCTGAATCAGAAGTGATTTCTCATCTCGCGAATAACGAAACAATACCCGACGTTATTAATGGCATTCACCGCTCTGTAGCTAGCCGTATTGCTGGTCTTGCAAAACGAGTGGGTGTTGAAGCCCCTGTTGTGATGACAGGCGGTGTTGCCAGTAATTTTGAAGTTGTTCGTTATGTAAGCGAAGAGTTGAACGCCTCTATCGCCACCTCACCTTTATCACAATACAACGGGGCGATAGGTGCCGCCATTTATGCCTTTGAAGCGTACCGCCATCAACTGGAAGACGATGCGTTAACAATAGGAACATCAAAATGAGCAATGTAGATATGAATGCGCCGGATTATATTCCTGCGAAAAAACGACTGCAAAAAATCGCGGCTGATGCTTATCAGCGTGCGTGGGATGCTAAAAATAGCGGTGAAAAAATAGGCTGGTGTGCCTCTAACTTCCCACAAGAAATTGCGGAAACATTAGGTTTATGTGTGGTTTATCCTGAAAACCAAGCCGCAGCAATTGCGGCAAAAGGTGCAGGTTTAAAAATGTGTGAGCATGCAGAAAGCATGGGATATTCCAATGATATCTGTGCTTATGCTCGGATCAGCCTTTCTTACATGGATATCAAGCAGTGTGAAGAGATGGATATGCCTCAGCCTGATTTCTTGCTGTGCTGCAACAATATCTGTAACTGCATGATCAAGTGGTATGAAAATATCGCATACGAATTGAATATCCCGATGATCCTTATCGATATTCCTTATAAAAATGATTATGACACTGATGATGTGACTGTGAAGTATGTTCAAGCGCAATTTGATGATGCGATTAAACAACTTGAAAAAGTCACTGGCAAAGTCTTCTCTGAAGAGAAATTTAAAGAAGTCTGTGAAATTTCTCAACGCACAGGACGTGCATGGTTAAAAGCAGCTGAATATTGCCAATACGAACCATCACCAATGAATGGTTTTGATCTGTTTAATCATATGGCCGTTGCTGTTTGTGCACGCGGAAAACTCGAAGCAGCACTGGCTTTTGAGCAACTGTGTGAAGAGATGGAACAAAACATCAAAGAGAAAAAATCGACTTACCGCGGTGAAGAAAAATACCGTGTTCTCTTTGAAGGTATTGCCTGCTGGCCTTATTTGCGTGCCACATCTACCCCGTTAAAAGAACAAGGTATCAACGTTACCGCTACTGTTTACGCCACTGCATTTGGTGTGATTTATCAAAACAGTGACGAGATGATGCGCGCTTACTCTTATGTGCCTAACTGTGTCTCTGTTGAGCGTGCTGCTGATATGCGTATCGATGTGAGTCGTCAAAATAAAGTTGATGGCGCGATTATCCACGTTAACCGCAGTTGTAAGCTCTGGAGTGGCATTATGCCCGAAATTGAGCGCCGTATTCGCCATGAACTTAAGATCCCAACGGTGACTTTTGATGGCGACCAAGCAGATCCTCGTGTTTTCTCAGAAGCGCAGTATGTCACCCGTGTTGAAGCATTAACAGAAATTATGGCTGCGAATAAAGCAGATATGAAAAAGGGAGACATCTAATGAAAACATTAACGGATAGATTTGATGAGCTGCAAGTGGTGGTGGATAACCCCGTTGCGCAATTAGAAGGTTTTATTCGTAGTGGCAAAAAGGTGATTGGTTGTTTCCCTGAATATACGCCGAATGAAATTGTCTATGCAGCGGGCATGGTGCCTTTTGGCATTTGGGGTGCGGAAGGCCGTGAGATCTCAGAAGCGAAGAAATACTTTCCTCCTTTCTATTGTGCGCTAGTGCTTTCTTCTCTTGAGATGGGGTTGGATGGTGCGCTGAATAAACTGTCAGCAGCCATAATTCCTTCTTTGTGTGACACCTTAAAATGCTTAGGGCAAAACTGGAAAGCGGGTGTTCCTCAAGTGCCTTTTATCCAACTGGTGCATCCACAAAATCGTAAAACCCCAGCAGGGATTGCTTTCTTAACCGAACAATACAAAAAAATTGCACTGCAATTAGGGGAGATTTCAGGTCAGCCTGTGACAGATGATGCACTAAAAAATGCAATTCATCTGTTTAATCAGCGTCGTGCCGCGTTACGCGAGTTTTCAGAGATGGCTGCGCTTCATCCAAATTTAATCACACCACAACGCCGTAATACCGTGATCAAAAGTGGTTATTTTATGGATGTTGTTGAACATACAAAAGCCGTTGAAGCCATTGTTGCGCAATGCAAAACCTTATCTCCAGAACCTTGGAAAGGGCATAAAGTTGTTGTGACAGGCATTATTGCGGATAGCCCTTCTATTCTACAAATTTTGGCTGATAACAAGATGGCGATTGTGGCAGATGAAGTGGCACATGAGTCTCGTCAGTTCCGTCAAGATATTCCAGAAAATAACGCCCCTTATGAAGCAATGGCAGAGCAAATCGCTCAGCTTGAAGGGTGTTCACTTTTATATGATCCAGAGAAAAAACGTGGTCGTTTAATTGCCGATATGGTGAAAAACACAGGTGCAGATGGTGTTGTCTATTTGTTAACAAAATTCTGTGATCCTGAAGAATTCGATGCCCCGATAGTGAAGAAATTCCTCGATAGAGAAGGCATTCCTTCCATCATTATCGAAATCGATCAGCAAACCAAAACGTATGAACAAGCTAGAACGGCATTGCAAACTTTTGCTGATGTGCTTTCTGCTTAACAACATTAATCAATAGTCACAAAAGACCTGTGTGAATAGCACAGGTCAATTGAACCCTAACACATATAAGTGGGGCAATCATGGGTATTATTTGTTTAATCATTGGGCTAGCGATATTAATGATTATGTGTATGAAAGGCATACATATCTTCATTTCTGTCTTTACCACCAGCCTATTTCTTGCTGTGACTGCATGGCTTGTA
Source organism: Proteus sp. fly-1008 (assembly GCF_040140305.1). Classification (NCBI taxonomy): domain Bacteria; kingdom Pseudomonadati; phylum Pseudomonadota; class Gammaproteobacteria; order Enterobacterales; family Morganellaceae; genus Proteus; species Proteus sp. fly-1008. The sequence goes on from NZ_JBEEWH010000005.1 coordinate 155,834, forward strand.
TCACCAGATATGCTTAATCCTGTCGATGCACTATTACAAGTGTATACCGGTGGGTTAGGTGGCTATTTTGGTAGCTTCTTCTTCATTTTCGTACTCGGTGCGATTTTTGGCAAATTAACCGCTATCAGTGGCGCTGCTGATAGTGTTGCCTCTTTTATTATTGGTAAATTTGGTGAAAGAGCCGTTATTCCTTCATTAGTTGCGGCTTGTGCCATTTTAGCCTACGGCGGTGTTTCAGTGTTTGTTGCACTGTTTACCGTTTATTCGATGATGGTGAGTTTATTCCGCAAAGCAAATCTTCCTCGCAGACTTATTCCTGCTGTCTATTTTGCCGGTGCAGGTACGTTTGTAATGATAATGCCTGGATCACCTCAAATCCAAAACCTTATCCCAATGAAGTTTTTAGGTACGTCAGCGACGGCAGGGTTAGTACCGGGTATGTTGACAGCCTTGTTCCAAGTCACCTTAGTGATTATTTATCTCACTTGGTTATTTAAGCGCGTAAAAGCGAAAGGTGAAGGCTGGGTTGAAGATGAAAAAACAGCCAAAGCCGAAGAAGGTAAAAAAGATCGCCAATTACCTAATGTGCTTGTTGCATTACTCCCTATGCTTATTTTGCTTGTCGTGCTGAATATTCTGAAATGGGACCCTGCTATTGCCTTATTCTGCGCCATTATCGCAGCCTTGATTGTGTACTTACGCTATCTCGATTGGAAAAAGCTTGTACCTAATTTAGCCGCAGGAACGATGGAAGGGGTGTCCTCCCTCTTTAACACGGCAGTTATTGTTGGGTTTGGGGCATTAGTGATGACCTTGCCTGCGTTTAAAGAATCATTCCAAGCGATTGCTCAATCAGGTCTTAATCCACTTGTTGTTACTGCAATTTCAGTCGGTGCCTTGGTGTTTATCAGTGGTTCAGGCTCCGGTGCGTTAAGTATTGCTATGCCAATGATTGCTGCAATGTTCCCTGCAACTGTGGTTGATCAAGGCTCCTTACATCGTGTGGCCACAATGGCATCAATGAGTACAACTCCGCCATTTAACGGATTGATTATTACTGTCTTTAGTGTCTGTGGTGTCAGTCATAAAGAGGGGTATGGCCCTGTAGGAACGTTAACTCTCGCTATCCCACTGTTAGCCATGATGTTTATGTTGCTGCTGTACACCTTCTTACCTGCATCCATAGCGACGATGTAGAAATAACGCTAACCCATTAAGGCGTGCGATAAGACGACAAACGTGAAATCGCACGCCATAGAGATAACCCTATATATTCACAGAGGAAGATAAACATGGATTTTCAGCTAACAGAAGAACAAGTTCTGATCCGCGATATGGTCAGAGAGTTTGTTGAAAACGATATTAAGCCTATTGCTGGCGAAATCGATAAAGAACACCGTTTTCCAAGTGAAAGCGTTGCACCTATGGCTGAATTAGGACTCTTTGGTTTCAATATTGATGAAAATTATGGTGGAACAGAAGCAGATGCAATTAGCTATGTATTAGCAACAGAAGAAATGGCAAAAGTCAGCGCTGCACACGCCATGATCATGGGTTCACAGTGTTCATTAACTGGCCCTGTTATTCAAAAATATGCTGATGAAGAAACCAAAGCACGTATTTTACCGGGAGTAGTTTCAGGTGAGCAAATTGGTTGCTTCTGTTTATCAGAACCAAGCGCGGGTTGTGATGCTGCTGCTCAACAAACAACGGCTGTTCGCCAAGGTGATAATTATCTGATCAATGGCTCTAAATTGTGGATCACAGCAGCACCTCAAGGTGCATTCTTTATTGTATTTGCCATGACCGATAAAAGTGCGGGTGTTAAAGGGATCACTGCATTCTTAGTTGAGCGTGATAATCCAGGGATCAGCATTGGTTTACCTGAAGAAAAAATGGGTATGAATGGCTCTGAAACCTGTTCTGTCAGTTTTAGTGACTGTGTTGTACCTGTTAGTGCTCGTTTAGGCGCTGAAGGTAAAGGTTTTAGCATTGCAATGGAAACCTTAGATGGTGGTCGTTTAAGCTGTTCAGCTATTGCATTAGGTATCGCACAAAGTGCATTAGATGCCACGATTGATTACACCAAAGAGCGTATTCAATTTGGAAAACCTATTGCGGCCAACCAAGGTGTGCAATGGATGTTAGTGGATATGGCTACCCGTGTAGATTGTGCTCGTATGTTGGTGTATCGCGCAGCTGCGGCAAAAATTGCTGGGCTTCCTTATACCCGCGAATCAGCGCAAGCCAAATTATACGCTTCTGAAACAGCAACCTATGTGACTCAAAAAGCCGTTCAACTCCACGGCGGTATGGGTTACACCAAATCTTATCCTGTTGAACGCCTAATGCGTGAAGCAAAACTCACCGAAATTTTTGAAGGCACAAGCGAAGTGCAACGCATGGTGATCGCTAAACATATTTTAGCGTAATGACATTGGGATTTTATTAATTTGCTCCATTGAGCAAAACGGAGAATGTGAATTATGAAACTTATTGCCTGCTGTAAGGTTGTTCATGACGAACAAGACATCACAACGCGGCCTGATCGTACACTCGCAACTGATAATGCGGGTTTAAAAATTAGTTTATATGATTTAAACGCGATTGAAACGGCAGTAGAAATTGCCTCGGCTCTTGGTGATAGCACCGTAACTGCGCTGAGTGTAGGCACTAGTGCAATGGTAGAAAACGCGAAAATTAAAAAAGATATTTTATCGCGTGGCCCTGATGCATTAACACTTGTTGCTGATGATGCGTGTAATGCGCTTTATTCAACAGATACCGCCAATATTATTGCGCAAGCGGCACAAAAAGTGGGTTTTGATTTATTAGTTTTCGGTGAAGGTTCTGGTGACTTATACGCTCAACAAACAGGTTTAGCGGTAGGCGAATACTTAGGCTTACCTTGTGTTAATGCCGTTAATAAAATCACCGTTGAAGGTGAAAAAATTATTGTTGAACGTGATTTAGAAAATATCACTGAAGAGTTAGAGCTGACATTACCTGCCGTTGTCTGCGTGACATCAAGCATTAACACCCCAAAATTACCGTCAATGAAAGCCATTTTAGCGGCTAATAAAAAACCTGTTGAGAAACTTGGGTTAGGAGATATTGGTGTTGATCTTTCAGCACTCACCGTAGTGCAAACGCAAGTGTGCGCACCAGAACAGACTGATCGCCTTGGCATTATTTTAGAAGGTGATTCAGATGAAAATATTGCCACATTTGCTGAGCATTTACGCCAAGCGGTTAATCAATAAGGAGATTAAAAATGGCTAGTTTACTACCTACTACCTTTGTTTATGCCGAGAAAGCGGATGATTTAGCGAAGTTGATAGCGTTTGCTCGTGGTCTTGGTGAAAAAGTGAATGTGTTATTTATCGGTGATGATGAAAGCACTCGTGAATGTGTCAGCCTTGGTGCTGATTGTGTCTATTGCTTTGAACCACAAGAAGGTGTGATTGCTGAAGATTATGCGACTTCTTTTGCTGAAATTATTAAAGAAGCGGGTGCTAATGCATTGGTTTTATTAGCATCATCAAAACGAGCAAAAGCTATTGCAGCTCGCCTTGGTGTTACGTTAAAAGCGGGTGTTGTCAGTGATGCATTAAGCCTAACCGTTGAAAACAATACCGTGATTGCAACACACCAAGTTTATGGTGGTTTAGCACATGCTAAAGCAGAAATTCGCTCACCTTATGCTATTGCTACCGTTGGTGGTGCATTAGATGTGGAAGTCATTACAGATGCTCCCAATGCATCAGTGGTACAAGGTACCTTTGTCGCCCCTGCGCATACATTAAAAGTGTTAGCACGTAAGCCAAAACAAGGTAGTAGCGTTGATTTAGGTAAAGCACATTGTGTTGTTGGTGTTGGACGTGGCTTTGGTAAGGCTGATGATATTGCGTTAGCGTCAGCATTAGCGAAAGCCCTTCAAGGTGAAGTGGGTTGTTCACGTCCAATTGCTGAAGGTGAAGGCTGGATGGAACACGATCGCTACATTGGTGTTTCAGGCGTGACCTTAGGTGCTGATGTTTATGTTGCTGTCGGTATTTCAGGACAAATTCAGCATATGGTCGGTGTAGATAGAGCAAAAATTATTGTTGGTATCAACAAAGATAAAAATGCGCCTATCTTCAATATGGTGGACTACGGGATTGTCGGCGACCTCTACAAAGTGTTACCTGCATTAACAGCAAAACTTGGCGGCTAATCCCCGTCGGTCGCTTAGTGAAAGCGTGCTAAGCGACCACACATAATAAAAGGATAGAAAAGTATGTCAGACGATATTTTTGACGCCATTATTGTGGGTGGTGGACTTGCTGGTGGTACTGCTGCCTATGTTTTAGCGCAAGCAGGATGTGATGTGTTAGTGGTTGAGCGAGGTAATTTCGCTGGCAGTAAAAATATGACGGGCGGGCGTTTATACGCACACAGCCTTGAAAAAATCATCCCCAATTTTGCCGAAGAAGCTCCAGTTGAGCGCCTTGTGACGCGTGAAAAAATCTCCATGTTAACGCCGACAGATGGCGTTACGTTAGATTATCAACATACTCAGCAAGAAGAGGATGCGGCGCGTTCTTATACTGTATTACGCTCTTCGTTTGATCAGTGGTTAATGGAAAAAGCGGAAGATGCTGGCGCACAAGTGATCACTGGCGTTCGTGTCGATGAAGTATTAGTAAAAGATGGCAAAGTGTGTGGCGTTAAAGCCGGTGATGATGAAATTGAAGCGCATGTCGTGATTTTAGCCGATGGTGTGAATTCACTGTTAGCGAAGCAATTAGGTATGACACAGAAAGTAAATCCTCATACTGTTGCTGTCGGTGTGAAAGAGCTACTTGAATTTACTCCTCAACAAATGGAAGACCGATTTGGTTGCACAAATGATGAAGGATTAGCTTGGCTTTTTGCAGGCGCACCATCAGGGGGATACTTAGGCGGTGGTTTTTTATATACCAATAAAAATACTGTTTCTTTAGGACTGGTTTTAGGGCTACATAACGTCGATAAGTTCGAAAAAACGGTTCCTCAATTATTAGAAGATTTTAAACAACATCCTGTTGTTGCACCGCTTATCAAAGACGGAAAATTATTAGAATATTCAGCTCATATGGTGCCGGAAGGTGGCATGAATATGGTGTCTGAATTAGTGAAAGACGGCGTATTAGTTGCGGGTGATGCTGCTGGATTTTGTCTCAACGTTGGCTATACCGTAAGAGGAATGGATCTGGCGATTGCTTCAGGTGAAGCTGCTGCAAAAGCGGTATTAATGGCAAAAGAACAAAACAGCTATAGTCAAAAAGAGCTGAGTTGTTATCAATCTTTATTAAATGACAGCTTTGTTATGAAAGATATGAAGCTATATAAAGATCTACCTGCTTTCCTTGATAACACCCGATTTTTTACTGATTACCCACAAATGGCCGCTAATGTAATGCATGATTTATTCGTGATTAATGGCCCAGAAAAACCAGTACGTAAGAAAATCCTGTCTCAAGTGAAGAAAGTCGGTGTGATGAACTTAATTAAAGATGGCTTTAAAGGAGTACGTTCTTTATGAGTCAAGTAAACGTAGACGTTAAATTAGGCGTCAATAAATTTAACGTGGATGAAGAAAATCCACATATTGTCTTAAAGGATGATATCGATCCTGCGCAATTTGAAATCTTAATGAAAGCTTGCCCAGCAGGTTTATATAAAAAAGATGAAAAAGGGCAATATCTTTTTGATTATGCAGGATGTTTAGAGTGTGGTACTTGCCGTGTGTTATGTGGCGAGACGATCTTAAAGAAATGGGAATACCCATGTGGCACATTAGGCATAGAGTTTCGTTACGGCTAATGAAATAGATCCTTTTCCCCTCTAGTGTAACCTCCAAAATATAAACTAGAGGGGAATGAGTATACTGGCTATATATTGATTCATATATAACCCATAAATTTGTTTTAGAACTTATCTCAACGAGTGTATTTTTCGATACTCTGAAGGTGTCATAAAAAATTCAGATTTAAATTTTCGGCTTAAATTAGAAATATCACTAAACCCACATTCATAAGCGAGTTGTGTAATATTTTTCTCTGCTAAAAGTGGATTAACCAATGCTGCTTTATAATTCTCAAGACGTTTTTGGTAGATCCAACGAAGTACAGATGTATTTTGTTCTTTAAATAGCATCTGTAAATAGCGTACTGAGATCCCACACGCATTAGCACATTCATTAACACTTAAATCGGGATCGGAAAGATGTTGCTCAAGATAGTGCTGAGCAAAATAAAACAGTGTTGATCTTCCTAAGCTTTGCGGTGGTGTCGCAATACTGAATTCGCTAAAGGCTGAGGTAATTAAATTCAATAAAATATCAGCAAGTTGTTGCGCATGTTGTGGTGGCATTGAATCCAAGAATGGAATATAACGCATCACAAAACTATAAACGAGAGAGCCGGTAATACTATTACCACGTATCGCTCTTGCTGTAAGATTTTGGGTATTCCCTAAACGAGATGCTAGTTTCTCCCTTGGGATCAGAATTTTAAATAACGAGTAGTCGTTATCAAAAGACCAGGATACGGGTCTTGCCATATCAAAAATACAAAAGTCGCCTTGTCGCAGAAATGCGGTTCTTCCATCTTGCGTCAGATGGCTGGTTCCTGAACGCTGTATCTCAATTTGAAAATGTTCTTCTAAGCTCAGTTTATGGGTTAAAGGACGGCTGCTTGCCCAGTGCCCATTAGACTCTAGTTGAATAAAGCGAATATTTGTCACCTTCTGCTCAACAATATTGGCATAAAATCGAGAATGAGGAGGCAATTCGACTTCATTGCATTCATAAGACGATAAAAAGCGGTCTTTTATTGTATCCCTGAATACGGAAAACCGATCTACGTCAGGGAGCTCCCGAGTCGTAAACATGCTTTTCATAGTACGCCCACTTTTATTGAAAGTATTTTTGTTGTGTCGCTATCTGCCTGGAATAAAAACATCTTAAATCAGACTAAAATAGAATAATTTTTTGCAATGATTTTAAGTTTAAAATTAGCATAATGTACTAATAAAATTAATAACGAGTGATCCTTTTTCGTTTGTTAATAAATTGAAGATAAGATATTTAATTTTTTTTAATTAATTTGAGCTAGGATCATGAAAAATATATAATTAATTTATAGCATAATTGATGCTATCACCTCTATCTAATTAATCATTAGGTAATTTCTGATAGTTAGAGAGAGATCTCATAAATAGATCAAGAGTGATTCTTATTAATATCTTATTTATTTCATTCTTTTCAGAGTGTGAGTTAATATGGATTTTATGTACGGGGTATAATCGTTTGTTAAATAATATTGTTATTTATTGTTAATCATAGCATTATTAATTATATAAAATAAAATTTTTATAAATTTAATTATTAATAGAATTAATAATGTATATTACAACAATTCTTCCTTTGATATCATGATTTATTAATAGTAAATATATTTAATCTTAATATCGTGAATGTGAAATAGGTTTCTCGATTTATAAAATATTACCTATGTAGTATTTAGCCCACTAAAATAAGTGGGCTGAAAATGGTTGTTTTCTATCTTTAGCGTAGACCTTGTACACTCTCTACTAAATTGGCTAACTGTGAAACCACACGGTCACCTATATCGGCATTATCACCACCCAATGCTTTATTACGCATAAAGTCTTTCTTGATTTGTTGCCAACGAATAGTGTCTTTTTCAGTTAGTTTTCCACGTAATTCAGCGAGTTTTAATAAATTTTCTTCAGTACCTGTTGTCAGTAATTGCGCTTCACCCAGATAGTGATCATCAAGTAAACGTTCAATTTCTTCATCATTCATTACCGCAGACACTTTTTCACTTAACTTATTCATATTGCGGTAACTGCCTTGCAAACGAAATGCGGGTTCTGTGCGATATTTATCCGATTGTGCCGCACTGGCGATATATTGCTGATTTACTTTTAAAATGATATTGCGTAGCGTAATTAAGTGCTTAAGCACCATGACTATTTCATTAATTTCAGCATCAGAATAAGGGTAACTTAATGTATTGGTAGAGACAGATTTCCCCATCGCCTTATCGACTAAAATATAGAGATCGTTAAGATCACGCAGTGCAAGTGGTGCCAATAGCGCATTTGAAGTTAAGCTATTTTCGATATAACTCAGAGCAAAAGCATCATCCATACCACCTAATACTTCACCTAAGTTATAAATATCAGCTCGGTTAGCCAACATATCAGGAATACGAAAGACTTCACCTGATTCGGTGTAAGGGTTACCCGCCATGACGACACAGAATTTTTTACCCCGCATATCATAGGTTTTGGTTTTTCCTTTCCATACCCCTTCAATACGTCTTGTTCCATCACAGAGAGAAATAAACTTTTGTAAGAATTCAGGGTGAGTATGCTGAATATCATCCACATACAGCATAACGTTATTACCCATTTCTAATGCTAAATTGAGTTTTTCAAGCTCTTGCCTTGCTGTTGCATTAGGCGCTTGTTCGGGATCGAGAGATAGCACGCTATGTCCTAATGCGGGGCCATTGATCTTCATAAAAATAAGGCCTAAACGTGCGGCTGCATATTCCATTAATGTGGTTTTGCCGTAACCCGGAGGGGAGATCATTAATAATAATCCCATTAAATCGGTGCGCTTACCTTCGCCTAACGCACCAATTTGTTTTGCCATATTATCGCCAATAATAGGTAAATAGACATCGTTAATTAGCTTATTACGGACAAAAGAGCTTAATGGTTTGGCTTTAAATTCATGCAGTTTTAAGCGTTCACGTTCATTACTGACTATTTTTTGACGCAGTGTGAGGTACTGTCTGAATGCAGGAATAAAGTTCTTTCTTTGGCCGCGCATTCGGCTGAAATAGTCATCCAAACTGAGTGATAACGCTTGGTTTTCAATGGTGGGATGGGAGCCTAATAGGTCAGTTACTGTAAAGTATAAATCAGCTTCACTATAACGCGCTGATGCGACTTTATCTAAAATAATGATAGCGATAGCGCCCGGAATATAAGGTGTAAGTTCGGCATAATCAGGCAAAGAGCACAGCCCTTGTAGCCAATTTTGGATCAGCGCCCAACGCTGTGCGTATCGCGTACCTAAATTCTGTTGTGAGCGATTAAAGTCTATCCACATATGGGCTTCTTCTAATCGACTTTGTAATGCAATCACTAACTCTTTAGCATATTTGCTATAAACCAATTCAATGGGAGTTCTCGCCAACGCAAAGCTTAAATATTCAGAGGCTTGCATCGGTACATAGTGTTCACACTCAATTGGATTATCATGAAGGAAGAGGCGTATATCTGCTTCGATCTCTGCTTGCAGATCGGTTAACGCATCGTCTGTATGGAATAATTGCTGAATATTCAGTGCAGTTCTTGCACGTTCAGGCCACAGCGCTGGATATTGTTCATTTTGTTTAGTTTCCCAAAAAAGCGCAGCTATTGCACGTGCCGTTGGGTTATAGCGTAGAAGATCAGCACTTTCGCCAATAGGCAGCAGCTTTTTCAATATGGCGATAGCATCGTGATCGTGGATACCTTTTTCATAGCCTTCTTTATAACGTGGGGTAGCGAAATCACGCACGAGTTTTTCAAGCTTTTCAGGAAGAGTGAGTGCTTCTTTTAGCGTTTCGTAATCAAGACCATCTTGACGTTTTGCTGCCGCATAAATAATGGAATAAGCGAGATACTCTGCTCGATAAACAGTATCCGATTCAGACTCAAGTGAGGCATTCCAATAAGGTTGTAATTGAGCGAGTTCTGTATTTTCAATCGGTTCTTGGTAATCCGTTCCTGTCAGGTATAACCAGAGTTTATCTTCTTTCGGTAAGATAGTGAGATCAAGTTCTTGTGTATTAACACTAAAGCGATGACGAGGCCCTAATTTAATAACATTGCCACCGTCTTCAAAAATATCGGTTTTATCCCGCAGAATACGAATAGCTTGATCACGAGAGGATTTTAAGCGTGCATCAATATCATCAGCTTTGACGTTATCATTGATTTCTCTTAGTTTTTCAATGATCTCTCGTGTTTTTAGTGATAAAGGATCTGATGCGAAAAAGGCATTTAACTCATCTTGTGACTGTAATCGAGAGGTTCGGCGTTGTAGATTTTCCAGTAAGCGATTGGCTGCGGTTAATAGGCTTTGTGAGCGACGTTGGCGATCATCAAGCAACACTTGTTTGTGTGACTCAAAGGTTTCGACTAACTCTTCACGTTTAGCCAGAATATCATCAAGAAATTCATCATGATGGCTAAATTGACTTTCTAACTCTTCTAATTGAACTAAAAGACGTGAAAGTTGATCGTCACAACCTTCAGGTGTGGTTGCAAGGGATAAAGCATTGGTGAGCCCTTGGCTAAATAAGCGAAATTGTGCACCAAATTGTGCCACGCTTTCGACGCTGCTTTGTGATTTACGTTTTTGTTGTAGTCGAGCGCGAGATTGATTGAGTTGAGCATAGATTTGTGAGATTGCATCAATAATGTGCGTTTGTTGGGTAACGTCTTGGAATGTTAAAGATGCCATTAAGTTAGAAAGCATATCCAAATCAGCAGACATTTTTTCCATGTCATTCATTGGTACATCTAGTTGTGCGCTGTTTTGGGCTTTTTCAATAAGGTTTTCAAAGGTAACAAGTTGTGCTTTAAACGGTTGTAATGCTTTATCACTGGCAAGGAAAAGTGCGGTCGCTTGTGAAACACGTTGTTGCGTTTCGGTAATTTCTGTTTCCATGGTGCTAAGCTTGGTTAAATCCATATAACGGAATTCACGCAAGGAAATCAGATGCCCACGGTGGGCATTTAATAAATTTAAGCTATCAACAAATTGTTGAATATCTGTCCAACTATCAGGGAGTGTTAAGGCCAGTAGTGATTTTTGGCGATTAATCGCTTCAAGCATTGATTTCGCAGATTGCTGACGAATACTTTCCACTTTTTCATATTCATCAAGTACTAATTCACTGGTTTGAGCGATATCTTTTAATAATTTACCAATCCCCAAACAGTGCTCGTCATTAAACCAATAATAGAGATCTAATAAGTTTTTAGGTTGTAAGCTGAGTTGCTCATAACGAGCAATAGAGATTTGATTACCTTCAATTTCTTTTGCGACATGCAATATTTCGGAAATACCTCGTACTAAATCAGCATTACCAATACGGCCATAAAAACCATTACGGGGAGGTTGTTTATCAGCAAATTCTTCAGAATAGAAGGGAGTTTGCCAAACTTGCATTGGATGAACGCGAGTTGCTTCTTCGCCTTCACCTTCAAACAGCACCATTTTTCCGTCTTCTAACATCGCATAGCCATGACCAACTAAAGGCACAGCAAGTTTACGCTCAATCATATTGTAATTGAAAAGCGCAAGGCGACCTTGTGAAGGAGAGTAGAAAACATATAACACATCTTCGCCATTAGGCGAACGGCGTAGACGGCGGAAATACATCCCTTCCATTGGTTGATCAAAGGTTTTGTATTCGCCATTTTGCAGGTAATAACCACCAGGGAAAATAATACCGTGATCTTCAGGTAATTGAACACAAGCTTGTCCAATTGCATCAATGCGTTGTACGGTTTGCGTCAAAATGTTATAGACCAAATAACGCCAGTTTTCTTCGCGATAAGGTAAGATTTTTAACAGAATCAAACTACCTGTTTGAGCATATTCAATTTGTGCATCATCGAGAGATTGGTTTTTATCTAATACGGCTTCACGATAAATCCCTAAACCATCCTCGGTGTTATTTTCACATTTAACTGTTAGATCGCCACCGGTTGTTTCGACAAAAACGGTATCAAGAATATTGATATGAGGAAAACGACCATTGACCGTATCTTCACGTTGAGTTTTCGTCCATTCGAAATCGTAAGCAGGAGGGAGGGCAATATCTCTTTCACCACGATTATCAATGTAGTCGATACGCTTTTTATCACTTGAGATAGCCCAGCGGAAAACACGCACATCAGTAATTCGCGCACCAATTTGAAAACTGGCAAGCAGTTTTCCATCACGCTCAACAAGTTGTAGTAGTTGTGTATTTTTGTAATAAGTATAAAGCTCAGTAAAATCCTGAATAAAACGATTATCGTTTAAAAAAGTATCTTCATAAGGGACGGCTTCAACATCAAACTCTCCCTCACTTTCAGTTAAACGATAAAGTGAAAAGACATCTTCAAGATGAATTTCACGTTTTAATCCAAGGAAAACGTTATAACCAAACAGTAGCCATTCACCTACACGAACAATGTCTCTGGCTTGGCAGTTATTTTCAGTACGAATACGGATACGGCCAATAATATCCATTTGGCTTTGACCAAATTCATCTAAGCGATGTTGATTTAATTCAGTGGCTTTTTTATGAAGTTGTTGGCCTTGCTCTGTTAGGCGTTTGCGTAAGATTTCATACGCGCCACCTTGTGCAACAGCACTATCGAGTATTTCCTGCTCACGATTCGTATCCAGAATTTCAGACATGGTATAACGGATTTCCTTGGCTTAAACGATAAAAACAAGATAAAAGACATAGAGATATCTCTATGCCTTTCGCCCTCTAAATAACATTATTCTTCTTTAGAGGAGCCTGATTTAGTTGTCACATCTTTAATCAGTGGATTGGCACCTTTTGTTGCCATAAATCCATTAATTAAATCTTGGACTTCCGGATTTTTTAATAAAGAAGCAATATCGAGTTTTTTATCTTGTTGAGTGCGGTTAATCAGTTTTTCAACGTTCTCTTTGGCAAAACTGCTTTTATCCATAAAACCATCTACCGCTTTACCTAAGCTTAATGCTTTAGAGAAGGTATTAAAGAAGTTGCCATCACCGCCCACAATTTCAATATTGGTTTTGCTCAGTGCAGCTGCCAATACATCGGCTTGTTCGCGTGCAATTTCTTTGTTGGCTTCAATAGATGCCATCGCTTGTTCAAATTGTTTTTCAAGACTCATACGGAATTCTTCATGTGAACGCGCCGTATCACTGAGGTGATCCATAGATTTGAATTTATCTGTTAAACCATCAGCTTCAGCTTTTAAGCGTTGACGAATAACTTCAGCTTGTGCTGATCCTAATTGGCCTTCACCACGCGCCTGTGCTGCGAGTTTCTCTTCAAGAATTTTCGCATCAGCAAGGCCTAATTTCTCTTTTGCATTGGCTTGTTGTTCTTCACCACGCGCTTGAGCGGCTAATTTCTCTTCTAAGATTTTTGCTTCTGCAAGGCCTTGTTGTTGCTGGGCTTGTGCTTTCGCTTCCATCACTTGCGCTTCAGTTAAGCCTTTTTCTTTCATGCCACGTGCTTCTGCTAATAGTTTTTCAGCAGTGATGTTAGCCAATACAAGGCCTTCCTTCTCTTCGGCTTCTGCGGTTGCTTGGCGCACTCGAGCTTCGGCAAGACCTAATGCTGCATGCTCAGCTTCAATACCTTCCGCTAAACGTTTTTTCGCTTCTGATTGTTTTACCGAGGCTTCTAATTCAGCTTTTGCCATCGTGCTGATTTCTTCAGCTTTATGTTTAGCACTAGATTCATCAGCTTCGGCTCTTTTCACTTGGCGGACTAAAGACTCTTCTGCTTCTGCTTGTGCATTTATGATGGTGACTTGACGCATACGTTCAGCTTCTGAAACTTCGCGTACTTCTTTAATACGTTCTTCTTCTTGAGCAACCGTTTTTTCTACGGCGACACGTTCACGGATAACATTTGAGATATTTTTGCGTTCTTCTTCTAACGCTTTTTCTTTCTCAATACGTTGCAACTCAACTTCGCGTTCGCGAGCAACAATTTCTAATTCACGAGCACGATTAACTCGTTCTTGTTCAATGGTGACTGCACGAGTACGATTTTGTTGTGCAACTTCCACTTCACGCATACGGTTTTCTTCACGAATTTCAATCTCTTGTTGAGTCTGAATACGAGCTTGTTCTGCTTTTAAGCGCTCTTCTTCTTGTACACGCAGGGTTTCTGATGTTTCACGAGCACGAATATTATCGATTTCACGTTTTTGGCGTGCTTCTGCATCGGCTTGTTGGCGTTCTAAGGCCAGACTTGCTTCTCGGGTTTCCACGTTTTTCTTTTGAATAGCAAGTTCTTGATCACGCTCTTTTTGGTTAGTTTCAATATTATGAATAGCGGTAATTTCCGTGATTTTTCGGATACCTTCAGAGTCAAAAATATTGTTAGGATCAAGTGCAGATTTTGGTGTTTGTTCTAAATAGTCGATAGCAACGTCTTCTAATGCATAACCATTAAGATCTTTACCAATAACATCAACAATACGATCACGGAAATTCTGTCTATCTTCAAAAAGTTTCGACAGTTCAAACTGTTTACCTACTGTTTTTAATGCTTCTGAGAATTTAGCACTAAATAGAGTGCTGACTGCTTGATGATCAGACGCTCTATCAACACCAATGGCTTTTGCGACTTTTAATACGTCTTCAGTGGTTTCATTTACACGTAAATAAAATGCAACGGTAATATCAGCACGTAAGTTATCTTGGCAAATCAAACCATCTTTACCACGACGATCAACCTCTAACGTTAAAAGAGAAATACGCATAAACTCTTTTTTGTAGATAACTGGATAAACCAGCGCACCTGTAAAATGGACTTTAGGTTGTGAGGTCATGTCATTGACTATTAAGGCTGTACCTTGAGGCACTTTTATATAGAAAGCTTTAAATAATCCAAATAACCCTAAAATAATTAGAATTGCGAAGCCAACAATAGTTAAGAAAGGCATAACGAAAGCCAAATCCATACTTTTTTCTCCATAGGTTCAGACGATGCCGTCATTTTTTAATCGTATTTGTTTATTAACTTAATTACATTTCATCGAATGTGGATATCAGCGATGAAATTCATCTTCCGTTACGACTTGATAACTGTGAGTAGACGCGTCATAACTAATAATAATAACGTTGTCTCCTCGTTTAATATTCTCGTGTTCTGGTGCTCTAATTTGTAAAATTAAACCTGCACCCCCATCTTCTAAAAGGGCTTCACCTTTGTTTTCCGCGACATTCGCTGATCGTACTATGGCTAATTTGCCTATCAATTGGTGTACTGATTTAGGCTTATTACGTGATATGAGCTTTTTACGAATGGGTTTTAAACATACCGCAGTAAGATTAAGAGAAATAAAAGAGATAATGATTAATGCAATAAAGCCAACTAAATAATAAATAAAATCTGTTTCAATAGCGCTGATAATCCAATAGTTAGTAAAGTAACTGATAAACCAGCCTATAAGGGTAAAGAAGGTTAAAATAATCGTAACTGGGATACCCGCTAACCCTAATTTTGTTAACCAACCTGCGAAACCTGTTGCATCAACATCTAATTCACTATCAATATTAAATAAATCAATATCTAATAATCCAAAAGCAGCACAAAGCCAATAAAAAGAGATAATAATTAGTAATGCACTAAAAATAATGCTAGGAAAAGCTAGGCTATTTTGGAAAAACAAATTCATATAGAGTTCTCTTAATTTAAGAAGATGGTAATATCCTTGTCATATTAATATCGCTTATCATACTTTAATACGCTGAAAAAGCATGTAGTTATAATCACATTCTATATTTATTTTTTCATTTTATTTTTATGGAAGTTAATATAACTTATTTAGATAGTGATGAATAATATTCGGTATTATTGCGCATAAAATCAGATCATTCTCTAAAATAATAATAAAAACATTTTCATCTATTACATATCATTTCTTATAAAGTGAATAAGTGTTTTGTTATAAAAAATATAAATTTATTAAATAAAAACTCTATAACATTAAAAAAACGATACTAATTGTATTGTGTATTCCATGCATCACTATCGGCGCGATTAATGAACGAGTCCCTATTCTGATTTGGCAAAACACAACACCCACAACAAAAATAAGGATAAACGTAGTAATTGACTCATATTGAGTATGCATAGCGGCAAATAGAAGTGAAGAGATAATAATGGCAATCCATTTTCCTATATTGCCATACCACATGCCTGCATTTAGTAGAAAACCTCTAAAAATGACTTCTTCAGTAATGGGAGCAATAAAGATAACTGAGAGTGCAAATAAGAAGAAGGCAAAACCTGTAATAGATTCGATTTCTGTAACCCATGAATCATCTTCAGAGCCTAAAAATAAACTAATAAAATATAATCCCAATAAGGCTAAAAAAGGGGCTTTCAGTGAATTCCATTGAAGGTGGCCTAATGGCATTAATTTAATCTTTTTTTGATAAGCAATCCAAATAATCAAGCAGTAGGGGAGGTAAATAAAAAAACTGATTAATGAGATGATATAAGGCGATTGAAACAATGTAGCAGGGGCTGGGGTGAGCAAGAGACTAAATGAGGAAAAAAAGTAGCCTATAAAGGCAAATACACAGATGACTGAATGGTAAACTCGATCTTTGGGAAATTCCATTTTTGTTTGTCCTTGTATGGGAGGCATCATTTAATTTTACAGAATATTGATTACAATGTTCAAATGTTCAAATGATTAAATCATTAATCAATTTAAATATACAAAGTGACCTTATTATTTTGATTAATGAACGATTAGAGGAAATATACTATGCAAGTATAAATATACTTAGATTAAATTCTTGATAAAAGGGTTGAAAATGGCAAACATTATTTATTTGACAATAAAAATTAAAAACAAGGGTTAATTTCATCAGGGTGTTCAACACAAGAATCTATTGGTAACCTTTGTCAAAATGGGAAGGAAGATAAAATATATATTTATGAATTAAATCATTCACTTTCAAGAGCTCAAAATGCCAGTCATTTCCCCATAATGATAAAAAAACCTTTAGATAAATCAACACCATTATTAGGAATGGCTATTTCTAATAATGAAGATTTTGGTGTGAACCCATTCTTTAACATTAAGCCTTCAATTCCATTTTTCATAATCTACCTTCCTTATTCTCATATGAGGCAAATATATCTGGACTAGCATATTATTAATAGTGTTGTATTTATTTTGATCTACTTTCTAACAGATAGGAATGAGGTAGGTAGAAAAGGGAAAAGGTGATGAAGTGTATTTGTTAATCACAACAACTAGCTTAGTCTATAAAAGCAAAAAACCAGCCCTAAGGCTGGTTTTTCTAAAGATGGTGCCCGAACTCGGAATCGAACCAAGGACACGGGGATTTTCAATCCCCTGCTCTACCGACTGAGCTATTCGGGCTAACGAGGCGCATTAAACCGTATTCAGCGGGATGCGTCAACGTCTTTTTAATAAAAAATACAAAAATAAGTTTGTTTGCTTTCTTTTTATTCTATTTGAGTTTAAATTTTCATCATAAGCGATTTTTTAGTAAAAAATGCTTAAATAACAATCAGTAAAGATATTCACTTTTTTGTATATCGAAGAGAAAACTTTCTCTTTTTTTGATGATTAAATTGTTTTTTGCTACTCAGCAGAGAAAAATTGAGTACAAACGAAAAAATAGACCGTTTTTCTTGTTTTCCTGCACTTATAACTAACTTAATGCACCATTTTTTCGGCATTGAGCAATCTTAAGAATATCCTCTGCCAATAATTTTGCTGTAATAATATCATCAGCATGATGATTGACCATTAAACGGCTTAAACAGCCTTCTAAGATGAGTTCCATTTGTTTAGCAACTAACTCACTGTCTTCGATATCAAGCTCGCGTAGTAGCGTTCTAGAGTAATCAAATGAGCTCTGTTTTTGACGTTGGCTTAATTGGTGGATTTGAGAGTGTTCATCAGGGTATGCACTACATGCTGCAACGAATAAACAACCAGGAAAACGGTTTTTCTCTAAACGTATAGTGAGCTGATCATAACGAGCCAGTAACTTTTGTTCGATCGTCAGTTCTTCATCTAGCATAACTTGGCGTTGCCAAATATCTATTTGTTGCCCGTGATGGCGAAGACAATCAAAAATTAAGGCATCTCTATCAGGCCAAAATGGGTGAAGTTGAGATTCATTAATACCCGAGTCCTGAAGAAGCTCTGGTAAAGTCGCCGCTAAGCCATATTGCTCTAGCTGGATAAGTACGTGGTCTAATAACGCTTCACGTTGCACGGAAATCTCCTTAAATCACGTTGTCGCGAAAACATCATAATTAGCAGACTTTAACTAAAAATGAAAGCAAGAGGCGACCGGGTAAAATGAAAATACCCCATCTTGTGATAGGGTATTTTTTTGTTTTTTTATTTCTTGTAAGCGCTAGGCGCTTTTTTGCAATGTTTTAATTTTTTACTTCAAACTACAGGATCATACCGCCGAAGAGGAAACCAAATCCGACAGCTAATACCACACCAATTGTACCAGGGATAAAGAATGGGTGGTTGAAGACTAATTTACCGATACGGGTTGTACCTGTGTCATCCATTTGAACTGCCGCAACCAGTGTTGGGTAAGTTGGCAGGATGAACAGACCAGAAACCGCAGAGAAAGATGCAATTGCAGTTAATGGAGATACACCTAGCGCTAAAGCCATTGGCATTAATGCTTTTGCTGTTGCCGCTTGTGAATATAACAGTGCAGAACAGAAGAAGAAGATAACGGCTAATAACCAAGGATGGCCAGTGATCAAATCACCCGCAGTCAGTTTGATCCAATCAATGTTACTTGAAACGAAAGTATCACCTAACCATGCAACACCCAGAATACAGATACATGCACTCATACCTGCTTTAAAAGTACTTGAGTTGAGGATGGTATCAGTTTTAACTTTACAGAAAACAGTGATAAGCGTTGCAACACTCAGCATGATGATAAGAATAGCGTTAGTGGTGTTCATTAACGGTTCTTTCACGATACCTAAGCTTGGGCTGTTGATGATTGCATAAGTAACAACACAGACAACACCCAGTAAGAACAGCATTACAGATGATTTAGCACCTGGTAATGTTTCTCTACGTTCTTGGCTACCACGTAACTCAACCAGACCTTGTTCTAAACGCTCACGATAGACAGCATCATCAGATAGTTTTGAGTTAAATACCCAAGATACGATGAATGACATCAGGATGATTGCTAGGAAGGTTGCTGGTAATAAGATAGATAACAGTGTGATATAGCTTACTGTATTACCTTCACCGACCATTGCTGGGTTTTCCATGACTGATGCCATGTACACAACTGCAGCAGAGATAGGAGATGCAGTAATACCGATTTGAGCTGCAACAACACCTGTTGATAAAGGACGGCAAGGCTTAATGCCTTGTTCTTTTGCAACTTCTGCAATAACTGGCAGTGTTGCTAAAGAGATGTTCCCTGTACCTGCAAATAGAGTTAAGAAATAAGTCACAATTGGCGCAAGAATTGTGATGTATTTTGGATTACGTCTTAACAGTTTTTCAGTTTGCCCAACAAGGTAATCCAAACCACCAGCAACCTGCATCGCAGAGATTGCGGCAATAACAGCCATAATGATGGAGATAACATCAAAAGGGATTGAACCAGGTTTAACACCGATAGCAGCTAAAACTAAAACCCCTAAACCACCGGCAAACCCGATACCAATTCCCCCAAGTCTCGCACCGAGGAAAATGGCCAGCAGAACGATAATCAATTCTACGGCTAACATAGCGTTTACTCCTTGAGATAATTAAAAAAATGAGAAAGATAAGTTAAATTTTTGTTTTTACAATCAAGTAAAAAGGCACGCCTCTTAAAGAGTTCGTGCCTTGTATTTTTAAGAGCTCATTCTTATGTTTAACAGTGTCATGTTATAAAACACAATTATTAATCATCGAAGCGTTTTGCTTTGTAAGCCGGGTTTTTTAAGTTCTCGATAGAGAAGATATCATCCAGTTGTTCTTCGGTTAATAAACCGCGTTCTAGAACAACTTCACGTACGCTCTTACCAGTTTCTGCACAAATCTTACCAACGATGTCGCCGTTATGGTGACCAATGAATGGGTTCAGATAAGTAACGATACCGATTGAGCTAAATACGAAGTGTTCACAGATTTCTTTATTCGCAGTGATACCATCAACACATTTTTCTACTAAGTTACGGCAAGCGTTGCTTAACAGAGCGATTGATTCGAACATTGCTTGGCCGATAGCTGGTTCCATTACGTTTAATTGTAATTGACCTGCTTCAGCAGCCATAGTTACACAAGTGTCATTACCGATAACTTTAAAGCAAGCTTGGTTAACAACTTCTGGAATAACTGGGTTTACTTTAGCTGGCATAATTGAAGAACCTGCTTGTAGTTCTGGAAGATTGATTTCTTTCAGACCAGCACGAGGACCAGAAGACAGTAAACGTAAGTCATTACAGATTTTAGACATTTTCACAGCTAAGCGTTTTAATGCGCCGTGAACCATTACATAAGCACCACAGTCAGAAGTTGCTTCAATTAAGTCTTCTGCTGGAACACAAGCTAAACCAGTGACTTCTGCCAGTTTTTCAACAGACAGTTTTTGGTAACCAGGAGCTGTGTTCAGACCAGTACCGATAGCTGTTGCACCTAAGTTCATTTCTAACAGTAACTCAGCAGTGCGTTTCAGGTTTTTGATTTCTTCTTTCATCAGTACAGAGAAAGCATGGAATTCTTGACCTAAAGTCATTGGTACAGCATCTTGTAATTGAGTACGACCCATTTTCAGGATGTCTTTGAACTCAACTGCTTTTCTATCAAAACCAGCTTTCAGCAGTTCGATAGATTCAGTTAATTTGATAACAGAGTTATAAACCGCTACACGGAAACCACAAGGATAAGCGTCGTTTGTTGATTGGCTCTTATTGACGTGGTCATTCGGGTTCAGGTATTGGTATTCACCTTTTTGGTGGCCCATTAATTCCAGACCGATGTTTGCGATAACTTCATTGGTATTCATATTTAATGAAGTACCAGCACCGCCTTGGAATACATCAACTGGGAATTGATCCATGTGTTTACCTGTTTCTAATACTACGTCACAGGCTTTGATAATCGTATCAGCGATTTCACGAGGAATAGTGTGAAGTTCTTTGTTTGCTAATGCAGCAGCTTTTTTCACCATTACCATACCGCGGATGAATTCTGGAACATCATTGATGGTACGATCACTGATGTAGAAGTTTTCAATTGCACGTAAAGTGTGGACGCCATAATAAGCATCAGCAGGAACTTCTCTTTTACCTAACAGGTCTTCTTCGATACGAGTTTTATTTGACATGAGAACCTTCTTATTAAAATTTTAACTGTCTAGTTATGCGCTTGTTAATAAAATATATCGTTAACGGTTAATAATGTAATATAACTTACCGTTTTGCTTGGTACTGACACGATCATATTCGGGTTGTGAACAAATACCTTTAAGCTGGATCACTTTATACGTAAATAACGTCTAAATATTTTCTTTTTGTGATCTATCTCATGGATTTTACAGTTCTACTTCTCTTTTTAACGCCCCTTGAAAAGGAGTGTTAGGCTCCCCATTATTATGTAGATAAACTAAGAAAAAGCGAGTTCGTAAACCATCACCTTAGATGTAGTTCACACTCCTTTCTATTAATAATATGAATCTTTTTTTTATAAAAAGGAGAACCAAGTGCGTTGGCTCCCATTAATTGTTATTTGTCTTCTTATCTATA
Organism: Proteus sp. fly-1008; assembly: GCF_040140305.1. NCBI lineage: Bacteria > Pseudomonadati > Pseudomonadota > Gammaproteobacteria > Enterobacterales > Morganellaceae > Proteus > Proteus sp. fly-1008. The sequence goes on from NZ_JBEEWH010000005.1 coordinate 177,463, forward strand.
TAGAAGCTGTGATTTTCGTCAATGTAGCATCTTCGATTGGCGTACTTACAACACTATTCCTTGTGGTGCTGACTTCTTGTGTTGGTGTCTCATTGGTAAAAAATCAGGGCGTAAAAAATATTGCTTCAATGCAGCAAAAACTTGCAGTGGGTGAAGTGCCTGCTGCTGAAATGGTGAAAAGCGTTTCGTTAATACTGGCGGGTATTTTATTGTTGATCCCCGGTTTCTTTACGGACTTCTTAGGTTTACTGTTGTTACTGCCACCATTACAAGCACTGTTAGTGACAAAATTAATTTCTCGTATTCGTGTTTATTCAGGCAATCATGGACAAAGTGGATTTTCTTCTGGTCAAAATGGCGCCACCTTTGAAGGTGAGTATCAGCGCAAAGAAGATTCACCGAGTAACCAACTGAATAATAAGGGTGAAGATCAGGATAACGACCATTTTTCTGATAAAAAATAATTAGCCCAAAGCATAATCGACTAAAAAGGGGAAAATTTGAAAAAAAAACACACTTCTCCCCTTGAAGTTTTACCGGATGCCCCCACCTGTATCGTCATGGTACTGGTTCATCTTAGGCACTGGTATCAACCTTAATCCTGATATGGACTTTTTTATAGGAGCACTATTAATGAAGATTCGTCCATTACATGACCGTGTTATTGTTAAACGTAAAGAAGTCGAAGCTAAATCAGCAGGCGGTATCGTCCTTACTGGCACCGCGGCGGGTAAATCTACTCGTGGCGAAATTTTAGCCGTAGGTCAAGGCCGTATTATGGAAAACGGCGACGTTAAACCACTGGATGTTAAAGTTGGCGATATCGTAATTTTTAACGACGGTTATGGCGTTAAAACAGAAAAAATTGATAACGAAGACGTGCTTATCATGTCTGAAAGCGACATTTTAGCAATTGTAGAAGAATAATTTTTCTCTTTTAAGATCTTCTTAAACTGAACGAATTCAAAGGAAATATACGATGGCAGCTAAAGACGTCAAATTCGGTGTAGATGCTCGTAATAAAATGTTACGTGGTGTTAATGTTCTTGCAGATGCAGTTAAAGTAACTTTAGGCCCTAAAGGTCGTAACGTTGTTTTAGATAAATCTTTCGGTGCACCTGTTATTACTAAAGATGGTGTATCTGTAGCACGCGAAATTGAACTCGAAGATAAATTCGAGAACATGGGTGCGCAGATGGTGAAAGAAGTCGCTTCTAAAGCCAATGATGCGGCAGGTGATGGTACTACAACTGCAACAGTATTAGCACAATCAATCATTGCCGAAGGCTTAAAAGCAGTTGCCGCAGGCATGAACCCAATGGATCTGAAACGTGGTATCGACAAAGCAGTTATTGCTGCTGTCGAAGAACTGAAAAAACTGTCTGTTCCATGTTCAGATACTAAAGCAATTGCTCAAGTTGGTACCATTTCAGCGAACTCTGATGAAACCGTTGGTACTCTGATCGCGCAGGCGATGGACAAAGTTGGTAAAGAAGGCGTTATCACTGTTGAAGAAGGTACTGGCTTAGAAGACGAGCTAGATGTTGTTGAAGGTATGCAGTTTGACCGCGGTTACCTGTCTCCTTACTTCATCAACAAACCTGAAACAGGTACTGCAGAATTAGAAAACCCATTCATTCTGTTAGTTGATAAAAAAGTATCAAATATCCGTGAATTACTACCTGTTTTAGAAGGTGTTGCTAAAGCTAACAAACCTCTGCTTATCATTGCAGAAGATGTTGAAGGCGAAGCACTAGCAACCTTAGTTGTGAACAACATGCGTGGTATCGTTAAAGTTGCTGCGGTTAAAGCACCTGGTTTTGGTGATCGCCGTAAAGCAATGCTGCAAGATATCGCAACGTTAACTAACGGTGCTGTTATTTCTGAAGAAATCGGCATGGAGTTAGAAAAAGCAACGTTAGAAGACTTAGGTCAAGCAAAACGTGTTGTTATCAACAAAGACACTACTACAATCATTGATGGTTTAGGTGACCAAGACGCAATCAGCGGTCGTGTAGCTCAAATCCGTCAACAAATCGAAGATGCAACTTCAGATTATGACCGTGAAAAATTACAAGAACGCGTTGCTAAATTAGCTGGCGGTGTTGCAGTAATTAAAGTCGGTGCAGCAACTGAAGTTGAAATGAAAGAAAAACGTGCTCGTGTTGACGATGCTCTGCATGCAACTCGCGCAGCAGTTGAAGAAGGCGTTGTTGCTGGTGGTGGTACTGCACTGGTTCGTGTTGCTAACGCTCTGCGTGAGATGGTTGGTGATAACGAAGAACAAACAGTAGGTATCCGCGTTGCATTACGTGCAATGGAATCTCCAATGCGTCAAATCGTTGCTAACGCAGGTGAAGAACCATCTGTTGTTGTAAACAACGTGAAAGCGGGTGAAGGTAACTACGGTTATAACGCTGCAACTGATGCTTACGGCGATATGATTGATATGGGTATCTTAGATCCAACTAAAGTGACTCGTTCTGCATTACAATTTGCTGCATCTATCGCAGGTCTGATGATCACAACAGAAGCGATGATCACCGATTCACCTAAAGACGACAAAATGGATTTAGGTGGCGCTGGTGGTATGGGCGGCATGGGTGGAATGGGCGGCATGATGTAATTCATCAGCTTACCGTTTTACAAGAAAACCCGAGCTTAGGCTCGGGTTTTTTTATGTCAGCGATAAATAAAAATCAACGATATGGTTAATGGTTAGGTTATTTTGCTTAACATCTCTGATTTAGGAATTATCAGATAATTCATTTTTTATATAATTAGAAACAACTTATTTCTTTACAACTAGACAACAGATCGTTTTTACTGCACCGCTTAAAAAATATTAAATAAATTGGGGTGTTCACCATGTCTGTCGTCGCAATTGTACTCATCTTTCTTTTTGCCGTGATTGTGAGTGTGTTTATCTCACGATTACTGTCAGAAAAAATTCCTCTGCCGTTGATCCAAATAGCTGTAGGAGCTTGTTTGTCGATCTTTGGCTTTGAAGTGGCGTTTGATCCACATCTTTTCTTGTTCCTCTTTATTCCTCCATTGCTGTTTTTAGATGGTTGGCGTATTCCCAAAGAAGCGTTGTTCCAAGAGATTAAACCGATTATGTCGTTAGCGATCGGTTTAGTGGTTGTCACCGTAATTGGCATGGGCTTTTTTATTCACTGGCTTATTCCTTCTGTTTCACTTGCGATTGCATTTGCTCTAGCGGCAATTTTGTCACCGACCGATCCTGTTTCAGTCTCAGCTATGACTGTAAATTCGCCACTTCCTTCTCGTATGACGCATATTTTAGAAGGGGAATCGTTACTTAATGACGCAACTGGTTTAGTTTGTTTTAGCTTTGCGGTTGTTGCGGCATTAACGGGATCTTTTTCTATTGTTTCAGCCACAGGACAGTTTTTAGTTGTGGCTTTAGGCGGGGCGGCAATTGGTCTAATTGTTGCGGGTATTATTGGGCGGTTAAATCAGTTTTTGGTGAGACGCACAGGTGAAGATCCGGCTATCCAAATCTTGATTAGCTTACTGATGCCATTTTTTGCTTATTTATTGGCGGAGCATGTTCATGTGTCAGGTATTCTTGCTGCTGTTGTTGCCGGTATTGCAATGCACTACGAGAAAATTGTGGGTCGTATGCAAGCTGCAACACGTATGCAAAGTAAGGCTGTGTGGGATACGGTTCAAGTTGCGCTTAATGGAATGATCTTTATTTTATTAGGTGAACAACTTCCGGCAATGTGGAAAATTTTACCTGAAGTGACACAATCTGCTGGGGCTACTAATCCTTGGGCTGTATTAGGTTATATTATTGTTATTACAATAGCCCTTGCTGTGCTACGTTTTGCATGGGTATGGATCTCAATGTGGTTAACGGTATTCCGCTCACCGAATAAGCATTTATCACGTCATGATTTACGTTTGATGGCAATTATGGCAACTGCTGGGGTGAGAGGTGCAATTACATTAGCTGGTATTTTAACACTTCCTTTATTAATGACTGACGGCTCACCTTTCCCAACACGTGATCTGGCTATCTTTATTGCTATGGGCGTTATTCTTTGCTCATTATTAATCGCAACAATTGCATTGCCGATTTTAACTAAAGGGCTATCAGAAGATTTACCTTATGAAAATGATGAAATTCGTACACGCTTAGCTTTAAATGAAGCAGCAATTGCACATATCAATGAATTAATGAATCAACCTTGCGAAGACTTAGATGAAATGTCACTACGCAATGAGGCAGGTTCACATTTATTAGAAATTTATAGCCGTCGTCTTGATAGTGAAGATAGTGTGCAAGAAGGTGCACTTGATCTTAAACGCTTGTTTAGTATGGAGCGTAAATTATCTCGTAGTGCATTAAAGGTTGAACGTGATGCATTGCAACAACTGCGTAAATCACGTCATATTAGCGAGCATATTTTTCATCGTTTACGCCATGAATTAGATTTAAAAGAAGAAGCGCTGAATCATCATTTGAGTTAATTTAGGCCAATATTATCGTCAGGTGATTATTGATTGTCTGACGATTTTTAAAAAATGAACAAATAGTGTGTTCATTCTCGCACTGTGTAGGCTGAAAATAGGACAGATCATTTTAAAAGCATAAAAGCGGTGTAGAATAGAGGCATTGTTGCTTTGTCTATCTCAAAGCCGAATTTGTACGTTAAAATAAGTTTAAAGCGAAAATAATATCTTAAGGCTATTGGCTAATGTGAGATAGTAATAATGATTTATTTTTGCGCATAAGAGGGATGACAAGGTATATTGTTGTCTTGACTAAACGGACACTCAAATAAATGAGGGGATCATGCGAATTAAATTGTTATTGGGAGCTGCTGCAGCGTTGTTATTAGCAGGCTGTTCTGCAACAAACACATTAAGCACTGCTGGCTCACAGGTACAAATCACTGATACGCAACCAGGCAGTGAATGCCAATTATTAGGAACAGTGACAGGTGTTCAAAATAACTGGTTATCAGGTTCCCGTACTGAAAGCCAATCACTGCGAGGTGCTGCTAACGACTTACGTAATAAAGCAGCTGCAATGGGTGGTAACGTTATTTTTAATGTTGGTACTGGCGCAGGTAGCTTTGTTGATAGCTTTGCACCATTAGATAGCAAAATGAGTGGACAAGTTTATAAATGCCAATAAGGGCATTTAATTTATTCACTATTTATTAGTCTGCTAATAGATAAAAAAGCTGTAGTCACTTCATCTATTTGAATTGAGCTACAGCTTTTTTGTTTCTGTCATATTGATTATTGCTGGCGTAATCCAAGATCTAACAACGTTTTACTTGGTTCTCCACCAATTTCACGCGTGAGTTTAGGTACCATATAACCTGATACTAAACTCATAAGTCCTTTCATAATTTCTCTAGCTTCTCTGTCTGGCACCATAAAGTGGGTCGCGCCTTGTACTTTATCTAGAACATGCAAGTAATAAGGCATAACACCAGCATCAAATAAGGCGCGACTTAGCTCGGCGAGAATTTCAGCGCTGTCATTAATCCCCCGCAATAACACACCTTGATTTAATAAAGTCACATTGGCTTTTTTTAACTTTAAACACGCTTCTCTCAATGTATCATCAATTTCATTGGCGTGATTGATATGCAGTACCATGATATTTTGCAAACGTGATTGTTGTAAGCGCTGACATAGCGCATCAGTGACGCGAGCAGGAATAACCACAGGTAGGCGAGAGTGGATGCGTAAACGCTTAAGATGAGGGATTGCTTCTAGTTGTGTTATTAACCAATCAAGTTCATCATCTTTTGCCATAAGAGGATCGCCCCCAGAGAAGATGATTTCATCGAGTTTTGGGTTATTTTTGATATACTCTATTGCCTTGTGCCAATTTGCCTTGTTTCCTTTGTTATCTTCATAAGGAAAATGACGACGAAAACAGTAGCGGCAATTGACAGCGCAACCACCTTTGACCAGAAGCAATGCACGATTCTGATATTTATGTAATAAACCTGGCACCGCATTTTGTTGCTCATCTAACGGGTCCGTAGAAAATCCCGGTGTTATGGTAAATTCAGCATTTGCAGTTAATACTTGTAAAAGTAATGGATCGTTAGGATCGCCTTTTTTCATGCGTGCAACGAATTCACGGGGAACCCGTAGCGGAAAAAGCCGTCGCGCCTGAGCCCCTTTTTGGAGATCAGCGTGATGTTCCAATGCTAAAAGTTGGAGTAATTCAACAGGATCACTGATTGCCTGCGCGAGTTGTGTTAACCAGACTTCTCTGGTGGGGTGATTATGAGTTACAATGTGTGCCATTTTTTGGCTATGCCATTTTAAATTAAAAAAGTTAGAGGATATTCATGGCTTCTTATAATACCAACGATTTTCGTTCAGGTCTTAAAATCATGTTAGATGGCGAGCCAGCCGTCATTACTGAATGTGAATTTGTTAAACCAGGTAAAGGTCAGGCATTTGCTCGTGTACGTCTGCGTAAACTGATCTCTAACAAATTACTAGAAAAAACATTTAAATCTACTGATTCAGCAGAAGGTGCTGATGTCATGGATATCAACTTAACTTACCTGTACAACGACGGTGAGTTTTGGCATTTCATGAACAACGAAACTTTTGAGCAATTAGCTGCAGACGAAAAAGCTGTTGGTGATAATGCTAAATGGTTGATCGACCAAGCTGAGTGTATCGTAACTCTGTGGGATAATCGTCCTATCGCTGTTATTCCACCAAACTTTGTTGAATTAGAAATCGTTGATACTGATCCAGGCCTGAAAGGTGACACCGCAGGTACAGGTGGTAAACCAGCAACATTAAGTACAGGTGCAGTCGTTAAAGTACCACTGTTTGTACAAATTGGTGAAGTCATCAAAGTTGATACTCGTTCAGGCGAATACGTATCACGCGTAAAATAATCGTGTAGATTATTTTACTGAGAGTAACGTTAAGTACAATAATTAATTACCGCAGATAATGTTAACTATCTGCGGTATTTTTTTATTTTTAATTTATAATAATTGAATAAACTATACTATTTTCTTTCTAAAAAATTGATTAATTTGTATTACTGCATTATTTAATTTTTTATGTTATTATTTTGTTCATAATTTATTTATCCCTTTATTATATTTAGAATGCCAAAAATGAATGCTCTATTCAATATTGGAATTGGTAAAAAATAACCATTTTCTTAGAATGAGTGTGTAGGTTGTTTTGGTAAAGATTATCCACAGCAATATTTACTTTAAGTTTTTTGACTTTCCTTTAAGAGATATTGAAGAGTATAGATAAAAACATTAATCCTGTAATATTATTGATCTTTATTTTATATTTTAGTTGTACTAGGGAAACCCTTTCAATATAGACATTTACTTTGATATATCTCTTTTATTTTTTTATTAATTCAATTTATAACGTAATAAAATTAACTTATTTTATAGGTTAATTAACTTCTTTATAGAATTAATTTCCATTCTTTATTTCTTCTTTTTTTGTAAAATCCCCATACTTAAACACAAATAATAGAATTTTAATCTATACTTTATTTAGGTTAAATATAAATAATAGCCTTTGAGTTTATTTTAAATTTAAATGTTATCAATGAGTTATATTTACCAGTAGTACTTGAGTTAATTTAGGAGGCTATATGGAAAATAGAACGATTATTATGGGAGCAGATCCTTCAGGATTTGAGCTTAAAAATACGATTAAATCTTATTTGTCAGAAAAAAATTACACAATAAAAGATCTCACAGAATCAGGCCCTATTGGCTATTGTGATGTGGGCGATAAAGTTGGTTCGATTGTTTCTGAACACCCTGAATATATTGGCTTTGTTTTCTGTGGTACAGGAATGGGTGTGAGTATTAGTGCGAATAAACATAAAAATGTTTATTGTGGTGTGTGTGAAAGTATCACGACAGCTCGTTTTTGTAAGGTAATTAATAACTGTAATATGATGGCAATGGGTGGCTTATTAATAACACCTTTTAAAGCTAAAATGATGGTTGATGCCTATTTATCAGCAACCTTTACAGAAGGTTTTTCTGAAGCAACACCTGAAGATTTACAATCTGGCTTAAATTCAATGAGACAAATAGAAAAGAAAATTTATAAGATTTAAGTCATTCTTATTATTCACTTTTATAAGCCTGAATTATCAGGCTTATTTTTTATTTAAGTGATATATTTTGCTTATTAAATAGATAAAGGTTTAGTATCTATACTAGATAATAAATAAAGTATTTTATGACCTAACAATAAATTAAAAAGTAGGTGAACAATGGAACATCAACACTCTGACGCAGTAAATGCCCCATTACGTATTACCTCTAAAACCCGTGATGTTGGAGGGATTGAAACTTATCGTGCTTTACCTGATAAAAAACAACGCTTAATTGGACCTTGGTGTTTTCTCGACCATTTAGGCCCCACCGTTTTTAATGATACTGTCGATAAATTAGCTATTTCGCCACATCCCCATATTGGCTTGCAAACTTTTACTTGGATGTTAGAAGGCGAAATTTTACATCGTGATAGCTTAGGTTTTCAGCAAGTTATTCGACCTCAACAAGTGAATTTAATGACAGCCGGTCACGGTATTAGCCATTCAGAAGATAGTCACGGTGATAAAAAAGAAGTTCATCTGGCACAATTATGGATAGTACTACCAAACGATAAAAGAAATATGCCACCGCGCTTTGATCACTATCCTGATCTGCCTAAATGGCAAGCCGATGGCGCTGACTTCACGTTACTCATCGGTGATTATCAAAACCACAGCTCTCCCGTATTATGTTTATTACCCATGGTTGGCATGGATATTATGTCAAAACATGCTACTCGCATTCCTTTATCATTAAATCCTAAATACGAATATGGGCTTTTTGTTTTAACGGGAGAAATGACAATAGAAGGGGAACGCTTTGCTGCGAATGAACTTGCTTATATTGGGATACAAAACGCTGAGTCATTAACAATTGAACTCAGTGACAATGCACAAATTCTTTTCTTAGGTGGCGAACCTTTAAATGAAAAAATTTTGATGTGGTGGAATTTTATTGGTCGTAGCAAAGAAGAAATTCAACAAGCAATCACCGATTGGAATGCAGGCAGTGAGCGTTTTGGTAAAGTGGTTAATGATGAAAGAACACCTCTGGTATCTCCTTTAATGCCTTAATCTTATGTTATAAAAGAAAACATTAATATTACGTGTTTAAAGTTAGCTGAGTTATCTAAAGATAATTCAGCTATTTTTTTCTTTGTGTTTCGCCATTTTTGATACCTAATCATAGTGACGACGAAATTGTTGTTTAGAACTCACCACTCACTGTCAACGTCATAATTGTCGACACGTCATTTTTTATTTTCATTTTATTTTTTAATTCATTGATTTTAAATGTAAATAAAATAAATCCCCTCTTGGCACGAAATATGCTTCATCTAAAGAAAAATTGACGACAGTCATGCTGTTAAACGTTTTTCTCGGAGGATGTGGCGAATGAATCGCTTTGTAATTGCAGAGCCACAACGATGCATAGGGTGTAATACCTGTATGGCAGCTTGTTCGGAAGTTCATCAAGCTGTGGGATTACAGGCGCACCCGCGTCTTACAGTGGTAAAAGTGGAGGATCAGACAGCCCCGATGCTTTGTCGGCACTGTGAGGATGCTCCTTGTGCTCGCGTGTGCCCAGTCAATGCCATTACTCATGAAGATAATATGATCTTTCTTAATGAGAGCCTGTGTATTGGCTGTAAGTTATGTGGTCTGGTTTGTCCCTTTGGGGCAATTACACCATCAGGTAGCAAACCCGTTAACTTACCAGCTGTCTTTGAACATTTTGTTCCTGAAGAAATGTTGGCCGATGTGCCAGCAAGTCTTCCAACCACCAACCCATTTCTTGCGTGGAATGTGGGTATTCGTGCAATTGCAGTGAAATGTGATTTGTGTGCTTTCTCTGATGAAGGTCCTGCTTGTGTCAAGGTGTGTCCGACAGATGCATTGCATTTAGTTGAAGAAGACAAACTTGAAGAGCAGATGAAAACGCGTCGCTTAGATTCTGTGATGGAACCTATTACGAGTCTTGACGATTTATCTACTTTGACACAGGAGCGGAAGTAATATGGAACCTCTTCAGTTACTGCTGTGGTCAGTCATCCTGTATGTTGTTGGTGGCGTTATTGCACTGTTTTTAAAGAAACAGGAAGGATTGGCAATCCTTATTTCAGGGATCAGCGCAATCATCGGCGGTGTATTAGGTGTTTTAAGTGCATTACCGGTTATTTTGGGTGGTGAAATCGCCACTTTTACCGCGGCAGGCCCATTTGAATTTGCAGCCTTCGTGGTACGCATGGATATGTTAGGCGCCTTTATGGTGTTCGTCATTTCATTATTGGTCAGTGTGTGTGCGCTTTATTCTCTTGCTTATGTGCAAGAATATAAAGGACGTGGCGCTTGGAGCATGGGATTCTTTATGAATCTGTTTATTGCTTCTATGGTTGGCTTAGTGGTGATGGATAATGCGTTTTACTTTATTATCCTATTCGAAATGATGTCACTGGCTTCTTGGTTCTTAGTTATTGCTGACCAAGATGACGAATCTATTCACGCAGGTTTACTTTACTTCTTTATCGCTCACGCAGGCTCCGTGTTAATCATGATTGCCTTCTTCTTAATGTGGCGTGAAAGTGGTAGCCTTGATTTTGATTCATTCCGCCAGCTCTCTCTTTCTCCTGCAATGGCTTCTGTGGTGTTCTTACTGGGTTTCTTTGGTTTTGGTGCCAAAGCCGGTATGTTGCCATTACACAGTTGGTTACCAAAAGCTCACCCCGCAGCGCCTTCACACGCATCGGCATTAATGTCAGGTGTAATGGTTAAAATTGGTATCTTCGGGATAATCAAAGTCGGTATCGATTTATTAGGCGCTACAGAAATGTGGTGGGGCATTGTTGTTCTTGGGTTTGGTGCCGTTTCTTCTGTATTAGGTGTTATGTACGCCTTAGCAGAGCACGATTTAAAACGCTTACTCGCATGGCATACCGTTGAAAATATCGGCATCATTTTAATGGGTGTGGGTGTTGGCATGGTTGGTATGGCAACCGACCATCCTGTAATTGCTGCACTGGGTCTATTAGGGGCGTTATACCACTTATTAAACCATGCAGTGTTTAAAGGATTATTATTCTTAGGTGCAGGCGCCATCATTAACCAAATTCACACACGCGATATGGATAAGATGGGCGGATTGGCAAAATTAATGCCTTATACCGCAACAGCCTTTTTAATTGGTTGTATGTCCATTTCAGCTTTACCGCCACTAAACGGGTTTGTGAGTGAATGGTATACCTACCAATCGCTATTTTCGATGAGTTACGAAGGTAACTTTGTGATGCGCTTAAGTGGTCCTATCGCCATTATTATGCTGGCAATTACGGGTGCATTAGCGGCAATGTGTTTCGTTAAAGTCTATGGTGTTAGCTTCTGTGGTGGCCCGCGTAGCGAGCAAGCAACAAAAGCGAAAGAAGTGCCTTTACCAATGACGATTGCAATGGGTTTATTAGCACTTTTCTGTGTTGTGTTAGGTGTTGGGGCGGCTTTTGTTGCACCAATTATTGCAAACATTGCAATGTCACTTAGCGAAACCAGTGCATTAACTGTGACTCAAGGCGCAATGCTTGTTCCTGATACCGCATCACAAGCAATGTTCTCTCCAGCATTAACATTTGTTTTATTAATTGCCTTACCGCTTATCCCATTCCTGATTTATCTTGGCCTGAAAGGCAATCAACCTGCGTTTCGTCGTAAAGGTAATCCTTGGGCGTGTGGTTATGTATGGGAAAAAGACATGGCGGTGTCAGCAGGTGGCTTTACTCAAGCACTACGTAGCATGTTTGCACCACTTTATCGTATGCGTAAACAGCTTGATCCATCTCCATTGCTGTCTCGTGGTTTTAATAAAACACAGCTCGGTGCTGAAAAGGTCGAACCATTCTGGGATGAACGCATTATTTATCCTCTGGTTCGTGGGATCCAACGATTTGCAAAACGTATCCAATGCCTACAAGGCGGGGATTTTAGGCTTTACTGTCTATACGTTGTTGCAGCGCTGGTCATCTTGCTTTTAGTCATCGCAGCGTAAGGAGAGGGACTTATGACTTTCCAAGAAGCACCTACGTTAATGATGGGAATATTCGCACTAATTCAAGCACTCTTTTTGCTGGCGATAACCCCGTTATGTACAGGTATTTCGCGCACAATTCGCGCCAAGATGCATTCGCGTCGAGGCCCTGGAATTTTGCAAGATTATCGAGATATCTTTAAGTTGTTTAAACGCCAATCAGTAGCACCTGAGCAATCTGGTGTGATCTTCCAAGTGATGCCGTATGTGTTACTTGGAAGTATGTTAGTGGTTGCCATGGCACTGCCTGTCTTTACTGCAACGTCACTGTTTGCGGGTGCAGCCGATCTTATCGCACTGATTTATTTGTTTGCACTTTATCGTTTCTTCTTCTCTTTATCTGGGCTGGATTCAGGAAGCCCATTTGCGGGTATTGGTGCTAGCCGTGAATTAACACTGGGTGTGTTAGTTGAGCCAATTTTAGTGTTATCACTGATTGTGGTGGCTTTAATTGTGGGTTCAACCAACGTTGGCACCATCAGTGCAACTCTGGCTCAAGGTTGGGTATCACCCACAGCAACACTGTTAGCCTTATTAGCTTGTGCTTTTGCGGCATTTATCGAAATGGGCAAAATGCCATTTGACGTTGCTGAAGCTGAACAAGAGTTACAAGAAGGACCATTAACTGAGTATTCAGGCTCTGGTTTTGCCATGGTGAAGCTGGGTCTTGGTTTAAAACAAGTTGTAGTGGCTGAACTGTTCTTAGCCATATTTATTCCTTTCGGCAAAGCAACAGAATTCACCTTTATTGCACTGTTTATAGCGTTAGTTTTAATGGCTGTGAAATTGTTAGTGGTGTTTGTATTAGCGTCATTGGTTGAAAACAGTTTAGCGCGTGGTCGCTTCCTGCTAACTCACCATGTGACATGGTTAGGATTCGGTGTTGCGGCACTGGCTCTTGTTTTCTATTTAACCGGTCTATAAGGAGCGATGATTACAATGGAAAATATAGCTCTTGCGACCTTACTCATCCCATTTGCGGGGGCGTTGATTACGTCCTTAATGCCAAATCGGATGGCGAAGTGGTTATGTACACTTTTCGCTTTATTAGCCACATTAGGAACAGTTGTTTTAGGTTGGCAGTTCCTCGCTGAAGGTAAAGTCGATACCACAATTACGCTAGTACAATATGGTGATGTTGCACTCTTTGGTTTTACCATTGACCGTGTTAGTACCTTGATTGCTTTCGCTGTTGTGTTCTTAGGGTTGTTAGTGAGTTTTTACTCTACTGGCTATCTGACTAACGGCAACCGTGAGCATCCACATGAGGGTACTCGTCGCTATTATGCCTTCTTGCTGATTTTTATTGGAGCAATGGCTGGTTTAGTCCTTTCATCAACTATTTTAGGTCAACTCCTGTTTTTCGAAATCACAGGGGGATGTTCTTGGGGATTAATCGGTTACTACCAATCTGAAAAATCACTCCGCTCAGCAATGAAAGCGTTGTTGATCACTCACATTGCTTCAATCGGTCTTTATCTCGCGGCAGCAACCTTATTTGTGAGTACGGGTACATTTGAATTAACTGCAATTGCAACCTTAGATGAGCCAACCAAACTGATTGTGTTTGGCGGTATCCTCTTTGCAGCTTGGGGTAAATCAGCTCAACTACCGCTACAAGCTTGGTTACCTGATGCGATGGAAGCTCCAACCCCTGTGAGTGCTTACTTACACGCAGCATCAATGGTGAAAGTTGGTGTTTATATCTTTGCTCGTGCCATTATGTCAGCAGGTGGTGATGTCCCTCATCTTATTGGTTGGGTGGGTATTACCATGGCGGTTATCACGTTGATTTATGGCTTTATGATGTATCTGCCACAAAAAGACATGAAACGTCTGTTAGCGTGGTCAACCATTACTCAGCTCTCTTATATCTTCCTCGCATTATCTATCTCTATCTTTGGACCGCGTGAAGCGTTTGAAGGCGGTATTGCTTATATCTTTAACCATGCCTTCGCTAAAAGTTTGTTCTTCTTAGTTGCTGGCGCATTGAGCTATAGCTGCGGTACTCGCATGTTGCCTCGCTTAAAAGGGCTAATTAATAAATATCCATTATTGGGTGTGGGTTTCTGTGTCGCCGCGTTGGCAATTGCAGGTGTTCCACCACTTAATGGCTTCTTTAGTAAATTCCCAATTTTTGCCGCGGGTTTTGAGTTGTCGAGTATTTTCTGGGTGATGACACCAATTATGGTGCTGGTGCTGATTGAATCTGTTGCTAGCTTCACTTGGTTTATCTACTGGTTTGGCCGTGTTGTACCGGGCAAGCCAAGTAAAGAAGTTGAGGAAGGACAACCTGTTCCTATGGCGATGCAAATTGTCATTGGAATACTGATTATTATGTCCTTTGCATCCAGTGTTATCGCAGTCACTTGGCTAGGATAAGGGAGATAAATCATGACTGGAGCACTTATCGTAAATAATTTGGCGGGGTTAATGATGATAACTTCGCTACTAGTAATTGGCGCGAAAAAGCCGATTGCTTCATGTTGGTTCTATGCATTGCAATCTTTCGTCTTGGTAATGATTTTCGTCACTTTAGCCAATACCTTAGATGCACACCAACTGACACTTTGGGCGATCACCGCCTTTTTCACTAAAGTTCTGCTTGTGCCACTGATCCTAGGATTTGCGTTTCGTAAATTATCGGATCCTAGTGCGAATGTCAGCATTATCAGCCCTGCGATTTTAATGCTGTTGGCGGCTGTTATCGTGATATTAAGCTGGTTTGTGGTTGAGCCAATTCAAATACCTATGGTTGCTGATTTAAAACCGGCTCTCGCAGTTTCTCTGGGACACTTTATGTTGGGTCTGCTTTGCATCGTGACTCAACGAAATATCCTAAAACAAGCTTTTGGTTATTGCTTAATGGAAAACGGCTCTCATTTAACACTGGCACTATTAGCGTGGAGAGCACCAGAACTGGTCGAAATCGGTATTGCCACTGACGCCATCTTTGCTGTGATTGTGATGGCAGTGTTGGCTCGTAAGATTTACCGCACGCTCAACACACTGAACGTGGATCAACTGACCGCGCTGAAGGGGTGAGGAGATGAACCAAACAACCATGTTAACAATTTTAATGTTTGCGCCGTTGGTATTTTCAATACTAGCGTTTCTGAGTCCGTTATTAAAAGCAGGTGCTCGTTCTGTTGTGACAGGCATTCATGCGATTGGTATCACCGTTTTGTTAGTCGCAGCATTAGGAACTGTGGCAGATGTCATGTCTCATGGCGAAATATTGGCTGCTGCGAATTGGGTTCACGTTGATAGCTTAGGTGCATTATTCCTCGCTATCTTAGGCATTATTGGCTTTTTAACGGGGCTTTATTCTATTGGCTATATGGGTCACGAAGTGGATGAGGGTGAAATCTCAGTACGCACTTTGTGTAATTACTATGGTTTCTTCCATCTGTTTTTATTCACCATGTTATTAGCGGTCACCAGTAATAACCTGATCCTAATGTGGGCAGCCATTGAAGCAACAACCCTAAGCTCTGCATTCTTAGTAGGAATTTATGGTCAGCGTTCTTCTTTAGAAGCAGCGTGGAAGTACATCATCATCTGTAGTGTCGGTGTCGCGTTTGGTCTTTTCGGTACTATTTTGGTTTATGCCAATGCCGCAAGCTTTATGCCTGATCCAGATCAGGCCATTTTCTGGACTGAAGTGTTGAAATATACAGACCAGTTAGACCCAACTCTGATGCATTTAGCTTTTGTCTTTATTTTAATCGGTTTTGGTACCAAAACGGGATTATTCCCAATGCATGCTTGGTTACCCGATGCGCACAGTGAAGCACCAAGCCCAGTCAGTGCCTTGTTATCGGCTGTATTACTAAATTGTGCTCTGTTAATCATCATTCGTTACTACATCATTATTGATGCTGCTATTGGCACTGAATTTACACGTAATTTACTGCTGATTTTTGGTTTCCTCTCTGTGGCTATCGCGGCTTTCTTTATTCTTATTCAGCGCGATATGAAACGTCTTTTAGCGTATTCCAGTGTGGAGAACATGGGGTTAATTGCCGTGGCATTAGGAATTGGTGGGCCAATTGGGATTTTGGCTGCTTTATTCCACACCTTAAACCACAGTTTAGCGAAAGCACTGTTGTTCTGTGGCTCTGGTAACGTGTTATTGAAATATGGCACACGTGATTTAAATGTCGTAAAAGGTATGTTTAAAGTGATGCCATTAAGTGCAGCTCTTTTTGCTGGTGGCGCGTTAGCGTTAGGGGGAATGCCTCCTTTCAACGTCTTTATCAGTGAATTTATGATTGTTGTGGCAGGTTTAGCTTCTCAGCACATTGGCTTAACTATCCTATTATTATTGTTATTAACCATAGTATTAGGTGGATTAGTTCGTATGGTGGCGAAAACCGTCTTTGGTCCAAAACCTGATGTTGTTGTTAAAGGTGAACTGGGGATCTTAACCACATTACCAATGGTCATTCTGATTGCTCTTATGTTGTTAATGGGAACTCACATTCCTAAACCTGTCAGCGAGCTGTTAGAAAATGCCGCTAATATCGTGATGAATATTGATAAAAATGAATCACCAAATTATGCATGGCCAACAACGTTAATCAGCAATCAATCCACATCAGTTCAGGAGATGTAACGTGAGCTACCAAAATTATGTCAGTAGAAAAGAGGGAAAAGAACTAGGTGGAGATTATGTTGCCAAAGTTCGTGAAAAATTCCCATCAGCTGTTCTTGATGAAGAGCGACAAACCGCTGATCAATTGACGATAACAGTAAAAACAGAATCACTTCCTGAAGTGGTGGAATATTTGTATTACGGCTTAGGTGGTTGGTTACCGGTCTTATTTGGTAATGACGAACGTAGTTTAAACGGGGATTATGCCGTGTACTACGCATTATCAATGGAAGAGGGTGAAAAATGCTGGATTGTAGTTAAAGCCCATGTTAGTCCAATTACGCTAGAATTTCCGTCTGTAACACCGCGAGTGCCAGCTGCTGTTTGGGGGGAACGTGAAATCCGTGATATGTATGGTCTTATTCCCGTTGGTTTACCTGATGAGCGTCGTTTAGTGCTTCCTGATGACTGGCCAGAAGATATGTATCCATTGCGTAAAGATGCAATGGATTATCGTCAACGTCCGGCACCAACAACCGAAGTTGAAACTTACCCTTTTGTGAATGAAGGTAAGCAAGATGCGCGTGTTGTACCTATCGGTCCTATGCACATTACTTCGGATGAGCCTGGACATTTCCGCTTATTTGTAGACGGTGAAAATATTGTCGATGCCGATTACCGCATGTTCTATGTTCACCGTGGTATGGAAAAACTGGCTGAAACCCGTATGGGTTATAATGAAGTTACCTTTTTATCAGACCGTGTTTGTGGGATCTGCGGATTTACCCACAGCGTGGCCTATGTGACTTCTGTTGAAAATGCGTTAGGTATTGAAGTGCCACGTCGTGCGCATACCATTCGTTCAATCTTATTAGAAGTTGAACGTCTTCATAGCCACTTACTCAACATCGGTTTAGCGAGCCACTTTACAGGATTTGATACTGGTTTTATGCAATTTTTCCGTATTCGTGAAAAATCAATGCAGATTGCAGAAATGCTCACCGGTGCACGTAAAACCTATGGCTTAAACTTAATTGGTGGTATTCGTCGCGATATATTAAAAGATCAGCGTCTTAAAACTATTCAATTAATAAGAGAAATGCGTCGTGAAGTAACTGAACTTGTCGATGTTCTTCTCACTGCACCTAACATGGAACAACGGACTGTGGGTGTGGGTATTTTAGATAAAAAAGTTGCTCGTGATTTTAGCCCTGTAGGCCCAATGATCAGAGCAAGTGGTTTTAAACGTGATGTGCGTTTTGACCACCCATTTGCTGATTATGGCAATCTTCCTCTGACACTCTTTAGTTATGAAGGTGGCGATGTATTCTCACGCGTTATGGTTCGTATTAAAGAAGTCCTTGATTCACTTTCAATGATTGAATATGCCTTAGATAACCTGCCAGAAGGCCCGTTATTAACAGAAGGCTTTACCTATCAGCCATATAAATTTGCACTGGGTTTTACAGAAGCACCACGCGGTGAAGATGTTCACTGGAGTATGTTGGGTGATAACCAAAAACTCTTCCGCTGGCGTTGTCGCGCTGCGACTTATGCTAACTGGCCTGTATTACGTTATATGTTGCAAGGCAATACCGTATCTGATGCACCATTGATTATCGGTAGCCTTGACCCTTGCTATTCCTGTACTGACAGGGTAACGCTCGTCGATGTGAAAAAACGTAAATCTAAAACAGTTTCTTATAAAGAAATTGAACGTTATAGCATCGAACGTAAAAATTCGCCGCTCAAGTGAGGGAATGAACGATGTTAAAATTGTTTAAAACCATAATCAAAACAGGCGAAGCAACAACAAAATATCCATTTAAACCACTGGATTTACCGGATGGTTTTAGAGGAAAGCCTGAATATGATCCACAGCAGTGTATTGTTTGTGGTGCTTGTACTGCGGCTTGCCCTGCCAATGCATTAACGATGGAAACCAATTTAGAAACAGGTGAGCGTCACTGGCAGCTGTTTATTGGTCGCTGTATTTACTGTGGTCGCTGTGAAGAAGTTTGCCCAACAAGAGCGATTGTTTTATCAGATATGTTTGAAACGGCAGTGACGAAAAAATCAGACCTTTATATAAAAGGAACGTTTAAGTTATTGAATTGCCGTGAGTGCCATCAGCCATTTACCCCTAAAAAATCCGTTGAATATGCGATGGCATTATTAGTGCAATCGGGTTGGGATGAAAATACCGTGGAAGCAATGCGACCACAATTTGAAACCTGCCCTGAATGTAAGCGTAAACATAACTTACTATCTGATGGCCGTGAAAATATTAGTATGGGCGAGATCGGGAGTACAATAAAATGAGTCTACCAGAAATTCCCATTAATCATCATGTTAGCCAACCAATCACCTTAGATGATCAGGTACAAAAGCTAAAGCAAACATTGTTGAAAGATATTCAGCGTTCAGCTTATGTTTATCGTGTTGACTGTGGTGGTTGTAATGGTTGTGAGATTGAAATTTTCTCTGCAATTACACCCGTTTTTGATGCTGAACGTTTTGGTATCAAAGTGGTAGCCTCACCTCGTCACGCTGATATTTTATTATTCACTGGCGCCGTAACGCGCCAAATGCGTGTTCCTGCATTACGTGCCTATGAATCAGCGCCAGATCCAAAAATCTGTATCTCTTATGGCGCTTGTGGCTGTGGTGGCGGTATTTTCCACGATCTGTATTGCGTATGGGGTGGTAGCGAATCTATCGTGCCTATTGATGTATGGATCCCAGGATGCCCTCCAACGCCAGCAGCAACTATTTATGGTTTTGCTGTTGCTTTAGGTTTGCTTGATCAGAAATTAAAAGGCGAATCACATATAGAAGTTGAGAATGAAAAAGCTTCACTTATTTTACCTTCTATTCCTCTTGATGCTCGGGTAATGATTGAGCGTGAAGCGCGTCGTCTTGCAGGTTATTACCAAGGAAGACAAATCAGTGATCATTTCTTGACGTTACTTGAAGGTGCCACAATTCAAGAAGTGAATGGTCGTGTTGATGAATGGTTACGACAAGCTAACGATCCTCGTTTATCAGAGATTGTAAAACGCTTGGTTTACTCTTTAAGTCAAGGAGGCATATATGCCTGATGACGCTAAAGTTTACTTTTGGTCATTAAGACAAAAGTTTGTAGATAGTGATGATGATATTCCTGAACAAGCGCAA
The DNA here is from genome assembly GCF_040140305.1 of Proteus sp. fly-1008. Lineage (NCBI taxonomy): Bacteria > Pseudomonadati > Pseudomonadota > Gammaproteobacteria > Enterobacterales > Morganellaceae > Proteus > Proteus sp. fly-1008. Next base: position 197,416 of record NZ_JBEEWH010000005.1, read on the forward strand.
CAGGTGATGTATTACTCGCTTGCAATTGGCCACCATGTGGGAATGATTGACTGTTTAAAAACAGAGTTAGTCTGCCCTTTAGAAAAATATAAAGAGTGGATTGATTTATTACCTGAAGGTGAAGCTAAGCGCAAAATGCATGGATTACTGACATTTGGTGAAATCAATATTAACTCTGAGCATACTCACTTATTAGCGTTAGCATTTGATCCTATCACAAAAAGTGACGATCCTATTTTTAGTGAGTGGAGTCAAACGCTGATTAAATTACTGGGTGAGATCCACGCAGAACCTGCGATTTATTTGATAGTGAAGAGAAAACCATGAGTGAAGCAATGACAGCACCTAAAGTGGTATTAACGGTAGGCAATAGTATGATGGGGGATGATGGTGCAGGCCCTCTGCTTGCCGAGTTAATGGAAGCAAACCCTATTGATGGATGGATTGTTATCAATGGGGGAAGTGCGCCTGAGAATGTTTCTTACCAAGTAAGAGAGCTACAACCGCAATGTGTTGTCATTGTTGATGCTGCTGATATTGGTTTAAATCCGGGTGAGATCAGGGTGATAGATCCTGATTATATAGCGGAAATGTTTATTATGAGCACCCATAATATGCCGCTGAATTTTCTTATTGATCAATTAAAAGATGATATTCCTGATATCACTTTTCTAGGTATCCAACCTGATTTAGTCGGTTTTTATTACCCAATGACCGAAGCAGTAAAAAATGCCGTTGATGAAATTTATCAAGGCATCAAGTCTTGGCGAGTTGATTACTTTCCGGAGCTTGAAGTTTGTGATGAAGAAGATATCGAAGAATAAAAGTAGAACAAGTATCCAAAGATTATTCATATAGATAAAAACTAAAACATCCGCTTTGCGGATGTTTTTCGTTAATGAGTAATATAAGTATCATTAATTATAAAAAAAGTGTTTTTTGTAACTTATATTACTCATTGTTAAGTTATTCTATTGCTAATAACATCTATTCTCCTCTCTAACCTTAAGTTTTCCTTTAGCCATCTCTTTTAAAAAATAACGTTGCTTAACCTTTTCTTCATCGGGTATTTCTAAAGTTAACTATACTAATTCCTTATTAATAATGATTTTTGCTTCGAATTAGTAGAAAAGCCACTTTTTGTCTTAAATCTCAATATAGGATCGCATGAATAGCTTGATATGTGGGTAATGATGTTTGTTATCCTTAAGTCAAATGATGGCAATTAAATTTTCCTCTTACTAAGAATAAAAAAAGGTTGGTTATGTCTTCTTTTGCGCCTCAATTAAGTATTGTTGTTGCTGTTTACAATGGCGAAAAATTCTTACCTCAGTTTTTTAGCTACTTACAAACACAAAAACTAGAAAGTTGGGAGCTTATTCTTGTTGATGATGGTTCTAAAGATAGTTCTCTAAAAATACTTAATGAATGGAAAGATAAATTCCCTGATGTCACTATTTTGACACAAGAAAACCAAGGCGTTTCCGTTGCTCGTAACACTGGTTTTCATGTTGCCCGTGGAAAATATGTCGCTTTTCCGGATATAGACGATGTTATTGATGCCAGAATGTATTCTCGTTTACTCGAAATCGCTCTTGCTGATGATTTAGATATTGCGACTTGCAATGGTAATTATGTTTATGCTGATGGGCGTCCTTCACGTCCTATTTTCCCATCTAACCGATTACATTCAACGGATGTTTTAACGGGACCACAGTGGTTAAAAATAGCATTAAACTCTAAAAAATTCTTACATGTAACTTGGTTGAATATTTATCGACGCGAATTTCTACTTGCACATGGTTATTATTTTGAGCCAGGCTTACATCATCAAGATATTCCATGGACAACGGAGGCATTATTAACTGCCAAACGTGTTAAATATATTGATGAGCGTTATTACGACTATTTTATTCACTCTGAATCTGTTTCTCATGCAACGCCTAATGATACTATTCATGTTCGAACTATTCATAATTACATGAAAATATTAGAGATGCTTGATGCTATTAATCAAAAGCATAAGGATATCGTTAAAAATATTAATGCATGTTATTGGCAAATCGCAAAAGAAGGTTTAGGAATTATTCATTCAATCGGCGCTATTCAATCTATTGAAGTTAAAAAACAAATAGTTAAAGAGCTTTTTGATAGAGGAATTTGGACACTTATCTGGCAGAATGCAAAAGATTTTAGATTACGTTGGCGTTTAGGCCGGCGCTATTTTAAATTAAAGAAAATATTAAATTCATAATCACAAGAAGGCACAATAATGTGCCTTCTTTATTTTTAATGCATATTAAATAAAATGAAATAATCTAATTTCGTTAAAAAGTCACTTTATTTAGTTTTGCGCTCACTGATAAATTCAATGATAAATATATAACTTATTTATCAGAAAAATACTGTGCACTTGCTAGAAGTTTGCCATAATGAGTAATACTGCTTAATAAAAGTTTATGTAAAATCAATAAACTGTCGAATATTATTCGAGTAGTTGAATGAAAAATTTTATTATGGTGTCACTGATTTATTCTTTATCTGCAATAATTGTAGAGCAACATAATTATCATTGTTATTTATCTTATTTCAGCCTCTTTTCTAATGGGATTAGAGACTGGAGATAAGTCGTATCTAAAAAATCGGAGAATGTTTTATGTCTATTCGGTTTGGTTGGCGGCAATCATTAGTAACTTTAACTTGCTTAGCCGCACTAAGCGTCCCTTTTGCAACATCTGCTCAAACGTTAAAACTGGCTATTGGCGAAGAGCCAACCGAAGGTTTTGACCCAATGTTGGGGTGGAGCCATGGTAGCTATTTACTTCTTCATAGCCCATTGTTAAAGCAAAATGCGGATCTCTCTTGGTATAGCAATATGTTAAGCGACTACCAGCCAAGTGAAGATGGCAAAACATGGAAATTAGCATTAAAACCCGATTTAAAATTTTCGGATGGCTTACCACTAACGGCAAAAGATATTGTGTTTACTTATAACAATGCGGCTGCAAGTGGCGGTAAAGTAGATATGGGGAATTTTCTTTCTGCAAAAGCAGATGATGATTTACATGTCACTATTACCTTAAAAGCACCACAGAGTACGTTTGTTAATGTATTAGGTTCGTTAGGCATTGTCTCTGCTGATAAGTATGATGAAAAAACTTATGCACAAAAGCCAATTGGTGCAGGTCCTTATCGCATGGTCAGTTTCCAACCGGGCCAACAATTAATTGTTGAGGCTAACCCTTATTATGCAGGGCAGAAAAACGATTTTGAAAAGCTCATTTTTGTTTTTCTTGATGAAGATGCGGCCTTTGCCGCTGCTCAAAGTGGGCAATTAGGCATCGTTCGCATTCCACCAGCAACCGCGGCTATTGCTAAAAATTTACCTAATACAAAATTATGGGAAAGACCAAGTGTTGAAAATCGCGGTATTGTTTTCCCAATGGTAAAATCAGGTGAAAAGAATGCACAAGGCTATGATATAGGTAATGATATCACGGCTGATATCGCTATCCGTAAAGCTATAAATTATGCTCTTGACCGTAAATTACTGTCAGAACAAGTTCTTGATGGTTATGCGGTTCCCGCTTATACCGGTGTAAAAGGACTACCTTGGGATCAAACTGAAGCAGCATTTAAAGATGGTGATGTTGAAAAGGCAAAACAAATTCTTGAAGATGCAGGTTGGAAACTCAATAAAAATGGTATTCGTGAAAAAGACGGTTTAGAGGCTAAATTAACCTTGTGGTATACCAGTGGTGATGCGACACGTCGCGATTTAGCAGAGTCAGTTCGTGCATTAGTACAGCCTCTTGGTATCCAAATGGATCTTAAATCAGGGAGCTGGGATACTGTAGAGCGTTATATGCACTCAAATCCAACTTTATTCGGTTGGGGAAGTCTTGATCCTATGGAGTTATATCATCACTACAGCGAAAATGCGGCTGGTGTTGGTTACTATAACCCCGGTTATTATAAAAATCCTGAAGTGGAAAAACATCTGCAAGCAGCACTCGATGCTCATACATGGCAAGAAGCCGTTCCTCATTGGAAAGCCGTTGAGTGGGATGGTAAAAATGGCGTTGGTGTAAAAGGTGATGCTGCTTGGGCTTGGCTGATGAATGTGCAACACACTTACCTAACTAATCCTTGTGTTGATCTGGGTACAGGAACACCTGAAATCCATGGTTCATGGTCATTATTAAATAGTGTAGATACTTGGAAGTGGACTTGTCAGTAATACGTCAAAGTGCAGGTTTTTTCCTGCGATTACTCTGCCTGCTGTTGGTGACAACAGCGGGTGTTTTTATTTTATTAAGTTTTTCACCGATTGATCCTATTAAGGCTTATATCGGCAGTGATCTCCTGAATGTTCCTCCTGAACAATACCCTTTAATCGCAGCACGTTGGGGAATTGATCAGCCTTTATGGATGCGATTTTGGCTTTGGTTTAGCCAAATCATTCAAGGGGATTTTGGTTATTCCATGCTATATAACATGCCTGTTATTGATGTTATTCGTGAGCGTGCTGGACCTTCCTTTATTTTACTTTTTTCAGCGTGGGTATTTTCAGGTGTTATTGGTGTTGTGATGGGATTAGTGGCTGGTCGATACCTTAATCGCTGGCCAGATAGGATTATTTCTACTTTATCTTATTTATTAGCCGCGTTACCAACTTTCTGGGTAGGATTACTGCTGTTATCTCTGTTTTCTGTCACCTTGCATTGGGCGCCAATTTGTTGTGCGTGGCCAATGGGAAGTAGTGCCGAAACAGCAACGTTAAGCCAACGTTTTTCTCATCTTATTTTACCTATGATTGCGCTTGGATTATTAGGCACAGGGAATATTGCGCTGCATACTCGTGCGAAAGTTGCCGAAGTGATGGGCAGTGAATTTATCCATTTTGCTAAGGCTCAAGGTGATAAAGGTTGGGCTATGATGCTATTTCATGTTCTACGTCATGCCATTACGCCCGCACTTTGCTTACAGTTTGCATCAATTGGTGAATTACTTGGTGGCTCTCTTTTGGCTGAAAAAGTATTTGCTTATCCAGGCTTAGGGCAAGCGACGGTTGATGCGGGATTAAGAGGCGATATTCCTCTCTTAATGGGGATTGTTGTTTTCAGCACTATTTTGATTTTCTTTGGTAATAGTATTTCTAACACATTATTAAGACGTATTAATAAAGGAATTTTGCGAGACTTATGATTTACGATCCCAACAAGCCTTTATTGAGATTGTTATTAGTTACCCTCGCTCTGATAGGGTTAGTGGCTTACGGTTTTTCAGTTTCTCATACTGATATTGCAATGAACTTTTTGGCAAGAAACCAAGCGCCATCTGAGCAATATTGGTTTGGTACAGATAATCTCGGTCGTTCTTTGTGGTTACGTTGCTTTCAAGGGATGTTAAGTAGCCTCAATATCGGTGTGACAAGTGCCGTTGTCAGTGGCGCAATTGCACTGATTTTTGCCGGTATCTCCTCGATCAATCGCTATTGTGATTTTTTTGTTCGAGGGGTTGTGGATGCACTTTTGGCATTACCACATTTGTTATTGTTGATTTTGATCTGCTTTACATTAGGGGGAGGGCAGCAAGGGGTGATTTGGGCAGTGGCATTAACTCATTGGCCTAAACTTGCGTTGATTTTACGAGGTGAAATTCAGCGTATCCGTGAAGCGGATTATGTGATGTTATCACGTCGTATTGGCAATTCACCTTTTGAATGTGTAAAAAAACATTATATCCCCATGTTATTACCGCAGTGGATTGTGGGAACGTTACTGATGTTTCCTCATGCAGTATTACATAGCGCAGCATTAAGCTTTTTAGGTTTTGGACAAGCAGCTCATGAGCCTTCTCTCGGTTTATTATTGGCTGATGCATTACGCTATTTAAGTACAGGTTCTTGGTGGATGGTGGTGTTTCCGGGGTTGATTTTAATGTGTCTAGTATTGATTTTCGATCAATTTGCTAAAGCAATGCAACAATTGTGGTTAAGAGGAGCAGGATGTTAAGTTTTGAGCAGCTTTCCATTGATATTGCACAATTTCGTTGGCTAGGAAAACGAAATTGGCAACCGTTGCTAAAATCAATCTCTCTGGATATTAAACCGGGAAAGATGCTTGCTCTAGTTGGCGGTAGCGGTGAAGGTAAAAGCTTACTATTGCAAAGTGCACTAGGGCTATTGCCTGCAAATATGCGAGTGCGTGGTGCGATTAAACTGAATGGTCATACATTGAGTGAGCGAGAGCTGATTGCATACCGTGGTAATACTTTTTGTTATATTCCTCAGGGCGTGACAGCACTTAATCCTTTAATTTGTATCGGTGAACAATTAAGCCGCTCAGCGCATTTGAGTGGTGCTGAAGTTACATCAGATGATATTGTGCAGCAATTAGGGCTTTATCATCTATCAGGCTCGTTAGTTAAAACCTATCCGGCCAAACTTTCAGGTGGTATGGCAAAACGTGTATTAGCCTGTAATGCAACATTATCTAATGCTCAATATATATTGGCTGATGAAATTACCTCATGGCTTGATGATGAGCATGCATGTCTGTTGCTTGGGCATTTAAGAGAGTTATGCAATCAGGGTAAATCAGTGCTTTGGGTAACACATGATTTAGCTCTTGCTGCACGTTTCGCAGATACGATAGCGGTACTTAATCAAGGTGAGGTCAATGAAGTTATCCCTGCTACGGTGCTTAATCGTCACGAAGGTAGCGAATGGTTAAAAACACTGTGGAATGCATTACCTGAACAACAATTTATTAATACAAAAGAAACATCACTTAATCCATTATAATATTGTATTTTTAAGTCTTATTTTTATACATTTTATCTGTTATTTCTGGAGTTATCTTTATGCCACTTTTAGAGTTAAAACAATTATCTGTTCAGCAAGCAGGTAAGATGTTATGGCAAGATCTCTCCTTTTCGTTAGAAGCAGGAGAAAGGCTGGGTATTTCAGCACCAAGCGGTACAGGGAAAACGACATTAGGTCGAGTTCTAGCGCAGTGGCAAGCACCATCCAGTGGTAAGATCCTACTTAACCAAAAGCCTTTATCGACTAAAGGTTATTGCCCTATCCAATTAGTTCCTCAACATCCTGATAAATGCTTTAATCCTTTTCGAACAACTGGAAATAGCCTCCAAGATGCTTGGACGCCTGATGAAAGTTGGTTTGAAAAACTAAGAATAAAACAAGAGTGGTTAACGCGTAGACCGAATGAATTATCTGGTGGAGAATTAGCGCGTATCGCCTTATTAAGGGCGCTTGATCCTCGTACTCAAATCTTGATTGCCGATGAAGTGACTGCGCAATTAGATGCGCAAATTCAAGCCGATATTTGGCGAGTATTAATAGAAGAAAGCCAAAAACGTCCTTTAAGCTTGATAATCTTTAGTCACAACAAAGCGTTACTTGAGAAGGTTTCGACAAAAGTGTGGTGGGTTGATGACAATAAACAATTTACGACAACATCGTATCTTCAAAAGTAATATTCAATTTATCTTCCCTATTTATTGTTTTTTCCATCGATAGATTTCACTCCCTACCTAAAAATTAGATAGGGAGTAGATTAATTAGTCTTAAAAACGATAGGTATAGCTCATGCCTAATTGTACATCATGATAGCGATAAGTTGTCATTTCCCAATTAACAGAAGTATTAAACGACGAGCGATTATCAAATTGATAAGTTAATCCTGTGTGTGCAAATGGACGTTGTTTTAACTGCTTTTTGTTCTCAGTATAATCAATAGATTGTGTACCTAAATATTCAATATGACTATTAAAATTACTCTGATGTTGTGTGATATGCCAATACATACCCGCTTTGGTAGTAAGTATCATTGATGAACCTAATAAATACTCTAAACCTAATCCAAACTTGGCAAAGATAGCGTCTGTATTGAGTTTGTCATAGTGTGCAGCAAAATTAGCGCCTTGTGTTTCGCTGTAAGCTGAACGCGACATTTCTGTAAAGGTGATCCCTGCAAAAGGCGTTAATGTAAGTGTGGATTTTAGACTGTAAGGATAATAGCCTTGAAGATCAATGTGATAACCTTTAATTTTCGCATCACCTTTACCTGCTTCGGTATCCGTTAATAATGGACGCTTTATCGAAACTTTTCGGTTTAAATAGGCACCTTTTAAAGAAAGGTGTAGCGCATTATTATTTGGTTTAAGACTCAGTGACGGAATTAAATCGATACTAAATCCGATTAAAGGCAGTGGATAACCTTGATATTGATAGCCTTTAGGTAATGAAGAATAAATATCGGTATCAAGTGCTAGACCTAACACGACAGGCATATTGCGAATATCTACACGGTAAGCACCACTTAAGCCTGTTTGTGTGGCATTAGCATTACTTAAACGCTGGTGGTGTGTAAACCCACTGATACATGCTTTATCTAATCCAACGTTACAAGTTGCCGAGGCTAAGTAACGTAGTTGTCCTTGTTGCATGTTTATCGCTTTGTAACCATTTTCAGCCGCCATTTGCATAGAGCGATATGTATTTTCTATATCAATGGGATTGCTGATAGCGATAACGGGTTTTGTGTTTGCTTTTTCTTTATCTAAGTGATCTTGCTCGGCTTTGGCTTTATCGGCTTGCTCTTTTGCCAAGCGGTCTTTATCCGCTTGAATTTTATCAGCTTGCTCTTTGGCTAAGCGGTCTTTATCCGCTTGAATTTTATCAGC